>NZ_JADKPS010000002.1:0-917618 GCF_015350755.1 Flavobacterium sp. JLP | reverse complement strand
AGACATTAACTGATGTTAAAATAACCTGTCCTGCGCTTGTTCCGATCACAACCGGATTTCCGTTTAAGGTATCGTTTGCTGTTAATGAAACTGATGTAGTGCCTCCGATAGTTCCGTTTACTGAAGCTGTTGTTTCTGTAACTGCATCGATTACTGGATTTGTTACTATAATTTCTACTGTTGCAGTACTGCAATTTCCAGAATTCGAAACTTCACAAATTTGATAATTAAATGAATAAGTTCCTGCCGGTGTATTTGGTTTAACTGTTACTGCACCACTAATAGTATCAAAAGTTAAAACTGAAGGTAAAGGAGATGATAAAATTAAGTCAACATCACTTCTTACTATATTATTACAATTGAGCAAATCATTAGATAAAACATTAGAAACTGCTGTTCCGCCTGTATTTCCATTGAAAGAGGATATTTTGTCATCATTTGCTTTTATCGGACCTACCACTTTAACATTTTGAGAACAAGTTTGTATATTTCCTGCTGCATCTGTAGCTGTCCAAGTAACGATTGTATTTCCAAGCGGGTAACTTGATGGTGCATTGTTAGTTACTGTAACAGTTCCGCTGCAATTATCCGTCGTTGATGGCACTCCTAAATTTACCCCTGCTGCTGCACAAGAATTTGCATTGGCAAAAGCCACAACATCTGAAGGGCAGGTAACGGTCGGTTTTTGTGTATCTGTTATAATTACTTTTTGAAGAGCTGTTTCTATATTTCCGTTTTCATCATTAAAACTCCAGGTAATATTAAAACTACCTTGAGTATTGTATGTTAAAGGATCTGTTGTTGTTCCCGTTACAGTTCCTTTACAATTATCTGTTGTTGTCGGATTCGTTACTGTTACTGAACATTGGGCTGTAACATCTGCTAAAACTGGTTTAACAGGTTTTTCTGTATCGCTCACTTTTACAGTTGAAACTGCCGAAATCTGCTCACAGGTTGTTGCCCCATTTGTAACTTTTACTTTGTAATCACCATCAGTATTAACAACTAAAGAAGATGATGTCTCACCAGAAATAACAGCATTATTTTTATACCAAACATAGGCTGGCGAAGCCGCATTAGTTTGTGCGTTTAAAGTTGTAGTCAAACAAGCAGTTAGGCTTCCTGTGATTGAAGCAGTCGGAAACGGATTAACCTTAATACTTCTATTTGATGTTACATCTGAACAACCGCCTGTTCCTGTTACTTTGTAAGTAATTGTAGCTGAACCTTCAGCAACTCCTCTAACTACTCCTGTTGAAGCATCAACCGTTGCGATATTTGCATCACTACTTGTCCAGCTGCCACCAGAATTTCCATTTGATGAAAAAGTTGATGTTCCTCCTATACATATATTTTGAGTGCCTGAAATAGTCCCTGCATTTGGCGCCGCCGCAACTGTTACTACAACTGATTTTATTTCTGAACATCCGGAAGCATTAGTTCCTTTGATATAATAAGTCCCAGCTGTTGCCGCTGTTGGTGTAGCATATGCTGTTGTTGCAGTTGAATTTGTCCAATATGTATAGGTTAAATTGGCTGAACTGCCTCCAGTAATCGCAGCAGCTGTTAAATCTACTTTTGATGGAGCACATACAGATGCAGGATTAGATACGATAAGTGTTGGCAGAGCATTGGGAGTAGTTGAAATACTTGCCGAATTATTTGCCAAATTACTGTCTGTAGTTGTATCTGGTAATGAAGCCTTATTTAAGTAAACTCCTGAAGGATTAACTTTTGCAACAATTTTTAATGTTTCAGTAACACCTCCATTTACGTCTCCGATACTCCAAACACCAGTTCCTGAATTATAACTTCCTGTTGATACAGTTGAACTAACGAAGCTGTATCCCGTTGGAAGTAAATCATTTACTGAAACTCCTGTTGAATTGTTTACTCCTAAATTATTTAATTTAACTGTAAATTCTACGTTCGAGCCAACACATGGTGTAGCGTTATTTACCGTTTTAGTAACTTCTAAATCTGTACATAATGTTACAGAAACAGGTTTAGATTGAGTTTGCGCACCACATGTTAAAGTTGAAGCTACTGAGTATGATCCTGTTTTAGTTGCTGTATAAGTGTCTGAATTTGCGCCTGAAATAGCCACTCCATTCAAATACCACTGATAAGGCGAAAATCCTGATGGCGTTTTTAATGCAGCTGTATTGTTTGTACATCCTCCGCCTGAAACGTATGTAAATGTTGGATCTTCGGGCTGAATAGCAAAATTCGAGAAAAATCCTGCCATAGAAAAACCTCCACCCTGCTGTACAATCGACACCGTTAATTTGGCATCACTTGAAAGAGAAAGTACATCTGGACTTCCTATTTGAGTATCTTCAAAATTAATTAAATACCAGCCTGTAGTTCCTAATTGATGACGAGCTGCTATTCCTGATTTTGTTTCAATATCTACTCCATTTACATATACTTTTGCAGCGGCATCTTTTAATAAAACGTATCCAAAATAAGGTAAAGAACCTACTCCATAATTTCTGAATTTAGCCGTTTCAATAAAATTAGATCCTCCACATTCTGAAACTGGTGCAACGGTATAAACATCAACCTCACAATCCTTTGCTGTACCAGAATATACGGCAACATTGTTCGTCGCAGAAACTCTCGATGCAGAAAAATTAGTTTTAGAAATACCGTTCATAAACGTGTAAAAATCCCCTGCATTTACAAGCGTTTTGCTTACTGTACCTGTTAAAGCGCCTGTTGCAGAAAATGTATCAACTGTTACTTTTGTATTTGGTTTTGTTGCTACTACTGTTGTCTGCTCTGCTGTGTCATTTCCTTTACCTCTTTCAATAAAATATTCTGATCCCAAAACTGCTTCTGGAGGAATTTGATTATAAGCTCCATCTCCACAACCGTCTGGCGTATCTATAGCTGCAGAAGTATTCATTACTGTAGGATTTGAAGACTCTACTAAAGAACCCAGAGGTGCTGTAAACAAGTAACTTTGACCTGCATTTAAGGTTGCAATTACTACATTATTCAATTTTACTGATGTACCATTGGTAATACCCATGATACTATAAATTGGGCGCTGATCTCCATAACCTCCAAAATTACCTAGCGAACCATCCCTGTAATATCCAATTCTATATCTGATTCCGATTCCAGCATCGCCAAAACTTGTCAATGCAGCATTACCTTTAATATCTTTATCACTTCCATCACCACCTAAAGCGTCAGAAGCAACGTTTCTTAAATTTATGGATACAGGTTTACTTCCTGTAACAATTAAACCTGCTGCATTTAAAACAGTACTTAATTTTAATGCCGGCGCATCTTTAGGAAGACCTGCAAATCTGTAAACCGCAGGAGTTCCTTTTACAGCAGTCAATGTATTTGTGATTAAAGTACCATCACTTTTTAATATTTCGATATTTACCGCAGTTGTAGAATTTGTCGCTATGACAATTTCATTTGCTTTGCTAAAATACTGCCACGGAGCGGGCGCGATATAATGCTTCGTATAAAATTGAGCTGACGCACTAGATGTAATTAATAAAATAAATAAAATAAGAAAATTAGGTTTAAAGAATTTAAACCTATTTAATGTAAAGTTACGCATGGACAGACTCGGTATTAATTTGAGTAATAGATAATATAGAATTTGAATTCCAAAAGGTGACTTTCAAATTATTAAGCAGATACGATAAAAACGAAGAAATAGATTTTAGAAAATTGAAATTATTTTTTTCAAAATCATAAAAAAAGAAGTAAACTATTTGGACCATAATACTTTAATCTCAGCTCGTACTGATTTTTGTCTTTAAGTTAAATTTGTAGTTTTGGAGGGGCGAAAGTATACAAACACCTCAATACTAGCCACTTTACTCGACCAAATACAAGTAAAAACGTTGAAATGCACTTTTTATCGATAAAATTTAACCTAAAGAATCAAAAAATATAATTATTTGATAACAAAAAGACGGAATTTTCTTAAAATATTATTGAATTAATTGTTTTTATGTGTTTTTACAAACAATACACTAATTTTATCTTACAAAAAAAGCATGCTTTAATCATGCTTTTATTAATTCAAAAAAAATATTTGGTGTTTGACTCACTTGTCAAATTTTGATCTCTCTAAAAGATTTTTTAGAAATTGTAATCGGTTAGGCAGCTTCTGATGAATTATGATGAAAAATTTCCAGTTAAAACTTTTTTTAGTAATTAATAATTACAACCATTTAAAAAATACAACTTATTCATTATCAATATAATTATTTCATATAAAAGGAAAATAATATAAAATAATTTCGCCAACGTAACTTCAAATTGCCTAGCATTTAATAAATTTAAATTGCGAGCTTTAGCATTGTCCATTTGTATAAATCGCTTTATTTCTTTTATCCAAGTCTGTGTTTTAATTATGCACTTGTAGGATCATTCTCAAAATAAACTCACTTTTAGAAGTAGCGATATTATTTAAATTTTCTCAAAAACTATATTATTTGTGTTTTATTTCTTACGCTTTATTAAGTACTATATTTATGAAAGATAAAAATAAGTTCTTACAAAAAACAACCTTAATTTTTATCTTTTCTTAAGCAAAATCAAAATTGCTATTATGATGTATTTGCTAATAAATAACTTGAAAAAACTTATTCAAGGAATTTGATGTTACGCTTTAATCCTTCGAATTTTGTTCTTTTGATAGGAGAATTTTTAAAAACCGCACGAAAAGTTTCTTCGGTAATTTCAATCCAATCTTTTTTGGATAAAGAAAGAATTTCCTGATTTGGATTAAATAATGGTTCCGAATGAGGTTTCGAAAAACGATTCCAAGGACAAACATCTTGACAAGTATCACAACCAAACATCCATTCATCAAATTTCCCTTTCATCTCGTAAGGAATATTTTCTTTTAATTCGATAGTATAGTAAGAAATACACTTGCTTCCGTCAACAACATACGGAGCAACAATTGCTTGTGTAGGACAAGCATCGATACATGCAGTACAAGAACCACAATGATCTGTAGTGGCATGATCATATTCTAAATCTAAATCCAGAATTAGTTCTGCAATAAAGTAAAACGAGCCCACTTTTTGAGTTAAGAGGTTGCTGTTTTTACCAATCCATCCTAAACCGCTTTTAGCAGCCCAGGCTTTATCTAAAACTGGTGCAGAATCGACAAAGGCGCGACCTGAAACATCACCAATATTTTCTTGAATAGCATGAAGAAATTCTTTTAATTTTTCTTTGATAACAAAGTGATAATCCTGGCCGTAAGCATATTTCGATATTTTAAAACTTTCTTGATTTTGATTTTCAGAAGGATAATAATTTAGCAAAAGTGATACTACACTTTTCGCATGATCAACTAATAAAGTAGGATCTAGACGTTTATCAAAATGATTTTCCATATAGGCCATTTGCCCGTTATGATTATTATTTAGCCATTTTTCAAGCCGAGGAGCTTCCTGTTCTAAAAATCCAGCTTTAGATATACCACAAGAAAGAAAGCCAAGTCGTTTCGCTTCGGCTTTAATAAATTTTGAATATGTTTCTTTAGAATTGATACTCATCTTTTAGAAAATATAACCTCTACTCCAACTGGTTTTAATGTAATTAGAGGGTTAAAACGAATAGCAGTTTCAGTAGATTTAATCTGATATCTTTTTACAATATGAGAAATAGTCAAGCACATTTCGTAAATAGCAAATCCAGCTCCAATACACATTCTTGGTCCAGCTCCAAATGGATAAAAGTATTGCGTTGAATTTTTCTTTCTTTCCCCAAGAAAACGTTCTGGATCAAACTTTTCTGGATCTTCCCAATATTTAGGATTGCGATGTAATTCATAAAAAGAAACTCCGATTAGAGTTCCTTTCTTTATATTAAACTGTCCAATAGAATCATCTTCGACATTTTGTCTATCCGTAATCCAAGCAGGCGGGTATAATCGCATCGACTCATTTAAAACTGCATTTGTATAAGTCATTTTCTGAAGTTGTTCTACAACATTATCAGTTTGCGTTTGTATTTCTGCAATTTCATTAAAAACCTTTTCTTGAATTTCCGGATTATTTCCTAAAAGATAAAGTGTAAAAGTCAAAGCATTTGCAGTTGTTTCATGCCCAGCAATAAATAAAACTTTAATTTCATCTATCAACTGCTTTACTGACATTCCTTCACCAGTATCTTCATATCTTGTTTCCAAAAGCATATTAAGCAAATCATTGATTTCATTTTTTGATTCAATTCTTTCCTCAATAATTTCTTGAATGATTCTATTATTCTCTTGAGCCAATTCTAGATGTCTTTTTACTTGGCCACTTAGCGAGAACCATAAAGCTTTATGCGGAAGTCGAATTTCTTTAATTAAGAAATTCTGAACTTCTTCAATAATAACTTTAATACGATTTAATTTTTCTTCAGAAATTGAAAGCTGAAATAATGATTTAGCTACAACATTAAATGCCAGCTGACTCATAATCGGGAAAAGATCAATTGATTTTTCTTCAGCTAAACCTTCCAATTCTAAAGCAATTGTCTTATTCATATTTTCGACTAATTGATTCATCTTTTGCTTATGAAAAGCAGGCTGAATAAGTCTTCTTTGTTTAAGCCAAAAATCTCCATCAACAGTCAAAAGTCCCTTACCTAAATATTTTGACAGGTATACAGATTGGAATTTAGATTTGTGATAATTCTTTTGGTTTTTCTGAAGAATATATTGGGCAATTTCATTGTCTCTGGATAAGATAATATACTTTGAAATACCAATTTTAAGAGAAAAAGAATCTCCAAGTTTTTCAAAATATCTTTTATGAAACGGAATAGGATTTCTACGCACTCCTTCAGCATCCAGAAAAAATCTCAATATTGAAAGCCTGCTAGGATAATTATATTTTCTGTTTTCAGACATTTTGAATAGAATTAAAAGAATCCACTTTAATATTGGTATTTATTTCCTTATTAATCAAATTTACTTATTATGCTGCAAAATCCACTCTGTAATATCCTTTATATTCTGAGTTTCAGTCTCAGGCGAATTCATTCCAACATCATGACCTTTACCTTCTCTAATTATCAATTTTGTCTCTACACCTTTGCTTTTTAATTCTGCATAAAGATTTTGAGATTGACTGACATTTACCACGGGATCCGCATCACCATGTATCAATAATGTCGGAATGTTAGAAATAGTGTTATATGGACTTATATCAGTAAGAGCAGGATTAATACCATTTGCATTTATATTTGTTCCAGCTAATTTTTCGACAATATCAAAAATCCCAGTCTTTTTAAGATATTCTAATGCTTCACGAGAATCTAATCGGGAAGGCGCGCACAATGCTGTTATAGACTTTACATTTTTTTTAGTATATCCATATAATAATGCTAAATGTGCTCCAGCACTAATTCCGACAATATGATAACCATTTTTAGCATAACCGTATTTAGTAGATAGATCAGAAACATAATTAACAGCTGTGTTTATATCAGCTAATAAATCCTGGGCAGAAATTTTATCAGTAACATAGCGATAATCGACATTGGCAACAACAAATCCTTGATTACATATGTCTTGAGCATGCTTTCTTGTATATTCAAGACCGCCCATTGACCATGCTCCTCCATGAATAAGAATAACAACAGGCACATCGCTTAAATTTCCATCAGGAATATATAAATCTAAAACCTGTTGAGTAGATTTTCCATAAGCAAGATTTGGAAAAGATTTAGTCTGACCAAAAGAACTAAAACAAGTAAACAACAAAAATACAACGAAATGCTTCATATCACATTTTAAAATAATCCACCTTGGATATTAATATTTATCTTGCCCAAATGTTTATAAGCCTTATCCGTAACTTCTCGCCCTCTGGGAGTTCTCATAATAAATCCTTCCTGAATCAAGAAAGGTTCATAAACTTCTTCAATAGTTTCACTGCTTTCAGAAACAGCGGTTGCTAAAGTAGAAAGACCGACTGGACCTCCTTTAAACTTATTTATAATAGTTAATAAAATCTTATTATCCATTTCATCAAGACCATGTGCATCAACATGCAGTGCATTCAATGCATACTTAGCTATTTCGAGATCAATAGTACCATTTCCTTTTATTTGTGCAAAATCTCGAACCCTGCGCAATAATGCATTTGCAATACGTGGTGTACCTCGGCTTCGGCCAGCAATTTCAATTGCTGCTTCCAGATCAATAGGCATTTTTAATATCGCAGAACTCCTTTCAACAATTGTTGTCAAAAGTTCAGTAGTGTAATATTGTAAACGTGATGAGATCCCAAAACGGGCACGCATTGGCGCAGTAAGCAAACCTGAACGAGTAGTTGCTCCAATTAAGGTAAACGGATTTAAATTGATTTGAACAGTTCTGGCATTTGGTCCAGACTCTATCATAATATCAATTTTAAAATCCTCCATTGCCGAATATAAATATTCTTCAACGATTGGGCTCAAACGATGAATTTCGTCTATAAATAAAACATCTCTTTCGTCTAGATTAGTAAGCAATCCGGCTAAATCGCCAGGCTTGTCCAATACAGGACCAGAGGTAATTTTAATACCAACTTCAAGTTCATTTGCCAAAATATTGGCTAATGTAGTTTTTCCAAGTCCAGGAGGCCCATGAAAGAGTGTATGATCCAGAGCTTCACCACGCTGATTCGCCGCTGCAACAAACACTTTCAAATTCTCTAAAACTTGATCCTGTCCAGCAAAATCATCAAATGACAGCGGACGTAATCTTTTTTCAAGATCTAACTCTTCTGGGTTGTATCCTTTTGTGGTAGGATCTAGGTTTTCATTCATCTTACAAAGATATACAAAGTAATCAGTTTGTAAAACAGTAAAATGGGGCGAAAAAAAATTTAACTAAAACAAAAAAGACTGTCTTCTCAGACAGTCTTTAAAATATTTTTAGTGGTGTAAAACTTCTTCACCTTCTTTCATTGGTACATTTTGTGGTACAAAATCTACATCATGATTTGGATTACTATAGTCATATGGCCAACGGTGTACATGAGGAATTTCACCTGGCCAGTTACCGTGAATATGTTCTACCGGAGTTGTCCACTCTAATGTTGTAGATCTCCAAGGATTCTGAACCGCTTTCTTGCCGTAAAAAATACTACTAAAGAAGTTGTATAAGAATACTAATTGGAACGCACCTCCAACAAGAGCAAATGTTGTAATTAAAACATTCACATTTTGCAAGTCATCAAATAATGGAAAGTTCGTATTTGTATAATAACGTCTTGGCAAACCAGCTAATCCAATAAAGTGCATTGGGAAGAAAACTCCATAAGCACAAACTGCAGTTACCCAAAAGTGAATATAACCTAAGTTTTTATTCAACATTCTTCCGTACATTTTAGGGAACCAGTGGTAAATACCAGCAAACATTCCATAAAGAGCAGAAATACCCATTACTAAGTGAAAGTGAGCAATTACAAAGTAAGTATCGTGAACGTTAATATCTAAAGTACTATCTCCTAAAATGATTCCAGTTAAACCTCCAGTGATGAAAGTAGAAACCATTCCAATTGAGAATAACATTGCAGGGTTGAATTGTAAGTTACCTTTCCATAAAGTTGTAATCCAGTTGAACGCTTTTACAGCAGACGGAATTGCAATCAATAAAGTAGTAAAAGTAAATACAGATCCTAAGAAAGGATTCATACCTGAAATAAACATGTGGTGACCCCAAACAATTGTAGATAAAAATGCAATTGCAAGAACTGACATAATCATCGCTCTATATCCGAAAATTGGTTTACGAGAGTTCGTAGCCATAATTTCAGAAACAAGACCCATCGCTGGCAAGATTACAATATAAACCTCAGGGTGTCCTAAGAACCAAAATAGGTGTTCAAATAATACTGGGGAACCACCTTGGTAATGTAAAACCTCTCCTGCAATATAAATATCAGACAAGAAGAATGAAGTACCAAAACTTCTATCAAAAATTAATAATAATGCAGCAGATAATAATACTGGAAAAGAAATAACACCAATAATAGCTGTTACGAAAAATGTCCAGATAGTAAGCGGAAGTCTAGTCATAGACATTCCTTTAGTTCTTAAATTTATAACTGTAACAATGTAATTTAAAGATCCCATTAAAGAAGATGCAATAAAGATAGCCATAGAAACTAACCATAATGTCATACCTGTTCCAGATCCTGGAATTGCTTGTGGCAATGCACTTAATGGAGGGTAAATCGTCCAACCTGCAGAAGCTGGTCCAGCTTCAACAAATAAAGAAGATAACATTATTACAGCAGATAAGAAAAACAACCAGTATGAAATCATATTCATAAATCCAGAAGCCATATCTCTTGCTCCAATTTGAAGTGGAATAAGTAAGTTACTAAAAGTTCCACTTAAACCAGCCGTAAGTACAAAGAATACCATGATAGTACCGTGAATTGTAACTAAGGCTAAATAAATATCGTTTGCCATTACACCATCAGGTGCAAATTTATCTCCTAATAAAACATTAAATATCTTGAAAGACTCTTCTGGCCAAGCCAATTGCATTCTGAAAAGCAACGACATTGCAATACCAATTATACCCATAATAATACCGGTAATTAAGTATTGCTTAGCAATCATTTTGTGATCAATACTAAAGATATATTTAGTAATGAACGTGTCTTTATGATGATGTTCGTGCTCGTGATCGTGTCCGTGATCGTGATCGTGCGCTTCTGCTGACATATATGTGTACTTTAAATTTTCTTAATAAATATTATTTCATAGCAACTTTAGCTACAACCGCCTTAGCTGTATCAATAACTGCTTTAACTGTATCTTTAATGGTACTATCTTTTGAAGCTTTAGCACCTTCAGCTGGTTTTTCAGCAGCCTTTGCAGCTTCAATATCCTGAGCTAAAGTTGTTTTTTCGCTTAACCATTTTTTATAATCTTCAGGAGTGTCAACAACAACTTTCATTTGCATATTGTAATGAGAAGCTCCACAAATTTTATTACATAATAATAAGTAATCAAATGTATAAGGATCTAAAGCCGTTCCTCCTTTTGCAACTAACTCAGCACTTTTTTCTGCTCTAAGTTTATTGATATGTGCTACTTTTTCAATCATAAAAGGCAACTCTCTATATTCAGCAGTTGTATAAGTAGGAATAAAAGCAAACTCAGTAACCATTCCAGGAACACAGTTCATCTGCGCTCTAAAGTGAGGCATATAAGCTGAGTGCAATACATCTTGAGAACGCATCTTGAAATGTATTTTTTTACCTTTTGGAATATGCAATTCAGAAACTATAATATCATCTTTAGAATTAGGATCTGACATATCAACTCCCAATGTATTTACACCTTCAATCAAACGTACATTTGCTTTTCCTAAAACATTTCCTTCCCCCGCATATCTAGCAGTCCATTTAAATTGTTGAGCGTACAATTCGATTTCAATAACATCTTCATCTTTATCAACAAACATGATATTATTCCAAGCATATAATCCATAAAGGATTAAACAAGCTAAAACTACAGATGGAATAATACTCCAGATTGCCTCTAATTTATTGCTATCAGCAAAGAATAATGCTTTTCTATCTTTATGACCTCGATTTTTAAAAGAAAACCAATATAATAAACCTTGTGTAATAACTTGAACTGTAAAAATTAAAACCCAAGTAATATTCATTAAGCTGTCTACTAAAAGTCCATGCTCAGAAGCTGGAGTATGAAGAGCTAAATTACCCCATTTTAGTAAACCGTAAATTGTAAAGATATAAATGAAAGCTAAAAAGCCAAACATAAAATATCCTTGAATATTATTATCATTATCTGATGCAACTTGAGAATCGTCCGAAGAAGATCCTACTTGAGTAAGATCAAATATCTTGGTCAATTGCCATAATGCAACTGCTAATAAAACTAAAACTATAATTACCAACAAACTTGTCATCTGTTTACTTCTTTAAATATTAATAATGAAAATGTTTACTTTCTTCAATGAAAGGATTTCTTTTTGCCAACAGAGGAGCTTTAGTTAATGCAGTAAATACAACAAAAATAAATAAACCTAAGAAGAAAAGAATAGACGCAATTTCAGGAACACCAATAAACCATTGATCTCCAACTGTACCAGGCATAATCATATTAAAGAAGTCAACATAGTGACCTAATAAGATAACAGTACCAGCCATTACAATAACCCAGCTAAGACGTTTGAAGTCTGTGTTGATTAATATTAGTAATGGAAAAACAAAGTTCATAACAACAGCACCAAAGAAAGGCAAGTTGTATAATTGAATTCTTGTTACAAAATAAGTTACCTCTTCTGGAATGTTAGCATACCAGATTAGCATAAATTGAGAAAACCATAAATAAGTCCAGAAAACACTTATACCAAACATAAATTTAGCTAAATCGTGAATGTGGCTTGTATTTACATATTCTAAATATCCTTTTGATTTCAAGTATATTGTTACTAACGCAATTGTAGTAATACCACTTACAAAGAAAGAAGCAAAAACATACCATCCAAACAAAGTACTGAACCAGTGTGGATCAATTGACATAATCCAATCCCAAGACATAATAGACTCAGAAACTATAAAGAATACTAAAAATCCAGCAGACAATTTAAAGTTCTTTTTGTAATTTAGATCATCATTAGCGTCATCTTGAGCTAAACAATTTTTTCTTGAAAAGTGACGATATAAATTCCATCCTAATAAAAAGATACCAGCTCTAACAATCCAAAATGGAAAGTTTAAATATCCGGCTTTACCAGCTATAATCTCATCGTAATTTGCACTTTTAGGATCAGTAACTCCCTCTCCTAACCATACAAAAATGTGATTAAAGTGTAATCCACAAAGAATTAATATAATAAAGAATATAACAGACGCTACTGGCAAATAAGCCGTAATCCCCTGCATAACTCTAAACAAAACTGGAGACCAACCTGCCTGAGCAACCTGTTGAATAGCATAAAATGCTAAAACTCCCATAGAAAGCAGTAAAAAGAAAATACACGCTACATATAACGCTGACCATGGCTTGTTTTGCAGTTGGTGCAAAACATGTTCTGCATGTGCTTTAGGGTCATGCTCATGAGAAGCTTCAGCATGGTTTTCTACTTTTGTATCATGCACAACTGCAGCTTCAGTTTGATGTGCTTCTTCAGATTTTACTTCATTAGTAATTTCTTCATTAGCAACAACTGAATCTTTACTTACAGCCTCTTCAACATTTGCATCTTTAGTTTCTTCATGATGAACTGCTTCAACATGTTGAATTGGTTCAGCTTTTTCCTCATGATGTGCCACAGTAGCCTCAACATGTCCTCCACCGTGCTCTGATGCTTCTTTTGCTAGAAGAGTTTCTACCTCTTCAATATTTTTAGGAGCAGTTAAAAAACCATATCCAATTCCTAATATACCAAGAGCCATTAGGATGATAGAAAAAGTTTTTAATTTACTTGAAAATGTATACATATCTATTACGATCAGTTTGTTCAACAATTATAATTGGCTTTTTAGTTTTAGAACATAGTCAGCAACTAACCAACGTTCATGGGCACTTAATTGATTTGCATGTGAACCCATTGCATTTAAACCATAAGTTTCTACGTGAAAAATACTTCCTTCAGTAATTACTCTGTCTTTATAGCTAGGTACTCCAAGAAATTTTTCTCTTTCCACCAATTTACCTTTACCATTACCAGCTGCACCATGACAACTAATACAATAAATTTCGAAAAGTTCTTTTCCTTTTCCAGAATTTCTATCTTCTTCACTCAAAGGTGATTTTAAATTAGCTTTAGCCAATTCATAACCTGCAGTCGAGTTTTCATATTCATAAGGTTCAAAACCTCTATTGATAGTTCCTTCTACAGGAAGCTGTCCTTCTTTTCCACCTTTAAATATTTTTGCTTCTGAATAAGTTTCATAACCTACAGACTCATACATATTAGGGAAATACTGATAGTTTGGTGCCGAATTATTGTGGCAAGATGAAACTAAAATAGTTATACCAACTAAAAGTGTTATTTTATATATCCTTTTCATAGCTACAATTAATTCTTTTCAATTACTTTAACTTCAACAGCTCCTGTACCTTCGAAAAAAGAAACTAGTTCTGCTTCGTTATCATTTACAGCAACTTCCATTAGAAAATGGTCATCTGTTGTTCTTACATCAGGATTTTCAGCTTGTTTAAATGGCCATAATCTACTTCTCATATAAAAAGTAATAACCATTAAGTGAGCAGCAAAAAATACAGTCATTTCAAACATAATCGGCACAAAAGAAGGCATATTCTGAATGAAACTAAAACTTGGTTTTCCACCTATATCCTGTGGCCAATCATGAATCATAATATAACTCATCATTGTTGTTGCAACAGAAATACCAACACATCCGTATAAAAAAGCACAAATTGCTAATCTTGTTGGTGCTAAACCCATAGCTTTATCCAATCCGTGAACTGGGAATGGAGTAAAAACCTCTTCAATATGATGATGAGCAGCTCTAGTTTTCTTTACTGCATCCATCAAAATATCATCGTCATTATAAATGGCGTATATTACTTTATTACTCATGATGTGAATCTTTATTTGCTCTTTCTCTAATGTAATTATCTCCTGTTCCTTTCAAAATTGTTTTTACCTCTGCCTGAGCAATTACTGGGAATGTTCTAGAGTATAATAAAAACAACACAAAGAAGAAACCAATTGTTCCAATGAAAATTCCAATATCAACAAATGTTGGTGAAAACATTGTCCAAGAAGATGGAAGGTAATCTCTATGCAAAGAAGTAACAATAATTACGAATCTTTCAAACCACATTCCGATGTTTACAACGATCGAAATAATAAATGAAAACATGATACTTGTTCTAAGTTTTTTAAACCACATAAATTGTGGAGAGAAAACGTTACAAGTCATCATTGACCAATATGCCCACCAGTAAGGTCCAGTAGCTCTGTTCAAGAACGCATATTGCTCATACTCTACACCTGAATACCAAGCTACAAACAACTCAGTGATGTAAGCAACACCAACAATAGAACCAGTAATCATAATAATGATATTCATTAATTCAATATGTTGAAGTGTAATATAAGCTTCCAGATTAGAAACTTTTCTCATTACGATCAACAATGTATTTACCATTGCAAATCCAGAGAATACCGCACCAGCAACGAAGTATGGAGGGAAAATTGTTGTATGCCATCCAGGAATTACAGAAGTAGCAAAGTCCATCGATACAATCGTGTGTACAGAAAGTACAAGCGGAGTAGCTAAACCAGCTAAGACCAAAGATACTTCTTCAAAACGTTGCCAATCTTTGGCTCTACCGCTCCATCCAAAACTTAAGATAGAATAAACTCTCTTATTAAATGGAGTTATAGCTCTATCACGAAGCATTGCGAAATCAGGCAATAAACCAGTCCACCAGAAAACTAATGATACTGAAAGATAAGTTGAGATTGCGAATACGTCCCAAAGCAATGGTGAGTTAAAGTTTACCCATAAAGATCCAAATTGATTTGGAATAGGTAAAACCCAGTATGCTAACCATGGACGTCCCATGTGAATAATTGGAAATAAACCTGCTTGAACTACAGAGAAAATAGTCATTGCTTCTGCAGAACGGTTAATAGCCATTCTCCAACGCTGACGGAAAAGTAATAATACCGCTGAAATCAAAGTTCCTGCGTGACCAATACCAACCCACCAAACAAAGTTCGTGATATCCCAAGCCCAACCAACTGTTTTATTTAATCCCCATGTTCCGATACCGGTAGATACGGTGTAAATTATACAACCTAACCCCCAAAGGAAGGCTATTAATGCGATTGAAAATACAATCCACCATTGTTTATTTGCAGGCCCTTCAACAGGTGCTGCCACATCTACAGTTACATCGTGATATGATTTATCACCTATAACTAAAGGTTTTCTAATGGGTGCTTCGTAGTGAGACGACATAATCCTTTATATTGTTTCTTATTAATAATTTTACTAAGTATTTCTAACTTTAACATGGTAAACCACGTTTGGTTTTGTTCCAACATGTTCTAACAAGTGATATGATCTCTCATCAGATGCTAATTTAGCAACTTTACTTCCAGAATCATTAACATCACCAAATATCATAGCTCCAGAAGAACAAGCATTTGAACAAGCTGTTTGAAATTCTCCGTCAGCAACTGGACGACCTTCATTTTTAGCTTTCAATTTAGTTGCTTGTGTCATTTGAATACACATAGAACATTTTTCCATAACTCCACGAGAACGAACGTTTACATCTGGATTTAACACCATACGACCTAAATCATCATTCATGTTATAATCGAACTCACTGTTTTTGTTATACAAGAACCAGTTAAAACGACGTACTTTATATGGACAGTTGTTTGCACAATAACGAGTACCAACACATCTATTATATGCCATGTGGTTTTGACCTTCACGACCGTGAGATGTTGCAGCAACAGGACAAACTGTTTCACATGGTGCGTGATTACAGTGCTGACACATTACTGGTTGGAATGCTACTTGTGGATTATCTCCAGGTTTCTCCATTTCATTAAATGTAGATAATGAACTCGATAAACCTGCAATATTTTCTTTTCTTTCATTATCACCTTCAAAGGTACTTTCAGAAGAATAATATCTATCAATACGCAACCAGTGCATATCACGGCTTCTTCTAACTTCTGCTTTACCAACAACAGGAACGTTGTTTTCAGCATGACAAGCAATAACACAAGCTCCACATCCAGTACAAGCATTTAAGTCTATAGAAAGATTAAAATGATGTCCAGTAGAACGATCAAATGACTCCCATAAATCGACTGTTGTAGCTTCAACTTCTTGATGATCTAAAGATACCATTGGCTTTTCATTCCAATGTTCTGCATCTTTAGTATTAAAAACTTCAAGAGTAGTTTCTTTAATAATATCTCCTCTACCCATCAACGTCTTCTGTCCTTGAACACAAGCAAACTCATGAACTCCATTTGCTTTTGCAATAGAAACGGATTGAACACTATTAAAGTTTTTATATAAAGCGTAAGCATTTAAACCTACTTGCATTTCTTCTTTTAAAGATGCCTTACGACCATAACCAACAGCTAAACCAACTGTACCAACAGCTTGTCCAGGCTGAACAATTACTGGAACATTTTCTAATTTAGATCCATCAGCAACAGTAATTGTAGCATAACTTCCGTTTAACCCTCCGTTTGCAACAATTTCATTTGATAACCCAAGTTTTTTAGCATCTGTATTAGAAACTGTAACATAGTTATCCCAAGAAACTCTCGTAATTGGATCAGGAAACTCCTGCAACCAAGGATTGTTTGCTTGTTGTCCATCACCCATACCAGTCTTAGTATATAATACTAATTCTAAATCTCCAGCTGCTGATCTTGATTTTGATAGCGAATTTGCGGCTCCAGCGAAATCATAAGATCCTCCAGCCAAAGCAGCAGAACCAGCAACAAAAACACCATCGTGCAAAACTTTATTCCAAGAAGAACCTGCTATAATTGAAGCTGAACTTCCTTTTAAATAATCATAAAAACTTCCAGGAGTACCATTTAACGATAATAAAACATCTTGAAATTGTTTTGTATTGAAAATTGGACGGATTGTTGGCTGAGTCAAACTATAAGTTCCTTTAGTAATCTCAACATCACCCCATGATTCTAAATAATGAGGCGCAGGAGCAGCAACTTTAACGATAGAAGCAGTTTCATCTTCTTTTAAAGAGAAAGCAACTGATGTTTCCACCTTTTTTAAACCAGAAACAAAAGAAGCTGAATCAGCTAAAGTATAAACTGGGTTAACTCCACTCATAATTAAAGTATGAACACTTCCAGCATTCATATCTTTTATT
Organism: Flavobacterium sp. JLP; assembly: GCF_015350755.1. Lineage (NCBI taxonomy): Bacteria > Pseudomonadati > Bacteroidota > Flavobacteriia > Flavobacteriales > Flavobacteriaceae > Flavobacterium > Flavobacterium sp. JLP. The sequence continues at coordinate 899,741 of NZ_JADKPS010000002.1, read as the reverse complement.
AATTGAGAAACAACAGCATTAGAACCTTTTCTAATCTGTCTTGTTCCAACAGTAGTAAAAGCCTCACTAGCTAATGCCTGATTAATAGCCAAAACTAATAATTGAGCATTTTTATCTTCAATTCCAGAAACCAAAACCCCTTTAGATCCAGCTGCTTTTAATTGTTGCGCAGCTTTAACAGCTTCCGCCTTATAAGCACCTTCTAAAGAAACAGGAACAGAAGCTCCGACAATAATATTATAAATTTGAACTAAAGCTTGTTTTTGATTAGCAGTAGTCATTGGAACACGTTTATCAGCAGCAGCTCCAGACAATGTCATGTTTGATTCAAACTGGAAGTGACGAGACATTTTTCCGTTTTGAGGAATACGTCCTTTAGCATATCCAGCATCGTAACCACCACCTTGCCAATCTCCCAAGAAATCAGCACCAACGGATACAATTAAAGAAGCTTTTGAAAAATCATAATCAACCAAAGCTCTTTCACCGTAAACTGTCTCAAATGCATCTAATGCGTCAGATGAAGAAACTGCATCATAAACAACATGTTTTGCATTTGGATTTTTAGCAATAAATTCGCCAATCAACTTTTCAGTAGAAGGACTTGCTAATGTATTTGTTAATAGTACTACCTGACCACCCTTAGCTTTCGCAGCTGTTAGACTTGATTTAATTTCCAAATCAACAGCAGACCAGCTAGTGTTTTTACCTTTTAATTTAGGTTCTTTCAAACGTCCACTGTCATACAAAGACAGTATAGATGCATGAATTCTAGCATTGGCTGAAAACTTAGCTCCAGAAATAGTGTTGTTATCAATTTTAATTGGACGACCCTCACGAGTTTTCACTAATAAGTTAGCAAAATCAAAACCATCAAAAACTGTAGTTGCATAATAATCCGCAACACCAGGAATGATTTGCTCTGGTTGTAACACATAAGGTATCGACTTGTGAACAGGACCTTCGCAGGCAGCAAGTGTAACAGCTGCTGTACTAAATCCTACGTACTTTAAAAAGTCACGACGTGAAGTTCCAGATGTAGCTAAAGCATCTGCATTTCCTAAGAATTCTTCTGTAGGAATTTCCTCAACAAATTCGTTATTTCTAAGCGCCTCAACAATAGAACTATTTTCTAGTTCTTCAACACTTTTCCAGTATTTTTTGTTTGATGACATTGTATATAAATATTAAAATCTTAATAATTCGATTAATAGTGGCATTTACCGCATTCTAAACCTCCCATTTGCGCTGCAGTTAATTTCTCTACACCGTATTTTTTAGAAAGTTCAGCATGAATTTTATCATAATATGCATTTCCTTCCATCTTAACATCTGTTTTTCTATGGCAATCAATACACCATCCCATTGTTAATTTAGAGTATTGCTTCATGATTTCAAATTCCTGCACTGGACCGTGACAAGTTTGACATTCAACTCCAGCAACAGAAACGTGTTGTGAGTGATTAAAATACACAAAGTCAGGCAAGTTATGAATACGAACCCATTTTACAGGCTGTGTTTTTCCAGTATAAGCTTGTTTTGTCTTATCCCATCCAACAGCATCATATAATTTTTGAATCTGTGCATCGTAAAATGCTTTGCTATACTCAGCAGTAGCAGTAGTTTCAGCAACCTCAGAAATGTTTTTATGGCAGTTCATACAAACATTTAATGATGGAATACCGGCATTTTTACTTACACGAGCGGCAGAGTGACAATATTTACAATTGATCTCGTTATCTCCAGCGTGAATTTTGTGAGAATAGTGAATTGGCTGAATTGGCTCATAGTTTTGATCTACACCAACCTGCATTAAAAATCCATACACAAAATAACCGCTTGCCAAAAGCAAAAATATAGAAGTAACCAACACTAAGAATTGGTTCTTAGCAAAAGCTTTCCAGATTGGAGTTCTAGCTTCTCTAGGAGCAACTACAATACCATTGTTACCAGCAACTTTAGTTAACACTTTGTTCACCATGAACAACATAACAACTAAAATAGCCATTACAAGAGCAAGAGCACCTAAAATAATATTATTTGAAATTCCACCACCCTCAACATTAGTTCCCGGAGGAGCAGCAGAACCACCACCTTGCGCTACCGCAGGCTCAGCTTTTACTTCAGAAGTATACGCGATAATATTATCAATATCCCCTTCAGATAATTGAGGAAAAGCAGTCATTACAGACTTGTTGTTTTCTTCAAAAAGTTTAACAGCAACAGGGTCACCTGATTTAATTACTTCAGAACTGTTGTGAACCCACTTGTAGATCCAAGCCATTTCATGCTTAGCAGCAACTCCCCTTAAAGCAGGACCTGTTGATTTAGCATCTAATTTGTGACATGCAGCACAATTTGCATTAAAAAGTTCTTTCCCTTTTACTGGATCACCACCTGCAGTTGCAGCCGGAGCAGCAGCTTCAGGCGCCGCCGGAGCAGCAGCAGCATCTTGAGCAAATGAAGTTAGGGAGAAAATCAGCGTTAGCGATAAGCTAAGCAGCAATTTTCTTGAGATCGAATTATGGTTACCCACCTTTTTCATATAGTATAATAATTATCTACTAATTTTTGGTATGATTTTTACTGTAGTAAATCAGTAAAAAACGAACACCTTCTTTTAAAACTTGCACAAAAATACGACTTATGAACTATTCTCAAAACCTTAAAATAGTCTTAAATATCAATTTATATCAATTCTAAATAATATTAAAATTTTCCACACAAACTTTAAATACTATTTTTGCATAAAAACCATCACATTATGAGAATTTTAACCCCTTCAAAAAGAGTTTTATTAACATTATCAATGTTTGCTTTAGCATACAATATTCATGCACAGGACCAAAATTTAACACTAAATCAAGATCCTAAATTTGAACAGTTACTGAATGACAAACGTAAAATTAACACATCAATAAGTACAAATGACACTTATAGAATTCAAATTTTTAGCGGAAAAAGCGAAGAAGCAAAAAAAACGCTGGCAGATTTTAAAAGAGAATATACAAATATTGACGGCACAATAATTTTCAATACACCAAATTATAAAGTTATGGTTGGAAATTTCAAAACACGAATAGAAGCAGAAAAAAATTTAGCGGAAATAAAAAATAGATACAAAAATGTCTTTTTAATTAAACCGGGCAGATAAAAAATATATGAGCATAAAAAAAGCGAGATTAAAATCTCGCTTTTTTTATGCTCAAAACAACACAATTTTACGCTTACAAATTCAAAAATAATTAATAATTCAATGAATACTCCGTTCTTTCTCCTATACAAAAAAACCAAATTATTAACGCCATAAAAACTCACTTCAGTTGTTATAAAAATTGTAAATTTAGCTAGCTAATATCATTTTTCTATTTGCCAAAAAACCTATTTTTCGTTGTAATTTCATCCGTATATTACCTATATCACTATTCCTAATGACATTTTAAGTTGTCAAATCAAACGAAAAATAAAACTGATGAGTTCACTGCTAACAAAATGTTTAAAACAGCAAAAAGTCCCAATTTTCATCAGGACTTGTTTTTATCTTTTATCAATTTCTAGTTAGATTTTAGCTGTATCTAATTTACTACTTTAATTCCATTAGCTAAAAAACGAATTTCTTCTTTAGGCGAAGTAATTGAATCAATTTCTGCCTTTGTTTTTTTAGCATCTTTCGCATAATGCTGTAACTCTTCAACAGAGGTAATTTTCTTTTCAGCATTGCCTTCTAAAACTACATTTTTTCCCTTTAATGCAGTGGGAACAAAAAAAGCGTAGTCTTTCATTTTTACAAAAAAGGGAGAACCATCTTCTGTTTTAATTGTTAACCAGCAACCTCTTTTCTCACAAACATCGGTAACCATTCCTTTTACCGCAATATTTTCAGCTTTCTTTGAACTTTCTAATTCTTTTTCTAGCTTCTCTACCGAGATTGCCTTAACCTCAGAGGCTTTAGAAACATCTGCTCCATAATAATCCCCTACTATAGCATTTCCTGCAGGAGGGGAAGGTTTTTCTACTGCTTCTTGCGAAAAAGACAATGTAGAGACTCCTAAAGAAAAAAGGGCCGAGTATATTAATAGTTTCATATTCAAATATTTTTTATCAAAATTAAAATTAAAATTTGAAATAAAGGAAATAATTTGAGTGTTAATTGAAGACTATAATTTAAGGCCATAAAAAAAGTCCCAATTTTCATTGGGACTTTAGAATATATTTATTGAATATTATTTCAATTTCTTTTTGATTGCAACTTCATGGTATGCTTCAATAACATCTCTTTCTTCAATGTCATTGTAACCTTTAATTTGAATACCACAATCATAACCTTTAGAAACTTCTTTAACATCATCTTTGAAACGTTTCAATGCTACAAGCTCACCTGTATGCACTACTACTCCTTCTCTAATAACTCTAATTTTAGAAGTTCTCATGATTTTACCATCCATCACCATACAACCTGCGATTGAACCCACTTTAGAAATTTTGAAAATCTCACGAATTTCAGCAGTTCCTAAAATTTCTTCTTTCATCTCTGGAGCTAACATTCCTTCCATTGCATCTTTCAAGTCATCAATAGCTGCGTAGATAATAGAATAGTAACGGATATCGATTTCTTCTTTATCAGCAAGCTGTCTTGCATTTCCAGCAGGACGAACGTTAAATCCGATAATGATTGCATCAGAAGCAGAAGCCAACATAACGTCAGTTTCAGTAATTGCTCCAACACCTTTATGAATGATATTAATTTGAATTTCTTCAGTAGAAAGTTTAGAGAACGAATCTGATAATGCTTCAACAGATCCATCAACGTCTCCTTTAAGGATTACGTTTAATTCTTTAAACTGACCAAGAGCGATACGACGGCCAATTTCATCAAGGGTAATATGTCTTTGTGTACGTACAGATTGTTCACGCATTAATTGAGAACGTTTAGATGCAATTTGTTTTGCCTCTTTTTCATCTTCAAAAACGTTAAACTTATCACCTGCAGTTGCTGCACCATCTAAACCTAAAACTGATACTGGAGTCGAAGGGCCTGCCTCTTTAACAATATGTCCTCTTTCATCATGCATGGCTTTAATTTTTCCATGATGTTTTCCAGCCAACATATAATCTCCAACTTTTAATGTTCCATGTTGAACTAAAATCGTTGATACATATCCTTTTCCTTTATCCAAGAATGCCTCTACAACAGTTCCTTGTGCCGCTTTATTTGGATTTGATTTTAAATCTAAGATTTCAGCTTCTAATAAAACTTTCTCTAATAATTCTTTAACGCCTGTTCCAACTTTTGCAGAAATATCATGTGACTGAATTTTTCCACCCCAATCTTCAACAAGCAAGTTCATACTAGCCAAACGCTCTTTGATTTTTTCAACATTCGCATTTGGTTTATCAATTTTATTGATTGCAAATATAATTGGCACTCCCGCAGCTTGTGCGTGAGAAATTGCTTCTTTAGTTTGTGGCATGATATCATCATCAGCCGCTACTACGATAATAGCAATATCTGTAACTTGAGCTCCACGTGCACGCATTGCGGTAAACGCCTCGTGACCTGGTGTATCTAAGAATGCGATTTTTTGACCGTTATCTAAAGTTACTCCGTAAGCTCCAATGTGTTGTGTAATACCTCCAGACTCACCAGCGATAACATTTTCTTTACGAATATAATCCAATAAAGATGTTTTACCGTGATCGACGTGACCCATTACAGTTACAATCGGTGCTCTAACTACTAAATCTTCCTCTTTATCTTCAACTACTTCAATAGCTTCTTCGATATCAACAGTGATAAATTCAACTTCGTAACCAAACTCGTCAGCTACAATAGTTAATGTTTCAGCATCTAAACGTTGGTTCATGGTAACCATGATACCAAGAGACATACAAGTTCCAATTACTTTAGTAATCGGCACATCCATCATAATTGCAATTTCACCTACAGTAACAAATTCAGTAACCTTAATAGTTTTACTTCCTTCATCAATTGCTCTTTGCTCTTCATCAGATTTCTGACGGTGCGTATCTCTTTTATCTCTTCTGTATTTAGCAGCTTTAGATTTCCCACCTTTACCTTGAAGTTTTTCAAGAGTTTCTCTAATTTGGTTTTTTACTTCCTCTTCAGTAGGCTCAACTTTTGCTACAATTGCAGGACGGTTTCCTTTTACAAAACCAGGTCTTGCACTTCTGTTAGCGTTAAAACCTCCACCACCAGTATTTGGTGTAATTTTATTAGGATTCGGAGTTCCCGGTGCAGTGCCTGCAGCAGGTTTTGGTGCTCCTGGAGCTCCTGGTTTAGGCGCAATTCTTTTACGCTTGTTTTTGTTAGCGTTATTATTTGCACCTGGAGTTCCTGGTTTATTAGGTGTTATTTTTGGATCTTCTTTCTTTTTCTTAGGCTTATTAAATTGAGATAAATCAATTGTTTGCCCTGTAAGAGTAGTTCCAGATAATTTTTGATATTGAGTCGTAATTGTTTCCTCAGCAGTTGAAGGATCTGTTGAGACTACAGGCTCTTGTGCTGCTTTTGGTGCCGAAGCTTCAGGATTAGCTTTTACTTCTTTTTTCTCTGTAATAATAGGCTTTTCTACCTTTTTCTCTTCAGAAACTACAGGAGCAACTGGCTCAGGCTGTACAACTTCTTTTTGAACAGGTTTTTCTGGTTGAGTTGGAGTAACAACTGCTTTTGGTTCTTCAGCTTTTGCTGGTTCCTCAGAAGGAGTAGAAACAACTGCTGGTTTCTTCGGATTTAAATCAATTTTACCAACTTGAACAGGTCCTGTTACAACAGCTCTCGCTTTTATAATTTCTTGCTGTTTTTGGCGCTCTTCGTCTTGTCTGCGTTTGTCTTCAATTTCTTTCTCACGTTCAACACGTAATGCTTCTTTTTCTTTTCTTTTCTCTTCTCCTACCTCTTTAGAAGCTTCCTTATTCCCCTTATCGCCCGCAAATTGGCTTTGTAGGATATTAAATTCGCTATCAGAAATTTTAGCATTTGGATTTGCATCAATGGCAATTCCCTTATCTTTTAGATAATCAACAGCTCTTTCTAACGAAATATTTAATTCCCTTAAAACCTTGTTTATTCTTATTACTCTCTCTTCAGACATATAACCTTTTTATTATTACCTTTTTCGTTGTGTTGTTAGAGCAGATTACTAGCTATCAAACTCTTCTTTTAGTATTTTCATAACATCAAGAATTGTTTCCTCTTCTAAATCTGTTCTTCTTACTAAATCTTCTACTTCTTGTTTCAAGATACTTCTAGCCGTATCTAAACCAATTTTTGCAAATTCTTCAATAACCCAGTCTTCGATTTCATCTGAAAACTCAGTTAATTCAACGTCATCATCTTCGCCACTAGCAACATCACCTTCTCTGATAACATCTAGCTCGTAACCTGTCAATTGACCTGCTAATTTAATATTATGACCACCTCTACCAATTGCTTTAGAAACTTCTTCTAATTTCAAGAAAACTTCCGCTCTTTTATTTTCTTCATCAATTTTGATTGAAGAAACTTTTGCAGGGCTTAATGCTCTTGTAATAAACAATTGAATATTGCTTGTATAGTTGATTACGTCAATATTTTCGTTTCCTAATTCACGAACAATTCCGTGAATACGAGATCCTTTCATACCCACACAAGCTCCAACAGGATCAATTCTATCATCATAAGAATCTACCGCTACTTTTGCTTTTTCACCAGGAATACGCACTACATTTTTAACTGTAATCAATCCGTCGAATACTTCAGGAATTTCTTGTTCAAATAATTTCTCTAAAAACTTCTCAGAAGTTCTAGACATAATAATTTGAGGTTTATTTCCTTTTAATTCAACGCTTTCAATGATTCCGCGAACATTATCTCCTTTACGGAAAAAGTCAGACGGAATTTGTTTTTCTTTCGGAAGCACAATCTCATTTCCTTCATCATCAACCAAGATAACTACTCTAGGACGCACGTGATGTACTTCTGCAGTATAAATATCACCGATAATATCTTTAAATTGCTTATAAAGATTTGTATTATCGTGTTCGTGAATTTTAGATATTAAGTTTTGACGCAAAGCCAAAATAGCTCTTCTTCCTAAGTCAATTAATTTAACTTCTTCAGAAACTTCTTCACCAATTTCAAAATCCGCTTCGATCATTCTTGCTTCAGTCAAGGTAATTTCTTCGTTCTCAAAATCTAGATCTTCATCAGCAACGATTACTCTTCTTCTCCAAATCTCCATATCTCCTTTATCAGGATTTATGATAATGTCGAAGTTATCATCAGAACCGTATTTTTTCTTTAATGCATTTCTAAACACGTCCTCTAAAATTGCCATAAGCGTTACACGATCAATAAGTTTATTATCTTTAAACTCTGAGAATGAATCGATTAATGCTAAATTTTCCATGCGAATTCTTTAATTAAAATGTTACTGTAACAATTGCCTCTTTAATTTCTGTATAAGGTATTTGTTGCTCTTTTTGAACTGTTTCTTTTCCTTTTCCTACTTTTTTCGGTTCTCTTGCTGTCCAAGACAAAATTATAAAAACATCGTTAGCTTCTACTAATTCTGCTTCAATTTTTTCAGTATTTGTTGTAACAATCAACGTTCTACCAATATTTTTAATGTATTGTCTTGTAAATTTCAATGGAGAACCTACTCCTACCGATGCCACTTCAAGCGAAAAATCCTGCTCTTCACGATCCAGATTATTCTCGATTGCACGACTAATATCAATACAATCCTGCAACGCCACTCCATTATCACCGTCTAAACCAACACTAATTTTAAAAGAATCTGAAATTGCCAAATCAATCAAAAAGATTGAAGGCTTTTCCAGAAGAGCTTCTGTAATTAATCCGTTTACTTTTTCTTTAAATGTCATAATTTTATAAAAAGAGGGGACACTTAGTCCCCTCATTATTTAGATTTTAATAAATAACGGTGCAAATATAGTGTTTTTTTTATAAATCAAAATAAATAGATTGCTCTAAAAATATTTCTTATCTTTATAGGAGCATTGAAATAACGGATTATTCATGTTTAACCCTTAAAATTATGAAACGAATTTTAGTACCTACCGACTTCTCAGAACATGCAGAAGACGCTTTAAAAGTTGCCGCACAGATTGCTAAAAAAAATGATTCAGAAATCATTATCCTGCACATGCTAGAACTGCCTCACCAAAGCAATGATGCGATAATGGGCGGTACAAGCATCCCCGAGACCATGCTTTTTATGAAAAAAGCCAACGAAATGCTGGACGAAGTAGCCGCAAAGCCTTATTTAGACGGCATTCCTGTTACTGAAGTCGTAAAAATGGACAAACCAATTCACGGCATTTCACAAGTAAGCAAAGATTATGAAATTGATTTGATCGTAATGGGATCGCATGGCTCTTCAGGTATAGAAGAACTTCTTATCGGATCTAACACTGAAAAAGTGGTTCGCAATTCTGAAATTCCCGTTTTAATTATTAAAAAAGAAATTTCAAATTTTAATGCAAGCAGTATTGTTTTCGCATCTGATTTTTCAGAAGAAACGAAAAAACCTTTTGAAAAACTTTTAAATTTCACCAATTTTTTCGGCTCAAAACTTCATTTGGTAACGATTTGCACCCCAAACAGCTTTAAACCAACGCATGTTATCGAAAATGCAATGAATGAATTTGTTGCCGAATTTAATGTTACCAATTATTCAACACACATTTACAACGACACAAATATTGAAAAAGGAATTATTAATTTTACGAACAGTGTAAATGCAGATATTATTGGAATGTGTACTCACGGAAGAACTGGATTTGCTCACTTCTTTAACGGAAGTATTAGTGAAGGATTAGTAAACCACGCGGTAAAACCTGTTATCACTTTTAAAATTTAAATACCAAAATATATGAATTAAAAATACTTTCTAAATAGTTTATTTTACAAAAAAGCTTCTCAATGAGAAGCTTTTTTCATATAAAATTCGATCCTAAAAATGAGCTTTTCAACAAAGTTATTTTGAGCTTTTCAACAAAGCTTACCCTCCTATTAATTCAGAAATTTGTCAAATAAAAATTCATAAAACACGATAACATGAAAACAATAGACAAAATTTACATTGACGGAGAATTTGTAAAACCAAAAGGAACAGCATATTTTGATCTTATAAGCCCAACAACAAATGAAAAACTCGGAAAAGTTCTTTTAGGAAATGAAGAAGACACACAAAATGCGATAAATGCTGCCAAAAAAGCTTTTAAGACTTTTTCTAAAACAACTGCCGCTGAAAGAATTCAATACCTTGAAAATATTCAAAATTCTATCAAAAAAAGAAAAAACGATTTTATCAATGTAATGGTTGAAGAATATGGCGGAACATTTCAGTTTGCATCTGTAAGCTATGAATATATGCTTAAGAGTTTTGACTCGGCAATTAACTTATTAAACAATTACGAATTTACCAAAAAAATGGGCGAATCAGAAGTTCAAATGACACCAATTGGCGTAGTTGGAATTATTATTCCTTGGAATTCAAGCAACGGTTTTATATGCAGTAAATTATCTACTGCTATAGTTGCTGGATGCACAACGGTAATAAAGCCAAGTGAAATGAGTGCACAGCAAACACAATTAATTACCGAATGTTTGCACGAAGCTGGTTTACCTAAAGGTGTTTTTAATATTGTTAACGGTTTAGGGGAAATAGTTGGAGCTGAAATAAGCCGTAATCCTCATATTGCCAAAATTTCATTTACAGGATCAACAACTGTTGGAAAGATGATCGCAAAAGAAGCTGTCAACACGATGAAACGCGTTACACTGGAGCTTGGAGGAAAATCACCAAATATTATTTTAGAAGATGCTGATTTATCAAAAGCAATTCCGCTGGCAATAATGGCTGCGTACATGAATAGCGGCCAGGCATGTATAGCAGGAACAAGATTATTAGTTCCAGAAAACAAATTAGAGGAAGTTAAATTATTAATTAAAGAAGTTGTTTTGAATACAGTTGTTGGCGATCCTAAAAATCAAAATACCGCAATTGGACCTATGGTCAGCCAAAAACAATATGAAAGAGTTCAAAATTACATTCAGATTGGAATATCCGAAGGGGCAGAAATACTGACAGGTGGTTTAGGAAAACCAGCAGGACTAGAAAACGGGAATTTTGTAAAACCAACTGTTTTTATAAATGTAAACAACCAAATGCGCATCGCTAGAGAAGAAATATTTGGCCCTGTTTTATCTATCATTACTTATAAAACAGAAGAAGAAGCGATTGAAATTGCCAACGACACCTCATACGGATTACAGGCTTATGTAAGTTCTGCTGATGAAAAACGAGCTCACAATATCGCTTCCCAAATTAGCGCAGGACGCGTTCAGATAAACGGAATTGGCCATGATCCGATGGCTCCTTTTGGCGGATTTAAACAATCAGGAATAGGAAGAGAATTCGGCGTTTTAGGACTTGAAGCTTATCTTGAACCAAAAGCATTAATTCAATAAACCAAACTCAGATCCAGAAATCTTTAAAAAGAGATTTTCTGGATCTTTTTGTAACTTTACACTATGACAGCAATTTCTAACATAAAACCCAAAATACTCTACTCCTGTTATTATGCAAGAAGCCGCGAAGGCGAGCATTTTATACCGGAACATGTTTTTAGCTATCAAATTTCAGGAGAAATGACAGCTTCTGACAGCAAAAACACCTATTGCTCAAAAGCAGGAGATTTTCGTTTTAGCAAAAGAAATCATTTGGCTAAATTTATTAAAATTCCGCCAGATGGAGGCGAATTCAAAACCATATCTCTTTTTTTGGATCAAGAAATTTTACGCGAAATAAGCGCTGAATACGATTTTAAAATCAACAAAAAGCAAGATTCAGAAGCCATGATTACACTGACTCCAAATCCGTTATATAAGTCCTTTATGGATTCTCTAATATCCTATCTCGAAGTCGAACAAGAAAATAACGAAACTTTATTTAATTTAAAAATAAAAGAAGCCGTACATCTTTTACTTAAAGTAAATCCAGAATTAAAAGATATTTTGTTTGATTTTAATGAACCAGGCAAAATTGATCTGGAAGCTTTTATGAATAAAAATTTTCATTTTAATGTGCAAATGCATCGTTTTGCCTATTTAACAGGAAGAAGTTTGGCGACATTTAAAAGAGATTTTCAAAAAGTATTTCAGCAAACACCTGGCAAATGGCTATTAAACAAACGCTTGCAGGAAGCCTATTATCTCCTAAAACAAGGAAAATCACCATCAGAAGTTTATATTGGAGTTGGCTTTGAAGACTTGTCTCACTTTTCATTTTCATTTAAAAAGAAATTTGGAGTGGTTCCGTCGTCGTTACTTTCAAATAATCGTTTGGCAAGATAAATCACTTTCGGTGATTACCCACAAATAAAAGCAACTTTAAATTTATCGCATAAAAAAAGCCTCTCAATTGAGAGGCTTTTTATGTTGGTCTACTAGGACTCGAACCTAGAAAGACTGCACCAAAAACAGTTGTGTTACCATTACACCATAGACCAGCAGTGCGGTTAAGCGAGTGCAAATTTAAAGCTTTTTTTAGTTTGCGCAAACTTTTTGATAAAAAAATTTGATTTTTTTTCATTTTTTTTTCTTCCAAATCTGTAATGTTGTCGCAAGTATTTCACAAACAATAGGTTACTTTTATCAAATAGTTTTGTAGAATTTTATGTTAATGCTCGTTTCTTTACACAAAAAAACATTTTCTTTGTAGAATAGAAAACATATAAAATTTTAACACCTAAATATGGCACAATTCAATTTCAATAAATGGAATACAATTATTGGTTGGTTTGCATTTGCAATCGCTTTAACTACTTACACACTTACTGTCGAACCTACAATGAGCTTCTGGGATTGTGGCGAATACATTGCTACAGCCGCTAAATTAGAAGTTGGCCACCCGCCGGGAGCACCTTTATTCCAAATGATGGGAGCTTTTTTCGCCATGTTTGCCATTGATAAAGAGAATGTTGCCGTCATGGTAAATATGATGTCTGTTTTTTCTAGCGCTTTTACAATTTTGTTTTTATTCTGGTCGTCATCGATTGTCTTGAAAAAGATTGTAGCTCGTTTTGCTGAAATTAATAAAGACAATTCAATTGTAATTTTAGGAAGTTCTTTTGTTGGAGCTCTTGCTTATACTTTCTCAGACAGTTTCTGGTTTAATGCTGTTGAAGCAGAAGTTTACGCAATGGCATCTTTGTTAATTGCATTGCTTTTCTGGCTTGGTCTTCGTTGGGAGCAAGATATGGACAAGCCTAAAGGGAATAAGTGGCTATTAATCATTTCACTTGTTGTCGGGCTTTCATTTGGAGTTCACTTTATGGCATTGTTAACGATTCCTGCAATTGGTTTTCTATATTATTTTAAACACTACGAAAAAGTTACTATTAAAAATTTCATCATCGCAAATGCTGTAGTAATTGCTATTTTGTTGTTTATTTTTAAATTGCTTTTACCATTAACTATGGCATTTTTTGGTAAAACCGAAGTTTTTATGGTAAACGACATGGGATTGCCTTTTAACTCAGGAACTATTTTTGTAGCATTAGTTTTTATTGCTTTCTTTTATTTTGGATTAAAATATACCAAACAAAAAGGATTGGTTTTTTACAACACTATTATCCTTTGTATTTTATTCATTCTGATTGGTTTTTCTACCTGGATGATGCTGCCAGTTCGTGCAAATGCAAATACTGTAATTAACGAGAACAAACCATCTGACGCAACAGAAGTTCTAGCGTATTACAATCGTGAACAATACGGAGTAAATCCTTTGTTTTACGGACCTCAATACACTGAAGTTTTTGCTGGTCTTGACGAAAAAACACCGTATTTAGATAAAAAACCTAACTACGAAAGAGATTATAAAACAGGTAAATATATCATTACCAACAATTATAAAAACGCAGAACAAAATTCTGATGATAATCAAAAAACAGTTTTGCCAAGAATGTGGAGTACTGAAACTGGCCATATTCAAAACTATATAAGCTTTACAAATCCACCAAATTTTAAAATCAACCCTGATTACAATTACGAAGATGATTTGGCTAAATACGGAATCGATGCAAGCCAATTAAGCGAAGATGAATACAATAAAGCAACAGCTCAATTGAGAAATGAGGTTGAAAAAACAGTTTCTGAATTCAGAAAGGCGTATGCTCAAAAACAAATCGACAATGAAGGTTATGTTAAATTTTTAAAAAGTTATGGAGAATATTTAATTATAGAAAAACCATCAACTGTAGATAATTTCAGTTTTATGTTCGAGTATCAATTCGGATACATGTATTGGAGATATTTGATGTGGAATTTTGTCGGACGCCAAAGTGATGTTCAAGGAAAATATGACAACTTAGACGGAAACTGGATCAGCGGTATCAAACCTCTGGATTCGCTTCATTTAGGTTCTCAAGATAATTTACCATCAGATGTTTTAAACAACAAAGGACGAAATGTTTACTTTTTCCTTCCTTTTATCCTAGGTTTAATCGGATTAATGTATCACGCAAATAAAGACCTTAAAAGTTTTTATGTGCTTTTAGCTTTGTTCTTATTTACCGGAATTGCATTGAAAATCTACTTAAACGAAAGGCCTTTTGAACCTCGCGAAAGAGATTATGCACTGGTAGGATCATTTTATGTATTTGCCATCTGGATAGGTTTTGGAGTTTACTCATTATACGAAAGCATTCAAAAATACATTGCTCCAAAAATTGCAGGACCTGTTATTATTGCCGCAAGTTTATTAGCTGCTCCTATTTTAATGGCATCTCAAAACTGGGATGATCACGACAGATCGAACCGATATACCGCGGTTGCAATGGCTAAAGCATATTTGAATTCGTGCGATAAAAATGCCATTTTATTTACCATTGGTGACAATGACACCTTCCCGCTCTGGTATGCGCAAGAAATTGAGCACATTAGAACAGATGTTAAGATCGTAAATACAAGCTTATTTATGACAGATTGGTATATCGACCAAATGAAGTCGAAAGCATACGAATCTGACCCATTGCCGATCTCTTTTGTACACGATGAATATGTGGGGGATAAATTAGATTATGTAGCGTATATTCAAAAAATTGACACACGTTGGAACATTAATGATTTTATCAGTTTTATCAAAAACCCTAAATCAACTGTTGGACTTCAAAACGGGCAAACAATCCATTTTTATCCAACAAATAAAATTAGAGTTCCTGTCGACAAAAACATCATTATTAAAAACAAAGTTGTTAATGCAAGATACAACGATTCTATCGTTCCTTACATGGATATCGACATCAAAGGAAGTGCATTATACAAAAACCGTTTAATGATGCTGGATATCTTGGCTAATAACAATTGGAAAAGACCAATCTATTTTAGCGGTGGAGCTTTTGATGATGAAGATTATTTATGGCTAAAAGATTACCTGCAATTGGATGGAATGGTTTACAAATTGGTTCCGATAAAAAATACACCTTCAAAAGATGGCGGACCAATGGATATGGGGCAAATTGACGCCGATAAAATGTACGATATTGTAATGAAATGGGATTGGGGAAATAGCGAAAGTGATAAGATTTATCATGATCCTGAAACCAGAAGAAACAGCATTACATACCGCACAAACCTTTCTCGCTTAATGGATCAGCTTATTGTTGAAGGTAAAATTGACAAAGCTAAAAATGTAATCAATTTAGCGATGACAAAACTGCCATTGGATAAATACGGATATTACTCATTAGTAGAACCTTTTGCAAATGGATATTATAAAGTTGGAGAAACTGCAAAAGCACACGATTTACTTAACAAGTTAGTTGGAAAATACAAAGAAAACCTGAACTATTATGCAACGTTGACTCCAGGCGACCAAACTGATCTTGCAATTGATATCATTACAGATATTGAGCGTTACAGAAGCCTTTTACAAGTTATGGATCATAATAACGATAAAGCATTCTATGAAAAACAAAAAGTAACTTTTAATACTTACGTAAATGTTTTCGAGCGCTTTGGCCGTGAAAAAGAATAATATACGAAAAATATACTTATTAAAAAAATGCAGCGCTGTTAGTTAAATAGCGCTGCATTTTTTAATTTTACAGTATTGCTAAATCATTTTAAAATGAGCTTTTATTGGGTAAAAACAAATTCATTTATAAAAAGGGTATTTTCGAAGTACTGTTGGGATATTCCGAACAAGGAAAAGAAAATTTACCTCACTTTTGATGATGGCCCAACTCCAGAAGTTACAGATTGGGTATTATCTGAATTAAAAAAATTCGACGCAAAAGCAACCTTTTTCTGCATTGGAAAAAACATAAATGCAAACTCATCCCTGTTTGAAAAACTGATAGCAGAAGGACATTCTATAGGCAACCATACCATGAATCATATAAACGGATGGAAAAGCCAAACAAATGATTATATAGAAAATGTAAAAAATTGCGCCAGCATTTTAGCAAACGACAAAAAATTAAACGGATTATTATTTCGTCCTCCTTACGGAAAGATAAAAAAAGCACAATCTAAGATTTTGCGAAATCTAGGGTATAAAATTGTAATGTGGGATGTTTTAAGTGCCGACTTCGATCAATCGATAACACCAGAAAAATGTCTTGAAAATGTTACTAAAAATGTAACATCAGGAAGTGTAATTGTTTTCCATGACAGTATAAAAGCATCGCAAAACTTAAAATTTGCGTTACCTAAAACTTTGCACTTTTTAAAAGAGAATGGATATGCTTTTGATGTTATTCATTAACATCAAAAAAGAAGTCATTTATTGATTCGTAAACTGCTCTTGAACAATTCCGATAATAGTATTAGCATCAAGTTCTCCAGATTGCCTCCAGATCATTTGCCCTTCTTTATAAATCATTAAAGTAGGAAGTCCTTTTATACGCAGTGCCTCGGCCAGTTCTTGATTTTTATCTACATCAATTTTAATCACCTTCGCTTTATCGCCTAGCGCGGCCGCAACATCCTTAATAACAGGATGCATCGATACAGATGATTCGTTCCAATCGGTGTAAAAATCAATTAACACTGGAACTTGAGCATTTATAAGTTCTCCAAATTTTGACATAAAACCAAAAATTTAATTCTTTTTTAATCTGTTAAAAAGAGGTAATTATATACAAATGTAGCATTTTTAACGAATTAAGCCACATTGTTGCCTTTTTTTAGTTCAATGACTGTAATTTCTGGCATAATACCAACTCGACCAGGATAAGCATGAAAACCAAAGCCTCGGTTTACATACACATATCGGCCCGCAGTTTCATATAATCCAGCCCATTGCTTGTAAATGTATTGTGCCAAACTCCATTTAAAATAGCCTGGAATTTCAATTCCAAACTGCATCCCGTGCGTATGGCCCGCTAAAGTCAAATGAAAGTTTTTAGGATGATCTTTAATCTCAGCATCCCAATGACTTGGATCGTGACTCATTAAGACTTTAAAATCGTCCTGAGCAACATTTTGCGAAGCTTTATTCAAATCACCAGCTTTCTTGAAGTTTACGCCCCAATTCTCTACTCCAATCAAAGCTATTTTATCATCGCCTTTTTGAATATAAGTATGTTCGTTCAGCAAAAGCTTAAATCCAATTTGACCGTATAGCTTCTTAATATCTTGAAAATTCTCGTCTTTTTGTTTTTCAGAAGGCCATGTAACATATTCTCCGTAATCATGATTTCCTAAAACGGAGAACTTTCCGTATTTATAATCTTTAATTCTGTTAAATGTTTCCAGCCAAGGATGCATTTCTTTTGCATGTGTGTTTACAATATCCCCGGTAAACAAAATCATGTCTGCTTCTTGTTTATTGATCAAGTCGATAGCGTAATTTATCTTTTCTGGATTATCAAAACTGCCACTGTGAACATCAGAAATTTGAGTGATTCTAAACCCATCAAAAGCATCTGGCAAATCAGGAAAGAAAACAGTTTGCTTGATGACTTTAAAATTATATTTCCCTTCAAAAATCCCATAAATCAAAGACAAAAAAGGCACTGCCGCTAATCCCAATGCGATTTGACTAATAAATCTTCTTCGGTCCGGCATCATTTCTTTTCTGGGAGTATTATAAATAAAATAATTTAAGATACTTGCCCCTATTCTAAAAATATCTTCTCCAAATAAAATAAGCGTAATTACAATTTTCGGCACATAAACCAACAGCATCAATCCTGTTGTAAACATGAATTGTCTGGTCTGTCCAACTGAACGATCAATTTGCGAAAAAGAATAAATTATAAAGATTAAAATAAGTAAACTTATAACTTGGTAACTGATCAAAACCCATCTTAACTTGATTAAAGTTCGAAAAGCTTGATAAGAATAGAACTCAATAAATAGAAAAAGAGCACAAAGAATTATAAAACGAATGATCATTATTTACAGTTTTAAGCAAAGTAACAAAGAATGAAAATTTTATAGCTTTTTATTATCAAAAATTTAACTCAAATAATAGCAAAAAGCTGATAGATTTCTCTACCAGCTTTTTCTCTACCAAATTTTTTAAAACCTTTTATAATCCATAATTAAGTTTGCCTAAACAAACTATGCTGTATTATTTTTTAACTTCTGGCTTAGCAGTTTCTGCTTTTGCCTCTGCTTTTTTAGCTTTTTTGTCTGCTTTTTTGTCTTTCTTAGGAGCTTTTGCTTCTTTTGCTGGAGTTGTTTGAGCTGGAGTTGTTTGCGCATTTACCATAGCAGTTGTTCCTAGAACAGCGATTGCTAACATTACTAATTTTTTCATGATTTGTAGATTTATTGATTAATATTATTTCATTTATTATACCTCAAAGATATAATCAGTAAATGAAGACAAGATGAAGATTAAATCAATCTGAAAAAATTAACTTTTAATTGTGTTTTGATGCCTCTGGAAATAATAATCGGAAAGTTGTTGCTTCGCTTATTATAGAATCAACCTTAATTTCAATATGATGAAAAGAAGCAATACTCTCAGCAATCGCGAGTCCTAAACCCTGACCATCCTGATCTGAACTAATTCTGGCAAACCTGTTAAATATTTTTTCGATTTGAGATTCCGTCATCCCGAGACCAGAATCGGATATTGAAATAAAATATTTGTCATTCCAAAATCCATCTGCAACTATAATACTTCCGTTTGGCTTATTATATTTTATAGCGTTGGTCACCAAATTATAAATCAAAATATGAAATAAGATTTTATTTCCTGTAAAAGCAAAATTATGCTGAATATTATTTGAGAACTCAATTTCTCTGTCATCTATTCTATCTTGAAGATCTTCTTGCAGATCAGTTATAATTTCATGAAAATTAATATTTTCATTTGCTGCATATTGGTTGTTTTCGATTCTTGAAATCAACAATAAGTTATTGATGATTTTCTTCAGCATATCTAATGTTTTTAGTGAGCTTGCGATTTTATCAAAAGCATTATCATCTAAAGAATCATTCTGTAATAAGTTTTCAAATTTATTTTTTAATAATGCAATTGGCGTTAATAGTTCATGAGAAACGTTTGAGATAAATTGTTTTTCTTTTTTAAAAAGCTCTGCAATACGATCCATCATTTGATTTAAAACCAAATCAAGTTCTCTAAAATCTCTGGATTTTGCATTTATGGGCGTATGATCAAAAGCTTCTGGTTCGTTAACGCGCCTAATTTTGGTATCAATAATTTTATAAAAAGGCTTGAGCAAATATTCGATGTAAAATGTATCTGCCAAAAATGTAACCAAGAGAATAACAACCAAAACAATAATAATAAAAAATCTTATAATAAAAGTAAGGTCGTTTACTTCGCTTAAACTGCTTCCTATTTCTAACTGATAACCTTGATTTTCGTAGGTGAAATGATATTGCAAAATTCGATATTCATTTTCTTCGCCTTCAATAATTCGGTTGTCATTACTAAAAGTGGTTTTTTTTTGATTGGGTTTTACCGGAAGTCTTGAAAGCACCAAAAATTCACTGTGCAACGTAGAAAACTGCGAATAGGTTTCGGTAGAATCATCTGAGTTTTGGATAAAATCATTAATCTCATCTTGATTCAGATGATCAATAAATTTTTTCTTTTTTTCAACTAATCCATTATTAATGTGTCTGTATACAACATTTTCGACTAAAATGGGCAACATCAGCCATAAAATCAAAATGACCAAAAGTCTTGTCAGTGCATTAAAAATAGCGAGTTGATGTTTTATTTTCACAATACTTTATTTATTCGTTAATACGATAACCCACATTTCTAACGGTTTCAAACCAATCTATAGCAGTATGTTTGTCTAATTTTTTTCGAAGATTTCGAACATGAACATCAATAAAATTAGAATCGGAGTTGACTTCTAGAATATCTCCCCAAATATGCTCTGTTAATTGCAGTCTTGTAATAACACGGTTTTTATTCAAAACCAAATACTGAAAAATATCAAATTCTTTTTTGGTAAGACTGATTGGAATTTCGTCATAACTTACTTTATAATCCTGAAGCTGCAATAAAAATCCGTGAATGCTTAAATTATTCAAAGTAAAACCATGAATTCTACGTATAACAGCAAATAATCGCGCACTAAGTTCTGTAAGCGCAAATGGTTTAGTCAAATAATCATCAGCACCTAAATGCAGACCGTTTATTCTGTCATCTAATTCACCGCGTGCCGTAAGAACAATTACAGCCATTTTCGATTGTGTTTTTCGAACGGTTTTCAATACATCAAAACCATCGCCGTCGGGCAAACCTAAATCCAACAGCATTGCATCATAATCATTACTGCCCACTTCTTCGAGTGCATCACTGCAAGTATGCGCAATTTTGCACACATAGCCTGTATTGCACAAAAAATCGTAAACTTCTACTGCAAGTTCTTTATTATCTTCAACGATCAAAATATTCATAAAAAAGCGTTTTAGCGCAACTAAATTTAAGCAATTATAAAAAGCTCGGTTACGCATTATTAAAAAATTAACGAATAAAAAAAGCTGACAAATTTCTTCATCAGCTTTCTCCAACCGCATTCTCCATAACCATTATTCCTGTTTTGTTTCCTTTATAATGCTTTGAAAACAAAACAAAAACAATTCTTATTTTTTTGCTTTTGCAGTTTCTGTTTTTGGAGCTTGATTTTTTTCTGATTTTGCTTTTTTGTCAGCTTTGTTTCTAGGATGTTTTGTCGCTTTTACTTCTTTCGCAGGAAGTTCTTTTACCTCTTTTGCTGGACCAACTTTTACTTCTTTTGCAGGAAACGCACTAACCATTGCACTTGTTCCTAAAACTGCTACTAATAACATTAATAAATTTCTCATGATTTCTAAAATTTAAATTAATACCTTTTATTTTATAGATCAAATGTACCCCTGGAAAATGAAGAGAAAATGAAGAAAACCTTCAACATACATATTTTAACGAGACCTTAACGGTTTAGCTTTTTTCTACCATATAAATTATATATGTTCATTCAACTTTGTCAACATCTTCAATCAAGATGCACAACAGCATGTCGCTATTAAATGAACATATATAACTTATATGATTAAAAAAAAATCTTTTTAGTTTATTTTTTGAGAACTCAATTGTCTATTTTTACAGACTAATATTTTTTTTATGTCAACTCAAAAACGTCTTTTTCTTCTCGATGCGTACGCATTAATATTTCGTGGTTATTATGCCTTCATAAAAAACCCTCGAATTAATTCAAAAGGAATGGATACATCAGCGATCATGGGATTCATGAATTCGCTTTTAGATGTTATTAAACGTGAAAAACCAGATCATTTAGCGGTAGCTTTTGACAAAGAAGGAAGCCAAGTAAGAACCGAAATGTTTTCTGACTATAAAGCCAATCGTGATGCTACACCAGAAGCAATTAAAATTGCGATTCCGTACATTCAGGATTTATTGAGAGCTATGCATATTCCGATTATCGAAATGGCAGGTTGTGAAGCCGATGATTTAATTGGAACCATCGCAAAACAAGCTGAAAAAGAAAACTACAAAGTCTTTATGGTTACGCCAGATAAGGATTTTGCACAATTAGTTTCTGAAAATATTTTCATGTACAAACCTGCCCGAATGGGTAATGGAATAGAAATTTGGGGCGTTCCTGAAGTTTTGGCAAAATTTGAAATCGAAAGACCAGAACAAGTAATTGATTTTCTTGGAATGATGGGTGACGCTGTTGATAATATTCCGGGATTACCAGGAGTTGGAGAAGTTACTGCTAAAAAGTTCCTGAAAGAATTTGGCACAATGGAAAACCTTTTAGACAATACGCATTTGCTGAAAGGGAAAATGAAAGAAAATATTGAAGCCAATAAAGACAAGGGCATTTTATCTAAAAAACTGGCGACGATTATTTGTGATTGTGATGTTGTTTTCAATGAAAACGATTACGAGCTGTCACGCCCAGATATTGAAAAAACAGATGCTATTTTTCAGGAATTGGAATTTAGAAGAATGGCAGAACAATTTGACAACTTGTTTAAAATT
Source organism: Flavobacterium sp. JLP (assembly GCF_015350755.1). Taxonomy (NCBI): domain Bacteria; kingdom Pseudomonadati; phylum Bacteroidota; class Flavobacteriia; order Flavobacteriales; family Flavobacteriaceae; genus Flavobacterium; species Flavobacterium sp. JLP. The sequence goes on along the minus strand of NZ_JADKPS010000002.1, from coordinate 877,224 downwards.
GGTGGCGGAAATGAATTAGCAAATAAAAGCGACGAAGCCAAATTATATAAAAAACCACAGCCTAAAAACGACGATCAATTTGATTTATTTGGAGGCGGTGCAACTACAGATGAAAATCAGGAAAGAACTTCATTTTATAATACATTAGAAGATACACCCCACTCCTATCAAGCTATTGAAGGCGATTTAGGAATTAAATTGCTTTTGCAGAATTTGCAAAAACAAACTTCTGTTTGCTTTGATACCGAAACGACTGGCTTAGATGCTTTGCATGCTGAATTAGTTGGAATTTCTTTCTCTTATGAAAAAGGAAAAGGTTTTTATGTTCCGTTTCCGGAAAGCCAGGAAGAAGCACAAGTTTTAATTGAAAAATTCAGACCTTTCTTTGAAGATGAAAATATTGAGAAAATTGGCCAAAACTTAAAATACGATCTAAAAATTCTTTCTAATTATGGCATTAGCGTAAAAGGAAAACTTTTTGACACCATGATTGCGCATTATTTGATTAATCCAGATATGCGCCATAATATGGATATTTTAGCAGAAACGTATTTGAAATATTCTCCAAAATCAATTGAAACTTTAATTGGCAAAAAAGGGAAAAATCAAATTACAATGCGCGATGTAGCGCTTGAAGATATTAAAGAATATGCTGCAGAAGATGCTGATGTTACTTTTCAATTAAAAGAAATTTTCACGGCAGAATTAGATAAAACTGAAACTAAAAAGTTATTTGATGAAATCGAAATTCCGTTAGTCAGCGTTTTGGCAGATATGGAAACGGAGGGAATTCGTTTGGATGTTGAATTCTTAAGTGCCATGTCCAAAGAAATGGACGTGGAGATTAAATCTTTGGAACAAAAAATATACGAAACTGCAGGAGAGAAATTTAATTTGGCTTCGCCGAAACAGCTTGGAGATATTTTATTCGACAAACTTAAAATTGGCGGCGCAAAGCAAAAGAAAACCAAAACGGGTCAATATGCAACAGGTGAAGAAGTTTTGACGTATTTAGCAAATGACAATCCGATTGTGAAAGAAATCCTCGATTGGCGTCAGATGGTAAAATTACAAAGCACTTATATTTTGGCTTTGCCAGAACAGGTAGACAAAAAAACATTAAGAGTTCATACCGATTATATGCAGACTGTTGCGGCAACAGGGCGTTTGAGTTCTAATAATCCGAACTTACAGAATATTCCGATTCGTACTGAAAGAGGCCGTCAGATCCGTAAAGCTTTTGTTGCCCGCGATGAAAATCATACTTTAATTTCTGCCGATTACTCGCAAATTGAATTAAGAATCATTGCCGCTTTAAGCGGAGAAGAAAATATGATCAAAGCGTTTCAAGACGGAGAAGATATTCACAAAGCTACTGCATCAAAAGTTTTTAATGTTCCGCTGGAAGAAGTTTCCCGTGAACAAAGGAGCAATGCCAAAACAGTAAATTTCGGAATTATATATGGTGTCTCTGCTTTCGGATTGAGTAATCAGACCTCATTGTCACGTGGTGAAAGTGCAGCATTGATCGAAGCTTATTATAAAACTTACCCAAGATTACGATCTTATATTAATGAACAAATTGAGTTTGCACGCGAAAAAGGTTATGTACAAACTATTTTAGGCCGTCGCCGATATTTAAAAGACATTAATTCGGCAAATGCCGTTGTTAGAAGTGCTGCTGAACGAAATGCTGTAAATGCGCCAATTCAAGGAAGTGCTGCCGATGTGATTAAAATTGCGATGATCAACATCCACAAAAAATTAAAAGAAGAAAACTGGAAATCTAAAATGCTGCTTCAAGTTCATGATGAGCTTGTGTTTGATGTACACAATGATGAATTAGAAAAAATCCAGCCAATGATAAAACACGAAATGGAAAATGCTTTTATGATGAGCGTACCCTTAGATGTTGAACTTGGCATGGGCAGTGATTGGCTGGCGGCGCATTAATAATTTTAGATTCCTTAATCAGGTTTTGTAAAATTAATATTAAATCATAAAAAAAACCATCAGCTGAAACTGATGGTTTTTTTTATTTATCTAAACTTTTCTTGTCGATTCTCGTTCTTTCAATTTTGTTTTAATCACGATGGTTTCGTAATCTGAAGTTTCTTCTTCTGATTCTTCCAATCGTTTGATTAATTGTTTTGCTGCAACTTCTCCAATTTCAATTCCGTGCTGGCTAATTGTTGTTAAACTTGGCGATAAGCGTCTTGAAGCTAAAATTCCGTCAGCAAAACCTATTATCGAAATATCTTCTGGCACTTTGTACCCTTTTTTCAAACTCACTCTTAAAGCAGCAACTGAATCATTTTCATCCAAAGCAAAAATAGCATCAATTTTGTTGTCGAAAATAGCATCAATTTTAGCTTTCATGTCATCTTCAGAATCGGTACGAAGAATTATTTTTTCGTTTACCGGGATATTATTGTCTTTTAAAGCTTTCAAATATCCATCCGCTCTCAATTTTCCGACACTTAAATTATCAACTGAGGAAATCAAGGCAATATTTTTACATCCTAAATTAATTAAATGCTGTGTTGAGTTTAAGGCAGAATCAAAATCGTCTACTACAACTTTGTCACATTCTACTTCATCTGCAATACGATCGAACATTACGATTGGCGTTCCGTCATTAATAATAGCAGAAAAATGGCTGTAATCCTGTAATTTTTGAGCTTCTTCTGAAACAGAAAGAATAAATCCGTCAATAGTTCCGTTGCTCAACATTTCAAGTGTATGAATTTCTTTTTCTAAAGATTCGTTCGAAATACACGTAATTACATTATATCCTTTTTTATCGGCTACTTTTTCGATACCGCTAAACACCTTAGCAAAAAAGGAGTTTAATATATTAGGTATAATTACACCGATTGTTTTGGTTTTGCGATTTTTCAAATTCAGACCAATAACATTCGGCTTATAATTTTTGAGTTTGGCATACTCTTTAATCTTCACCTTCGTTTGCTCACTAATCTCAGGACTGTCATTCAATGCCTTAGACACTGTAGACACAGAAACACCTAGTTCTTTCGCAATTTGTTTTAGAGTTGCTTTAGCTTTCATCTAATAAAAGTTTATGTAATTAATACAAATATAGTAGAATTACCGAAAATAAAACAAAAAACAGCTATTACTATTTCAAAATATAAGGTCTTTTCGAAATAAAAATAAAAAAGATGGATTTTTTAAAACCGCTCTTACAAAAATCTCGTTAATACCTTAATACATGTTATTAACCTTTTAAAAGACCTTGATTATGAAAAACGAAGTTAAAATTCATGAAGTGGATCCTTCATTGAATAACAGAAGGAGCTTTCTTAAGCTCAGCGGATTGACATTAGTTAGCGCAGGTTTGGTGTTAGCTGGCTGCAGCGACAATGATAATGAAGATGATATGCAGGATAATACCCTGCCCGGCATAAAGAACGGAGTGTTTGATTTAGGCTCAGGAGATTTTGGCGTTTTAACGTACGCTTATGCTCTAGAACAACTCGAAGCTGACTTTTATACTAAAGTTGTAAACTCTTCAAGTTTCAACACTACATTTAATGATATAGAACGTCAAGTACTGACAGATTTATATCACCATGAAGTAATTCACAGAGATTTTTTTAAAGCAGCTTTGACTGGAGCTCTTCCAGATCCAAGCTCACAATTACTTCCTTCCTTAGCATTTAATTATGGTTCTCTAAACTTTAACAGCCGTACTGAAGTTCTTGCAACTGCAAAAGCGCTAGAAGACACAGGAGTTGCTGCTTATAATGGAGCAGGAAAATTAATTAAAAGTGCTGACTATTTATTATTAGCTGGAAAAATTGTTTCTGTAGAAGCAAGACACGCTTCAGCAATAAGAAGTTTGATAAATCCTAATTCTAAAGATTTTGCTGGTGATGATATTATAAGTACATCAACTGGATTAGATGTTGCTAAAGATCCTTCTAAAATTTTACCAATTGCCGGAGGATTCATTACTACAAAATTTACTGCCAAATATTTACCTTAATCTTAACTAGCTAAAACTTAGAAATTATGAATATTTTAAAATTTATAGAAACATTTACTGATGATAGCTTAATGAGAAGCACTGGATCTAGAAGAGACAGTTTTAATCAGTTTGGAAATATTGGAAAGACTTTGGCTTATGCCTCTATTCCTTTTGGACTATCAACTTTTGCAAACAAAGTATTTGCAAAAGACATTACTGCAACACCGGCAACTCCAATTGGAGCTTTGCAGTTTGCATTGACTTTAGAATATCTAGAAAACGAATTTTACGCAATGGCATTAGATTCTGGAGTAATTCCTGCTTCTGAAAATGGCGGGCGTGATTTAAAAGTTTTCCAGCAAATAGCAGCACACGAATCAAATCATGTTAAGTTTTTAATTGCAGGATTAGGCGGAACTGCGAGTGCAAACTTCGTTGCAAAACCTACTTTTGATTTTACCGTTGGAGGAGCATTTGATCCTTTTCATGATTATCCAACTTTCCTGGCATTGGCACAAGCTTTTGAAGATACAGGAGTAAGAGCATACAAAGGTCAGGCTGCAAATTTAATCTCAACACCAGATTTATTAACAGCCGCATTACAAATTCACTCCGTAGAAGCACGTCACGCTTCAGAAGTGAGACGACTTCGTACCTTAAAAGGATGGATCTCTAATGACGAAAGAGGTGCAGGAATGCCGGCCGCGACACAAGCTGTATATGCTGGCGAAGGAGTTACAGTTCAGGCTGGATATAACACTGCTGCCTTATTTGGAGCTTCGGCAGGCTCTGAAGCTTATGATGAGCCACTTACAACACAACAAGTGGTCGATATTGCTAATTTATTTATTGTTTAGTAAATAAATTCTAAATAATTGAACCACCTTCGCGTTATTGTGAAGGTGGTTTTTTTTTATTGATTTAAATATAAAACTGATGTGCTGATTTTCAGCAGATAAAATATTCTTTTCAGGTATTTGGTTTTAAAATAATTAATTGTACTTTTGCATCCCCTTTATTGGGGATGGAATGTTTAATTAAAATAATATTATGGACGCATTAAGCTACAAGACAATTTCAGCTAGCAAAGCCACTGTAACTAAAGAGTGGATTGTTGTTGATGCTGAAGGGCATAACTTAGGTCGTCTTGCTTCAAAGGTTGCGATGATCTTAAGAGGTAAGTACAAACCAAGTTACACACCGCATGTTGACTGTGGAGATAACGTAATTGTTATCAACTCAGAAAAAATTAACCTTACAGGTACAAAGATGAATGACAAAATTTACATGCGTCATACAGGTTACCCAGGAGGACAAAGAACTTTAACTGCTAAAGTATTGCAATCTAAAAACCCTGCATTATTAGTAGAAAAAGCTGTAAAAGGAATGTTGCCTAAAAACAAATTAGGAGCTGAACTTTTTAGAAATCTAAATGTTGTTGTAGGTGCTGAGCATACTCACGGAGCTCAAAAACCTAGAACTGTTAACCTAAACGATCTTAAGTAATGGGAGTTATTCACAAAATCGGTAGAAGAAAAACCGCTGTTGCACGTGTATATGTTTCTGAAGGAACAGGAAAAATCACTGTAAACAAAAAAGAATTCGCAACTTACTTTCCAACTGCAACTTTACAATACAAAGTTTTACAACCAATGTCTATGACAGAAAATGTAAACAACTTTGACGTTAAAGTAAACGTTTACGGAGGTGGTTCAACTGGTCAAGCAGAAGCTGTAAGAATGGCATTAGCACGCGTTATGTGTGAAGTAAATGCTGAAAACAGAGCTATCTTAAAACCAGAAGGTTTATTAACAAGAGATCCAAGAATGGTTGAACGTAAGAAATTCGGTCAGAAGAAAGCTCGTAAGAGATTCCAATTCTCTAAACGTTAATATTACCTGTCTTGTGCATATGGTACAAGACATCATCAATTATTTATTGAAATTAAAAAACACAGTTGTTGTTGCTCTCCTATCGAGGTAGGATATAGTTTAGCATCTAAATGTATAAAGCCTGGGAAACCGCCATTTATACATTGCTAATCAACAGAACGTAAACTAGTACAAAAATGGCAAACAAAATAGAAGTAAAAGACTTACTAGAAGCAGGTGTTCACTTCGGACACATGACTAGAAAATGGGATCCAAACATGGCCCCTTACATTTATATGGAGCGTAATGGTATTCACATTATCAATCTATATAAAACTGCAGCAAAAATCGAAGAGGCTAATGAAGCTTTGAAAAAAATCGCTGCATCAGGTAGAAAAATTTTATTCGTAGCTACCAAAAAACAAGCAAAAGACATCGTTGCTGATAAAGCAAAAGCTGCAAACATGCCTTACATCACTGAAAGATGGCCTGGTGGAATGCTAACTAACTTTGTAACTATCAGAAAGGCAGTTAAAAAAATGTCTTCTATTGATAAAATGAAGAAAGATGGTACTTTCATGACGTTATCTAAAAAAGAGCGTTTGCAAGTTGATCGTCTACGTGCTAAATTAGAGAAAAACTTAGGTTCAATCGCTGACATGTCTAGACTACCAGCTGCATTGTTCGTAGTAGATATCAAAGCTGAACACATCGCAATAAAAGAAGCACAAAAATTAAACATTCCAGTTTTCGCAATGGTTGATACGAATTCTGACCCAAGAGAGGTTGATTACGTTATTCCTGCAAATGATGATGCTTCTAAATCAATTGACAAAATTTTATCTTTAGTAACTGCTGCTGTAATCGAAGGTCTTTCTGACAGAGGTTCTGAAAAAGAAACTGAGACTGCAACAGAAGAAATTGCTGCTCCAGCTGTTGAAGCTGCACCGGCTGTTGAAGCTGCTGCTCCTGCAACTGAAGAATAAATCAAATTTAAATTCCAAATTTTAAATTCCAAAATCCAAGAATAATTAAAAACATAATGTTGATAATTTATTAAAATTGGACTTTGGGATTTAAAAGCTGGAATTTTTACTTTTAACATTAAAATTCAAAATATTATGGCAACAATTACTGCTGCAGACGTAAATAAATTAAGACAAACTACAGGTGCCGGAATGATGGACTGTAAAAAAGCTTTAGTTGAAGCTGATGGAGATTTCGATAAAGCTATACAAAACCTTAGAGAAAAAGGACAAAAAGTTGCTGCTAACCGTTCTGACCGTGAGTCTTCTGAAGGAGCTGCTGTTTCTTTCGTGAATGCTGACAAAACTAAAGGAGCTATCATTACTTTAAACTGTGAAACAGATTTCGTAGGTAAAAATGAAGCTTTCGTAACTTTAGCTAAAGAATTAGTTGAAAGAGCTATTAACTTCTCTTCTAAAGAAGAATTTTTAGCGTCAGATTTTAACGGAATTACTGTTGCTGAAAAATTAATTGAGCAAACTGGTGTTATCGGTGAAAAAATCGAAATCGGTGGTTTTGAAATTTTAGAAGGTGCTTTCGTTGGATCTTATGTTCACGTTAACAAAATTGCTGCATTGACTGCAATTTCTGCTGCAATTCCTAACGCTGACGTTTTAACTAAAGATGTTTCTATGCAAGTTGCTTCTATGGGAGCTGATACATTATCTTACAAAGATTTTGATCCTGCTTTCGTTGAATCTGAACTTGCTGCTCGTATTGCTGTAATCGAAAAAGACAATGAAGAGGCAAAACGTTTAGGAAAAACTTTAAAAAATGTTCCTAAATATATTTCTTACTCTCAATTGACTGAAGAAGTTTTAAAACAAGCTGAAGAAGATGCTAAAGCTGAATTAAAAGCTGAAGGTAAACCAGAACAAATTTGGGACAAAATTATTCCTGGAAAAGTGCAACGTTTTATCTCTGACAATACTACTTTAGATCAAGAGAAAGCGTTATTAGATCAAAACTTCATCAAAGATGACAGTAAAAAAGTTGGTGATTATGTTAAAGGATTCAATGTTGAAATTACAGGTTTCAAAAGAGTTACTTTAGGTTAATATATTATTTTTTTCAATATAAAAAGCCCGAATATTTAGATATTCGGGCTTTTTTATTTTTAAGCTATTCTAGTTCTTATTTTTTCTTCTCTACGATTGGAAAATTTCTTGCACGCATTAAAGCATCAGACTTAGGAGCTCTTCCTCTAAAGTTTTCGTATGCTTTTTCTTGATCAATAGTATTTCCTACACTAAATACACTATCATAAAGTCTTTTTGCGACTGCTTTGTCATAAGGGCCTTTTCCTTCTGTAAAAGCTTCCCAAGCATCTGCATTGATAACGTCTGCCCATAAATAACTATAATATCCTGCTGAATATCCATCCCCTGAAAAAATATGCCCAAATTGTGGAATACGGTGACGCATTACAATTTCAGACGGCATATGAAGCGCATCTAACGTTTCTTTTTCAAATTTATGAGGATCAATAGTTGTTGTAGCCAAATGCAGTTTCATATCTACTAAAGAGCTTGAAATTGTCTCTACAGTAGAAAAGCCTTCACCAAAATTAGCTGCTCTTTCAATTCTGTCTACTAAAGCCTTAGGCAATGGCTGACCTGTTTTATAATGTAAAGCAAATTTGTTTAGTACTTCTGGAGTTGCAAGCCAGTGCTCTAACAATTGAGATGGAAACTCAACATAATCTCTAGCTACGGATGTTCCTGCTAAACTTGGATATGTAACATTTGAGCATAAGCCGTGAAGCGCATGTCCGAATTCATGAAATAAAGTTGATGCATCTTCCCAAGAAATTAAAATTGGTTCGTTTGCAGTTCCTTTTATAAAATTACAGTTATTCGATACAATTGTAAGTACATCCCCATCTAATTTTTGCTGATTACGATACGCATTCATCCAAGCGCCAGAACGTTTCCCTGCACGCGCATAAGGATCAAAATACCATAAACCAACTGTTTTTCCTGTAACTTTATTGCTTACTTCCCAAACACGAACATCTGGGTGATAAACCGGCACATCAGTAATTTGTTTGAAACTTAAATTGAATAATTCACCGGCAACCCAAAACATTCCTTCACGTAAGTTTTCTAACTGCAAATAAGGCTTAACCTCATTTTGATCTAAATCGTATTTTGCTTTTCTAACTTTTTCAGCATAATAACGATAATCCCAAGGCTGGATTTTAAATTTTCCTCCTTCAGCATCTACAATCTTTTGCATTTCAGCAACATCTTCATGTACTTTTTCTACTGCAGGCTCCCAAACCGACATCATCAAATCCAATGTTTTTTGAGGATCTTTTGCCATTTTATTTGATAAACTCCAGTGAGCAAAAGTCGGGAAACCAAGTAATTTTGCTTTTTGAGTTCTTAATTCTAAAATAGAAACCAAAGTTGCATTATTATCGTTAGCGTTTCCGTTATCTCCTCTTTTTACGAAAATATCGAATGCTTTTTCTCTTAAATCTCTGCGAGTAGAAAAAGTTAAAAACGGCTCAATTGAAGAACGCGTGTTTGCGATACATCCTAACGCATCAATTTTTCTTTGTTTGGCTTCAGCTATAGCGGCATTTTTAACTTCATTTGGCAAACCATCAAAATCAGCTTCTGTTTTTAGTGCTACATATTGATTTTGCTCTTCGGCTAATAAATTTTGGCTAAAACGAGTAAAAAGTGTTGCTAGCTCCTTATTTACAGCTGCTACTTTCTCTTTATCCTGATCGTTTAATTTTGCTCCCTGACGAACAAGATTCGTATAATATAACCAGATTAAGCGCTGTTGTTCACTTGTTAATTTTTTACTTTCCTTAGAATTGTAAAGTGTTTCAACTCTTGTAAATAATTTTTTATTCTGATTAATTTTATCACTAAACTCAGAAAATTTAGGCGACATTTCTCTGTCAATAGCACTAAATTCGGGACTGCTTAAATTTGATCTGTAGATTCCATAAACAGTAGAAACTCGCTCCATAGTTTCTCCAGAACGTTCTAAAGCTGCAATAGTATTATCAAAAGTTGGTGCTTTCGGATTATTAGCAATAGCATCGATTTCGTTTAGTTTTTCCTGAATAGCAAACTCAATTGCAGGTTTAAAATCTGAAACTTTATACTCATTAAAAGCAGGAACTCCTCCGTAAGGACCTGTCCATTTTTTAAGCAGAGGATTATCAGAATTGGATTGTGCGTTGGCCGCAAAAAAGGTTGTACCCATGATAAAAATTGACATTAATTTTTTCATTCTCATTAATTTGATTTTAAATAATAGAACTTGTTCTTACTTCCAAAAGTACCGAAAAATTACGAATCAAAAGCAAATCTGCTAATCATAAAAAAACAGAAACAGAAACTGCATCATAATATTTAAAAGGTTCTTCTTCTTTTTTAAGAAAATCCTTTATAATAAAACACAGAAAATTTAAATTCATAAACGAAATGATATCAATCTATTCTATATTTGTTTACCAAAACCATTAAAATTTCTCTCTTGAAAAAATTACTTTATATCTCATTATTAATCACTTCATTCATTCATGCACAAAACAAAAGCTTATTTTGGGAAATATCTGGAAACGGTTTAGCCAAAAATTCTTACTTGTACGGAACCATGCATGTTAATGAAAAAGTCTCTTTTCATTTATCAGATTCATTCTTTAAAAACCTGCTTGGATCAGATATTGTGGCTAATGAAAGTAATCCTGAAACCTGGGGAGAATTGAATGATTTGATGAAAAATAATGATTATAAAAATTACCCAAAGTTTTATACAGAGTTCTACTTATTTCCAACAACCAAAGAAAATATCAAAACTATTTTCAATAATGACAATGCTAAGTATTTTAGAAATATGTTGTCTGGAGCTGAAGGAGATCAAGCCGATTTTCAAGAAAATACTGTTCTGGACATGTTTATATTTCAAACCGGAAAAAAATACAAAAAGAAAATTGCCGGACTAGAAAATGCTAAAGAATCGATGCTTTCCATACTCAACATTATGGATGATGATGCAAAACCAAAAGACGAAAACAAAGTGCCGCTGATGAAAATTTTGAAGAACAGAAATCCGACGGAAGTTCTTAAAGAATATTACAGAGAAAAAGATATTGTCATGCTTGATTCTATCTATAAATTAATGTTTTCTAAAAAAGCTCACGATGCACTTATTGTAAACCGCAATAAAATAATGGCAAAAAGTATTGATTCTATTGCCAAAACCGGAAGCTTATTTTCGGCTGTTGGAGCAGCGCATCTTGGCGGAAATGAAGGAATCATTGAACTTTTGAGACAAAAAGGATATACGGTTAAACCCATAATTGACACCTTTACAGAAAACGGAAAAAATCAGAAAAAAACAATAGAGTCTTATTTCCCAAATCCTAATTTCAATGTTACATCGACTAAAGATAAAATGCTGCAACTGCCCTTGTACAAAACAACAATTGAAGAAAATGAAAGTTTAGGATCGCCCGATTTCACCAATGGAGGCGCCATTACAATTAAAAGAATGCCGCTAAACTTTTTCTTAAAAACAAAAGATATTACTTATAATGCTAAATCATTAGACAGTTTATTTTTTGAAAAGATTGCCGGTGATATCATCGAAAAAAAATACTTTGAACAAGCCAATTATTCAGGTTATGATATAAAAAACATTACAAAAACGGGAAACAGCCAACATTCTAAATTTTATATTACGCCACTAGAAATCATTTCGATAGCGATGACGGGCCCGGCAAATTATGTGCGCCAATATGAAAATGAAGTTTTTGAAAACATTAAAATAAAACCTTTTAAAAATGACTGGGAGAAAGTAAAACCTATAAAGGGAGGTTTTGAAGTTGAAATTCCATCTTTCAACCTTGTCTTTGGAAATAGTGCCGAAAAAGGAACTAATATTGACATTCAAGCTTATGATAATCAAGAGAAAAGTTATTATTTTTTAAGAGAAAAAACGCTGAACGACACTCAAACGCTTGAAAACTCAGAATACGAACAAAAACAAATTCATTATCAATTTTACTTACAGCAAGACCAAGATTCGACTGCCACTCAATATAATAAAACCGAAAATTCTTTTATTTCTTCTTCTAAAATTGGAGACCGAAATATGAAATTAAAAACAATCATCGCCGGCAATAAATACTATTTGCTTGGAACTGTAAATGCCTCTGAAGCAAACACTAATCGATATTTTAAATCATTTTTAACTATTCCTCTTAATTACAGATCTAAATCGAGAACTTTTACAGATTCTATTGCTAACTATAAAATAGATATTCCTGAAAAGGGAAATGAAAATCTATTTTTAAACTTAAAATCAAAGGAATATCAATCTAAAAATGCTTTTATTGCTAACAGTAAATATCAGCCTTTCAATTCTGAAACAGCACGAAAAATTAGTTTAGAATATTATAAATACCCTAAATATGAACGCAACTTGCCTATTGATTCTATCGAAACTAAACTGAAAAAAGAATTTTTAAAACAAGTCAGCGAAGATTTTACAGCCAATAGATATGAAGAAGAGGATTTTGATATGGGTTCTTCGACTTCTTTATACAATGCACAATTGTATTCGAAAAAAGGGTTTTCAGAATCGCTTTGGTATGAAATAATGTCTGACAAAAAAAACAGTTATGAATTTTTAAATGAAAACACCACTTTCAACAAAGAAAACAACAGCTACACCATAGATGCAACAGTTTCTAAACCAAATGCAACTCAAGCTGTTAAATACAAAGTTTTATATAAAAACAATGCATATTATGTATTGAGTACATTGGTTGAAAAAAACTATAAAAACGAAGATGCTTTTATTGAAAAAGCCTTTAATTCTTTGGCTTTGGCTTCAAACAAAAACACAGACATTTCTGAAGATAAAATCAAACTGTTTATTGAAGATGCAACCAGCAAAAGCGATACAATTCGTTATTCTGCCTTAAAATCTATCAATAATCTTGATTTTACAGCTAATGATTTTGAAATCGTTACGAACTTCATAAACACTTTTAATTTTAAAGAAAACGAAACGGTTGCGATAAGTTCTCTTTTAGAAAAAATAGGAGAAATGAAGGATGAAAGAGTGATTCCGTTTTTAGAAAATTATTATAAAAAAGAATTTATTAAAACAGAGGTTCAAATAAGTATCTTAAAAGCACTTTCAAATCAAAAATCAAAAACTGCGTATAAAAAAATAAATGAATTATTAGATTATGATCTCCCTATTTCAGATAATCAGTATGAAATAACAATGCTGTTTTTTGCTTTTGAAAAAGATGCTGAAAACAGCAAAGAATTGTTTCCTGAAATTTTTCAATATTACAGCATTAAAGAATTTCACAAACCTATTCTTAATTTTTGCAATTCGCTATTAGAACAAAAATTAATCTCTGCTAAAAAATTAAAAGTTTTTAAAAAAATAATTCTGACAAACGCTAAACTGGAATACAAAAGAGTTCTAAGCTGGAATCAAAAAAATAAAGCAAACGAAGAAATTGAAAACGACGAAGAAACCATGGCCACTTATATGGATAGTGGAGAATCTGTATCAGATTTAATTAATTACACCACATTGCTGTATAATTTTGATGATGATAATGCCGTAAAAGAAGTTTTAAGAAAAATAAAAAACCTTGATATTTTAGAGCTGAATATCGAATTGGCAAGATTAGGAATTACACACAACCAATTGACATCATCAGAAATAAATGAATTTTTGAATGATCCTCAAACACAATTTGCAACTATAAATCTGCTTTTAAATCAGAATAAAAAAGAATTTATCACATTTAATGACGATGAAATTGCAAAAGCAGCCGCAATAAATTTTCAATTTCTTACTAAAAAAGATTCTATTACTTTACTGAAAAAGAAAATTGTTCAAAAAAACGGACATGATATTTCACTTTACTTTTATAAAATAAAAAAGAAAACAAAAGAAATTAGCGATAGTAAAAACCAACTTTATACCATTGGTTTTATAACTGAAAATGGCAAAATAAATCCGCTGGCTTTTAATGTAATAGATATAAAGATGATCAATGAAGATGAAGATTTAGAAAAGAAATACAATTTGATTGTAAGTGAATTTTTGAATGGAGAACATCTGAGAGCAAGTTTTGAAAAAGAAAAAGCAGATGATGAAATCGTTATTGATGAAGAATATTAAATTTATTTTAAGTAAAATATTTAACTTTGAAGAAAACGAAACTATAGTTACTATTTATGTTTAAAACCAAAAAAGAAATTGTTTTTGTAATTCTGGCAGGTATCTTTATTACAAATGCGGTTGTAGCAGAACTTATTGGCGGAAAGCTTATTCAGATTGGGCCATTTGTAATGAGTATCGGAATTTTGCCTTGGCCAGTAGTTTTTTTAACAACCGATTTAATTAATGAATATTTTGGAGAAAAAGGTGTTAGAAAACTTTCATTTATTACTGCATGTTTAATTGCATACGCTTTTATCATACTTTTTATGGCAATAGCAATTCCCGCAGCAAAAGGAATAAGTCCTGTAAATGACGAACAATTTCAAGCTGTTTTTGGACAAAGTATGTGGATTATCGTCGGAAGTATAATTGCATTTATGATTTCGCAGCTTATTGATGTGAGCATTTTTTGGTTCTTTAAAAACAAAACGGGAGACAAAAAAATATGGCTTAGAACGACCGGATCAACCGTGATTTCACAATTATTTGACTCTTTTATTGTCCTTGGAGTTGCGTTCTGGCTCCCTGGAAAAATTGATTTTGACACCTTTCTTTCTTCAGCATTGATTGGTTATACTTTTAAATTATCTATAGCGGTTTTATTAACGCCGTTGATTTACGCAGGACATCATTTGATCAAAAAATATTTAGAAGAAGATCCTCCTAACGAAAATTAATCTTATCTTGTTTAGATGAAAAACAGCATTATTATATTGCTCTCAATAACCTCTATCTTTTTTAGCTGTGGCAGCGACGAGAAAAAACCACCTAAAAAAAAGGTATTGCGTGTCAGTACAATAAAACCCATTTCTGAAAAAATAACAAAAACAGCATCCATAGACACTGTTGCGATTACTCAAAATCTTAGAAAAAAATCTAAAACAGATAAAAAATCTATTTTCGCAGTTAAGGAAGAAATTGACATCAAACCTCAAATTCAAAGTCCGCAGGTTACAACAGAACATCAAAAATTAGATGTAAGCAAAGAGGCAAACAAAACTTTAATGACTTTTGTCAATTTGCGTAAAATATTGTATGGCAGTAAAGTAGGTCAGACTTTAACTCAAAAGCAATTAACTCAAAACTTCGAAATTCCTGAAGAAGCAGTTAAATTGGTAAAAAGCATTACAAAAACTGCAGAAGACGAAATTGCTGTAAAATGGCATTCGACTTGGCTTGTAGAGAAATTATCTGATGCAAAATTCAAAGACGGCTTTATGAAAATCACTTTCAAAGCCAATAAATTATATACTTCTGGCACTGCAATTGGCATTAAATATGACAAAAAAATCTATAATAATTTAATTATAGTTGGCCGTTCTGCTTATATTCCGAGTGTTAAGGGCTACAGCTGGCAAATTGGAAAATGATGGACAATTTAATACGATGCGGCTGGTGTACCTCCAGCGATTTATATAAAAAATACCATGATGAAGAATGGGGCGTTCCTGTTTATGACGACCCTACTCTATTTGAATTTTTAATTTTAGAAACTTTTCAGGCTGGATTAAGCTGGATTACAATTTTAAACAAAAGAGAAAATTTCAGAACTGCCTTTGATCATTTCGACTATAAAAAAATTGCAAATTATTCTGAAGATAAAATTGAAGAATTAATGCAGAATACCGGAATCATTCGCAACAAACTTAAAATTAAGGCTGCCGTTTCAAATGCTCAGGCGTTTATGAAAATTCAGGAAGAATTTGGAACCTTTTCTGATTACATCTGGAAATTTACTAACGGAAAACCCATAATAAACACCCCCAAAACTTCAAAAGACGTTCCGGCAACCACACCGCTTTCTGATGAAATTAGTAAAGATTTAAAAAAAAGAGGTTTTAAATTTGTCGGTTCAACTGTCATATACGCACACATGCAAGCCACTGGAATGGTCAATGATCACGCCGAAGATTGCTGGACAAGAACTCAGTAATCAGTCGCAGTTTTCAGTGGCAGTTTTCAGTTTTTTTTTAACCTGAAACTTAAAACCTGAAACTCTTAAACAAAAATTACCTATATTTGCTTCACACTTTAGGGGTGTCTACAACTTGTAGGCTGAGATTTTACCCTCTGAACCTGATCTAGTTCATACTAGCGTAGGGAAAAGTAAGATGACTTCTGCGCGCATTTTTATGCGTTCTTGTAGCCATTCCTAAAGTATAACTGTATACTAAATTCAAAGGGAATGGAACTAAAAATCAACCAACAAATTAAACATTTCAATGCTGAATCGCTAAGCGTTCAATCATTGCTCGATCTCGAAATTCCGCACAAACAAAATGGAATCGCCGTTGCTATTAACAACACCGTTGTTCCAAAAACCAAATGGAACGAATTCCTCGTACAAGAAACTGACGAAATCTTAATTATTTCTGCCACGCAGGGAGGTTAGAAATAAATTTCAATTTTAAAAACCCAAATTCCAAGTAATACTGGACGTAGACGCACTGCAGTGCGCCTCTACACACACAATCTACATCAACCTGAAACTTGAAACCTGAAACAAAAAAACTCATGACTACAGAAGAACAAATATCTAGAACCCCGTTTCCAAATTCTACAAAAGTTTATATAAACGGAGAAATTCATCCCATAAAAGTAGCAATGCGCGAAATTGCTTTGAGTGACACCAAACTTTCTAACGGCGGAATTGAAAAAAATCCTCCCGTAACAGTTTATGATACTTCTGGTCCTTATACTGATCCTAATATTGAAATTGACATTAGAAAAGGATTGCCACGCTTACGCGAAAGTTGGATTCTCGAGCGAAATGATGTTGAAATTTTAAGCAAAATAACATCTGATTACGGTCAGAGCCGATTGAAAGATGAAAGCCTGAATCATCTTCGATTTGAATATTTACATCAGCCAAAAAGAGCTAAAAAAGGTGCAAATGTCACGCAATTATATTACGCTAAACAAGGAATTATTACTCCAGAAATGGAATACATCGCGATTCGTGAAAACCAGCGAATTGAACTTTTGAATGAACAAACCAAAGCCATGCAATGCCAGCACAGCGGTCACAGTTTTGGAGCCAACACGCCAAAAAGCAAAATTACTCCAGAATTTGTGCGATCTGAAGTTGCATGTGGAAGAGCCATAATTCCGAACAACATCAATCATCCAGAAAGCGAACCAATGATTGTGGGTCGAAATTTCTTAGTAAAAATCAATGCCAATATCGGGAACAGTGCCGTGACTTCAAGTATTGAAGAAGAAGTTGAAAAAGCCGTTTGGGCTTGTCGATGGGGCGCTGACACCATAATGGATTTATCAACAGGAAAAAACATTCACGAAACCAGAGAATGGATTATTCGAAATTCGCCTGTTCCAATTGGTACCGTTCCGATTTATCAGGCATTGGAAAAAGTAAAAGGAGTTGCCGAAGATTTAACTTGGGAAATTTTCCGTGATACTTTAATTGAACAGGCAGAACAAGGCGTTTCCTATTTTACCATTCACGCCGGAGTCTTACTTCGTTACATTCATTTAACCGCCAATCGAGTTACCGGAATCGTTTCACGCGGTGGTTCGATTATGGCAAAATGGTGTTTATTTCATCATAAAGAAAACTTCTTGTACACACATTTTGAGGAAATCTGCGAAATCATGAAACAATATGATGTTGCTTTTTCTTTAGGCGATGGTTTACGTCCAGGTTCCATTGCTGATGCGAACGACGCTGCGCAGTTTGCCGAATTGGAAACTTTAGGCGAATTGACCAAAATCGCATGGAAACATGATGTTCAAGTTTTTATTGAAGGTCCAGGTCACGTACCAATGCATATGATTAAGGAAAACATGGACAAACAATTAGAACATTGCCATGAAGCACCATTTTATACTTTAGGCCCTTTAACAACCGATATTGCACCTGGTTACGATCATATCACATCGGCAATTGGAGCCGCTATGATTGGCTGGTACGGTTGTGCTATGCTGTGTTATGTGACACCAAAAGAACATCTTGGCTTGCCAAATAAAAAAGACGTTAAAGATGGTGTAATCACGTATAAAATTTCAGCACACGCTGCAGATTTAGCAAAAGGACATCCGGGTGCACAATATCGTGATAATGCATTAAGTAAAGCTCGTTTTGAATTCCGCTGGGAAGATCAGTTTAATTTGGCTTTAGATCCGGATACGGCCAGAGAATTTCATGATGAAACACTTCCCGCAGACGGTGCAAAAGTGGCTCATTTCTGTTCGATGTGTGGACCAAAATTCTGCTCTATGAAAATATCTCAGGAAATTAGAGATGTCGCTGCCGCGGAAAAAGGAATGCAGGAGAAATCAGAGGAATTTATTGAACAGGGGAAAGAGATTTATATTTAAGATAGAATCAAGACTATTGTATTAAGTATTAAGATTTTTTAGTCAACCCTATTCCTTCTAAAACTTCTTAATACTTAATACTCAAATCTTAATACTTTAAAAATATGATTGTAATTACGAATCCTTTTCCTGTTGCACATGAAATCAAAATAGTGAATTCTTTATTTGAGGAAGGATTGTCTTTGCTTCATATTCGGAAACCTGATTTTTCTGAATTGGAAATGGCGCAGTTCATTCATCAAATAAAACTAGAATTTAGAGATCGAATTGTTTTGCACAATCATCATGCATTGGCAGAAGATTTTGGAATTAACCGATTTCATTTTTCTGAAAAAGAAAGAAATCAAACTCATGACTCTCCTGCAAGGTTTTCAAAACCTTGTAGGTATTCAACAGCAACACATTCTATTAAAGATTTCAATTCATTAGAAAGTGATTTTGATTACGCGTTTTTAAGTCCAGTTTTTAAAAGTATTTCAAAAGAAAATTACCATCCAAAAACAGATCTTTTGGAAGAGACAAAATCACGAACAAATTATAAAACAAAAGTCATCGCTTTAGGCGGCATTGATTCGCAAAATATTCAAAAAGTGCTTCAAAATGGTTTTGATGATGCTGCACTTTTGGGAAGCATCTGGAAAAATGAAAATCCTGTAAAACAATTCAAATTATGTCAGCAAATCGCCCTTTCGTACTTACAATCGCAGGTTTAGATCCGTCTGGCGGTGCTGGGATTTTGGCTGATATCAAAACTTTTGAACAGCACAAAGTAACCGGTTTTGCCATTCCGACAGCGAATACAATTCAGACGGAAAACAAGTTTTATGAAATTGAATGGACGAATTTGAATTTTGTTATTCGGTCTATCGAAACGCTGTTCTCTAATTATAAAATTGCTGTTGTCAAAATTGGAATTGTAGCCTCTCTATACGACTTAAATCAAATTATTTCGACTATAAAACTACTTTCTCCTTCAACAAAAATCGTTTGGGATCCAGTTTTAAAATCAACAACAAAATTTGAATTTATGACAATTGAGGATCATTCAAACTTAAACGAAATCTTATCCAAAATCGATTTGATTACGCCGAATTATCATGAAGCCAAAATTCTGTTTCCTAATTTTAGTTCTAAAGAAAACAGCTTCTCAACAAGTATTTTATTGAAAGGCGGACATAACAAAAAGGCATTAGGTACAGATACTTTATTTCTAGAAGATGAAGTTTTAGAATTGGTTCCTTCAAATCAGAAATGCTTTGAAAAACATGGCTCCGGCTGCGTACTTTCTTCTGCAATTGCATCCAATTTAGCATTAAACCAAACCATGATAGAAGCCTGTAAAAATGCCAAAATATATATCGAAAATTATTTGAGTTCAACTTCAACGTTAATCGGATATCATTATGTATAATAAACTGCAATACATTTCGCAAGGCGAAACAATCGAAGAACAATTACGCAATATACATCAAGCTTTTGATGCTGGATGTGAGTGGGTACAAATGCGATTTAAAAATCAAACAACTCAAAATAAGCTCACTTTGGCAGAAGCTGTAAAACTTCTATGCGACAAATATCAGGTCAAATTTATTGTAAATGATGATTTACATCTCGCCCAGCAAATTGAAGCAGATGGCGTTCATCTAGGATTAACAGATACTAAAATAGATGAAGCAAGAGCAATTTTAGGTGCTGAAAAAATAATTGGAGGAACTGCTAATACTTTCGAAGACATTCAAAATCATGTCAAAAACGGTTGTGATTATATTGGTTTGGGGCCTTTTCGTTTTACAGCAACAAAAGAAAAACTAAGTCCAATTTTAGGGTTATCGGGATATTTTGATATTCTTCAAAAACTGAAGAAAGATAAAATTGATGTTCCTGTTTATGCAATCGGAGGCATCACACTGCGAGATATAAATCCGTTAATGGAAACTGGAATTCACGGAATTGCGGTGTCTGGAATTATTACAGAAAGCGATGAAAAGGAAAAATTAATTCAACAACTAAACGAAAAATTATATGCAAATGTCATTGTTTAATATTGGAGATAAAAGCTTTAAATCCCGTTTGTTTTTAGGAACCGGAAAATTTGGTTCGAACCAGGAAATGGAAGAAGCGATTCTGGCTTCAGAAAGTGAATTGGTTACAGTTGCCTTAAAACGCATCGATCTCGAAACGGATACAAATGCCATTTTATCGCATTTGAAACATCCGAATATTAATTTATTACCGAATACTTCCGGTGCGCGAAATACCAAAGAAGCTGTTTTTGCAGCGCAGTTGGCGCGCGAGGCATTGGAAACCAATTGGGTAAAACTCGAAATTCATCCTGATCCGAAATATCTTATGCCTGATCCTATCGAAACTTTAAGAGCTACGGAAGAATTGGCTAAACTTGGCTTTTTTGTTCTGCCTTACATTCATGCTGATCCTGTTTTATGCAAACATTTAGAAAGTGCAGGAACAACTGCAGTAATGCCGTTAGGGTCGCCAATTGGAAGCAACAAGGGTCTAAAAACAATTGATTTTTTAGAGATTATAATTGAACAAAGTAATGTTCCGGTTATTATAGATGCTGGAATCGGCGCTCCATCTGACGCCGCAAAAGCAATGGAAATTGGTGCTGATGCTGTTCTGGTGAATACTGCGATTGCCGTTGCAGGAAACCCCAAATTAATGGCCGAGGCTTTTAGGGAAGCTGTAATTGCAGGGCGAAAAGCTTTTGAAGCCCGAATTGCTAATCAACAAAATTATGCTGTTGCTTCTAGTCCTTTGACTTCGTTTTTATATGAGTGAAAATTTAACCGCAAAGTTCGCAAAGAAAAGCGCTAAGAACGCAAAGCTTTGCGAACCTTGCGTAAATCTCCGCGTGCTTTGCGGTTAAAACTATGAACACATTCAAATCTATTTTTGATCAATATAATTGGGACACAATTCAATCCAAAATATATAAAGCCACATCAAAAGATGTCGAGCGAACTTTGGCAAAAACCAAATACAATCTAGATGATTTTTTGATTTTGATCTCACCTGAAGCTCAAAATTACTTAGAAGAAATGGCGCAAAAATGCCATGAAATCACCAAAAAGCGTTTCGGGAAAACGATTCAAATGTATGCACCGCTTTATTTGAGCAACGAATGCCAAAACATTTGTACCTATTGTGGATTTAGTCTGGATAATAAAATCAAAAGAAAAACACTTTCTGATACCGAAATAAAACTTGAAGTTGAAGCTTTAAAAAAAACTGGCTTCGATCATGTTTTACTGGTCACAGGCGAAGCCAATTATACCGTAAATATTAACTATTTCCTAAATGCAATTGACCTAATTCGAAAAGATTTTTCGATTATTTCTGTTGAAGTCCAGCCACTTTCTATAGAAGATTACGAACGTTTGCATGAAGCTGGAGTTTATTCTGTTTTGGTTTATCAGGAAACGTATCATAAGGAAGTTTACAAAAAATACCATACGAAAGGAAAAAAGTCAAATTTCGATTTCAGACTTGAAACACCAGACCGAATAGGAACTGCGGGAATCCATAAAATTGGTTTGGGAGTTTTATTAGGTTTAGAAGATTGGCGTACGGATAGTTTCTTTAATGCTTTGCATTTAGATTATCTTCAGAAAAAATACTGGCAGACTAAATATTCTGTTTCTTTTCCGCGTCTCCGCCCTGCCGAAGGAATTATCGAACCCAATTTTATTATGGATGATAAAGATTTGACACAGCTCATTTGCGCGTATCGTTTGTGGAATGAAGATCTCGAAATCTCGATTTCAACACGGGAAAACGAGAAATTCAGAAACAATATAATTCCGATTGGCGTAACGAGTATGAGCGCTGGTTCGAAAACAAATCCCGGCGGTTATGTGGTTGATCCGCAGTCTTTGGAACAATTCGAAATCAGTGATGAACGTTCTGCAGAAGAAATCTCAAAAATCATAAAAATGAAAGGTTACGAACCCGTTTGGAAGGATTGGGATAAAGTTTATAGTTGAAACGTTTTAGGTTTTAGGTTTTAGGTTTCAGGTTTCAAGTTTCAAGTTTCAGGTTTGTGAACTTAACATTTTACAATTCACAATTCACAATTCACAATTCACAATTCACAATTCACAATTCACAATTAAAAAAATGAGCATTATACAAGAATTTCTACGTTACAACAGACAAACCATACTTCCGGAAATTGGAGACGAAGGTCAGGAAAAACTAAAAAAAGCACGTGTTCTGGTGATTGGTGCTGGCGGATTGGGTTGTCCAATTTTACAATATATTGCTACTGCCGGAGTTGGTTTTATTGGAATTATCGATTTTGACACTATCGAAATTCACAATTTACACCGACAGATTTTATATACTGAAAATGAAATTGGTAGAGAAAAAGCAATAGTTGCTCAAGAAGTTGTTTCGAAGTTAAATCCATTAATAGAAGTTAAATCTATTAACGAAAAGTTGACAATCGAAAATGCAAGTCAAATTATCAAACAATATGATATTATAGTTGATGGTTCTGACAATTTCGCAACACGTTATTTGGTTAACGATACTTGTGTTCAACTTAACAAGCCTTTGATCTATGGAAGTATTTTAAAATTCGAAGGTCAGGTTGCAGTTTTCAATCATAAAGGAAGCAAAAATCTTCGTGATTTATTTCCCGAAATGCCAGATCCAAAAGATGTTCCGAATTGTAATTTGAATGGCGTATTAGGGACACTGCCCGGAATTATCGGAACTATGATGGCGCATGAAACTCTAAAATTAATTTTAGAATTACCAACTTTAAATAATGAATTAGTGCTTTTTAATACAGTGAACTGGAGTTTTACAAAACTAAATTTCTAAAAAATAACGGCATCGCCAACACTAATAATTCCCGAATTTAAACTCACAACATTAGTCCCGAATAAAACAGAATTATCGACGACTCTATATTTGCTTAACGTTTTTAGCGGTTCTTTTTTCAGTTTCCCATTTTGAGGATCATTATTCACCATAATACACCTTCCGCAGGGTTTTATATTTTTAAATTGAACTTCTCCAATTTTAAACGTATCATAATCATCTTCTTCGTGTGCATTTTGAGTACTTACTACGATGTTTGGGCGAAATCTTAAAACAGTTACTTTGTCCGCTAATTTTTCATTTAAAAAATCCATACTTTCCGTTCCAACAACTAAATACGGATAACCATCAGCTAAACTTACGTTGAAGGTTTCTTTCAATGTAGAACTTTCATGTTTGCGATCTCCAATTTTGGTGATTTTGACCAATTTACATTCAAAACCTAAGTGTTGGCTGAACCATTTTGAAGTTGTTTTATTTACCTCAAAAACTTCACTTATATCGTCCCAGACATCTGTTTCAATTTTATAATCTAAATGTTCCTCAATAAAAAATTCATGTGTATGATCTTTAT
Source organism: Flavobacterium sp. JLP (assembly GCF_015350755.1). Lineage (NCBI taxonomy): Bacteria > Pseudomonadati > Bacteroidota > Flavobacteriia > Flavobacteriales > Flavobacteriaceae > Flavobacterium > Flavobacterium sp. JLP. The sequence goes on along the minus strand of NZ_JADKPS010000002.1, from coordinate 853,352 downwards.
AAATTAAGCTGATTTTCCCATCTGAAATCTGCGGATAAAACTGACTCATAAGTCGATGTTCTCTCTGCGTAATCATCTTATTTTCAGCACCTAGCAACATCCAGCGTCTATCGTTTTCGAAGCCCATTTCTTCTGCAAGTGCCGTTTGACAACTAATACCTGCCAGACTTTTTATTGGATAAATGTAAATTTCTTTTACAACATGAACTGTACTCATTTTTATTAACTTTTTAAAATAGACATAAATTCTTCACGATCAATTTCGCGACAGCCTAAACTCTCTAAATGTGGATTATAAACTTGGCAATCTAAAAGCTTATAATTTCCTTCTCTTAAATAATTTACTAAAGCTATAAAAGCTGTTTTTGAAGCATTTGAAACTTTAGAAAACATACTTTCTCCACAAAAAACATCGCCTAAGTCAATTCCATACAAACCGCCTACTAAAATATCATCCTGCCAAACCTCAACAGATTTTGCGATTCCTTCGTCGTTTAATTTACAATAGGCATCGATCATTGCATTAGAAATCCAGGTTCCGTCTTGACCGTCACGTTTTATTTTTTGACAATTCGAAATTACGTCTTTAAAATTTTTATTAAAAGTAACCTTAAATTGATTTCGGTTCAAAATATTACGCATGCTTTTAGACACAATCAGTTCATCCAGAAACAAAACCATTCTAGGATCAGGCGACCACCAAAGAATCGGTTCTCCTTCATTAAACCAAGGAAAAATACCGCTTTTATAAGCCAGCTTTAAACGTTCTGGATTTAAGTCACCGCCAATGGCCAGAATACCTTCTTCATCGGCTTCTGAAACGGGAGGAAAAAATAAATCTTCGAATATGTAATGCATGCTTTTTTAAAATAATGTATTTTTTAAAATTCCAAATTCCAAACGCTTTATGGAGACCTATTATCCGCAATCTTGTCATTTCGACCGAAGGGAGAAATCGCACTAGTTGCTCTACAATAACTGTCGATATTCTTTAATAAGGTCCGTGTGCGATTTCTCCCTTCGGTTGAAATGACATAAACTACGAGTAAAACAAAATTCCAAACTCCAATTGCATATTTTATGAATTGGAATTTGGAATTTATTTTTTGAAATTTAAACTTTTAGAAAGGCAAATCGTCTGGTTCGTCTTCATTTACGTTTGTTGCTGGAGCAAAAGCTTCTGCCGCAGGCATTGGAGGCGTTTGACTAGGACCTTCTGGTGCTAATCTTTCGATTCTCCAACCTTGAATACTATTGAAATATCTAGTTTCTCCTTGTGGATTAACCCATTCTCTTCCTCTTAAATTGATAGAAACTTTTACCGCTTCACCTTGTTTGTAGCTGCTCAATAAATCACATTTATCTTGAGTAAATTCAATCAAAATATGTTGAGGATATTGCTCGTCTGTAGTAACAACCAATTCTCTTTTTTTGAATGCAGCACTAACTTGTTGCTCTGGGTTAACCACTTTTACTTTTCCTGTAACTTCCATCTTCGTCTATATTAATTATTGTTTCTATTCTTATTTTTTGGCTAAAAGCACTTTCCATGCTGATGAAATATCATCATTATTCAGGTATTTTTTGGCTTCTAAATGAATTTTTTCCTGATCGTCTGAACTTAAAACTCCTTTCACAGAAAAATTTTCTTTCACAAATATACTAACTTCTTCCGTTGTAGGCAAGGCTTCAATATTTCCTAACTTTCCGAGATCATTTCCATTAAAAACGGTACTTTCCTTAATAAAATTCGGAATCGCGTCTACTCCAACACCTAAAGTTGTAATCGGTTTTGGCACTTCAAAAAGTCCTTGATTCGATCTTGAATACCAATCTTTTCCCAATCTCGAAACCAAATCTATTTTATGCTGATCGATTGCTCCATTTTCATCTAAAACTGATTCGTGAATATGCATTTTTACCACTTCACACAAAATCAAATTTCCAGCTCCGCCTTCTGTACCTAACGGAATAATCTGCGTGACTTTGCACTCAAACTGCACCGGAGATTCTTTAACGCGATATGGTTTTACAAGATCTGACGGAATTTGTGTTAATCCGGCTTTGATAAATTCGTTTACTCCTTCGCCATATTCTGTACTGGCTAATGAGGTTTGCTGTACCAAATCATAATTAACCACATTTATTACCACTTCGCGAGTTGCTTCAACATTAATTAAAGTGTGTTTAATCGTATTGTCGCGCACGCGTCTTGCCGGTGAAAAAACCAAAATTGGAGGATTGGCACTGAACACATTAAAAAAACTGAATGGCGATAAATTCGGAATTCCTTTTGCACTGATTGTGCTTGCAAATGCAATAGGCCTAGGCCCTACAGCACTTTGTAAATAACCGTGTAATTTTGCCGTGGGTATTTCTTTTGGATTGATGCTAATCATATTTTTGATTTTAACCGATCTCATTTCGGTAATTACAAAAGTAGAGAAATCGTTTAATCAAAAGAAATACTTTAGGACATAAAAACAAAAATCTTTAACGAAGAACAAAATATAAAATGTGTTTATTTCGTTATATTTATACCTCAAAAATTAATTTATGCGTTTTTCTGAAAGTAGAAATACAACCCGTTGGATTATTATTTTTATTTCATTTTTAATCATATCCTTGATTCTGTGGAATACTTATACTTTTTTTCAAATTTTCAAAAATGAAGAACGTATAAAAATGAATCTTGTGGCTCATGCACAAAAAACATTAGTCAGTGCAAATGAAAATACCGACTTGGATTTACCTCTTGAGATATTAAACAACAACCATTCAGTTCCGGTAATGTTAACGATGTACGGCGACAAGATCATAAGTTCTGTTAATGTCCCGGAAAAAATTCTGGAAGATGAAAAAAAATCGCTTTCTTTTTTAAATAATTTAAAAGGTGAAAATGAGCCGATTGTTATCGAATATTCTCCCGGAAAATTTCAGAAATTATATTATGGAAATTCTGAATTGCTCAACAAACTTAAATATTATCCTGTAGCTTTATTATTGATTATTGTATTGTTTAGTGCCTTAATTTATAATTTCTACAAAAGCACCAAAATGGCTACGCAGAACAAACTTTGGGCCGGAATGGCGAAAGAAACCGCCCATCAGATTGGTACACCGCTTTCATCATTAATTGGCTGGGTAGAGATATTAAAAACAGAAGAAATTGATGCTTCTATTACGACTGAAATTGAAAAAGATATTGAACGATTACAGACTATAACAGATCGTTTTTCAAAAATTGGTTCTGTTCCGGTTTTAGAACCTCATGATGTTGTTTCTGAAACTTTAAGCACTTATGAATATTTGCAATCGCGTTTTTCTAAACAAGTTGCTTTTTCTTATCATGCACCAAAAGAACCTGTTTTCGCTATGATAAACCCAACGCTGCATAGCTGGACAATCGAAAATTTAGTAAAAAATGCTATTGATGCAATGAAAGGAAAGGGAACTCTAGACCTTCAAATTGAACAAGATGCACATCATGTAAAAGTAAATGTTAAAGATTCTGGAACTGGAATTCCAAAAAAACAATTTAAAACCATTTTTGAACCCGGTTTTACCACCAAAAAACGAGGCTGGGGATTAGGACTTTCTCTAACAAAAAGAATAGTCGAAGAATACCACAGCGGAAAAATTAAAGTTTTACATTCTGAAATTGGAAAAGGAACTACGTTTCAGATTTCACTAAATAAAAAAGTGCAGTAAAATAATTTACTGCACTTTTTTATTTATTTCAAATGTAAGACTAGAGTCAAATATTCTTCTACAAATTCGATTGAATACTCTTTGCTAAAGCCTCAAATTCTTCTTTAGAAAGCGATACTTTATTATGAAAACGCATTTCATCCATATGGTTTAATGGAATCAAATGCACATGTGCGTGAGGAACTTCTAATCCAACAACTGCCATTCCGACTCTTTTGCACGTAACTGTTTTCTCTAAAGCAATTGCAATTTTCTTAGAAAACTTCATCAACCCTAAATACAACTCGTCGTCCATATCAAAAATCTTGTCGATTTCTTGTTTCGGGATACAAAGCGTGTGTCCTTTAGCGTTTGGATTTACATCTAAAAAAGCCAAATAATTTTCATCCTCGGCGATTTTATATGCAGGAATTTCTCCGTTTACTATTTTGGTAAATATGCTCATTTCTTAGATATTTAGACTTCTTAAATATTAGATTTCAAGATTTATTGAAACTTAATCGATTAAACAAATAACCAAATTCAATCTAATCTCTTGAAATTTCAAGTATTTCGAATTTCAACACTCCGTTTGGAACTGTAATTTCTGCTACTTCTCCAACAGATTTTCCCAGTAAGCCTTTTCCAATAGGAGACGTTACTGAAATCTTTCCCGTTTTTAAATCAGCTTCGCTTTCAGCAACAAGCGTATATTTCATTTCCATTCCGTTGCTTTGGTTCTTAATTTTTACATTAGAAAGCACCAATGCTTTCGAAACATCTAATTGTGATTCGTCAATTAATCTTGCGTTAGAATATACTTCTTCTAACTTGGCAATTCTCATTTCTAATAAACCCTGCGCTTCTTTTGCTGCATCATATTCGGCGTTTTCAGATAAATCACCTTTGTCTCTTGCCTCTGCTATATCTTGAGATGCCTTCGGACGCATTACACTTTTTAAATGCTCCAACTCATCTTTCAACTTTTTTAATCCTTCTGCTGTATAATAAGATACTTTACTCATAACTTCATCGTTTATATAAATACAAAAAATCCCATCGGGACGGGATTTTGTAATACAAATATACTATTATTTTTAATAGTACATAATTATATGTTAATCATATAAAAATCAAATCTAAATAATTTATTTTTGTTTCACTAATTCATATTAAAATAATGAAAAAAATCTGGCTCTTAATCGTATTTGTTTCTATTCTTTTCTCTTGCAGTGATAATGGCATCAGCAATAAAAATCCTAACATACCCAATTACTCTGTCAATTTATCTGTAGATATGAATTTGCCTGCTTATTCAAATCTTAAGTTTGTGAGTAATGGCGTTATTGTTCCTAATTTTGGAGCAAAAGGAATTATTATATTTAATGCCGGAAGCGGTTATAATGCATTTGATGCTGCTTGTCCTAATCAACCAATAACAGCCTGTACTGCAATGACAATTGATGGAATAAATGCAGTTTGTTCTTGCGATAAAAGTTCTTACAGTTTATTTACCGGCCTTGGAGGAAAAGAATATCCGTTGAAACAATATCGTGTCGAAGTGATCGGAACCGTGATTCACGTTTATAATTAAAATAAAAGCCTGAAAATTTAAAACTTTCAGGCTTTTTTTATTTTATGCAGTATTTTAAAATTTCAAAGTTAATCCCACTAAGCCATTTATTCCCGCTTGCGGATAATAATATGGATATACATCATACATATAACCGTTTGACACATATTTTTTATTGAAAATATTATTTACTAAACTCGTAATAATGATTGATTTGAAAATAGATTTTGGTTTAATTTCATAAGAAATATTAAAATCGTTTACGAAGTAATCCGCCAGTTTTGCTGAAGGCAATTCAATATTATTCATATATTGCTCGCCAACATATTTTTGAAGCAGTGAAATATGCCAATTTTTAATTGGACTGTAAACAATAATATTTCCTGCGATAACTTCTGGAGAATAGGCAATTTTAGTTGTCCCGTAATTTTGACCTTCAACAGCCAAATCGACATTTTTATTACTGCTTAAAGTAAAGTTTGGGCGAAGAATGAATTTGTCTGAAAGCTTAATAGTGGCATCTACCTCAAAACCTAAACGGTAACTTTTATCAGTATTTGAACGAATTGGCGATCCAACATCATCTAATGTTCCCGTTAAAATTAATTGATCTTTATACGCCATATAATATACGTTAGAAGTCAATTGAAATTTCTCTGAATTGAATCTCCAGCCTAATTCAAAATCATTTAATTTTTCTGGTTTTACATTTCCGCCTTCATAATCGGTTCTGTTTGGCTCACGATTGGCTCTTGCATAAGAAAAATAAAGGGTGTTTTTTTGATTGATTTCATAATTCAAACCCGCTTTTGGATTAAAGAAATTGAATGCATCATCAACTAAACCTGTTTCGATACTATTGGCTTTATACACTACCCTTCTATATTGTAAATCTCCGTAAAAGCTCAATTTGTCTGTGAATTGATAATTGGCTTTTGCGAAAATATTCCCGTCTGTTTTTGTTGAAAAATCATCATAATAATGATCTCCCAATTCTGATTGAGAAGCATATCTTGCCCAAATTACTTTTCCGTAATGATCGCCTTCGTATTTATTCCAGCCTCCGCCAAAAATAACATCTAGTTTTTCATCTTTGTATTTTACAGAAAAAGTCGTTCCGTAGAAATCATTATCCAACCATTTCTGGCGTACTAGATCGGTAGTTGTAATGGCTCCAACTGGCAGTAAACCATAATCGGCCATAGCAGCATCTTCTTTGTAATTTTCATAATAGCCTTTTCCTTTTGTATAATGAAAAGCCAAGTTCGTGCTCCATTTATCTGAGAAGGATTCGTTCCAATGCAATTGATAATGATCTTGTTTATAATTGTCTGTTTCATTATCGTAAAAACGGATGTTTCCAGCTTCATCAGTATACATTCCTGCCGAATTGTATGTGCGATTTGTATTCATTGTTTCAGCGTCAATTCCGTTCCAGGATTGGTATGTTTTTTCAGTTCCGCCAAAAACCAATGCTTTAATTAAAGTCGTTTTGCCTACGTAAGTTCCCTGCAAAAAATAAGACTTTAGATCCGAACTTGCTCTGTCGATATATCCGTCAGATTTAAGAGAGGACAAACGTCCGGCAATTTCAAAATGATCGTTTAATAAACCCGTACTAAATTTTACAGTATTTTTATTTGAATTGAAAGTCCCATAAGAACTTGAAATTTCGCCTGTAGCTTTTGATGCGTAATTATCTGTAAGCATGTTTAAGCTGGCACCAAAAGCACCAGAACCATTTGTAGATGTTCCAACGCCACGCTGCAATTGCAGACTTTCTACTGACGAAGCAAAATCAGGCATATTTACCCAAAAAGTTCCTTGGCTTTCTGCATCGTTGTATGGAATTCCATTTATAGTAACATTGACTCTTGTGGCATCGCTTCCGCGGACTCTGATTCCGGTATATCCAAAACCATTTCCTGCATCAGAGGTTGTCACAACAGATGGCAAATAATTCATTAAAATTGGAATATCCTGACCAAGATTTCTGTATTTGATATCTTTTTTATCGAGATTACTAAACGAAACTGGCGTTTTTGTAGTCACACGAACTGCAGAAACCAAAACCTCATCAAGAGAATTTACTTTTGTAGAATCTTGCTGTTGTGAGAAAGAGGATAAAGTAAAGAAAATAGAAAAAAGAAGAAAGAAAATAGATTCGTTGTTCAACTTTGAACCTTTGAACCTTTGAACCTTTGTGGCTCTAAAAGCAACTTGAAAAATAGTTTTCATCCGTAAAAGAATTACGAATAAAAGGGGGAATTATTCTTTTTGTTAAATTAATAAATGTGTTTCTTACGACAAGATATAGTGTGCACGCTAACAATTGTCGTTTTTTCCCTTAGCAACATTACTCGCTCAGGTTCTTTGGGTATGATCTCAGCTCGTTATTTAGAGCACCCCTTTGAGACAGTACAAATGTAGTGTTAAAAAATTAAATTCCAAGAATTGAAATTCCAATTTCCAATTTAACTCCAAGAAGCAGGCTGTTTGGAATTTAGATCCGAGCGATAGCGAACAGGGATTTTATTCTAAATTTGGCTTTCTGCGTGATTGCTTTATTTCTGAGATATTCTTTTTATCCTTAATTCTCTTTTTGATCACAGATTTTGGAATCTTGGTTGCTTTACGAACTTTAGGAACAAATAATCCTTTTTTTATAATTTCTAAAAACCGTTTTACAACAATATCTTTGTTTTTAAGCTGACTTCTATCTTCATCACAATTTAATATCAGCATATTTTCAGTTGTTAGACGATGTGCGATATTCGTAAGCAAAAGTAATTTCTCCTCATCAGACAACGCCTGAGAAGCATTCAAATCAAAAGTCAAAACTACTTTTGAAGAAACTTTGTTTACGTTTTGTCCGCCGGCACCACTGCTTCGAACGGCCTTAAAACTTAATTCTGATATAATTTTATCTATATCCATTATTGTGGCTGATGTGCTGCTTTTAATAAATCATTTACTGTTTTTACCGGATTAAAAGTAATTAACGGAACTGCCACAAAAATAGTCAGCCAGTTCGCCATTGCGCCATTCCATAACCCAGGCAATTCATAACTTTTAACGGTTCTTCCTTCAATACTTTTTTCTACAATAAATCCCGCTTTCGCATCTACAAATTTAAGAAGATCAAATTTTTGATTCTTATAATTTTTAACCCCGCAAACTAAATCAACAGGATTAAAGTGAGTCGCTGCCGCTAAAATATCCTGCTGCTTTTTATTTGACAAATCTACTTGCGATGTTTCAACTATCTGTAATGATTTCACACCTTTTTCATTCATAACCCAAAAAGGTCCGCCGCCGGGTTCGCCCTCATTTTTTACCATACCACAAACACGAATTGGCCTGTCAAGCAAGTCTTTAATTTTATTAATCTTATTCTCTAGAGTAAACTTGTTGAATTCACTCGTCATTTGTATGTTTAGTTTTTCCTTTAAAAAAAGAATAATTTCTTCTAAATTGTCTTCTTTTATTTCTTGTTTTTCAAAAGCTTTTAAATAACCAAATATCTTTTGCTGTATTTCAATTAAAATACCCGCTAAAGCTTTTTTATACAATGTGATTTTATCAATATGATTTTGAATTACATTGTCAATGTTTTTTATAAAAATGACATCTGAATCAAGAACATTTAAATTCTGAATCAACGCACCATGTCCGCCAGGTCTAAAAATTAAATTGCCTTCATTATTTCTGACAATTTCATTTTTTGCATCAACATTAATAGAATCTGTACTTTTACTTTGATAAGAATAACTAATATTGATTTTTGTTTCAGATGGCTTTTCAATTTTCTCTCTCACCTCAGCAACAGCTTTTTCAAATAAATCTTGATGGATTTCTGAAACTGTAAAATGCAAATTTGAAATATTTTTAGATGTTGCATAATGCACACATTCATTTAAATGTTCCTCAATTGGATTTGCAATATGATTTTTATATTGATGAAAAGGCAAAACTGCTTTTGGTTTGTTTGCAGAATTAAAATGTTCTGACGATAATAATATCCTTATAAAATAATAATTTTTGTAATCTCGATCTAAAGTTTCAAAATCAGGATAAATTTCTTTTAAATTTTTATCAACTTCCTCAAAAAAAGGAAATTTCTCCATACCTACAATAAAGATAGCCAGTTCCTTGTCCTTTTTTCTATTGATGTAAGCATTTATGGTTTCTTTTTCGATGTCAAAATCATTCAAAAAAGCACTTAAAAACTTAAACATTCTCGTTGCCGCTCCAGATGCTGGAACGAATTTCTTTATTTTTAAGTTTGATTTTTGGTGGTCGAAGAAGTTTGATTTTTGTAGAAATTCATCTTCTGATAAAGTTAGAATTCCGTTGCCAATTGTTGCCGGACTTACCAAATTGCTTTTTGCAATTCCGTTTTCGAAAATTTCCAATTGGTTTAAAACATTTTTAAAAGAAATTCCACGTTCATACAACTGAACAAAATCTGATGACGAAAAGCCACGTTCTTTGGCTATTATCAAATCATCTACAATTGCAGTAGCTTTTTCTAAACGGCTTTTTTCATCACCAGACAACGTTATAAAAGGTTTATTGTTGTCAATCAACGTTTGTTTGAAAACAGAAAAAACGGTTTGTCTTCCGTCAGGCGAATCGCGAATATCATCTTTTTCCCAAGGAACATCAATATCTGTCAGAAAAAACAAATCGTATTCGTGTTCTAAGGCTGCTTCATTTAAAAGCGGATCGCAAAAACCATAATACATTTCAGAAAAAACTTTTGTGACCATCAAATTAGTATCACAAAACAAATATTTATTTGCTGTAGAAAGCTTTTGATTTTCTAGTTCGGTTTGACCATATGCAATAGGCAACATATCATCTGCTGTGCAAATCTGCTGATTTTCTTCCCATTTTTTCTGCAGATAATCACGTGCAAATTCAGGAACCCATTCGGTTTCATAATATGCTGCAAGCTGTTTTGCCAATGTGGTTTTCCCTGTACTTTCAGGTCCAAATAAAGCAATTTTTATGATTGTTGTTTTTTGCTGTCTAAGATTTTTCTCCATTCTAAATAAGCTGAAATAGCCAAAATTGTAAAAATTAAATACTGAAGTGACAGCATCCCTAAGCCACGATAAGCATAAAGAGGCACTACAATAATATCGCCAATAATCCAAAGTGTCCAGTTTTCGATTTTTTTCCTGGCCATGTACCACATTCCCGCAAAAAATATTCCAGACGATATCATATCGACATAATTGTCATTGTGTATTTCGTAATCGAAATATTTATAAATCCCGAAAACTACAAAAACAGTAACAATAAACAGTGCTATTCCGATTATTTTTTCATTAAAATTTGTACGAGTAATAGGCAAATTATCTTCAGTAGTACCGCCTTTTGCCCAAACGTACCAGCCATATATACTCATAATCGAGAAATAAGCATTAATGATCATATCTCCAATATAACCCGCAACATATAAAAGATAGACTGAAATTACTGTTGCAATTAGCCCAGTTGGATAAACCCAAATGTTTTCTTTTTTAGCAAACCAGACACTTAAAATTCCAAAAACAAAGACCAAAAACTCTAAAGCAATATGCCATAACGGAGCATTTTTGTAACTATCGAGAAAAAAATCTATCATTTGACTGGTTGTTTTGTTTGGTTATTTAGGTTCAAAAAAGTGACTGTCGTTTTCAAAAGCAGTTCCAATAACTACTAAATCGGCGCCAGCGTTGTATGCATTTTGAATTCCGTGCAAATCTACAATTCCTCCTCCAACAATTATCGGAATTTCGATATTTTGCGAAATTAACTGTATCATTTTCAACGGAACTGCATTTTTCGCTCCGCTCCCCGCTTCTAAATATATTAATTTGTTTCCCAACATTTCCCCTGCCTGAGCTGTAGCTAAAACCAAATCGAAATTTTCACGATTAAGCGGTTTTGTTTTACTTACTCTTGCAACCGCAGTTTCGTTACCGCTTTCTATTAAAATATATCCTGTCGAAATAACTTCAAGATTTGTCTTTTTTAAAATTGGCGCTGCCTGAACTTGATATTCTATTAGATAATCTGGATTTCTCCCAGATAATAAAGACAAAAATAAAATCGCATCTGCCTGTGGCGAAATCTGCGAAGGATCACCAGGAAATATAACAACTGGCAAGTTTGTTTTTAGTTTTAATGAAGCAATTAAATCTTCTATAATTGCAGTCTTAACAATACTTCCTCCCACAAAAATATGTGTCGCCGGAGATTGATTTATTTTAAGTAATAAATGATCAAGTTTTTCCCATACAATTTTATCTGGATCTAAAAGTATGGCCAATAATTTTTGCCCCTCTTTTTTAGCTTCCAAAATCTGCTGGTGTATATTAAGTACTTTTTGCCGCATAATGGGCGTAAAAGTAAAAGTTTTTTAGTGCAGAAGAACTATTTTGAATCAATTATATTTGTAGAATAGATTTTGATAACCAAAGAACAAATTTATGATTGCTCCTGAATTGTTAGAAAAATATGGTGCGCTAAAAAAATCTTTTGCCAAAACATCCATTGTTTTTGAAGAAGGAAATCTCCCAGCTTACTATTATCAGATTATTTCTGGCGAGGTAAAAATGAGCAATTATAATGATGATGGACGAGAATTTATTCAGGGAATTTTTTATAAACAGCAATCATTTGGAGAACCGCCGTTATTTCTGAATCAAAAATATCCTGCAAATGCCATTGCTGTTGAAGATTCTGAAATTCTTCTTCTTTCAAAAAATAATTTCATGAAACTGCTGGAAGAAAACGTGATTATCAGCATTAAAATAATCGAAAATTTAGCGCAGCGACTGTATTACAAATCGGTTATGGCGGCAGAAATGTCGACACATGAACCTGAACACCGAGTTTTAAAATTGATCGATCACGGAATCGCTTATTTTAATTTCAAGAAAGATGCAAACGGTTACCTCATCAATTTTACGAGACAGCAAATTGGCGACTTAACCGGTTTGCGCGTCGAAACTGTAATTAGAACTATAAAAGCTTTAGAAAAAAAAGGCGAATTGAAGATTATAAACAGAAAAGTATACAGATAAAATAGTTCTTGTTTTATGATTTAAGTCATAAAACGCAACGGTATTGCGAGCGTATCTTTGTGGTATAAAAATCTCAATATCATGACACTATATCAAACAACATTCGAAAACTTCAATAAAAGTTACATGGGTTCTGCTGCAATGGCGGTAATTGGTCAAAGCTGTTTAGGCGGCGTTGCTGCAATGTACATTCTTTCTCACGGAACCTCAATTGGACAAATGATGCAGCTGGCAATTATTGTTTTAGCCTCTGTTTTTGCCAACACTTCAATTTTGGCACAAATGAAACATAAAGTGGTTTTTAATCTTATTATTTTAAGCGCTATATTAAGCGTCTTCCTTATAGTTTTGAATAGTTTTGTACTATGAAAAAGCAAATAGAAAATAGAACTGATGTGGAATTTTTAGTACATCAGTTCTATTCTAAAATAAGAGCAGATGAAGAAATTGGCTTTTATTTTAATACGATGATAAAAAACTGGGACGCGCATCTCGAAAAACTGACTGATTTTTGGGAAACCAATTTGTTTGCCGTAAAAAAATACAAAGGAAATCCGCATGCTGTTCATAATGAAGTTGATGCTGGTTTTAACGGTCAAATTACCTCGAATGAATTCGGAATCTGGCTCAACTACTGGTTTCAGACTTTAGAAGAATATTTTGAAGGTGAAAATGTAGAAATCCTAAAAAGACGCGCCCGTAAAATGGGAACTTTTTTATTTGTGAGCATGTTTGAACATCGTAAAAAAATGGCTGAGAATTCTCTAGAATAACAATTGTCATTGTATTATTTGTCATTTCTCTCCCGAAGCCTCGGGATCAAAATGACAACATTGTAGTTATTTCCTAAATAAAAAGAATCAGGATTTAATTTATCAACTACTTCTCAAAAGCATAAACCAGAGTAAACTTTCCTTCAAAATTATCTGATTTGATTTCTTCATAATGCACATCAAAATCTTTGATCAAATCATTAAAATAAAGACTTGCATGAGTTTGAGGATTATCTAAAGAAAAATCTCCAATTCGAATATGATCTTTAAAACTGATTCCTTTTTCGTTTCTGATTTTAAAGATCGCTTCTTTTGCTCCCCAGATTACAGTAAGTTTTTTTACGTATTCTTCTAAAAAATTTGGGTTTAAATATTCAAATTCGGTATCAACAAATTTATCAGCAATGCGTAGGATTTTTTCGCGCTGTAATTCCATGTCTATTCCAACGGTTTCATGACTTATAATGATCGCTGCAAAATGATACGAATGCGTAATCGAAATATAATTATGACAATCAAAATAAGGTTTCCCGAATTCGTCATAATGTAAATCTTTATCTGTAAAACCCATTTCCTGAATCAGCATTCGAACACTCAAAAAAGCACGCTGATGCATCTGTGATTTCATTCCGTTCAATCGCAGCTTTGTTTTTTCTTTCAGGACAACTTTACTCAACAATTCCTCAAAAGATTCGGTTATTTCCCAAATTAAGATTTTAGTAGTTTCGTTGAATTGTATGGTCTGAAATAAAGGCATGCTTTTGAATTATGAATTATGAATGGTTAATTGTAAATTATTTTTCTTTTGAAAATGAAACTTCTTCATGAATATCTGGTCTTTATAGTCCTGATGGTCCCGAAGCTTCGGGAGGCATCCTTTTATGGCGGAGTTCACCATAAAGATAAAGCGGACAGCAGGATTAGCGTATAAAAACCTTTATAACTAACATTCTAGAGATTAAGAAATTAAACATTTCACAAATCTTATAGAAGTTAGTAAAAATTATAAAGTTATTACGTAAATTTGCAAAAAATATTACAATATACAAATATACTATAAATGAGTACTACAACTACGCCTTATGTGGCTTTCAAAGTAAAAGACATTTCTCTAGCGGCTTGGGGAAGAAAAGAAATTGAATTAGCTGAAGCTGAAATGCCAGGTTTAATGGCGCTTCGTGCTGAATATAAAGATGAACAGCCTCTTGCAGGTGCTCGTATCGCTGGATGTTTGCACATGACGATTCAAACTGCTGTTTTGATCGAGACTTTAATCGCTCTTGGTGCTGAGGTTACTTGGTCTTCTTGTAACATTTTCTCTACTCAAGATCAAGCTGCTGCTGCTATTGCTGCTGCTGGAATTCAAGTTTATGCTTGGAAAGGTTTAGATGAGCAATCATTTGACTGGTGTATTGAGCAAACTTTATTCTTTGGCGAAGACAGAAAACCATTGAACATGATTCTTGATGATGGTGGAGATTTAACAAACATGGTTATTGATCGTTACCCTGAATTGGTTCCTGGAATTAAAGGTCTTTCTGAAGAAACTACAACAGGTGTTCACAGACTTTACGAAAGAGTAAAAGCTGGAACTTTGCCAATGCCTGCAATCAACATTAACGACTCTGTTACTAAATCTAAATTTGATAACAAATACGGTTGTAAAGAATCTGCTGTAGATGCTGTACGTCGTGCAACTGACTTAATGTTGGCTGGAAAAAGAGTTATCGTTTGTGGATACGGTGATGTTGGAAAAGGAACTGCTGCTTCTTTTAGAGGTGCAGGATCTATTGTAACAGTTACTGAAATCGATCCAATTTGTGCTTTACAAGCTGCAATGGACGGTTATGAAGTTAAAAAATTAAACACTGTAATTGCAAATGCTGATATCATCATTACAACTACAGGAAATAAAGATATCGTTCTTGGAGAGCACTTCGAGCAAATGAAAGACAAAACTGTTGTTTGTAACATCGGACACTTTGATAACGAAATTGATATGGCTTGGTTGAACAAAAACCACGGTGCTTCTAAAATCGAAATCAAACCACAAGTTGACAAATATACAATCGCTGGAAAAGACATCATTATTCTTGCCGAAGGTCGTTTAGTAAACCTTGGTTGTGCTACAGGTCATCCAAGTTTTGTAATGAGTAACTCATTTACAAACCAAACTTTGGCTCAAATCGAATTATGGAAAAACAGCGCTGCTTACAACAATGACGTTTATATGTTGCCAAAACATTTAGATGAAAAAGTTGCTGCTTTGCACTTAGCTAAATTAGGCGTTGAATTAGAAACTTTACGTGACGATCAGGCTGCTTACATTGGTGTTCCAGTTGAAGGTCCATTCAAACCAGAATACTACAGATACTAAATTGATTTTAGATTTATGTCCCAAGACTTCGGGATAGATTTCTGATTTTTTTAGAAATACATTTCAAACCCGACAGATTTTAAAAATCTGTCGGGTTTTGTTTTTTATTTATTACACCTATCATTAAAAAAGAAAGCAAATTATAAGATTATTTTTCATAATTTCGACAATTAACCTTTAAATGGACTCCAACCAACTAACCACATGAGAAAATATTTAATTTTAATATTGCTGATAGTACTTCCTTGTTTATCAAATGCTCAAATGCCAAACTCACCTAGAATGCAAATGACTCAAAGAAATCAGCAATGGACAAATCAGCAAAACCTAAAATGGCACGAAAGACAGATGGGAAACTCAAAGTCTCAAACTGAAATAGCCGAAAAAAAAATAGCCAAAGAAGAAAAGAACAAACATAAATTAGAAGAAAAAATAACACAGTTAAATGCAGATTTAGAAAAACAAAGAAACCAATTAACGGCTCTTGAAAATGCTGGAAACACAAATGATTATTCTAAAAAGGATAGCGAAAAAATAAAAAATCAAATAACAAAGACAGAAGAAAAGCTAAGCAAAACTAAAACCGAACTCGAAACAAGTTCTAAAAAAATTGAAAGCTTAAAACTAATCGGCCAATTTTCAGTGACAAATAAAGAAGAACTTGAAAAAAAGGAATAAATTATACTATTTAAATTCGAGTAAGAACTTCTAAAAAAGTATCCCATTTAATTACATCCTTTGAATACTTTTTTAAAATATAAGTTTATTTTTGAAAACCAAAATCCAACTTATGAAAACCCTACTGATTACATTTATAATCACTATATTACCTCTATTTGCAAATGCACAAGTCGACTATAACATGCAGATACCTTTGCATGATCCAATTACTGGTGCACCTATGCAACGCCCCAACACGCCAAAGTTAGAAACCGTAAAACCCCTCTCTAGAAATCATATAGAAAGGGCACAAGCCAAATTGATAAAAGAAGAACAGAAACTTGTAAAACTTGCAGAAAAAAGATGGGAAAAAGAAGCTGATTTAAAAGCAAAACAGCTAAAATTACAAAATTTGGAAAAAACAGCTAAAAGCGGTAATGATTCTGGTTATCAAAAAGACATTGAAAAATATAAAAAGGAAATAGCTAAATCTCAGGATGAACTAAATGAAATAAAAACTGAGGTAGAATTAATGTCAAAAAAAGTAGAAGAATTTGAAAAAGCCATAGAAGAAGCTAAATTAACGAGACAAGGATAGCAATACTATTATTTATCCATTAGATTTTCGAAACTAAGGCATACCAATTTAATAATCAAGAAGTAATGGATTTCAGAAAAGCAACTATTTCAGATTTAGCAGAAATGCAGGAAATGTACATCGAAACCATTAAATGGGTTTGTAAAAATGATTACACTCCACTGCAGATTGACGCATGGGTTTCTGGTCTTAATAATACAGAACGCTGGCTAAAAGTTATTCATAATCAATTTGTTTTATTAGCTCTTATCGAAAATAAAATTGTAGGATACGGAACTCTGAAAGACGGAAATTATATTGATTTCTTTTGCGTTCACAAAAACTATCAGCGCCAAGGAATTGCTGACGAAATCTTTATCAAATTAGAGCTGGAAGCTAAAAAAGAGAATTCAAAAACTATGACAGCTGATGTTAACATAACAGCGAAACCATTTTTTGAAAAGAAAGGTTTTATCATAAAAGGAGAACAAAAAAACATCCGATTAGGCGTTGAACTTATCAATTACAAAATGGAAAAAGAAATTTAATAGTTATTTTAGTTTTCAGGTATCACAAAACTTGAAACCTGAAACCTGAAACAAAACTAAAAAAACTATTTCCGCAAGTTTCGGATTTTATACCCACAAAAATCACTCGATATTTGTATTATAAAATTGAAGAAAATGAACACACAGGAAAACATCAATTATAATCGAATTGCCGATGCGATAGATTATATCAAAGTTAACTTTAAAGAACAGCCTAACTTAGACGAGGTTGCCGAAAAAGTACATTTAAGTCCGTTTCACTTTCAGAAACTTTTTAGCGAATGGGCAGGAACAAGTCCGAAGAAATTTTTGCAGTATACAAGTATCGAATATGCTAAAAAACTACTCAAAGAAAATCAGGCAACAATTTCTGAAACAGCATTTGAAACTGGTCTTTCTGGAACCAGCCGTTTGCATGATTTATTTGTAAACATTGAAGGAATGACGCCGGCAGAATATAAAAACGGCGGCAAAAACCTTGAAATTAATTATAGTTTTGCCGAAAGTCCGTTTGGTAATATTATTGTTGCGTCAACTCAAAAAGGCGTTTGTTTTATGGCTTTCGCCGAAGATGAAACAATCGGATTTCAGGATTTAAAACACAAATTCCCAAATGCTTCTTTCACAAGAAAATTAGATTTAGCACAACAAAATGCTTTATTTATTTTTCAAAACGATTGGAGCAAATTATCTGAAATAAAATTGCACTTAAAAGGAACCGATTTTCAATTGAAGGTTTGGGAAACTTTACTAAAAATCCCAATGGGAAAGCTTTCTACGTATGGTTCTATTGCACAGCAAATTCAAAAACCAACTGCTTCACGTGCAGTCGGTACTGCAATTGGAAGCAATCCGGTCGCATTTTTAATTCCGTGTCACCGTGTTATTCAATCTTCAGGAACATTTGGAGGTTACATGTGGGGAAATACTCGAAAAACAGCCATAATTGGCTGGGAAGGCGCGCAGGTAAATCAACAATTATAATCAAGACAAAGTATCAGATATGCTGTGTGTATGCGAAAGATTCTTCATTATAAATTCAATCCAAAATTCTTATGCAAAATATACAATCAAAAATTGCTTCTCAAAATTGGGAAAACATCACCGAATCTATGCACGAAAACGGATTTGCAATTATTCCAAAAATCCTCACTAACGAGGAATGTGAGGATTTAAAATTCGATTATGACAATCCAAATTTATACAGAAAAACAGTTGTAATGGAGCGCTATCGTTTTGGCTTAGGCGAATATAAATACTTTAATTATCCGTTGCCAGATTTGATTCAGAATATTCGAACCTCAATTTATCCGAGGTTAGCGCCAATTGCAAATTCTTGGATGAAAGCTTTGAACATCAATACTGTTTTTCCTCAAACGCATGAAAAACTATTAGAAGAATGTCACGATAATAATCAGCTCAAAGCAACGGTTTTAATTTTAAAATACGAAAAAAGCGGATTTAATACTTTACATCAAGATTTATATGGAGATGTTTTTTTTCCAATTCAAATTGTGCTTTTCCTAAACGAACCTGACCAAGATTTTACCGGCGGAGAATTTGTCTTGACACAACAAACGCCGAGAGCGCAATCTAAAGCAATTGTTTTAAAACCTAAAAAAGGAGACGTTTTGGTTTTTACGACTAATTTCAGACCTGTAAAAGGAACAAAAGGATATTATCGGGTCAATATGAAACATGGCGTGAGCGAAATTCATTCTGGCGAGCGTTTTACTTTGGGAATTATATTTCATGATGCGTTAAGTTGAGGTACAAAGTTGCAGAGGTACAAAGTATACTTAGGCAACAGTATATCTGTAGAGACGCACCGCAGTGCGTCTAACGTCACGTATTTCCGTTGAGAATCTTTGTCGACAATCTTTGCGTAGACGCACTGCGGTGCGTCTCTACAGAATAAAAAATCGTAAATTATCAGGAATGCTTCAACATAATAAAATTTTAGATTCAGATCTTCGAAATAAAATTAAAAATTCGGAGATTTGCTTTGGCGGCAACCAAAAATTAAAAATCTACGGAACATTAAAATGTGCTTCCGGAAAAAGAATGAAACGCGAAAATCGGGTTTTCTTTTTATCTGAAAATGAAGCACTAGAAAACGGTTTCAGACCCTGTGGTCATTGTATGAGAACCGAATATTTAAAATGGAAAAATGGACTTATTTAATACTCAAATAGACGAAACCACAAACCTGCTTCCGAAAGATGGAACTGTAAATTATTATGGAAAATTGTTTTCGAGAGAAGAAGCCGATTTCTATCGTGATATTCTGTTAAATACAATTGAATGGAAAAATGATGAAGCTATTATATTTGGAAAATTAATTTTAACCAAGCGAAAAGTAGCCTGGTACGGCGATCAGGAATTCGAATATACGTATTCAAACACTACAAAAAAAGCACTTCCTTGGACAACTGAATTATTAAAGTTAAAAACTTTTCTTGAAGAAAAAACGGGAGAAACATTCAATTCTTGTTTACTTAATTTATATCATTCTGGCGATGAAGGAATGGCTTGGCACAGCGACGCCGAAAAAGATTTAAAAAAGAACGGCGAAATTGGCTCATTAAGTTTTGGTGCCGAAAGAAAGTTTGCCTTCAAACATAAAGAAACCAAAGAAACGGTTTCTTTAATTTTAGAACACGGCAGTTTACTGGTTATGAAGGATGAAACACAAACGCATTGGCTGCATCGTTTGCCTCCAACAAAAACAACTCAAAAACCGAGAGTAAATTTGACTTTTAGAACGATTGTGAAATAGAATTTAGTTTCGAAACCTAA
Organism: Flavobacterium sp. JLP; assembly: GCF_015350755.1. Lineage (NCBI taxonomy): Bacteria > Pseudomonadati > Bacteroidota > Flavobacteriia > Flavobacteriales > Flavobacteriaceae > Flavobacterium > Flavobacterium sp. JLP. The sequence continues at coordinate 833,276 of NZ_JADKPS010000002.1, read as the reverse complement.
CAGGTTTTAAAAACCTGTTAGGTTTGTATTTCGAATATTACTTTTTAGCTATAACATTTTCATAAGATCGTATCAAAGCATCTTCAAACATTTCTGGTCTTACTTTTGAAAGTTCAACAATGGTCCAGCCTTGTTTTCCCCACTTATTCGGAATTGGATAAAAAATCATTTCGCTTGATGCACAAAAAACAGATTGATCGATTTCGTTTAATTTTAAAACAGCTTGATTGTTTTTTTCATCAAAACTCGCGAAGATTTTCTTGTTGACACGAAAAGAAGTTTTCTCAAAATGAGGTTCTTCGGTTGCATCTGGAAAAGACATCGCTAATTTTCTGAATGTTTCAATAGACACCATAATTGCTAATTTAAATTAAACTTAAATTTTACCACCCTTGATTCAAGCCATTTTTAAGGACTTCTTCATATTTATCTTTATCAAACGAATATAAATTGGGTGCTTTATGGGCAACGTTGCTTTTCTTTTCGTCGAGTTTTGTCAGGATTCCGATGTTGGTGATTTTTCGGAGAAAGTTTCTTCTGTCCAGTTTTTTATCTAAAATAGTTTCGTACAATTTCTGAAGTTCCGGAATCGTAAATTTTTCGGGCAATAAATTATAGCCAATAGGCATTAAATTCAATTCAATTCTTAAAGTGTCTAAAGCTTTGCCTAGAATTTCTTTGTGATCTAAAATAAGTGCTGGCACTTCTTTATGATCAATCCATTCTATCACCTCATCTTTATTTGCTGGTTTCGGAATGGTTTTCAAAAAGTCGACTAAAGCATAATAACCAATGGTAACAAATCGCTGTGTGAGCCATTTGCCTTTTTCTTCGTCAATTTTCAGATATTTGAGTACTTCTTTTCCAAAATGTTGATCGTTTCGTTTTATTTTTCCAAAAGTCGCAAATTGTCTTAAAAAGATACCTTCAACTCCAGTTCGTTCGTTTAGAACTGTAACGGCCGCAGTATCAATATCCTGATCTATCGGAATAAATCCGCCGGGCAGGGACCATGTTTGACTGTTTGGAATTTTAATCAACAAAACTTTAAGCTGATTATCATGAAAACCAAAAATCACACAGTCAATAGAAAGTCCGGGCTGATAATTTTGATTATTTTCTATAATGTCTCTTAACATTCTAATTTCAATTTAATACAACTTTTTTATCTCGAATAATCTGCCAATTTAGTTCATTTTCTTAAAACCAAATCACTTTTGCCTTAATATCTCTAAAGAGAAATACTCTAAAAGAAGTGTATGAATTACAATTTTAACTTAAAATTTAAGTGCAATTTAAAAAAAATAAGTACATTGCGTCATAATAACACATTAAAAAACATGTTATTCTTTTTTAGATACTTAAGAAAGCCAATGCAAGAGATATGAATACCAATCCGTTAAAAAATATCAACAAAAAAATAAGAAATAAAATCTGGACATCATTCGGATTTGTTTCGAAAACATATCTATTAGAAGAATCTATAAAATACAGTCAAGAGCAAGAAAAAATTTTCAACCAAATGATTGTTGAGACTGAGGCAAAGGATAAAAAAGCAAAACGCGAAGCATTTGACAAGGCGTTATATGCATCATATAAAGGAATTGGCGCTATGGATTTTATAAATACAGTTCTGAAATAATTCAAAACCCATTTATAAAATCCATAACGCCAAATTTGAATTTTAAATTTGTTATTACTCTAATTCAAACCCCATTTTTAATTTAATATCTGCTGACGAAGCTCCAATCATTAATTCGAATTCTCCTGGTTCAGCTGTCCATTCTAATTTATTATTGTAGAAAGAAAGTTTTTCTTTATCGATTGTAAATTCTATAGTTTTTGTTTCTCCAGCATTTAATTTTACTTTTTGAAAATCTCTCAATTCTAAAACCGGACGAACTACAGATCCAAATTTGTCTTTTAAATACAATTGCACCACTTCTTCACCAGCCACTTTTCCAACATTTGATAATTGAAAAGAAACTTTAATTGTTTCATTAGTTTTCATTTTTGCTGAAGAAAGCTTCAAACCTGAATACTCGAATTTGGTATAACTCAAACCATATCCGAAAGGAAATTTAGGTGAGTTCTTTAAATCAATATAAGCTGAAACATAATTTTTTGAATCTTCATCTTTGGCTGGTCTTCCTGTACTAAAATGATTGTAATAAATTGGTACTTGACCCACTTCTCTAGGAAAAGTCATTGGCAGTTTCCCTGACGGATTGTAATCTCCAAATAAAACATTTGCGATTGCATTTCCAGCTTCAGTTCCTAACCACCAAGTATATACGATTGCAGGAACGTTATCTGCTGTCCAATTAAAAATAAGCGGTCTTCCTGCATTTACTAAAACCACAACTGGTTTTCCTGTTGCCTGAATTGCTTTTACTAAATCTTCCTGAACGCCTGGCAAACCAAGATTGCTTCGGCTTTTTGCTTCACCGCTCATGTCGCGTCTTTCTCCAATACTCAAAATAACAACATCAGCTTGTTTTGCTGTTGCAACTGCTTCGGCAAAACCATCTTTATTATCGCCATCAACTTCACAGCCTTTTGCGTAAAGCAATTTGGTGTTTTTTCCCACTTTGTTTTGCAAACCATCCCATTGAGAAACGACCCATTTATCGTAATTTACATCTGGTAATTCTACAGACCAAAAACCCATATTGGCTTTGTATTCTTTCACCATTGGCCCAATGAAAGCAATCGTTTTCAAGTTTTTAGAAAGTGGTAAAGTTTGGTTTTCATTTTTCAGTAAAACGATACTTTTTTCAGCAACTTCAAGTGCTGCTTTCCTATTTTCAGGATTACTCAAGGCTTTTTCAGCTCTTTTATCATCTGAATATCTGTAAGGATCTTCGAATAAGCCTAACTCATATTTTTTACGCAAAATACGTTTCACAGCATCATCAATTAAATCGATGGAAACTCTTCCTTCTTTAACCAATGCAGCTAAATTATATCGGTAAGCATTACTTTCCATATCCATATCACTTCCGGCAGTAATGGCTGCATAAGCTGCTTCTTTAAGATCTTTTGAGTAACCATGAGCGACCATTTCTCCAATAGAACCCCAATCTGAAACTACGAAACCTTGAAAGTTCCATTTGCCTTTTAAGATATCGCGCTGTAAATGTGCATTTGCAGTAGCCGGAATTCCGTTTAAATCATTAAATGAATTCATAAAAGTTGCAGCACCGGCATCTAAAGCTGCTTTAAAAGGAGGCAAATACGTTTCTAAAAGCATTCTTTCACTCATATCAACAGAGTTATAATCTCTTCCGCCCACTCCTGCTCCGTAAGCTGCAAAGTGTTTGACGCAAGCCATAACAGAGTTTAAATCTCCCAGTTTATTTCCTTGAAAACCTTTTACTCGAGCGTAAGCAATTTTAGATCCTAAATAAGTATCTTCTCCAGCGCCTTCCATTACGCGTCCCCAACGCGGGTCACGCCCAATATCCACCATTGGTGCAAATGTCCAGTGAATACCACTTGCAGAAGCTTCTGTAGCCGCAACTCTAGCAGCCAATTCAATTGCTGGTAAATCCCAGCTCGCAGCCTCGGCTAACGGAATTGGAAATGTTGTTTTATAACCGTGAATAACATCTTGGCCAAACAACAACGGTATTTTAAGACGTGACTGCATCGCCAATTCCTGATATTGTCTGGTATATTTTGTTCCGATGATATTTAGCATCGAACCTACTAAACCAGCTTTTATCTCCGCTTGTTTATTTGGATTTATTGTAATTGGACCCGTTGCTGAATTATCGCCTGTGTATTGATTTAACTGACCAATTTTTTCTTCAATAGTCATTTTCTTCAATAAAGCATTTACTTTCTGATCGATAGTTTCTTGCTGTGCGGCCGCAAAAAACGTGACCATCAACAAGGCAAATGTTGTTATTTTTTTCATTTAATTAATTTTGATTACCAAACGTAAGTTGCTACTGCACCTGCATTTAAAGTAGTTGAAATTTGTTTTTGATTGTATTTGATATTGAATGTTTGTGCTGCAGTGCCGTCATTTTCTACAATTAGAACAATTTGTCCTGATGGCGTTTTGAAAGCGACATTATAAAGATTTCCGCTAATATTACTTCCAATTCTAACTGATCCTTCAGGAACAAACTTCGAAGCGTGACCAATAATATAATAACCCACTTCTCTCTTAATATTCTGATTTTGATCAATCATTAAAGCGCCTTTACAAGTCGAGCAGCCACCCGGCGTAAAAGGTTTGTAATACTCATCATTAGCCAATCCCCATGAAAGCGCATTTACACTCCAGTTGCGCATAGAACCAATTACCACATTTTTCACGCTCCATTTCAAATCATCAGCAAAACTGCTTCCTGAACCTGTATATTGTTCTGTAAAATATAAATCTTTATTAGGAAATGCATCGTGAACTGTTGTCAATGCACTAATATCTCCTTCATATAAATGGAATGCTGAACCCGCAACAAAGGGATTCGCTTTTGCATCTTTTAAAATAGTCAACGGATATTCGGGTTTGTTGCAATTGTGATCGTAAACCACGATTTTGGTTTTGATATTTGCTTTCGCGAAAGCGGGCCCTAAATGATTCCCGATAAAATCTGCCTGCTGTTCTGCAAACATTAACAAACTAGGATTGTTTCCTGGATGCAAAGGTTCATTTTGAGGTGTTATAGCATCAACTACAATTCCTTGCGCTTTCATTGCCTGAATATATTTCACAAAGTATTCTGCATAAACCTGATAATATTTAGGCTGTAAGCTTCCTCCTTTTGAGCTTCCGTTGTCTTTCATCCAAACAGGAGGCGACCAAGGAGAACCCATGATTTTTATTTTTGGATTTATTGCCAAAATCTCTTTTAAAAGCGGCACGACATCTTTTAAATCCGGACCAAGATTAAAATGTTCAAGTTTTAAATCGGTTTGGCCTTCTGGCATGTCGTCATACGAAAAAACTTTTTCATTCAAATCAGATGCACCAATACTAATTCGCAAATAGCTCAACCCAATTGCATCATTTTTTCTAGAAAACAATTCTTGAAGCAGGGCTTCTTTTTTAGTTTTATCTAACTTTAAAATGGCTTGTGCGCTTCCTCCAGTTAATGAAAATCCAAAACCTTCAATGGTTTGGAATTTCTGGGAAGCGTCTACTGAAATAGTTGGGTTTGAATTGGTTTTTGAATTAAAAACCAAATCGTTTTGTTTTTGCAATTTTGATGTTTCGTCTACAGTCGTAATCCAAGATGCTGCTTTACCAGAATTGGATACTGTAGTTTTTGAAGATCCACATTTTATTTGAACTGCAATAAGTGGCAGTAAAAGTAAAATTTGAAGTTTTTTGCTGCTGTTTTTCATTTTTAATCTATTTCTATTAAGACAGGCAAATGATCCGAAGGATATTTTAAATCTTTAGAATCACTTAGAACTGCATGTTTTTGAATTTTGAGCCCGCTATTTTTAGAAACAAAAATGTAATCTATCAATAATTTTACTGGCTCATTATGTTTAAAACCGTTGAAAGTTCCTGATGGCCCAAAAGGCTTTTCTTTCGAAACTTCTCTGGTGTCGTCCATCACTTTTTTGATTTCAGCAATTTGTGGCGTATTCGGTTCAGAATTGAAATCTCCCATTAAAAAAGCTGGGTATTTTTTCGAATTGAGTTCGCTTATTTTTTTCAAAACAAGCTGTACGCCTTTTACTCTAGCTACTTCGCCCATATGATCAAGATGCAGATTAAAAACCCAAAACGTTTTTTTAGTTTTTAAATCGGTAAAAAGTCCATATGTACAAACTCTATTGCAAGCAGCATCCCAGCCTCTAGAAACTACATTTGGTGTTTCTGAGAGCCAAAATGTATTAGAGTTCTCTACCTTAAAACGATCTTTTTTATAATAAATCGTACAAGCTTCTCCTGTTGCGCCTTCTTCTCTTCCTATTCCAAATTTGTTATAATTTGGCATAGCCGATGCGATATAATCAACTTGGGGCGGTGTTGCTTCCTGAACTCCAAAAATATCCGGACTATAAAATTGTATTTGAGATGTAAAATACTCTTTTCGGTTAGGCCAGGCATTTTCTCCGTCAGAAGCATTATCCAAACGAATGTTATAAGTCATAATTTTTAAATTTTGACCATAAAATGACCCACTTACCAAAAGCATCATTACTACTAAAACAATTGTATTTATCTTTTTCATGTTTAAAAATTTTATTCCTGTAAAGCTAGCTGTTCATGAGCTTTAGAAGAAAAAATTAATTTAAAACTTATGTTAATTATACACTCTCACATAATCGACTTCAAAAGTTGCATTAGCAAAATTTGGATCGACTGCTCCTCCAAAATTTCCTCCCATAGCCAAATTTAAAATCAGGAAAAAGTTTTGATTAAAAGGAGTTGAAGCAGCATTTGCATAGGTATAAAACAATTTATCATCTACGTAAAACTTAATGCTTTCAGGACTCCAATCTGCTGCATAAACATGAAATTCTGTTGCCGAATTTGGAACCGTTGTAGTTGCAGTATCTGGCGTATTTCCTGAGCGCCCAGGCGAATGTAAAGATGAATGATTTACGTTTGGGTTATTCCCAACCGATTCTAATATATCAACTTCACCGCATAAAGGCCAGCCTGCAGTATCAATGTTATCGCCCAACATCCAGAATGCTGGCCAAGTACCGCCACCAACTGGGAGTTTTGCACGAACTTCGGCTCGACCGTATTTAAAAGAAAATTTTCCTTTTGTAAGCAATCTTGCAGAAGTATAATGGCTTCCTAAATATTCTTCTTTTATGGCTTTTATTTTTAGGGTTCCGTTTGAGATAATTACATTTTCTGGTCGAGTAGTGTAATATTCTAATTCGTTATTCCCCCAGCCGTCTCCAGTTCCTGTGTTGTAACCCCACTTTGAAGTGTTTGGGGCACCATCAGCATCAAATTCATCTGCCCAAAGCAATTTTCTGGAAACAAAAACATTTACAGAAGTTGTTGAACTCACAAACTGCGCACCGTTATAAGCTGAAACGATTATTGGATAATTTTTAGTTCCCGAAGCTGTAAATTCATAAGTAAAATCACCAGTGAAAATTTCTTTAAGCTGATTATCAATCAAAACTTTATATGAAGTTGCGTTTGAAGCAGTTATCGTTAAATGTATTTTTCCGCTTCCGTCGCCATCTGGTTTATCGGCTGTCTTGCCAAGTACTTCAACCTGAACAGAAAGATTTGAAGGTGCAACAACAACTGGTCTCTCATCTGCTGCATCATTACTGCTGCTGCAAGACTGAAATACAAACAATAAGATAAATGTTAAAACACCTACTTTGTTTATGAGATTATTTATTTTCATCTTTTATTAATTTGAGTTTGTAATTACTTGTTTAAAAAATCTAAATAATTCAAATTAAAGCCTCCTTTTTCGAAAACTACTTTGATTTTATTTGTTCCTGCATTTATCTCAACTCCAGATAAAATAATGGTCTTCCATTTATCATTTCCTCCAGTTGCAGGAAGAACGATTGTTTCTGATTTTTTGCCATTTTCTGTTTCTAAATGAAGTTTCCCTTCCGCTTTTTCGCTTGAATAGCGAATGGCAACCTTATATGAGTTTTGCTTCTTAACTTCTGATGTAAATTGCAGCCATTCTCCATCTTCTATAAATGAAACCTGATAACCGTTAGAACCAGCATCTTTGCAAGGCAAAATATCCACACCATCGTTACGCATTGTATTTCCTTTGTTCCATTGGTCGAAGTTTCCTGTAGCCACTTTATAATTCACAAAATCTTTATCAGAATAAGCAAATCCGTTTGTTCCTAAATCATATTGAGTGGCAATAATTTTTCCTGGAATTATATGGTTTTTGTATGGTTTGGTATCGTTTGTCTGTACTTGTCTGAACATCGCATCGATAACATCTGGCTTAACCGTTACGTTTTGCATTTTGTAATTATCTGCCATTTTCATCAATGTTTTTTTGGCAAATTCTGGATTTGGTTTTTGACCTCCATCTTTCCAGTATTTCAGCAGAACATCATATTCTGGAATTTTAGTTACCGAAGTTACACCAGCAATATTTTCTATTTTTTTCATTGGCCAAAAAGCCCATCCAATATTGTTAGTTTCAACCAATGTCAAGGCATCTTTAAACCAGACATTAGAATTTTCTCCACTTTCTCCCAGCCAAATCGGAACGTTGTATTGTGTTCTATAATCCAACATTTTCTGAATCGATTCTTTGTCGTTGTAATTCCAATATTTATGGAAACTCAACGCCATATTTTCATCCCATAAAGGAAAAATTCCGTTGTAATTATTCCCCCAGCAATTTCCTTCGATAACTACCATATGGTTGGTATCAACTTCGCGGATTGCTTTTGTAATGGCAACCATCAAATCTCTTAAAGGCCCGTTTGAATTTTCATCACAGCCATTTTTATTCGTTCCGGTAAAATTCCAGTTTGGTTCGTTGATAATATCGTAAGCTCCAATCCAAGGATTATCTCTGTAACGGGAAGCCAGTTTTTTCCATAGAGCAATCATTTTTTTCTGATTTGCTTCGCTTTCCCAAAGCGATGGTTTTGTAGTGTCATAATCAGATATTGCGGCATCGTTTCCTTGACCTCCAGGAGTTGCATGCAAATCTAAAATAAGGTATATTTTATTTTCGGCACACCATTTCAGCAAATTATCTGTCATTGTGAAACCTTCTTCTATCCAAGTAATTTCACCATTTTTTTCTTCTTGAATTGATGGTGTATATAAATTGTAATGCATTGGTAAACGAATCGAATTGAAACCCCATTTTGCCAGTGAATCGATATCTCGTTTTGTAATTCCGTTTGCTTTGTATGCTGCATAAAATTCTTTTGTTCCCTCTTCTCCAACAACATCTTGAATTTTTTGCTTGATCTTATATTGCGGACTTGCAAAAGGCTGTGTCTGCATCATATATCCTTCCTGCACCATCCATCCGCCTAAACCAAGACCTCTTAATATAATATTTTTGCCATTTCCGTCAACAATCTTTTGTCCGTCTCTGTGCAAAAAACCTTGTCCAAAAGAAGCTATAGTGAACAAAAACTGCGCTATTATAAGTGTTCTTTTCATCTGAAAATTGATTTATTTCCGGTTTAAATTATCTGATTATTTCCAAGTATACGTTCCCACAGCTCCTGCATCTAAAGAAGTTGTGATCCATTTATCATTGAATTTAATATTGAAGATTTCGCTTGCTGCTCCATCATTTTCAACAATTAAAACTTTTGAACCAGATGGTGTAATAAAAGCTACATTTTGCAGATTTCCACTTGAATTACTTGCAATTCTGATTGAGCCTGCCGGAACAAATTTCGACGCATGAGCAATAATATAATACGCAACATTACGCTGAAAAGTATCACTTGTAGTAACTGTCAGCGCACCTTTGCACATTGAACATCCGCCTGCAGTATGAGGTTCGAAAGCACCGTTGTTGGCTAAATTCCATTCTAGTGCATTTTTGCTGTAATTTCTCATTGAGCCGATAACAACATTTCGAACATGCCACTTTAAATCACCTGCAAATTCACCAGCAGAAGATGTCCATTGTTCTGTGAAATACACATTTTTTGTTGGGTAAGAATTGTAAACATTTGTAAGCGCACTGATATCTCCAGCGTATAAGTGAAATGCCGAACCGTCTACAAAAGGAAATGCATCGGCATCAGCCAAAATTGCTTTTGGATAATTTGGATTATCACAATTGTGATCGTAAGCAATAATTTTTACACTAAGATTTACTGCTTTTAATGCAGGACCTAAATTTGTTTTTATAAAATTCGCCTGTTCTCCTGCAGACATATACATACTTGGATTGTTCCCATCATGCAAAGGTTCGTTTTGAGGTGTTACAGCATCAATTGTAATTCCTTCCGCCTTCATTTGCTGAATGTATTTTACAAAATATTTTGCGTAAACATCATAATATTGGGTTTGTAATTTTCCTCCAATAAAGCTGTTTTTATCTTTCATCCAAAGTGGTGCTGACCATGGCGTTGCTAAAATTAGAATCTTTGGATTAATGGCAAGAATTTCTTTCAACAGTGCAATTACTCCTGTTTTATCTTTATCCAAACTAAATTTCGCCAAATCTAAATCCGTATCTCCAGTAGGAAGATCATCATAAGTAAAAGGTGCAGCATTCAAATCCGAGGCACCAATGCTGATTCTTAGATAACTTATTCCAATTGAGTTTTCGCCAGAACCAAATAATTCTTGCAAAAGAGCTGCTTTTTTAGCTGCGTTTAATTGATTAATTACCTCTGCACTTCCGCCTGTTAAAGTATATCCAAAACCGTCTACAGTCTGATATTTTTGAGAAGCATTAACTTCAATGTTTGTATATGTATTAGGCGTAGTTCCAAATCCTAAAGTTCCAGATTGTTTAGCCAGCAAAACGCTTTGATCTCCTTTTGTGAGCCAAAAATCAACATCATTTGTTACTACAACTGGAGGAACAACAACCGGAGGCGTAACAGGCGGATCTACCACATCATTTGAGGAAGAACATTTCACTTGAGCCAATATAGCTGCTGCAAAAAATAGTGCTTTTATCGTGGTTTTTAAATTCAGTTTCATTTTTATAGTTTTTTAGTTAATAGAACACTAGTATACAACAGTCTGTATAGCGTGTGCTGGAATAGTAATAGTAGTTTTTAAAATGCTGCTGTTTAAAGTATATACAACATCTTTATTGGTTTGGTTCATAACAATAGTGGCGATTCTTCCATCACTATTTTTAAATGATGTACTTAAAAGAGTTTTATCACTAACAGTCTGTGTTATTCGCTTCGCATTTGGGCGAATAAACTTTGAGAAATGTCCAATATAATAATACATTGGTGTGTAGATCAATTCATCTTTTGTGGTGTCGGCATGAATAGGCGAAAAGCAAAAATTACCTACGTGATTTGGTCCTCCTCTTTCATCTAAAAGAATATTCCAATCTGTCCAGCCAACTGTCCCGTTATTAAAATCGTTAATTATGTTGAGACCATAGCGTTCCGCATTTCCCCAAAACTGAAATTTTGCAGCATCAAATCTTTCGACACAGCCTTCTGTAAAAAGTAAATTTTTATTTGGAAAAGCTTCATGAACTTTCGCTACAGATTCAAATTGAGGTGGTCCTCCGTTCCAGGTTTCATACCAGTGAAACGCTATTCCCCATGCATATTTTGAAACTTCAGGATCTGAGAAAACAAGATTGGCTCTTTTTTCTAACATATCTCCTCGATTGTGATCCCAGATGATAATGTTTTTAGAACCAAGTCCTTCCTTTTTTAAAGTTGGACCAAGAAAGTTTTTCAAGAAATCTCTTTCGGCGTCAGGAGTATAAATACAAGATTCCCAACTCTGTCTGGCCATTGGTTCATTCTGAATGGTTAAACCCCAAACAGGAATACCTTCTTTTTCGTATGCTTTAATAAATTTCACATAATAATTTGCCCACGATTGTGCAAACTGAGGCAATAAAACGCCGCCGTGCAAAATATCATTATTGTCTTTCATGAAAGCTGGGGGACTCCACGGACTAACAAATAAAGTTAATTTCCCGCCGGCAGTTTCAATTGCTTTTCTAAGAAGTGGAATTCGGAATTTTCGATCGTGATCGATATTGAAAGTTTTTAAATCTTTATCATCTTCAGCAATATAAGTATAACTCTCACTGCTAAAATCGCAGCTATGTATGTTGGTTCTGGCTAATGAATAGCCAATTCCTTTGTTTTTGTCGTAGTAAGCAGTTAGGAATTCCTGTTGTTTTTTAGGTGATAATTTGGCGAAAACTTCTGCACTTGCGTCTGTAATTGCACCTCCAATTCCTAAAAATGTCTGATCTGTTTTTGTAGGATCTATAGCAATAGAAACTGTTGAATTTGTTTGTTGTGAAGCAGCATTCGAAATAAAATTATTCGATAATGACAATCGTAATTTTGAGTTTTCAGCTGTAGTATAAACTTCGATTTTTTTATTTGCTTGAGGTACAGAAACTGAAGAACCATCTGCAATTTTTGATGAATTACAACTTAATTGCAGTATTAATATTAGGACTAATAAAATTCGATTTATGGTTTTCATTGTACTTTCAAAAAACGATTTAATTTAAAATAAAAGTAAAATTGAGGGCTAATTTGGATGATTCAATTCAGCCCTCATTATTTACTACACAATACTAATACACAAGTGTTTGTATAGCGTGGGGAGGAATCTTAACTACTGCTTTTTCAGCAGCTATAATTAAATTATAAGTAATCTCTTTATCAGATTGATTCATAACAACAGTTGCCATTGTACCATCTGTATTCAAAAATGAAGTACTTAGCAATGCACTTCTGCTTACTGCAGAGCTTACTCGCACTGCATTTAAATGAATGAATTTTGAAAAATGACCAATATAATAATAAGATGGGGTATAAATTAATTCGCCAGTTGTTATATCAGCATGAATTGGTGAGAAACAGAAATTACCAACATGATTAGGACCTCCATTTTGATCTAAAAGAATATTCCAGTCTGTCCAGCCGGCAGTTCCATTATTAAAATCGTTGATCATAGAAATTCCATATCTTTCTCCGTTACCCCAAAATTGGTATTTTTTGGCATCAAATTTTTCGACACAGCCTTCTGTAAATAGCAGTCCTTTGTCAGGATAAGCTTCATTTACTTTACCAACATTGTCAAACATTGATGCTCCTCCAGACCAGTTTTCATACCAATGAAAACCCATTCCCCAAACATATTTTGAAGCTTCTGGATCAGAGTAAATAACATTTGCTCTATAATTCATCAAGTCACGGTTGTGATCCCAAACTATGATTTTTACATTTCCCAGTTTTTCTTTTTTAAGTGTTGGCCCGAGGAAATTTTTAATAAAATCTCTTTCTGCTTCGGCAGTATAAATACAAGATTCCCAAGTTTGAACTGCCATCGGCTCATTTTGAGTTGAAGTTCCCCAAATTGGAATTCCTTCTTTCTCATACTCTTTAATAAATTTTGCGTAAAAGTTTGCCCAAGTCTGATAATATTCAGGCAATAATGTTCCGCCTTTAAGTACATCTTTATTGCTTTTCATAAAAGCATTTGGAGACCATGGCGCTACATAAGTTGTTAGCTTTCCGCCAGCGGTTTGAATAGCTTGTTTTATTAATGGAATACGATATTGTCTATCATGATCAATCGAAAAAGTTTTTAAATCTTTATCTCCTTCTTTGATATAAGAATAGCTTCCACTGCTAAAATCAGAACTTTGTATCGTTGTTCTTAGCAAAGAATAGCCTATACCTTTTTGTTTATCATAGTAGGCATTTAAGAATTCAGTTTGTTTTTCTTTTGAAAGTTTAGCAAATATTTCGGCACTCGCATCAGTAATAGCTCCTCCAATTCCCATGAAAGTCTGAAACTTTTTTGATGGTTCTACAAAAACAGACGACTCTACTTCAAGAGGCTGTTTAGATGCAGAAAAAGTCAAATTATCTGTAGACGTTAATCTCAAATTTGAGTTTTCAGCAGTAGTATATACCGTTATTTTTTTTCCACTGGTTGTAAATTCTTTTTTTGTTTTCGGCTGGCCAAAAGATGCCACTGAAAACAAAAAACATAGAATTTTAAAACTATTATTTTTCATTCTTCCCTTATTATTTAAATTCTAATTTGAAGTTTTTACAGAAATTTTTTTAACGAAAGTTTATCTGCATCAGTTTAAGGATTTAAAAAATAGCCCATACTCATAACGATTATGGGCTATTTACAACCAAACTTAAACTTAACTTAATCTTTTATTTCCCTCTTAATTCAATTTTAGAAACAGTGATACCATCTTTAGTAAATGTATTACCACCACTTCTGATAAGAAGATAAATTTTTCCGCTTTGAGCGAATTTTACTGTATTAGAAACCGTTCCGGTTACGTCATTTTTAACGCATCCTACAACAGATAATTTGCCAGAGAAAGCTGCTTTAGCACAACCGTCCCAAGTACTTAATCCCATTACTTTGTTGTCTTTGTATTCTACTCCAGATTTAGGAGCTGATGTACCTGCGTAAACTTCGAACCAAGTTTCATCAGAACCGCTAGGGCAAGAAACCAACATATCGATTGTGTATTCTTTATCTTTAATAACATCAATTGCTTGGTAAATCCCTTCTTGTGCCCATCCTCCAGGAGAATGTATTGTAGCACTTTTATTTGCATACGACCAGAAAGCAGCTCCAGTTGCACTAAGATTTAGCACAGTCCATTTTGCTTGATCAGCAGCAGTTTCAAAAGAGCCTCCTTGAACTAAATTTCCTTTTAGAGGATCCGTTTTAGCTACAACAATTTGAGCAGTAGCTTTTCCTAATGTCCCACCAGCTCCAATAGCCGTATGAGTTACCGTATAAGTTCCTGCGTCTGGCAACGTAATTGTTTCATTCATTTTACCTGCATAATCACCATCACCGATATTCCATTTAGATGAAATAACACCTTTTGGCTGTGCCGTTAATAGATAGGTATTTACTGCGCCTGTAACTGGAGTTACAGTAAATGAAGCATCAACATTAGCTGCAGCTAATCCATTTCCGTTACCAACTTCGTCATCGCAGCTTGTTAGTGTTCCTAATGCTACAGCTAGCATTAGGAATACACTTTTCTTTAAATTTATATTTAGGTTCATCTTTTTTGGTTTTTGGTTAGATAGTTTTTTATTATTCGTAGTTAGGGTTTTGTTTCAATTTTGTACCCACTAGCTCAACATGAGGAATTGGAAAGATCTCATCTGTTCCTGCATTAAAACCTCTATCAGCTAAAGCCGTTGCAGCATCTCCCCATCTTACTAAGTCAAAAAATCTATGACCTTCTCCTGCAAGCTCCATTCTTCTTTCATTTTTAATTGCAGCTAATGTTACTGGAACAGATGGCAATCCAACTCTAGCTCTAACAGCATCTAATAATGCTTGCGCTCTAGCTCCTGAACCTAATGCTTCAGCTTCCATTAAATAAGTATCTGCAAGTCTAATGATATACGAATCTTGTTTGTAGTTTAACTCTGCAGCTCCTCCGCCTGTACGAACATCTGATTGTCTAGGCAAGAATTTATTTAAGAAATATCCAGTATCTTGGTAACCGCCAATATAATCAGCAGAACCAGCCGCTTTTAATGCCTTAATGTCTAAAATTGTAGCTCCAAATCTTGGATCATTTTTCATAGCGTCATACAACTTTTGTGTAGGCACGCTGAAACTCCATCCTGATGGAAGATCTGGTGCTGTTGAATTAGCAGGTCTAGCGTAACCTCTAGGTCCAACCATAACATTTAATGAGTTTCCTTCGTCTCTACCTGAACCCCAGAAATCCCAGTTTGAATTACCAGCACTTGTGTGTGAAACTTCAATTAATGATTCAGAGTTGTATTTGTTTGAAGTTACCCATAAATCGCTAAAATTAGCAAGCAATTTATTTCCGTATTGATTCGCAGCACCTGGAGTTCCATTTACTTGCGCAAGAATAGCAGCTGCTTCAGGTTTTTTACCTTCAAATAAATAAACTTTACCTAATAAAGCTTGAGCAGAAACTCTAGTCAAACGACCAGATTCTGATGCAGCATTTACAGCAGTTGGCAAACCAGGAATAGCTTCAGTTAAATCTTTTTCAATTTGAGCATAAATCGCTTCTGGAGTTGCTTGTTCAACTTCTAACATTGTAGATGTAGTAAGCGGCTCTAAAATAAGCGGAATGTTTTTAAACATTCTCACCAAATTAAAGTAGTATAAAGCTCTTAACGTTTTTGTTTCTGCTGTAAATCTCACTTTTAAAGCATCTGACATATCAACATCTGCCATTTTAGAAAGCAAAACATTCGATCTGTAAACACCTTGATAATGGTCATTCCAGAAACTTCCTGGAATAATTAATGATGTCAAAGAGTGAGTAGAAAAATTTTGAATTCCGTTACCATCTGAAGCACCACCACCACCAGCATAAAAATCATCTGATCCGGCATTCAGCATTGCTACCATATTTTCAAATCCACCCGTGTTTTTTCTTAATGGATCATAAACTCCAACTAATGCAGCTGTTGCTTGTTGTTCATTTTTATAATAACTTGTTGAAAGGAAAGATCCTTTTGGCTGAAGAGTTACAAAATCCTCAGAGCAAGAGCCTAGAACTGCCAATGCAACGGCAATGTATATATATTTATATTTTATATTTTTCATGATTCTTTATGTATTAAAATTGAAAGTTAGCCCCAAGCATAATAGATCTTGCTTGTGGATAAACACCTCTATCGATACCAAATACTTGACCTCCAATTTCAGGATCGTATCCAGTATATTTAGTAAACGTTACTAGGTTTTCTCCATTAACGTAGAAACGAATTTTATCAGCTCCAATTTTAGATGATAAATTAAGAGGAAGAGTATATCCTAATTGTACAAGTTTCAAACGAACGTAATCTCCTTTTTCAAGATAAAAGTCAGACATGTTGCTGAAGTTTTTGTTTGTATCATTGTTAGCAAGTCTTGGATAATCGTTTGATGTTCCTTCTCCTACCCAACGATCTAATGCTGTAGTTTGATAATTAGCATTCAAGATATCTAGCCTGCGTAATCCTTGGAAAATTTTGCTTCCAGAAGTTCCTTGAGCAAATGCCATGAAATCGAAGTTTTTGTAATCTAAGTTCAATGTTAAACCGAAAGTTAATTTTGGCAAACTTGTTCCTAGATATTGTTTATCCTGATCTGAGATAGAACCGTCTCCGTTATTATCTACCCAACGGAAATCTCCAGGTTTTGCATTTGGCTGAATTAATCCGCCTGCAGCATTTTTGTAAGCAGCAATTTCTGCTTCATTTTGAAAAATCCCAGCTGTTTTGTAACCGTAGAACTCATTGTAAGAATGCCCTACTTCAGTTCTTGTAACTGGACCCATAGATTGAAAAGAAGCATTTCCTTCAATATAATCAGCAGTAGCACCAATATAAGTAATTTCATTTTTAAGTGTAGAAACATTTCCGTTTACTCCTAAATTGAAATCTCCAAGTCTTTTTTTGTATCCTAATTCAAACTCTAAACCGCTATTGTTCATATCAGCTACGTTTGCCCAAGGCTGTTCTGCAACTCCAACGTATCCAGGAATAACTACTGGCTGTAAAATTCCAGTTGTTTTTTTCATGAAATAGTCAAAAGTAAAATTGAAATCATTGAATAATTTCGCATCAAAACCAATACTTGTCTGAGAAGTTTCTTCCCATTTCAAATCAGGGTTATCAAGTGTTACGTTAGCGTAACCAGTTGTAATAGTACCTGTGTTTCCAAGTGCATAATTATATCCTCCAGATACTAATGAGATGTATCTAAAATCAGCAACCTGATCATTACCTACAACTCCGTAACCTCCACGAATTTTTAATGTATTAACAAATTCATTTTCTTTCCAGAAATCTTCTTTTGAAACTACCCATCCTAAAGAGAATGAAGGGAAAACACCAAATTTATTATTATCTCCAAAACGTGTTGATCCATCACGGCGAATTACACCTGTTACAAGGTATTTTTCTTTATAATCATAGTTTAAACGAGCAAATAATGATGTTACTTTATGTTGTATCAAATCACTTGTACCACTTGTTCTGTCTGATTGTGGAATATCAAAATTAAAAGAAGCGTCTTTATAACTAGAGATAGGCAAACCAAACATTGTAGCTCCAACATACCCACCAATGTTATCAACATAAGTTCCTTGACCTCCTAATAAATTAACATTATGATCTCCAAATTTGTTAGAATAAGTAACGATGTTTTCTATATTCCAAGCAAATGATTTGTTATTATTTTGGTGATAGTTGTTTTTAAGAACATTTACATTTGAACTTAAGAAATAAACAGGTGTAAATCCTGTATCTCCCCAATAAGCTAACTTACCTCCCAATGTAGACCTAACTTTTAAATGACTTGTAATATTAGCCTCTAAATAAGCATTCCCTACGAAATCATCTGACCAGTTATATGCACCTAATCTTGTTTGAACATATCCTAATGGATTTGTCATTTCCTGACCAACAACACTAGAAATTCCGTAAGGATTTCCGTTTGCATCACGAATAACTGGATTAGTTGAATATGGAGCCGCATTTGCAACAGCAGGATCAGTTACTACTAAAGGCGTAGTTGGATCTAGGTTGATTGCAGAACTCAAAGGTCCTCCAAACTCACTGTTTGTATTTCCAATTCCAAGTGACTTTTGTTTTGCGTACGCAAAAGTTTGTCCGAAAGTGAAAAACTTAGAAATTTTGTGAGTAGAGTTTAAACGAAAAGTCTTTTTAGTATAGTTAGAAATATCAGTTGCAACGATACCTTCTTGATCTTGAATACCGAATGACGCATAAAAAGTAGAAAATTCACCTCCACCGCTAAAGCTTAATTCGTGAGAATATCTGTAAGCATGATCATTAAAAATTGCATCCTGCCAATCTGTACCTTTGC
Source organism: Flavobacterium sp. JLP (assembly GCF_015350755.1). Taxonomy (NCBI): domain Bacteria; kingdom Pseudomonadati; phylum Bacteroidota; class Flavobacteriia; order Flavobacteriales; family Flavobacteriaceae; genus Flavobacterium; species Flavobacterium sp. JLP. Next base: position 814,774 of record NZ_JADKPS010000002.1, on the reverse strand, counting down.
CTAAAGCAGAAGGATTAGCGTAAACAGGCGAACCTCCATCTGCTAAAGATTTTTCATTCATTATTGTAGCATACTGTGTAGCATTTAATAAGTTAAGTCTTTTAGCTGGAGAAGAAACACCACTAAAACCAGTATAATTCACTGAAATTTTCCCTGATTTTCCTTTTTTCGTTGTAACCAAAATTACACCCGTTGCAGCACGAGTACCGTAAATTGCAGCAGATGCTGCATCTTTAAGAACCTCAATAGATTCAATATCTGATTGATTCAAAAAGTTAATTCCTCCTGCATCAACAACGTTTCCGTCTACAACCCAAAGCGGATTGTTACCTCCGTCTCCAAAAGTAGTAATACCACGTACACGAATTGTTGACCCAGATCCCGGCTGTCCTGAACTCGCCGCAACCGTTACACCAGAAACTCTACCTTGCAAAGCCTGCTCAACGCGACCATTTGGTACTTTTTCAAGATCTGCAGCTTTTACACTGGAAATTGATCCTGTAACTACTGCTTTCTTTTGAGTACCGTATCCTACAACCACAACTTCATTTAGTGATTGTGATTCAGGTTTTAATTGAATAGTAATTTTTGTTCTTCCGTTTACAGCTTCTGTAACTGTAGTATATCCAATAAAAGTAACTGTCAAAACACCATTTGATGGCACTTGAATTTGGAATTTCCCATCAAAATCTGATGCCGTTGACTTTGTTGTACCTTTCAATACAATTGTTGCACCTGGAACTGGCATTCCACTTTCATCATTAATCATCCCGTTTACCGTGACATCCTGAGCCACAGCTATAACCGAGAATAACAGAGACGAAACACAAAAAAGAAGTAATTTTGTTAATTTCATTTTTCTAAAAATTTTGGTTAATTAATTAGTAATTTGATGCAATAATAATGTTATTTTTTTACTATCAACAATTAAAATTCATTACAAAAACACATCAAAGCAAATTTTATTACATTACAAAAACACATCATTTTTTTTATAAATATCTAATATATAGTTATTTAATAATAAAAAATAAGATGTTATGAAAATGTTAATTGCAAAAATAAACACTACAGTTGATTAAGATTGCTTATTTTTATTAATAAAAGAGGTTTCTACATCGAAGTAGTAGAGCCAAAATAAACATAAAGCATTAAAAACAAACATGTTAAGCATTAAAATCCCAAACAAATAAAAAAAATTATGAAATTGAGAAAATCATATTTTATTATTACTTTTTTTACATTATTCACAATCACTTTTTTTGGTCAAGTTAAAAACATTGGACTTCCTGATGTAAGAAATTACAAACGAAACGAATATAAAGGAGGTACACAAAATTGGAATATTGGACAAGATAAAAATGGAAACCTATATTTTGCCAATAACAATGGTCTTTTGCAATTTGATGGTTCTTCTTGGAGAAAATATCCTTTGCCTAATTTAACTTCTGTAAGATGCTTAAAGATTGATAATGACGGAAAAATATATGTAGGGGGTTATAATGAGTTTGGATATTTTCAGCCAAATGAAAAAGGAAGATTAAAATACACATCTTTAGCCAAAAAAGTAGATAAGAATAAAATCAAAATAATCGACTTTATCTGGAAAATTCATACTATAGAAAATCAAACCATTTTTCAATCATTTGCAAGGGCATATGTTTTCAAAAATGGCAAGCTTACAATACTAAAAGCGCCTAAACGCTTTCAATTTTCTTTTGTAGTTAATAAAAAATTATACTTTCAGGATATTGAGAAAGGAATTTTAGAATTCAAAAACGGCAGACTATACGCTTTGCCAAATACAACTGTCTTAAATAATACAGAAATTTGGGGAATGTATCCGCTGGCAAAAAACAAAACTTTAATCATCACATTAGAAAAGGGTTTATTTATTTACGAAAACCATAATGTAAAACCTTGGGATACGGAAGCTAATACTTTTGTCAAAAAGAATAACTCTCTTGGTGGTGTAACCATAAAAGACAATTTTATTGTTTTAAATTCTGTCTTGGATGGAATTGTTATTTGCGACTTTAACGGAAAAATAATTCAGCATATTAATAGAAAAAAAGGACTCCAGAATAATACCGTTTTGACCTCTTTTATAGACAATAAAAACAACCTTTGGCTTGGGCTTGATAACGGTATCGCGTTTGTAAATGAAGCTTCTCCTTTTACTTATTTTGGATTTAGTTACGACATTAGTACCGTATACGCTTCAGTAATTCATCAGGGAAACTTATATGTAGCCACAAATCAAGGTGTTTTTTACCACGCTTGGAATAACAGCTTTAAAGAAGATACTTTTAAACTTGTCGAAGGAACAACGGCGCAGTCTTGGAATGTTCAGGTTATCGATGATGAACTTATCTGTTCTAACAACCGAGGTGCTCTTGTTATAAAAGGAGGTAAAGTAACCAAAATTATAGATTCTAAAGGATATTTTGGTTTTAAGAAAATTCCAAATCGACCTGAATTTTTCTTAGGTTCAAATTATGACGGATTTGCAGTTTTTGAAAAAACACCAACCGGATTAAGGTATAAAAATCAGGTAATTGGTTTTGACAAATCGTCTAACAGTTTTGAGCTTGACGATTCTTATTTATGGCTTAAAAAAGACGAATCTATTTATAGAATGGCACTCAGCGATGATTTAACACGATTTTCATCAATTAAAAAAATAGATCGATTAACTTCTCAATACAAAAATATTGGGAGCATTCAGAAGATAGACAATCAACTGTATTTTCAAACTAACAATCATTTTTATAAATATTCTAAAGAACAGGATATATTTTACGAAGACAAAAATTTATCAAAATTATTCCAAAACATTCCCATCATTAATAGCTTAAGCGAAGATTCACAATCAAATTTATGGTATGCATTTAATGAGTCTTTGGGGGTTTTAATGAAGAAAAATAATTATTACACAAATATTGTCGCACCATTTTCAAATTTAACTGGCAATTTGGTCAGCAGTTATTTATCTGTTAATACAATCGATTCAAAAAATATTTTTATTGGACTAACAGACGGATTAGCACATTACGATTCTGAATTGCTAAACAACTTTGTAACAAAGCCAAAAGCCTTTATCCGAAGTTTTTCATTTCCTGGTGACACTGTAATTCTAGGAAACAATCAGAATAAAATAGAAAATATTCGAATTCCATATTCATCAAACCATGTTCGCTTCACTTTTTCATCGCCAACTTATGAAAATCTAGAGAATGTCGAATTCTCTTATCAATTAGAGCCTTTTGACGAGAAATGGAGTAATTGGTCTACTATTTCTATTAAGGAATATACCAATCTTCGAGAGGGAGAATATACGATGAAGGTAAAAGTGAGAAACAGCTACGGAATTCAATCTGAGGCGTCGACGCTGTCATTTACCGTTTCTCCGCCGTGGTACAGACATTTTTTAGCGCTTATGATTTACTTTATTTTAATTATAATTGGAATATATGTAGTTTCTGATCGCATTAAAATGAAGATTAGAAAAAACAAATATTACGAAACTATCGAACAAAGAAGGCTTTACCTTGAAAAAGAATCGAGAATTAGACAAGAACAATATGACTTGGAAAAGGAAATTGAAAAATTGAAAAATGACAAACTTCAAATCAAAATCCTAGCTAAAGACAAAGAACTAGTAAACAATTCTTTACAGGTTGTAAAGAAAAATAAAATCTTAAATGGAATTATACACAAACTAAAGGAAATTGATATTGAAGCATTAGATGATTCAACTAAGTTTCAAGTCAGCAAACTGAACAAAAGTATAGTTAAAGAAGTAAATACAGACAAGAGCTGGAAAGATTTAGAAAAACACATTAAGAACGTTCATTTTGAATTTTTAAAACGACTCAAAGAAAAATATCCAACTATTTCGCCACGCGAATTGGATCTATCAACTTATTTATTAATGAACATGTCAACCAAAGAAATAGCCGAAATTATGAACATTTCGACTGGAGGAGTTGAATTGGCAAGATATCGTTTGAGAAAAAAACTCGGATTAAATAAAAAAGAAAACTTAATTGGTTTTTTAATGAGTATTTAGAAAACAAGAAGGCCATTCGTTGCTACGAATGGCCTTCTCTATAAATAGAATGTATTTAAGAAATATATTCAAGAGTACGTTCTAATGCCATTCCTCTTGAGCCTTTTATCAAAATTGTATTCTCATTAAACTGAAGCGTTTTTAGATAATCAGCAAAATCATTAAATGTTTCAAAAAACGAAACTTTCTCGCTGGAAACTTTATTCAAATAAAACGATTTTCCGATTAAATAACAAATCGAATTATCTTGCTTTATAAGTGAATCAACAATAATTTTATGTTCTTGCTCACTTTCTTTACCCAATTCAAACATATCTCCCAAAATCATAATTTTGTTCTGATTTTCTAATTGCAGAAAGTTCGCGATAGCCACCGACATACTGCTAGGGTTTGCGTTATAAGCATCTAAAATAATTTGATTAGAGCCTTTTTTTAACAATTGTGATCTGTTGTTTTCTGGAATATAATTTTCGATTGCTTCTTTTACAGCTTCGTCATCAACTTTAAAATAATTACCAATAGAAACTGCAGCATTTATATTATTCGCGTTATACAGACCAATTAAATGAGATTGTATAGCAAAATTATCATACTCAATAGCAACAAAAGGATTCGCCTGAATATTTTTGATATTAATATTTGCCTTATCATTATTTACGCCAAATGTAAATGATCGTATTCCCGCAGATTTTTCGATCTGAATAGGATCTTCGAGATTTACAAAAACCAATTTATCATTTTTAGCGAGATATTGGTACATTTCGCTTTTGCCCTCAATTACTCCTTCCACTCCACCAAAACCTTCTAAATGTGCTTTTCCAAAATTCGTTATGTAGCCGTAATCCGGAAGGGCAATTTCGCATAAAAATTGAATTTCCTTTTTATGATTCGCACCCATTTCTACAATTCCAATCTCCGTTTCTTTAGTAAAAGATAATAACGTCAACGGAACTCCAATGTGATTATTTAAATTTCCGACTGTAGCTTTTGTATTGAACTTTTTAGACAAAACAGCATTTATCAGCTCTTTTGTTGTTGTTTTTCCATTGCTTCCTGTCAGGGCGACAATTGGCAATTTTAAATAATTTCTATGAAATTTAGCCAGCTCTTGCAAAGTTTCTAAACTATTTTCAACCAAAATAGTTCTACCATCTATAAAGTAAGATTCGTTGTCTATAACAACAAATAAAGCTCCTAATTTCAAAGCTTCTTCAGCAAAGGCATTAGCATCAAAGTTTTCGCCTTTTATAGCAAAAAACATAGATCCCTTTTCAATTTTTCTAGTATCAATCGAAAGAGATTTACATTGTAAAAACAAGTTATGAATGTCTTGAATATTCATTTATAAAAATTTTATAGATCATAAAAATAGAAAAAAAACAATAAAAAAATTCCAAATCCCATACTGAATGTTCAGGATTTGGAATTTGGAATTTTTTTTATTGGAATTTCTAAATCTTAATTCCTTGGTGATTTTCTTTTTTCAGCTTTAGAACCTACTCTAGACATTGCACATCTGAAACCAATGTAATCAGTTGCCATATCTTGAGGGAAATATCTTCTTTGAGCTGGATCTAGCCAATAAGCTCTATCTCTCCAAGAACCTCCTTTGTAAACTCTTACTTTATCATCGATCAAAGTAGTACGTTTGCTTGAGTTATCATATTTTCTAATCATCTTGCCTAAACTATCAGTAGTAATATTATGTTTAGGAGAATTATACATTGCTTGATCCGTTTTTGGTCCTGATTCAGAATCTCCAAAGTCAAAATATCTAGAAGATTGTTTATCACCATCTCTGTAATTGATATTATCGCTTGTACTGAAATTTGTTCTCAAATATGTTTCTTGTTCGTCAACTGGAACTTGAGCAATTTCTCCTGGAAGATTTCTTGCTACAACTTTACCATTACTTAAAGTATCATATTTAATAGTAGCTGTTGAAACGATTTCAACTTTACCATCTTTACCAATTTTGTTTTTAGCATATTGATTTCCTCTATAGTAGTTAAAATCATTTGCTTCATTATCGATAATAGGTCTGTAAACATCGGCAACCCATTCTGCTACGTTACCAGCCATATCATATAATCCAAAGTCGTTTGGCGCATAGCTTTTCACGACATTTGTAATATCAGCTCCATCATCAGACCAACCTGCAATTCCACCGTAATCACCGTTTCCTTGTTTAAAGTTAGCCAATTGATCTCCTTTGTTTTTACGTTTTGATGAACGCGTATAATCACCAGACCAAGGATATTTCTTTTGTCCTTTGTATATATTATATTCTCTTTGTCCAACATCTGCCGCAGCTGCATACTCCCATTCTGCTTCAGTAGGAAGTCTGTATTCAGGCAAGATAACACCAGAAGAACGTTGTGCGTACACATTTTTCTCTTCAGGAACTACTCCATCTTTTCCAGCTTTTGGTCTTTTTCCGTTTGGATTTTTCTTTATTACAATCTCTTCATTACCTCCACGTGAAGTACTTGGAGACATTAAATACCCTTCAGTATTAAATGCATTCTCAGCAGTAACATCATTTGTTTTAGCACCTTTTTGAAGATATCCGTTTTTCTCTAAAACTGCCTCGTTTACACGGTCAGTTCTCCATTTACTAAACTCAACTGCTTGAATCCAGTTAACACCTACTACAGGATAGTTTGCATATGAAGGATGTCTCAAGTAGTTGTTAGTCATCGTTTCGTTATATCCTAAACGATTTCTCCACACTAAAGTATCCGGAGATGCTCCTTCGTAAATATTTTTGTAATTTTCTTCTGTTGGAGGAAAAACTTTCTTTAACCACTCTAGGTATTCTAAATACATACCATTCGTAACTTCAGTTTCATCCATATAGAATGATTGAACGTGCTGTTGAGTTGGTGTGTTATTCCAATCGTGCATAACATCATCCTGTACTTTACCCATAGTAAATGTACCTCCTTCAACAAAAACCAAACCAGGACCAGCCTGTTGTGTTTTCCCTGCATTTCTAGCAGCAGTTCCATTTTGACTATCTACGTCCCAACCCGTTGCTCGAGAAGCGTGAGAGGAACTCGATTTTTTGCTACAACTAGCCGTGCCTAACATCAATACCATTGACATCATTAATTGCAGGGCTACAATTTTGTTTACTTTCATACTCATTCTAGGTGATAAATTTAGGTGCTGCAATATAATAATTAACATTTAATTAGCAACATCTGTTCTAATAATTTTATTTAGCTGTTTTTTACCAGAAAATAACCTATAGTTACGAACGCAAAAATATACTTTTTATTATTTACTATAACATGAAATACTATATTTTTACTTACTAAAATATTTTATAAATTTTTTCACTTTCTTTACATATGAAACAAGCCCTAATCTTATATCTTTTTCTAATTCCAATTCTTTCGTTTTCCCAGATAAATGGGAACTTAACGATAGATTGGCAAGGTAAAAAAGAAATGAGTTTTGGCGATTTCAAAACAATCATTCCCTACTTTTCCGGAAATGCTTTTCGGTACGATTTTACCAAAAAAAGCATAACACTGCTCCTTAATGTAGGCGAATCGAACTATTCCGGAAGCAATTCTGTCCAGATTTCCAACATCACTTACGAGGCAATTTCAAATGCTGATTTAGGTGATTTAGCAGTCGAAAACATTCCGCAAAAACCAAATGAAACGTTAAAAGTGGTATCTTCTAGAGATAAAAAGCAAATTTTCGTATCACTTTCACCAATTATTAGAGAAGGAAACAGCTACAAAAGAATCAAATCATTTTCGTATTCATCGACTAACTCTGCATCAAAAAACAGCAGTTCATCTTCTATACAAAAATCAAATATCGTCTATAATTCTATTTTAGCAACTGGCGATTGGTACCGATTTTATGTCGAAAAATCAGGAGCTTATAAAATTTCAAAATCATTTTTGCAAAGTTTAGGGTTTGATGCAAGCAAAACAGATCCAAGAAAAATTAAAATTTATGGAAATGGAGGCAAAATGCTTCCGTTAGCCAATAATACTTTTTATCCTGATGATTTAACAGAGAATGCCATTCAAATTATTGGAGAAGGCGACGGCGTCTTTAATAATGAAGATTATATTCTTTTTTACGCTGAGGGAGTCGAAAACTGGAACACTGAGAGCCAGACGAATCTTAATTTATTTGACTCAAAATCTTATTATTACATTACTGTTACTGGCGGAGATGGAAAACGGGTTGCGACTTTGAATCAGCCAACAGCCAACAGCACATTAGAACTAACTACGTTTGATGACTATCAATATCATGAAATCGATCAGACAAATATTGCGCATTTAGGCCGCCAATGGTTTGGAGAATCATTTGATATTAATCAGGAACAGGAATTTTCATTTACTTTTCCTAATCTAGATGCTTCAGTTCCGATAAAAATTGAAGTCAATGCAGCTTCGGCAGCTTTTACCCCTACTTCATTTGCAGTAAGCACTAACGGACAAAGCATAGGAACCATTAATTTTAATGCACTAGTATCCAGTTCAGATATAAAGTTTTACACCGCAAAACTGCCTTCAAATGCAACATTTACAGGAACCGAAAACCTTAAAATAAAGCTTACCTATAATAATAACGGTGTTCCCGGCTCAAAAGGTTATCTAGATTACATCAATTTAATCGCAAAAAGAAAGCTGATTGGCACCGGAAAACAATTTAAATTTCAATACGATTTAGCTGGCTCAACAGCCGGAATTGCAAATTACACTATCACAAACGCATCAGGAATTTCTCAAATATGGGATATTACAGACCTATATAATGTATCAAAAATTGAAAACGCAAATCAAGCCACTTTTAGTTTTAAAGCTTCATTGGGAGAAATTAGAAAATATATAGCTATTGATGCTGCTGATTATTTTACTCCTTTAAAAGAAAGTCAATCCAAAGTAACAAATCAAAACTTAAAAGGAACAATCTTTAAAAATGCTCAAAACAGTTTTCAAGATATCGATTATGTGATTATTTCACCAAAATCTTTGGTTTCTCAAGCTGAAAAATTAGCCAGTTTTCATCGCAGTTATTCTAATTTAAACGTAAAAGTAATTACTCTAGAAAATATCTATCAGGAATTTTCTTCTGGAAAACAAGACATTGCAGCCATTAGAAACTGCATTAAATACATTTACGACAACGCCTCCTCCTCTGACAAAAGAATAAAATATGTAAATTTATTCGGAGATGCTTCCTTCGATTATAAAGACCGAATTTCAAACAATACTAATATTGTACCTATATATCATTCTTTAATTAGCAATACTATCGGAGAATCTTCATTTGCATCTGATGATTTTTATGGATTAATGGATGCTGATGAAGGAAATGTAACCTCTTTTTTCGGCGGAATTGATATTGCCGTTGGAAGAATGCTGGTTTCAGACAATGCTCAAGCCAGCGAAATGGTCAATAAGGTTTTAGAATATCATGATGTTAAATCGTACGGAAACTGGAGAAATAATTTCGTATTAATAAGTGATGACGCTGATCAAAGTTCTGATGCTTCTATTCAATCGCGTCAAAACAGCTTAGCGGATGTTATTGCAACCGAAAAACCTTTTTTTAATATTGATAAAATCATTTTAGACTCTTACACTCAAGAAGCTTCTGCAGGAGGATCGAGATACCCAAAAGCAAGAACCGATTTTTTTGATGCTTTTGAAAAAGGAGCACTAGTATTTAATTACTTAGGACATGGTGGCGAGGACGGTTTGGCAAGCGAGCGAATTTGGGAAAAATCAGATGGTCAAAACTTAAACAATCAATACAAGTATCCTTTATTTATAACTATTACCTGCGAATTTTCAAGATTTGATGATCCAACGCGGCCAACAGCCGGCGAATACACTTTTTGGAACCCAAAAGGAGGAGCAATTTCAATGCTGACAACAATTCGCGCCATTGGTCAATTTAATGCTGAAAATTTCAATGACAGCTTAAGCAAAAATCTTCTTGCTTATGGCTCGAACCAATATACCACAATTGCTGAAGCACTTCGAATTTCTAAAAATGAAAACCCAAGTTCATCGAGTAACGTAATTTTTTATATTGGAGATCCAGCTTTAATGCTTGCCATTCCAAAACCACGAATAAATTTAACAAAAGTAAACGATATTGTGATTTCGCAGCCGATTCCGGATTTAAAATCTTTGGCAAAAATTAAAATTTCCGGAGAAATCACAGACGAAAATAATAACATTTTAAGCAATTATAATGGCGAATTAGCAACAGCCATTTTTGACAAATTAATCACTGCTTCGACATTAAATAATGATGGATATAGCCCTGCAATGTCATTTAAAACCCTTGGTGAAACTATATTTAGAGGAAATGCTTCTGTAACCAATGGCAAATTTGAATTCAGCTTTGTTGTCCCAAGAGATATACGCATTCCTGTTGATTATGGGCGCATAAGTTTTTATGCTAAAAAAACACAGCTTTTAGAAAATCAATCCGGTTATAATACGGCTATTAAAATTGGAGGAATAAATGAAAATGCACCTCAGGACAATATAAGTCCAAAAGTTAAGTTATATATGAACGACGAAACTTTTGTTTCAGGTGGTATTACAAATGAATCGCCGTTTCTTTTAGCGTTTCTTGAAGATGAAAACGGAATCAATACAGCAAGCGGTATTGGGCATGATATAGTAGCTATTTTAGATGGGGATGTGAATAATCCGTATATTTTGAATGATTATTATCAGACAAAATTAGACGATTATACAAATGGAAATTTACGCTTTCCGCTTAGAAATTTAACAGCGGGAATGCATACAATAAGTTTTACAGCTTGGGATGTTTACAATAATCCTGTCACAAGTGAAATACAATTTATTGTTGTTGGAGATGAATCATTATCTTTAACGCACGTTCTTAATTACCCGAATCCTTTTTCAACTTACACCCAATTTTGGTTTTCTCATAACAGACCTTATGAACCATTAGATGTTCAGGTTCAGGTCATGACTATTACAGGAAAAGTAGTGTGGACTAAAAATCAAATTATTACAACAGAGGGCTTTTTATCAAGAGAAATAACTTGGGACGGAAAAGATGATTTTGGAGATCGAATTGGAAAAGGAGTTTATATTTACAAACTCACTGTAAAATCTAATTTGACAAATAAAAAAGCAGAAAAGTACGAAAAGCTTGTCATCTTATAATAATATATATATTTGTATCATAAATACCATTAGCCCTATAAATGAAAAAAATATCACTTTTATTAATTTGTTTTTTAATTATATCATACGCAAAAGCCCAAGATCGACCTATTACAACTGGAGTTCCTTTTTTATTAGTTGCTGCTGATGCCAGAGCAGCTGGTCTTGCGGATCAAGGTGTTGCAACATCTGCTGATGCTTATTCTCAACAATGGAATCCTGCAAAATATGCTTTTGCACTAGACAAGCAAGGACTTTCTATCAGCTACACTCCTTATTTAACAGATTTAGCCAACGATATTTCACTTGGCCAATTAACCTATTATAATAGGATTAACGAAAAAAGTGCTTTTGCAGGAAGTTTTCGTTTTTTTGGTTTTGGAGATATTGAATTAAGAAGAACTGGCGACCCAAATGAAGTCCCAAATATTGTTTCTCCAAACGAATTTGCCTTAGACGGATCTTATTCTCTAAAACTCAGCGAAACATTTTCTATGGCAGTAGCAGGAAGATATATTCGCTCAAATCTAAAAGTAGCTTCAGAAGATGTTGATGCTTCTGCAGCGAAATCTTTTGCTGTCGATGTTGCCGGATTCTATCAATCAGAAGAAATTGCTTATAACGATTTCAACGGAAGATGGAGAGCAGGTTTCAATATGCAGAATTTAGGTCCAAAAATAAGTTATGACAATGATGATTTGAGCGCAAACTTTTTACCTGCTAACTTAAGATTAGGAGGAGGTTTTGATTTTATCTTAGACGATTATAATAAAGTAGGCGTCAGTGTCGAATTTACTAAGCTATTAGTTCCTACTCCTCCAGGCCCAGGAACACCTGTAGATGCAAATGGAGATGGCGATTTTACAGATCCTGAAGATATTTCACAAGAAGAGGCAAATACAATCAGCTACAACAAATACAATGACATCGGCTGGGTTGAAGGAATTTTCAAATCATTTGGAGATGCTCCAGGAGGCTTTAGTGAAGAATTAAAAGAAATAACTTACAGTGTTGCTGGAGAATACATGTATCAAGATGCTTTTGCAGTTAGAGCTGGTTATTTTCATGAGAGCCCAGAAAAAGGAGCTAGACAATTCTTCTCTTTAGGAGCTGGTTTCAAATATAACATTGTAAAAATTGATGTTTCTTACTTATTTTCATCATCAAAAGTTAAAAATCCATTAGAAAATACACTTCGTTTTTCTTTAACCTTTAACTTTGGCGACAAATACGACGAATATTAAAAAAGAAAATAAAAAAACCAATAACAATCCAAATTTCTAATTTTTTAGGAATTTGGATTTTTTTTCCCATAAAAAGAATGAAAGAAATAAGCATCACATCATCATTTACAGTATACGACAGCTTAAAAGAAGTATCTGAAGAAGTACAGCAATTAATGAATGAGGCCGTTGAGATCAGAAAAAAAGCATATGCACCTTATTCTCAATTTAGAGTTGGAGCGGCTCTTCTTCTCGATAACGGAAAAATAATATTAGGATCAAATCAGGAAAATGCAGCCTATCCGTCGGGACTATGTGCAGAACGGGTAGCTATTTTTCATGCAGGGAGTGTTTATCCTGAAGCGAAAATCTTAAAAATGGCTATTACTGCAGCTTCAGACAACAATCAGACTAAAGCTCCGATTCCTCCATGCGGTTCATGCCGCCAGTCGATTGCAGAATATGAAATCAAGCAGGATACCCCTATAGAAATCTATTTTATGGGCGAAATTGGCGAAGTTTACAAATCAGCATCACTGAAAAATTTGCTCCCATTTATGTTTGATAAAAAGTTCTTGTAAAAAAAAGCCAAAAAGTACCTTTTAAATTTTAGTTGTTAAATGGAATGTCTTATTTTTGCATCCCGACCTTTCGGGCGCAAATTTGTGGGAGGAAACTATTTTGCGTTATAGGCAACAATTGATAACACAAACAACTTTAGCAAAAGAAAGAATTCAGATGAAAGAAGTTACAAAAGAAGTATATTTAAAGTGGTACGAAGACATGCTGCTTTGGAGAAAGTTTGAAGACAAACTTGCAGCATTATACATTCAACAAAAAGTTAGAGGTTTTCTACATTTATATAATGGTCAAGAGGCCGTTTTAGCGGGTGCTTTGCACGCTATGGATTTGACCAAAGACAAAATGATTACTGCTTACAGAAACCACGTGCAGCCAATTGGTATGGGAGTTGATCCTAGACGTGTAATGGCCGAGCTTTTAGGAAAAGCAACAGGAACTTCTAAAGGTATGGGAGGTTCTATGCATATTTTTTCTAAAGAACACCGTTTTTACGGAGGTCACGGAATCGTAGGTGGACAAATTCCGGTAGGAGCTGGTTTGGCTTTTGCTGATAAATATTTTGAAACTGGCGGTGTTACCATGACTTACTTTGGTGATGGAGCTGCTAGACAAGGTTCATTACACGAAGCTTTTAACATGGCAATGTTATGGAAGCTTCCAGTTGTATTTATCGTTGAAAACAACGGATATGCAATGGGAACTTCTGTTGAAAGAACTGCAAATCACACTGACATTTGGAAACTTGGTTTAGGATATGAAATGCCTTGCGGACCAGTTGACGGAATGAATCCTGTAAAAGTTGCTGAAGCAATGACAGAAGCTATTGATAGAGCTCGTCGCGGTGATGGACCAACTTTCCTTGAAATGAAAACGTACCGTTACAGAGGACACTCTATGTCTGATGCACAATTATACCGTTCTAAAGAAGAGGTTGAAGAATACAAAAAAATTGACCCTATTACTCAAGTTTTAGATGTAATTATGGATCAAAAATATGCTACTGAAGAAGAAATTGAAGCAATCGACCAAAGAGTTAAAGACTTGGTTGAAGAATGTGTGAAATTCGCTGAAGAATCTCCATATCCTGAATTGCAGCAATTATACGATGTAGTATACGCACAAGAAGACTATCCATTCACACCTCATAAACTATAATATATTATGGCGATAAAAGTAACAATGCCTCGTTTGAGCGATACTATGACGGAAGGAACGGTAGCGACTTGGTTAAAAAAAGTAGGCGACAAAATTAGCGAAGGAGATATTCTTGCTGAGATTGAAACAGATAAAGCAACAATGGAATTTGAGTCTTTCAACGAAGGAACTCTTTTACATATCGGAATTCAAGCTGGAGAAACTGCTCCAGTTGATTCACTATTAGCAATTATTGGAAATGAAGGAGAAGACATTTCAGCTTTATTAGCTGGCGGTGACGCTCCTGCTAGTCCTGAAGCTTCGCAACCAAAAGCTGACAATGCTCCTGCTGAAGCAAAATCAGAAGAAACTAAAACTGAAGCTCCTGCTCCTGCAAAAGCTGCAACTGAATTACCAAAAGGTGTTGTAGTTGTAACTATGCCACGTTTGAGCGATACTATGACTGAAGGTACTGTAGCAAGCTGGTTGAAAAAAGAAGGCGATGCTGTGGCTGAAGGTGATATCTTAGCTGAAATTGAAACTGACAAAGCTACTATGGAGTTTGAGTCTTTCAATGCTGGAACATTATTATACATCGGAATTCAAGAAGGCAACACTGCTCCTGTTGACAGTTTATTAGCGATCATTGGACCTGCTGGAACTGATATTTCTGGAATTGCTGATAATTATACTGCTGGAGGCGCTGCAAGTGCTCCTGCAACTGAAGAAAAAGCCGCACCTGCTGCTGAAAAAGCTACAGAAACAACTGCTGACACTTCATCAAATGGAGGAAGAATTTTAGCTTCGCCATTAGCAAAGAAAATTGCTTCTGACAAAGGAATTCAATTGACTCAAGTTAAAGGTTCTGGAGAAAACGGACGTATCGTAAAAAGCGATATCGAAAACTTTACGCCGTCTGCACAAGCGCAACAACCTGCTGCAACTGCAACTGCTGCTGCACCAAAAGCGGAAACTGCCGCCCCTGCTGCGCCAAAAGTTTTTGTTCCTGCTGGAGAAGTTTTCACAGAAGAGATCAAAAATTCTCAAATGCGTAAAATTATTGCAAAACGTCTTGCTGAATCATTGTTTACAGCACCTCACTACAACTTAGTGATCGAGGTAAGCATGGACGAAGCAATGGGTGCAAGAGCAACAATTAATACTGTTCCTGATACAAAAGTATCTTTTAATGATATGGTAATTAAAGCTTGTGCTTTAGCATTGAAAAAACATCCAAAAATTAACTCTCAATGGAAAGAAGATGCTATCATCATTAACCACCACGTTAATATTGGTGTTGCTGTCGCTGTTGAAGACGGATTAGTAGTTCCTGTATTGAAATTTACAGACGCTATGAGTTTATCTCAAATTGGTGCTTCAGTAAGAGATTTAGCAGGAAGAGCTAAAAACAAAAAACTTGGACCTCAAGAAATGGAAGGAAGTACTTTTACAGTATCTAACCTTGGAATGTTTGGTATTACTGAATTCAATTCAATTATCAACCAGCCAAACTCTGCAATCCTTTCTGTAGGTGCAATTGTTGAAAAACCAGTCGTTAAAAATGGTCAGATTGTAGTTGGAAACACAATGATGTTATCATTAGCTTGTGATCACAGAACAATTGACGGTGCAACTGGCGCTCAATTTTTACAAACATTAAAACAATACATCGAAAGCCCAGTTACAATGTTGGCATAATTTTTTGCCAGCCTGAAGCTTAATCGAAGGTAATTTTATATTTAAATCCCGTTTTGTTTACTCAAAACGGGATTTTTTGTTTAATTTTCATCCTCAAAATTCAATACTTCATAAAATGAAAAAACTAATTCTAGCAACTTTATTCTTGACGGCGATTGCCTGCCAGAAAAAAGATCAAACAGAAAAACCTACAGCTGTTATAGATGAACACAGCTATTCTAAACCAGAACTTGCTGTAGTAAAACACTTAGATCTCGACATCAAAGTTGATTTTGACACACGAACTATTTCAGGAAAAGCTTCTTGGGAAATTAATAATGTGAGCAAAGGAAATGAAATTATCTTCGATGAAAATACTTTAAATATTACAAAAGTAACTCTTGGTGATGAAGAGAAGGAAACCAAATTTGAACTTGGTCAAGACATTGAATTTCACGGAAAACCTCTTAAAATTACAATTGAACCAAATACAACCAAAGTAAATATTTACTACAGCACAACTAAAGATGCTGTTGCATTGCAATGGTTACAGCCTGAACAAACTGCAGACAAAAAGAAACCTTTTTTATTCTCTCAAGGAGAAAGTGTGTGGTCTCGTACTTGGATTCCATGTCAGGATTCGCCAGGAATTCGTTTTACTTATAATGCAAAAGTTACAGTTCCTAAAGACTTATTAGCTGTTATGAGTGCCGTAAATCCGCAAAAGAAAAATGATACCGGTATTTATACTTTTAAACAAGATAAAGCGATTCCGTCTTATTTAATGGCCATTGCAGTTGGAGACATTGAATTTCAATCTATCGATAACAGAACTGGCGTTTACGCAGAGCCATCAATACTAAAAAAATCGGCTTGGGAATTTGCTGAACTAGGAAAAATGGTAGTAGCTGCAGAAAAACTGTACGGGCCTTACCGCTGGGGACGTTATGACGTATTAGTTTTACCTCCAAGTTTCCCATATGGCGGAATGGAAAATCCAAATCTAACTTTCTTAACCCCGGGAGTAATTGCGGGTGATCGCTCTTTAACAAGTTTGTTAGCTCATGAATTAGGACACAGCTGGAGCGGAAATTTAGTCACCAATGCTACTTGGGATGATATTTGGTTAAATGAAGGTTTTACTACTTACGTAGAGCATCGTATTGGAGAAGCAATCTTCGGTGAAAAAGAATTCGAAATGCAAAACGTTATCACTCGCAAAGAATTAACTGATAATGTTGCAGAATTTGGAGACACAAATCCAGACACAAGATTAAAAGTTAGCCTTACGGGAAGAAATCCAGATGACGGAATCAGTCAAATTCCATACGTTAAAGGATATGCCTTTTTAAGAGTTATTGAAAATGCTGTTGGACGTGAAAAATTCGATCCGTTCATTAAAAACTATTTTGATTCTCATGCTTTCAAATCAATTACAACAGAAGATTTTGTAAAATATTTGAATGAAAATCTTATTAAAGGAGATAAAGCTTTAGCAGAAAAAATTAAATTAGAAGATTGGATTTACAAACCAGGAATTCCTTCAAATATAACTCCTGTAAATTCTGCTGACTTTGATGCAATTGATAAAATTCAAAAAAGCTGGAGAGAAACCGGCGTAAAAGGATTGAGTCAAAAAATTACAACAACCAGTGAAAAACAATATTTTATTGATCATCTTCCAACTGATATTACTGTAAAAGAAATGGAAGCAATTGATAGTGAATTCAACTTTACAAAAGGCGGGAATTTCATCATCAAACGCCAATGGTTTGTTCAAGCATTACGCCATCAATACAAACCAGCATATCCCGCGATTGAACAATTTTTAGTAGGAATCAGCAGAACAGGATCTGTAATGATGCTTTACAAAGAAATGGTAAAAACTCCTGAAGGAAAAGTTTGGGCAAAAAAGGTTTTTGATAAAGCAAAACCAGGTTATCATGCCACTACAATTCAAGCTGTTGAAGGCATTTTAAAATAGTTTTCAGTCACAGTAGTTGTAAGCCCACATAACCAGATCACTGAGACCGAAAACTGAGACTAAAAAATCCCGATTACATTCGTAATCGGGATTTTTTTATTTAATTTTTATTCTTAGCTTCTATCCATTTTGCCATGTATTTGGTACTTTTTAAGGTATGATGCTGGAGCAGGCTTCCCATAAAATTATGCAGGCGGTGATTTTCATAATCATTCAGTAATGAATTAACTTTCTCTATTAATACTTCAGCATATTTTTCTTTTAAATAACACTCATTTATAATTGCAATTCCTTTTTTTTGCGATTGTTTCCAAAGATTTTCATCTTGATATAATGAAATTGCGTGTTTTGCAAACAGCTGAATATCATCGGTAATAAATCCATTCCATGGTAAATCTGCATGCATAGCCTCAGAACCAATTTTCGTAGTTACACTTGGCGTTCCGCATTGCATCGCTTCTAGCAGTTTTCCTTTTAAACCCGCTCCAAAACGAATTGGCGCCAAAACAATTCTAGATTTCTTAACCACCTCATTTGCGTCTGCAGCTCTTCCCATTATAAAAAAACCATTTTTAGGCTGATGCAATTGTAATACTTTTTGAGAAGGATACGCTCCGTAAACTTCTAGAACAGCTTCAGGAAAATCCTTCTTTATCAAAGGCCAAATGGTTTCCTTTAAATACTGAACGGTGTTCCAATTGGGTTCATGAAGAAAATTTCCGATGAAAACAAAATTTTTCCTTTCTTCAAAAGAAGGCAATTTTAAAAGATCATCCTCTTTCATTTCGTCAACTAAAAAAGGCAAATAATACAATAAACTTGAATCAATTTTAAAAACTTCTTCCAAAATCTTCATTTCAAATTCAGAAATAATAAACGACAAATCGCATCTTAAAATACTGGCAATTTCTCTTTTCGCAACTTCTTCAGACAATAAATCCTTAAGTTGAAAAATTTTATTTTCTTTGAATGCTTTTTGTCTCGCTGTTCTCAAACAATGCAAATCTTCTGTATCCAACAGCCGAATGGCTTTTGGACAATTTTCAGCCACGCGCCAGCCAAACTGTTCTTCAATCATAAAACGATCAAACAAAACGACATCTGGATTTAGTTCGGCTACAAAATCATCAAAACTTGAATTATTCAATTCTATTGTTTTTTTCTCCACTCCAAATTCAGACAAATCAACCATAAAATCGCTGTCTAAAGCCGGACTTCCAAATGTAATTTCATATCCATTTTGCCTAAAAATAGAAATCAATTGCATCATTCTGCCGCCAGCCGCGGACGAATTTGGTTCAGGCCAAACAAAACCAATAATTAAAAGTTTTTTTATCTGAGTCATTTTAATTCTTTTCAACTTACAAAATAATGCTTTTTTCCTCGTAATCGCACGATATTTCCCGATTTTTGGTCATAAAAAACACTAATTTTGCAAGAACGAAATTCAAGGAAATTATGTTAGGATTAAAATTAGCTACAGACCCTCGATGGGTTAATATAGTGGAGTCAAATATTGAAGAAATTTTGACAGATCACGCTTGGTGCGAACAAAAAGCCGCATCAAATGCGATTAGTTTAGTTACGTATAATTCAGAATTAGAAGAACTTGTAACAGAAATGCTTGTGATTGCAAGAGAAGAACTGGAGCACTTGCAAATGGTTCATAATTTAATAAAGAAAAAAGGTTTAACCTTAGGACGTGAAAGAAAAGATCATTACGTAAATGAACTTTTTAAATTCATGAAAAAAGATGGAAGCCGTAAAGATGCACTGTGCGATCGCTTATTATTTTCAGCTATGATCGAAGCTAGAAGCTGCGAGCGTTTTAAAGTTCTTTCAGAAAACATTAAAGATGAAGAATTAGCAAAATTCTATCGTGATTTAATGATCTCTGAAGCTGGGCATTATACTACTTTTTTAGGCTTTGCAAGAAAATATGCGGATAATGTTGATGTTGACAAACGATGGAAAGAATGGATTGAATACGAAGGTTCCATTATTACCAATTACGGAAAAAGTGAAACTGTTCATGGATAAATTATTTTTTATCCGAATTCATTCTATATAAATATTAAAATTTGTTATGACAGCAAGTAAAAAGAAATCCATTTTATTAAAAATTGCTAAATATCTTGGAATAACTTTTGCCGTTATTTTGGCACTATTATTTTTAACGCCAATTGTTTTTGCTGACAAAATTAAAGAACAGATTAAAAAAACAGCAAATGAAAAACTAAGCGCAGAATTAAATTATTCTGATGTTTCCGTTTCGTTTTTTCGACATTTTCCGTCGCTGACTTTAACTTTAAGCGATTTAAATCTTAATGGATCGACGCCTTATAAAAATGAAAAATTCATAACAGCAAAAGAAGTTTCTTTTGGAATAAATGTTGCGAGCTTAATATTTAGCAAAGCTGTAAAAATTGATCAGATTTATTTATCGGATTCTTTTATTAATGTAAAAGTTAATGCAAAAGGAGAAGCAAATTATAACATTTACAAATCTACAAAACCTTCAAATCCCAAAGACAGCAGTGAAACATCTTTAAAACTGGAAAGAATTGAGATCTTGAACAGTAAAATTATCTATGATGATCTATCTACAAAAGTTCATTTTGATGCTTTTGGTTTTGATTATTTAGGAAAAGGCGATTTAAACAAAGCCGTTTTCGATTTATACTCGAAAGCGAAAATCGAAAAATTAAATATAGTGTATGAAGGCGAACCTTATTTAATGAACAAAAAAATTGATGCCGATTTGATTACAAAAGTAAATGTAAACTCGTTGTCATTCTTTTTTCAACAGAACAATCTAAAAATCAACCAGCTTTTGGTCGATTTTAAAGGAAAATTTGACTTCTTGAAAGATGGCTACAATATGGATTTTGTTATTAAATCTGACAACAGCGACTTGAAAGACGTCTTTACAGCTTTTCCTCCTAAATACGTTACTTGGCTTTCTAAAACCGAAATCAAAGGAAATACAAGCTTGCTATTAACGCTAAAAGGAGATTATATTGCATCAAAAAATATAGCTCCAGATCTTAATTTAGATATAAAAATAGACAGCGGATTTGTTAATTATAATAAAAGCGCTTTTCCGGTTTCTAATTTGAACTTAGACATAAAAACAAAAGTCCCATCTTTAAATCCAGATCTAGTTACTGTTGATGCAAAAAATCTATCACTTAATATTAAGAAAGATTATTTGAAATCGAAATTCTATATCAAAGGCGCTAATACCCCTGATATTAATGGCGATTTTAAAGCTAAAATTGATTTGCAAAAATTAACGAAAGCGCTCGGAATTCCGAATCTGGAATTAAAAGGAAATTTAGTTGGAGATATTAAAACAAAGGGAAAATTTGATCAAAAAAACAAACTTTTCCCAGTTACAAAAGGCACAATTGATCTAGAAAATGGTTATTTAAAAACTAAATATTATCCCAATCCGATCACCAATATTATTATAAAAACTACGATTGATAATCAAAAAGGAACTTTTGAAGATTTAAAAATAAAACTTAAACCAGCGCAATTTACATTTGAAGGAAAACCTGTTTTTGTTCAAGCAGATTTGAGTGATTTTAATGATTTAGCTTATGAGATCAAAGCAAAAGGTGAACTTGATGTCAATAAAATTTACAAAGTCTTCTCCCAAAAAGGACTTGATCTTGACGGTTTTGTAAAAGCCGATTTAGTTTTAAAAGGAAAACAAAGCGACGCAGAAAAAGGAAATTACAGCAAACTCTATAATAAGGGAACACTTGAACTTAGAAATATTGGAATAGCATCAGAATATCTGCCAAAGAAATTCATTATCAAGGAAGGAATTTTCAAAATTAATCAGGATAAAATGTCATTCAATAACTTTTTGGCAGCTTACGGTCAATCTGATTTTAAAATGAATGGTTATTTACAGAACGTTTTCAATTATGCGACTACCAAAACAGGCGTTTTAAGAGGTTCTTTTACCGTTGCAGCGCGATATATCAATGTTGATGAATTCATGTCGAGTACGCCGGTAAATACTTCTGCAACACAAACTAAAACTGAAACACCAGCTTCAACTGCAACAAAACAAACTGGAGTCATTATAATTCCGACTAATTTGAATTTGCAATTAACAGCAAATGCACAAAAAGTATATTTTGACAAATTGAATCTTCAAAATGCTGTTGGAAATTTAAGTATGAACAAAGGCAAATTAACCATGCAGAACACTGGCTTTGACTTAATTGGATGCAAGGTTGCAATGAATGCCAATTATCAAGCCGTAACAACTCAAAAAGCTAATTTTGATTATAACATTAAAGCTTCAGACTTTGATATTAAAAGAGCTTATAATGAAATTGAAGTTTTTAGAAAAATGGCCAGCGCTGCTGAAAAAGCACAAGGAATTGTTTCTTTAGATTATCAATTAAAAGGTCGATTAAATGGTAATATGGAACCCGTGTATCCGTCTCTAGATGGCGGTGGAACGCTTTCTGTAAAAGATGTAAAAGTAAGAGGATTGAAAATGTTTAATGCAGTCAGCAAACAAACAAGTTCTGAAGCCATAAAAAATCCTGATGTTTCTAAAGTTGATATTAAAACTAAAATTAAGAACAATATTATGACGGTGGAACGCTTTAAATTTAAGTTTGCCGGCTTCAGACCTAGAATCGAAGGCACAACAAGCTTAGATGGAAAATTAAACTTAAAAATGCGTTTAGGCTTACCTCCTCTTGGTATATTTGGAATTCCATTAACCGTTACAGGAACTCAGGATGCTCCAAAAGTAAAAGTGGGAAGAAAAACTGAGGATTTGGAAGAAACAAAGGATACTGAACAGTAAATTCAATTTTAATTTTATTATAACATAAAACCTTTGTCAAAGTTTAAAACTTGATAAGGGTTTTTGCTTTTTTTGTAATATCTTCTTTCTGAGATTCCTCGTTCCTCGGAAGGACAAACTAAAATAATTACAAAACAAAAAACCCGTTCTTTTCAGAACGGGTTTTTTAATAAGTAGTCTTAATATTATGCTTCGAATGGAAGGATAGATACATAAGATTTGTTATCTTTTTTCTTTTGGAACTTAACAACTCCAGCTACTCTTGCGTGTAGTGTGTGATCTTTACTGATGTAAACGTTCTCACCTGGATTATGTTTTGAACCTCTTTGTCTAACGATGATGTTCCCAGCAATAGCAGCTTGACCACCAAAAATCTTAACGCCTAAACGTTTTGATTCTGATTCTCTACCATTCTTCGAACTACCGACACCTTTCTTGTGAGCCATGACGTATGAGTTTAAATATTGTTATTATTCTTTAGTAGCTTCTTTTTTTGCTTTTGGAGCTGCTGCTTTTTTTGCTTTTGGAGCTGCTTCAACTTCAGTTGCCGGAGCATCTTCTGCTACAACCGCTTTTTTAGCTGCTGCTTTTTTAGTTCCACCTGCTGCAGTAATACCTTCAATTACAATTTGAGTAAGATATTGTCTGTGACCATTTCTCTTTTTGTAACCTTTTCTTCTTTTCTTTTTGAAAACGATTACTTTATCTCCTTTTAAGTGTTGTAACACTTTAGCTTCTACTGAAGCACCTTCTATAGCTGGGGCGCCTAAAGTTATGCTTCCGTTATCGTCTAATAAAAGAACTTTGTCAAATGAAATACTTGAACCTTCTTCGTTAGCCAAACGGTTAACATAAACCTTTAAGTCTTTGCTTACTTTAAATTGTTGCCCTGCTATCTCTACGATTGCATACATACCAAATTGATTTATTGATTTTTAAGGTTGCAAATATACAATTTAAAATTTACTGTGCAATCTCTTATTCTAAAAATATTTATTTCGCTTTAAAGTCTGTTTTTCAAGGTATTTTGTCTGTCAATAGACTAAAATTTGAAGTAAAAGATTGTTAAAGTATCATCAAAATAAAGCCACACTATTAAAAGATAACTAAAAAAACTTATTTTTGATGTAACTATAATTAAATCTTGGCTACCTATTTATATAGGTAAATATAAATTATTAATCTTTATGAAAAATTCGATAATGATGTTAAGTGCTGCATTAATGCTCGGCGGAGTTGCTCATGCTCAAAAAGTAGCTTTTGAAGAATACAATTTAGACAACGGTATGCATGTAATTTTGCATAACGATCCTTCTGCGCCTGTTGTTATTACATCTGTAATGTATCACGTGGGCTCTAAAGACGAACGTCCAGACCGTACAGGTTTTGCCCATTTCTTTGAACATTTATTATTTGAAGGAACTCAAAATATAAAACGCGGTGAGTGGATGAAAATCGTTACTGCAAACGGCGGCGTTAACAATGCCAATACTTCTGACGACAGAACATATTACTATGAAGTTTTTCCATCAAACAGCTTGGAACTTGGTTTGTGGATGGAATCTGAGCGTTTAATGCATCCAATTATAAATAAAATTGGTGTTGACACGCAAAATGAAGTGGTAAAAGAAGAAAAAAGAATGCGTTACGATAATCAGCCATACGGAAATATTCTTCCTGAGGTTAAAAAAAACATGTTCAAAAATCATCCTTATCGCTGGACAACTATTGGTTCGATGAAAGATTTAGATGCTGCAACTCTTGAAGAATTTCAGGCTTTTAATAAAAAATTCTACACGCCAAATAATGCTGTTTTAGTTGTAGCAGGTGATTTTGATAAGACCAAAACAAAAGAATGGATTCAGAAATATTTTGGACCAATTCCGAAAGGCGAAGTGGTAAAAAAACAAACTTTTGTTGAAGAGCCAATCAATCAAACTATAAAAGCAACTTACGAAGATCCTAATATTCAAATTCCGATGGTTGTTGCCTCTTATAGAACTCCATCAATGAAAACCAGAGACGCGAGAGTTTTAGATTTGATTTCTTCTTATTTAAGCGACGGAAAAAGTTCTAAACTTTATAAAAAAATAGTTGACGACAAAAAAATGGCACTTCAAATTGGAGCTGTCGGTTTTAGCCAGGAAGATTACGGAATGTACATTTTATACGGACTTCCGATGGCACCCAACACAACTGCTGACATCTTAAAAGAAATGGATGAAGAAATTGTAAAAATTCAAACCGATTTGATTTCTGAAAAAGATTACGAAAAATTACAAAACAAATTCGACAATAATTTTGTGAACGCAAATGCAACAGTTGAAGGAATTGCTGAAAACTTGGCTTCTTATTATTTACTTTATGGAGATGTAAATTTAATTAATACTGAAATTGATCTTTATCATTCGATTACAAGAGAAGAAATTAGAGAAGTTGCCAAAAAGTATCTAAACCCTAACCAGCGTTTAATTTTAGATTACATTCCTTCAACTAAAGTTCAAAATTAAGAGCAGCGAATCATGAAAAAAATACATACAATTTTAATCCTTTTATTCCTGACTGGAATTATGCAAGCACAAGATCGTCCACAACCAAAACCAGGCAATTCGCCCGTAGTCAACATCAAAAAACCTCAAACTTTTGTTTTGGCAAACGGCATGAAAGTTTTGGTGGTTGAAAATCATAAATTACCAAGAGTAAGCTTTAATCTTACCCTAGACAATGCCCCTTTTACGGAAGGAAATAAAAAAGGTGTTGACGAATTAACCAGCAGTCTAATTGGAAACGGAACCAAAAAAACCGCCAAAGAAGCTTTCAATGAAGAAATTGACTTTTACGGAGCAAGCATCAATTTCTCGTCTCAAGGTGCTTACGCAAGTTCGCTTTCAAAATATTCAGGACGCGTTTTAGAACTTTTAGCTGAAGGAGCTTTACAGCCCAATTTCACTCAAGCAGAATTTGACAAGGAAAAAGCAAAATTAATTGAAGGACTTAAAGCCGATGAAAAAAGCGTTCCTGCAATTGCCAACCGTGTAGTTGATGTTTTAGCTTTCGGAAAAAACCATCCTTCTGGAGAATATTTATCTGAAGAAACCGTAAAAAATGTCACTCTAGCCGATGTTCAAGCGAATTACGCTACTTATTTTGTTCCCGAAAATGCTTATTTAGTGATCATTGGAGATGTTAAGTTTAAAGAAACAAAAGCCGAAGTTGAAAAACTTTTTAGTGGATGGAAAAAACAAGCTGCGCCAAAAAATACGTATCCAAATCCAGAAAATGTTTCTAAACTTCAAATTGATTTTGTTGATGTTCCAAATGCAGTTCAATCTGAAATTTCATTGGTCAATACCGTAAATTTAAGAATGAGCGATCCAGATTTTTTCCCTGCTGTAATTGCAAATCAAATTTTAGGAGGTGATTTCAACAGTTATTTAAATATGAATTTACGTGAACAGCACGCTTGGACATATGGCGCGAATTCAAGTATTGGAAGCGGAAAATATGTAACTAAATTCAAAGCTTCATCTGCTGTGAGAAACACAGTTACAGACAGCGCTGTTGCTCAGTTTGTAAAAGAAATAAAAAGAATCAGAACTGAAAAAGTTTCTGAAGATGTTTTGAAAAATGTAAAAGCTGGATATATTGGGCGTTTTGTAATGCAGGTTGAAAAACCACAATCTGTTGCACGTTACGCACTTAATATCGAAACAGAAAAACTTCCTGCTGATTTTTACGAAAAATACATTCAAACTATAAATAATGTTACCGCTGACGATATTTATCGTGTGGCAAACAAATATTTCCTTTTGGATAACATGCGTATCGTAATTGCCGGAAAAGGTTCTGATGTAATTTCAGGTTTGGAAAAACTTCAGATTCCGATTTACTATTTCGACAGATTTGGAAACCCAATAGAAAAACCTATAACTAAAAAAGAAGCGCCAACCGAAATTACCGCAAAAACAGTTTTCGAAAATTACATTAAAGCAATTGGTGGAGAAAAAGCGGTTTCAGCTGTAAAAACGTTGGCAATGACTGGCTCAACAACTATTCCTCAAGCTCCTGGACCTTTAACTTTTACTTCAAAATTAGATTCGAAAGGAAAAATGATGGTTTCTCTTGCAATGGGACCGATGAATTTAATGAAACAGGTTGTAAATGACAAAGGCGCTTATATAGAACAGCAAGGGCAACGCAAAAACCTTGAAGGTGATGACCTTAAAGAAATGAAGGGAAATGCTGCGCCGTTTGAAGAATTGCAATTGCAAAAAAGAACAGATTTAAAAGTAGATTCTATTGAACCCATTAACGGAAGTGATGCTTATGCTATAAAAGATGGCAAAACAACTTATTACTACGATGTGAAATCTGGCTTAAAAGTAGCAGAGTCTAAAATTCGTGAACAAGGCGGAAAATCCGCGGCACAAATAACAAACTTTGGCGATTACAGAGAAGTTAAAGGCGTGAAAGTTCCTTTTAACATAATTCAGAATGTTGGTTTTGAATTAGATATTAAAATGTCTGATATTAAGATTAATGAAGGAGTTTCTGAGGCAGATTTTTTATAAAAGATACTGAGATTCTAAGACACTAAGCCGCTAAGTTTTTTCTCATAGGCTCTGTTAAAGTTTAAAACTTTGACAGAGCCTATTCTTTTTATCAGGCTGAACGAAGTCGAAGTTCTTAAACCATAACCCATAACTCTATAACTCAAAATCACTTTTTAGCAGACAAATAAACTCCAATTAAAATAATAAAAGCGCCAAAAAACTGAATTGATGTGAGCATTTCGTTATCTAATAAGCCCCAGAAAAAGGCGACGATCGGAATTAAATAAGTTACCGATGTTGCAAATACAGGCGAAGACATTTGTATTAATTTAAAGAACAGCACATTCGCTATTCCAGTTCCTAAAACGCCTAAAATCAGTACAAAAAATATGGAATGCTGTGTAGCTTCAAAATGTATGCTTTGCGAAATATCTGTTGTACTTAAAATGATTAATGCCGGCAAAAGCAAAACTGCAAAATTTCCTGTTGTGATGCTCAGCGAATTTAAATCTGATAAATATTTCTTGATCAAATTGACATTAATTGCATAACAAAGCGTTGCAATTACAACTAAAACTACATAATAATAATTTTGTCCTGGATGTGCAGAAGCACCGCTTAAAACCAACAACAAGCATCCCACTAGTCCAACAAAAACACCTAGAACTTGTCGTTTCTGAAACTGAATTCCGAAAATAAGAATTCCTAAAACCAAAGTATTCAAAGGTGTAAGCGAATTTAGAATTGCCACAATTGAGCTGTCTACTTCTGTCTCTGCAATTGCAAAAAGATAAGCCGGTGTAAATGTTCCAAAAACTGAAGTTATGGCAACAAATTTCCATTGACGACGAGAGATTTTCTTCAAGCTTTTAAAACCTACAATCAACAAAAATAAGGCTGCAAAAATAATTCGGAATGAACCTACCTGAACCGCCGTCAAGCCAACCAAACCTCTTTTAATTAATATAAAAGAACTTCCCCAGATAAGTGAAAGAACAAACAAATAAGCCCACTTCAATTGTTTTGCATCCATATATACTATTTTACTGCAAATTTGTAATAATTTTACGAACTGACCTCTTGATTTTTATTAATTTTGCCAATAACATATTGACAATCTTAAATCATAGATAATGAAATTCACAAAAATAATAGCATCATTAGCAATAGCAGGTTTAGTATTCGTAAGCTGTAAAAAAGAAGGAGATAAAAATTTAGCAAATATTAAATCTGAAAAAACAGCTCCGAAAGAACATAAAGCAATTGCTGCAGAAAATGTACAGACAGCAAGCTTTACTATTGACGGAATGACCTGCGCTGTTGGATGCGCGAAAACTATTGAACAAGAATTATCTAATTTAGATGGCGTAGAAAAAGCAACAGTTGATTTTGACAAAAAAACTGCAACCGTAACTTTTGACAAAACAATTCAAAATCCTGAAAACTTAACTAAAACAGTCCAGGAAACTGGAGACGGTAAAACATATAAAGTTTCGAATATGAAATCGTAATTATATTTTAAACATAAAAAAGGCGTTCAATTGAACGCCTTTTTTATGTTTATTATTTCCACTTTAGTGTTTCCATTAAGCGCTGCATATCATTTTTAATATAGCTTGCTGCAGGCATAACCGAATCAAAATTGGGTTTAGCATAAAAGTAAACTGATCCCGTTATAAAGTGTTTTGTACTGTCTGTAACGTAGAATTGTGAGTTTGTAGCAGCATTTCCATCAACTTGATAAAACATTCCGTAAACTTTCTTTTGCGGATTTAAATACGGCTGTTCTAAAATATCATCAGCTTTTATAACATGTTCGTAAGTTAGTTTTTGAGCATCTTTTAATAATTTCTGAATATCTCCATTTACTGGTTTATAGGTCAAATAAATTGTCGCTTTCATTTTCGGATATGTAATTGCAAATCCGCAGTCTTTTTCACCTTTAATTATCGCTGCTTCATTCATTTCAAAAGCAAACGGGCAATTATTTTCAAAATTGACATATTTCGCCTCAGGATAATCTAGACGCAAGTAACTTGACGGCTTTGGCACTACATCATCTTTACAGCTTACAACTGTTAATACAAGTAAAATGGCAGCAGCCGAAATTATTCTTTTAAGCATTTTATTCTATTGTTACTTTTATTTGTTTTACACGCTTTTTATCTACTGTTTCGATTGTAAAAACACAGTTTTCGAAAGCTACTTTTTGATCTTTTTTAGGGAAATTACCCAGAATTTCAAGAATAAAACCAGCTAATGTTTCCGCTTCGCCTTTGTGCGATTCAAAAATATCTTCATTAACATTTACGATTCGGTAAAAGTCTTTCATGTTAATCTTTCCTTCAAAAAGAAAATTCTTTTCATCAATTTGAGAAAAATTCAAATTTTCATCATCAAACTCATCGCTGATATCCCCTACTATTTCCTCAATAACATCTTCTAAAGAAACTAAGCCAGAAGTCCCGCCATATTCATCAACCACAATAGCCAAATGACTTTTAAGACCTTGAAAATCCTTCAACAAATTATCAAGCTTTTTATTCTCCGGAACGAAGAATGCTTCTCTAATTAAAGTCGTCCAGTCAAACTCTTCTTTATCAATATGCGGCAATAAATCTTTAACGAATAAAACGCCTTCGATCTGATCAATATTATCGCGGTAAACCGGAATTCTTGAAAATCCTTTTTCGATTATTTTTGGATAAATTACTGGAAATGATTCTGATATTTCTAATGCAAAAATATCAATTCTCGGACTCATAACCTGTTTGGTATCTGTATTTCCAAAAGAAACAATTCCTTCTAATATTTTTTGCTCCTCGCTCGATGTGCCTTCAGAATCTGTCAGTTCTAACGCCTGCGAGAGCTGATTTATTGAAAAACTATTTTTTTGTTTTCCTAATTTATTCTGCAAATATAGCGTAACACTGCGCATAGGCAAACTTATCGGAGAAAGTAATTTGTCTAAAACAGCAATCGGATAAGCAACACGTTTAGCAAATTTTATATTGTTTCGGCTGGCATAAACTTTTGGCAAAACTTCCGCAAATAATAAAATTAAGAAAGTGACCAAAATTACTTCTAAAATAAATTTAAGAACAGGCGAACTTACGTGTGCAAAAATATTTCGGCCAATAAAAGAGAACAGAATAACGACTCCAATATTTAAAAAATTGTTTGCTACTAATAAGGTTGCTAAAAGTTTTTTGGGTTTATCTAAAAGTTTAGAGATTATTTTACCTTTAGAAAGATTGTCTTGTAAGGTTTCATCAATATCCTTTTGAGAGAGAGAAAAAAGAGCTACTTCGGCACCTGAAACAATGGCCGATAAAAAAAGCAAAACAAATATTCCGACAAAACCAATTATTAAATTGATGTCTAATGTCGTAGTAAAAAGTAAACTGGGCTCTGGGTCCAAATTAAAAAAGATTAGTTAAACAATCAAAAAGGCAGGTCGTTTACAGGCAAGCCTTCATTTGTCGCATCAAAGTTAGTACTTTTTGCGGATTCTGAATCGTGATGTGGTTTATGATTTCCAGTTTCTTTTTTGGTAGTCAAGAAAGTAAACTCGGTAACTTGAATTTCAGTCGTGTATTTTGTAGTGCCATCTTCTGCTTGCCACTGACGTGATTTTATACGACCTTCAACATATATTTTATCTCCTTTGGATAGATATTTCTCGCAGATTTCCGCGGCTTTATTACGCACGACTAAATTATGCCACTCTGTCGAAGTTATTTTTTCGTTGGTGGTCTTATTAATATAAACTTCATTTGTAGCCAACTGAAAACGACCGATGCAATTTCCTCCATCAAAATAATGCATCTTTACATCATCGCCTAAATGGCCAATAAGCATCACTTTATTTAATGTTCCGTTCATGGTTAATTTGTGGTATTTCTCCCAAAGATACATTTTTTTAGCAATTTATTTCCTGCTTTTCGATAAAATTATAAATCACAATAGGAAAAGGAAAATTTTTTAAATCACTGGTTATCACGCCATTCTCTATTTTTTCAGCAATTTTAACTTTCCAGAACTGAATATGCAGATGCTGATGCGAAAGTTTATGCATGACAGTAGTTTCACTGCATTCCTCTATACCTATAATAGTATAAGATGGAAAAATATCGTTTTGAACCTCTTTTGCGACAACATCAAAGCCTACAATCTCGTCTTTTTCTAATAACGGAAACTCATATAAGTTGTGCCAAATTCCTTTTGCGGTTCTTTTTTGAATTAAAGTATTTCCTAAAGCATCTTCTAAAATCAAATAATTAAAGAATCGATTTGTAACTTTTGTTTTTTTTGATTTTACGGGCAAAGCAGCCACTTTCTTTTTTTGAAGTGCTGCGCAGCTTTCATTAAAGTCACAAACCAAACAATTTGGACTTTTAGGAACACACTGCAAAGCACCAAACTCCATAATCGCCTGATTAAATATCGCTGGATTATCTTTTGGCATTAATTCTTTAGCCAGCTCTGTAAATTCTTTTTTAGTTGCAGGCAAGCCGATATCTGATTCGATATCAAAATAGCGAGAAAGCACTCGAAAAACATTTCCATCAACTACAGGAACCGCTTCATTATAAGAAAATGAAGCAATCGCCGCCGCAGTATATTCGCCAACACCTTTTAATTTCAATAACGCTGCATAATTCTCTGGAAAAACTCCATTCAGCTCATTTGCTACATATTGAGCTGTTTTATGCAGATTTCTGGCGCGAGAATAATACCCTAATCCCTGCCAAAGTTTCAAAACTTGCTCTTCTGAGGCATTTGCCAAATCAAACACTGTAGGAAATTCCTTTGTAAAAGCAAAAAAATATGGCATTCCTTGCGCAACTCGAGTCTGCTGCAGCATAATTTCTGAGAGCCAAATTAGGTAAGGATCGGTCGTTTTTCGCCAAGGTAAATCACGCTTGTTTCGTAAATACCAATTTATCAATATGTTATGAAAATTCATCGTAAAATACTTAGAATACAAAAGTAAATGTTTATGTAATTAAAATTTAACGAATTAGCTTGATTAATTATTTTTTTAATTCCTATATTTGCAAACTCAAAAAAATAGTACATCATTTATAAAATAAAATAGGAAAGAAAATGACGAAAGCAGATATCGTAGCGAAAATTTCAGAGAAATTAGGTCTTGAAAAAGGAGATGTTCAAGCAACAGTAGAAACTTTTATGGAAGAAGTTAAAACTTCATTGGAAACTGGAGACAATGTTTACCTAAGAGGTTTTGGTAGTTTCATCGTAAAAACTAGAGCTGAAAAAACAGGAAGAAACATTTCTAAAAACACCACAATCAAAATTCCTGCACACAACATTCCTGCTTTTAAACCTGCAAAAGTATTTGTAGAAGGAGTTAAAACGAATAACGAAGCAAAATAATACTATTAATTAATTATAAAATCGACACGATATGCCAAGTGGTAAAAAAAGAAAGAGACATAAGGTAGCTACTCACAAAAGAAAGAAAAGAGCGAGAGCTAACCGTCACAAAAAGAAAAAGTAGTTTTAAACTACTTTTTTCTTTTTAACGTTCATTGAAATTGGAATTTAGTCTCAGTAACAAGTCACAGTTCGCAGCTTAAAACTGGCAACTGAAACTGGAAAACTGCTAACTAAAATTCCCCCGGGTTCAATACCTGTTAAAAATATTGTTTAATCCATCCTTACAATCAGTTATGAGTTATAGGCTATGAGTTATGAGTTGAAAAACTTGAAACCTGAAACCTGAAACCTGAAACTAAAAGTCTGGATAAAAATTTACAGTGTGAATAAAGAATTAATCATTAGATCTAGTTCTGAAGCCGTAGATTTTGCCTTATTAAAAGATGGAAAACTAATTGAATTACACAAAGAAGAAGAGAAAAGCAATTTTCAAGTTGGTGATATTTTTATTGCCAAAATAAGAAAACCAGTTGCTGGACTTAACGCTGCTTTTGTAAATGTTGGCTTCGAAAAAGATGCCTTTTTACATTATCACGATTTAGGACCTAACTTAGCTTCTCAGCTGAAATTCATAAAACTTGTAAGCGCAGGTAAAATAAAAGATTTCTCCCTAAAAACCTTTCAGTTTGAAAAAGAGATTGACAAAGATGGCATCATTACTGATATTTTAAGTGCCAATCAATCTGTTTTAGTTCAAGTTGTAAAAGAACCTATATCGACCAAAGGTCCAAGGATAAGCGCTGAGCTTTCATTGGCAGGAAGATTTATTGTTCTCGTTCCGTTTTCTGACCGCGTTTCTATTTCTCAAAAAATAGAAGACAAAAAGGAAAAGGATCGTCTAAAAAAACTTGTTCTATCGATCAAACCTAAAGGATTTGGTGTTATTGTTCGCACAGTAGCCGAAGGCAAAAACGTAGCCGAATTAGAAAAAGATTTGCAGAACCTGCTTAGCAGATGGACTGCAATGTGTAAAAAATTACCAACTGCTCATCATCCATCAAAAGTATTAGGAGAGCTTAACAGAGCTTCTTCAATATTAAGAGATGTATTTAATGATACCTTCAGCGGTATTCAAATAGATGACGAAGAGTTGTACCACCAAACGAAGGAATATCTGCAAGAAATTGCACCTTCAAAACAATCGATTGTTAAGTTTTATCAATCAAATGACACTCCAATTTTCGAGAAATACAATATAGAGAGACAAATCAAAACTTCTTTTGGAAGAACGGTTTCTATGAGCAAAGGCGCTTATCTTATTATTGAACATACTGAAGCTCTTCACGTTATAGACGTAAACAGCGGAAATCGTTCTAATAAGGCGACTAATCAAGAAGACACTGCCATGGAAGTAAATATGATTGCAGCCGCTGAAATTGCCAGACAACTTCGTTTGCGTGATATGGGCGGAATAATCGTAGTTGATTTTATCGATATGTCTAATCCTGAAAACAGGAAAGTCTTGTTCGACTTCTTGCGAGAAGAAATGAGCGACGATAAAGCAAAGCATAAAATCTTACCGCCAAGTAAATTTGGTTTAGTTCAAATTACAAGACAACGCGTAAGACCAGAAGTAAATATTAAAACTAGAGAAGAAGATCCAAACAATGAACATGGCGAAATTGAAGCGCCAATTTTAATCATTGATAAAATCGCATCTGATTTAGACAGAATTTTAAAAATCCACAAAAGTGTTGTCCTTAATGTACATCCGTTTGTGGCTGCATACCTCAGTAAAGGTTTTCCATCATTACGTTCAAAATGGTTTTTTGAACATAAGAAATGGGTGAAAATCATACCTCGTGACGCTTACACGTACTTAGAATACCATTTCTATGATAAAAAAGGAAATGTTATTTCAGAATAAAACAAAAACCGCCTTTCGTGAGATTGGCGGTTTTTTTGTGGCTTTTTTTAGGAGTAATTATTCATTTTGGAATTAAGAATTTAAAAAAATATAATTTACTTTCACTTTTTTTATTCTCTCACAATTTCAATTCTTCTCCTAATTTCATTTCCAAAAGCATCTACAACAGTAATATAATGAACTCCAGTACTTGGAGTTATTGGCAATTCATGAAACGTTTTTGTTGTTGCTTTATAAACATCATCAACATACCAAAAAAGTTCTTTATCTCTTTCAGAATAAGCCACTTTCAAAATAACAGGCTGTACTTCGCTGTTGAAATTCTTTGTTAAATAAATTTTGCTATTCGTTTTAGGATAAATAAAATCCATTGTTTTCGTTTGCGTTCCCTGGCAATCTTCTTTAAAGGGTGGCAGAGGCAAATATTCGATATGCTGGCTTTTGTAATACCAAGCCATAACCGGAGGCAAAACAAACCAGCTCTTAGTTACTATGTTCTCCACATTTTCACAGCTGCTGTTTACCTGAAATTTTTCTAATTTATCTAAATGAACTGTTTTATGATACGGACAAACTGCTGTTGATTTTCCTTTTTTAGGAACCCATTGTGCAATTTTTGGGCAATCTTCTTTTGCTAGATAACCGCTTAGTCGACAAACCTCAACTTTTTCTAAATCATTATAAGGTTTATCAAACCATCGCTCTCTCGGCAATAAATTGAAAACATCAAATAAAATTGGAGCTGCACTTGTAACACCAGTAAGCGTTGGCCTTCCTTCCCCTGTTGCATTTCCCACCCAAATCCCGACTACATATTTTGAATTTGTGCCAATTGCCCAGGCATCTCTATTCCCAAAACTTGTTCCGGTTTTCCAGGCAATTTTTAAGGAACTGTCATAAAACTTCCAAGCTTCATCTCCTTCTGGTCTGTTTACCTCTTCCATTGCATTATACGTCAACCAGATTGATCCCGCACCAATTATATTTTTCTGATTTGTTTCAGATCCGAAATCAGGTTCAAAATCATTTTTATAATTTAATTCTGTAAACTCATTTGTTCGATACTTGGATTGATTTTTAGTGTAATAATTTACGGTTGATGATAAACCGGCATAAGTTCGGCATAAATCCCACAGATTACTTTCGGCACCGCCTAAAATAAGCGACAAACCATAATGATCTGGTGTTTTATTGATATCTCTCAACTTGAATTTTTGCAATTCTTCATAAAATTTATTCACTCCAAAATCCTGCAACATCAAAACTGCCGGAATATTTAATGATCGTGACAATGCGCGATGTGCCGGAACAGCTCCGTCAAATGTCAGATTAAAATTTTGAGGTGTATAACCCGCAATTTGCGTTGGCACATCAGCGACTAAAGTGTTTGGCAACAATTCACCATCATCTAGCATTCCTGCATATAAAAGCGGTTTTAAGATACTTCCTGTGCTTCGAGGCGCATCAATAATATCAACATCTTTTTGATGGTTTTTGTCTGTTGGCGAATTACCGACATAGCTCATAACATTTCGATTAGAAACATCAATTACTAAAATCGCCAAATTATGTACTTCATTTTGCTTGTACTGATTGTAATAATATTTTGCAATTTGATTGACTCTATTTTGCAAACCGTAATCAATTGTAGTTTTTACTCGAGTTCCTTCTTCATTTTTTGCCACTCTCTGCAATAAATGAGGCGCAATTTGAGGCAAATCATACGGTTTTTGAGGCAACGGCTCTTCAATAGAAAGTTCGTAAGTCTGCTTGTCAATTATGCCTTCTTGGTGTAATTTTAATAAAAGTCGGTTTCGTTTATTCAAGAGTTTTATCTGATTCTTTCCCGGATAAATTAAGCTCGGTGCATTTGGCAAAACAGCCAAAACTGCATTCTCAGCCCAAGACAATTGATTCGATTGAACTCCAAAATAACGCCAAGAAGCCATTTCAAGTCCCACTACATTTCCGCCAAACGGTGCGTGAGCCGCATATAATTCCAGTATTTCATTTTTAGAATAACCTAATTCTAATCTAGTTGACAGGATAATTTCTATTAACTTTTCAAAATAAGTTCTATTTTTTCCTTTTCGAGATAATCGAATAACTTGCTGTGTTAATGTACTTCCTCCTCTAACAACTTTTCCTGCTTTTTGATTTTGTTTGAAAGCATTTACCATGGCTCCTGGATTAAATCCAGGATGTTTATAAAAGTATTCATCTTCAAAATAAACAATACATTTTTTGAATTTATCAGGCACGCTGTCCTGCGAAGGAAAACGCCATTGTCCGTCACTCGCGATTTTTGCACCAAGCAACTCGCCTTCTTTGCTTTCAATAACAGTAGAATACGGTTCTTTAAATAAAGTTCGCGGTATCGAAAAATAGTAAATCAGCAAGAGCAAAAATGCAACTGCTGACTTTATTTTGTTTCTTTTTATCCAATTTATAATGCGTTGTATAAACGCTATAAGTTTATTTTTCAATATTTATTATATTTAACCGCAAAGTTCGCTAAGTTTTTTTCACGCAGATTTAGCAGATTTTTTATTTTATCTGCTTGATATGCTAAATCTGCGTGAAACTTTATTTTACAACCTCAACCCAAAATCCTTTTGTTCTCGCTAAGAAAGTATTATCATACATTGCCTCGCATTGCAATCCAGGCAAATAATAATTCCCAAGATAAGATGCATTCAGCAAAATCCTAAAGACTTTTGTTTCGCCAGCTTTCATTCCAAAATAGAAATTAGTTCTATCGTCTCGAATATCAATATAATCGGCTATATTATTTGTTGCGTCTCCATAATCAGTAAAACGAGTATTTACGATTTCGAATCCTGAAGGCAGAATTTGTGATAAGGCAACATTTTCTACATGTTCATTTCTTTGATTTCGAATGGTAACCTCTGCAATAAACTCTGTTCCTTGGCTGATTTTTGAAACATTAATTACGCTTCCTTTTCTGTTTTTGAAAACAATATTTGCAGCAACATCGCTCTGAATTGCATTTTCTTGTCCGATTGGTAATATTCCAGTATTTAAAACTCGAACATAAATAGTATTGTTTTTAATGTTTTTTAGAATGACACTGTTTGTACCTGTCTGAACCACTAAATTTCTGTCAGCAATTGTTTTTTGTGTGTTTATTGTTTCACCTTTTCCGTTTTTGCTAAACTGAATATTAACTCCTTTTGGACCATTGCTTACTGCAAATTTTGACATTGCGTACAAACAATAAGCAGTTGTCTGTGTACTCATCCATTGATTGTTAGACATTTGTTTGGCTAATTTTGAAGCCATATCAAAAGCTTTTTGCTTTTGTCCTAAAAGCAGCATCGTCTCTAAAGCCATCGCCCTGTTTCTTTCGCTCGAACCATAATAGTAATAATTATAAGTACTTGATTCATCTTCTATTTTACTGTGTAAAAACAGGTTCAATCCAGCAGATTTTTGTCCTGCCAAAACGTACGAAGCAGCTAAACGAAGCATACTTTCATTCGAAATTCCTTTTGTTTCACGTAATCTGTTCATAGAAGACAAATCGGCATTTCCGGCTAAGGCCAAAGTATATAATCGATAAGCCTGAGCCAAATCATTTCCATATTTTGGTTCGAAACGCCATTGTTTTGCTTCTTTTTGCTGATACGAAATCCATTTTGATTTGAAGTTAATTGGCAAAACATATCCTTTCTTCTCTGCTTCAATCAAGAAATGTCCCGCATATGAAGTTCCCCAATCATCAGCAGTCGTATTTCCTTGCCAATAAGCCACTCCTCCGTTTGACAGCTGAAAACTTCCTAATCTGGTAATTCCTGCCGTAATATTTTTTTGAATAAGTGCTTTTCGAGTTGCATCCAAATCAACAACATCATTCAAATACAACTGTGGAAAAACTGAAGAAGTCGTTTGCTCTACACAGCCATGTGGATATTGAATAAGATATTGCAATCTTCCATTTAAATTGATTGTTGGCATTGAAGAAACTTCTAATCTTGCTTTATTGCTTCCCACAACTCCAAAGGTTTTCCATGAAATGGTCTTGGTACTGTTTGGAGACAAAATCACATCGGTAAAAGTATTTGTTACCGGATTCGGGTTCGTCATGTCGATCTCAACATCATAAACCGATTTCTCTTTTCCAGAAGTGGCAATTACCTGCACCTTCGCAATTCCGGTTTGAGAACCAACAACTAAATTAAAATAAGCCATTTTTTCATCCGGTTCTGTAAAAGTCAAACTTTGAGTTGCGCTTCCCATTACTTTCAATCCATTGCTTGTTTTTATCTGAATCGAAACATTTTTAATATTTTTCTCTGTTGCAAAAATGGTAACCGGAATTGTTACTTTCTCAGAAGGCGAAATTTTTCTTGGCAACGAAGCCAAAACCATCAAAGGACTTTTTACTTGAGTTGCTTTTTCGACACTTCCGTAAGCACTAGTATTAGCATCACCAGCAACTACCATAGTTCGAACTGAACCAATATATTTCGGCAATTTTAATTGATGTGATTTAGTTTGTCCTTTTTCTAACTTAAACGGACCATAATACAATACAACAGGTTTAAAACGGTTTGCTTTTTTAGCTTTTCCTCCGCCTAAATCTTGATCTCCACCAATACTGAAAATCTGATTTATTTTTCCGCCATAGGCGCCAATTACATCATCATAAATATCCCAAGTTTTTACTCCTAAAGCTTCACGAACATAGAAACTATCCCAGGCATTTGGTGTTTTAAAACGAGTTAAATCAAGCAGACCTTCGTCTACAACTGCAATTGTATACGTCATTTCTTTACCTGTTTTCTCACCTACTTTTACAGTAAATGTTTGCTCTGGTTTTAAAACATCAGGCATTGAAAGTGTGGGTGCTAAAATGGTATTTTTATCAACAACTTCTATCGGAACAATTCCGTACATACGAATAGGCGAATCATTTTTAGTCGACGCATGTGGCTGTAAAAGCGTAATATTAAAATACACATTTGGTGCCATTGCAGCAGTGATCGGAACTTCAACTTTTGTTTCTCCTTTTTCAGTTTTAGCCCAAATAGTCTGTACTACTTTTGATCCGTTCTCAATTGAAATTAAAGCGCGACCGCCTTCGCTTGACGGAAAAGATATTTGTGCTTTCTCGCCTACAGCGTAGTTTTTCTTATCAGTAGAAAACACTAACATATTTGCTGTAGAAGCATCTCTGTTTCGCGTTTTTCCAGACCAAATTGGCCAGTCAATGTTTACGGTCAAAGCAGTTGCATGCCCATCAGCATTGTCTGAAGCACGAATCAAATAACGTCCCCATTCTTCATCGGTCAATGAAAACTGAACACTTCCTCTTCCGCTAGAATCTGTATTGATAACAAATGTTTTATAGGAAGTTGTCGCATTCGAAGAATTATAATTTGATAAATTATCGCTAGAAGCATCCCACCACCAGCGCCATTCTACTTTATAAACTTTTACTTCCAGATTTCTAACCGCTTTTGGTCTTCCGTTTTCATCAAGCGTCACAATATCAAAACGATTGTTGGTTCTGGTTTCCAGCATTCCGTATTTATTTGGTTCAGGTGATTTTATTCCAACATAGGTTTTATATGGAGAATACGTAGTCGAAATAACATCTGTACTAAAATCTCCACCTTCTTCATATACTTTTGTAATGAATGAAGCGCGAAGCATTCCTGGTGCCTGACCTTGTAATTTTGGTTCGATATTTACTGAAGCTTTTCCATTTTCATTTAATTTTCCAGAGAAAACATTAATTTCTTCTGTGCTGAATTGACGTACTAAATCATCAAAAGTAAACTTCTCATAACCTTTAAAAGTGGTCGCCTGCTGCGAAAACTTAGCTTGCATTTCTACATTCAAATTTTTAGCAATAGCGCCGTGAAGCCAAGTCACTTCCAAATTACTTTTGTTTGGATACGCAGATGAAAGTGTTTTTCTGGAGAAATTATTCTTAATTTTTAAACGATTTGGCTTAATGGTTTCAATTTTAATGCTTTTATAAAATTTCGCACCTCCAACACTGACCATGGCTTCCCAATTTCCTGTGGGTGCATCTGCACTTGTTGGAACTGTAAATGCGTAATGATTTAATTCATTGGTTTTTTGAATGGTTTGATAAACGGTTTTCCCATTCGGATCATTCAATCTAAACTTAATTGGATGTGATTTTGGCAATTTATTCGAAGCATCATTTAAAATGAAAGACAAATACAAGTTATCTCCCGGACGCCAAACACCACGTTCTCCATAGATAAAGCCTTTTAAGCCCTTTTGCAACGTTTCGCCGGCCACATCAAAATTACTTACAGATAATGAAAGTCCGTCGTCTAATTTTACGTAAGTCGATTGATTTCCTAAAGATACAATAGCAAAATAAGCGAATTTATCGAGCTGGAAAGAAGCAATTCCTTCGCTGCTGGTTGCGCTCGTCGCTAATTTTTGCTGTTGATAATTGTACAAATCAACCCTTGCATTGGAAACCGGCTCAGTTGTTACAATATTATTTACAGCAAATAAATACGATTTGTTTTCTCCTCTTTTGGCAATAACACCCAAATCTGTCGCTAGAATATTAGTTGCAATTCTGGCATTATAATAATACGAACTTGAGCAAGGATCTTGACTTTCTCGCCATTCGTAATCATCATAATAATAGTCGTCATAGGAGTTTCCGCTGTAGTTTACATCATTTTCATCGACTTCTTCTTCCTCTTCATCACTTTGGTCTTCTTCAGAAGTTTCGCATTTATATAGAGAGTATTTCTTTTTATACACAAATTCTACTCTATAAATCGCTCCTGGTTCTGGCGTAATTATTTTAGATAAATCTAAAGCAAATGTGTTCCATTTATTCGGATTTATAAGTTTGTTTTCGCTTAAATTCAATGTAGTTTTCGCTACTGGCTGTGCTACTTTCTTGAGATTTTGACTGCCGTTCAGCTCATTATACTGAAGGAATTGAAGAATATTATTCTTGTAGATTTTGTATACTTTTACATCGACTGCACTTAAATTTACAGCTTCAAAATTCAATTTTAAATTATTGGAACTTGGCAAAATAGTTCCGTTTTTAATAAAGCGCACACTTGGTTTTATTTGGTCAAACGAAATCTTCTGAGTAAAATTCGCTTCCATTTTTTTACCGTATTGGCTTTCAATTCCCTGAAAAACTTCAACTAATAAATCTCCCGCTAAAATTTGTTCCGATGCTGCTTCTGGCTCTTCATCGTGAACTACTTCTACAGCCTCATCAACCACAGCAGATGCACTATCTACAACAACCGATGCAGAATCTGCCAATGAAACCGCACTTTCTTCAACTACAACAGGAGCAGAAACTGCTGTTTGAGCTGGCGTTTTTTCATTACTAAAATATACTTTAAGTAAATTTCCCTGTGTTGAGAATTTCAAATTATTTGCGTTCTGAATCGAAACCAAACCTTTAAAATCCTGGCCTTTTTCTAAAGGTTCAGAAAAATTGATTGTCAGTGATTGATTGCTTCCGTCTGGAACCTCAACTTTTACGATTTTAAATTCGTTTATATTGGTGATCGGAACATCGATTTGACCTTTCTGATCAATATCAAAATCACTTCCATCATATAAAATTTCGAGATTTGTGGCTTCAGAATAACGCTGAATACTGTCAATTATAAAATTGAATTCTTTTGCCGAACCCGATTTTGCATCAAATTTAATTTTAAGATTATTTCCCTTTTGTTTTGCTTCTATTAACTTTTTAGCTGTCTCAAGA
Source organism: Flavobacterium sp. JLP (assembly GCF_015350755.1). NCBI lineage: Bacteria > Pseudomonadati > Bacteroidota > Flavobacteriia > Flavobacteriales > Flavobacteriaceae > Flavobacterium > Flavobacterium sp. JLP. Next base: position 772,424 of record NZ_JADKPS010000002.1, on the reverse strand, counting down.
TCAATAAAGTCAGCCGTTTTTAAAACACAGTTTAAATATTGATATTCTTTGCTGTACGATTGAATATCAGCCGTATTTATAGTAAAATCCTGTTTGATTGTTTTTACCGTAAAATTAAATTTAGAAAGCGTTGCCTCTTTGTCTTTTGGGAGCGTAATAAGCTTGTCTAAATTCAAGGTTACCTGATATTCAGTTCCGGGATCCAACTTTTTTTCTGGAATAAAGGCAATTGTATTAGTAGAAAGTGCGACCACTTTTCCGTCGACGCTTGGAGAAATATCAAATAAATCGCTGTCTAAAACTTGATTGGCTTTCCATTCTTTTTTATCGAAAGCCAGAACCACTCGAATATCAGATTCGGAAGAAACTATTCCCCCGGTAAAACTGACTATATACTCTTTAAATAATGAAAAATCGGAATTGAAATCGGCTGCTGATTTTCTGCCGCAAGATTGAAAAATAAAAAACACACAAAATACGAGAACTAATCCTTTTGCTTTCACTTTTATTTAGAGTTAATGGTTACAAATTATAGAAAATGACAGAACGTTTTAACATTTGATAGTTAAAGAGCATAACTATCCAAAGGCTAAATATATTGTAGTAAATGTAGAATATTTTTTAAAACATTTTAAGAGGAAAATTCGCTACAGTAACTATTTAACTTTTGTTGAAGTTTTATGCCAACTCAAACCAAAATATAATATCTTCGAAGCATTTAATTTATTAATTTATGTCGAAATATTCCTCAGAAGATGAGTTCATAATAAAGAATAAAAAGGTAATCGTGTATCTTTTTCTAATAGTGGCTTTTATAATATCTCTATTATTTTTCGACTATTTTATTTTACCAACTTCAAAAACAAAAGACACTATAATTTATTCTGCTGTGCAGACTGCAGGAGGAAAAAATGGTTCTAAACAAAAAGTTTCTTATCATTATTATACAAAAAAAGGATTTACATTCTCAACTGCAAAAGATGACGTCGAAGAAAGCAATATTGAAATTGAGTATTCTTTATTATTTAAATCCGTTACAAAAGTCAATTCGGAGAAAAATGACTACACAAAACTCCTTTCTAATGACTTAAGCGTCAATGGAATTCAATTTTACTTTTGTACTGTACTTCTCTTTTCAATAGCAATAAGTATAAAAATTCTGCTGTCAAAAAAAGGTTTCTCAGAAAACACGTTTTATAATATAATCTGCTTTAATTCTTTTATGATTTTCATATGTCTTTATATGACTTATTTATTTTAAAGCTACTTACGTCTTTCTATAAAAAATCGTTTCATCAAATCAGCAGCTTCATTGGCCATAACGCCAGAAACAACAGTAGTTTTAGGATGAAGCTTTGTTCCCATAACGATAAAGCCGCGCTGTTCATCACGGGCGCCAAAAACAATTTTAGAAATCTGACTCCAATACAAAGCACCGGCGCACATTTGGCAAGGTTCGAGTGTAACATATAAAGTGCAATCCTTTAAATATTTTCCACCAAGAAAATTAGCGGCTGCAGTTATCGACTGCATTTCAGCATGTGCAGTAACATCATTTAGCAATTCAGTCAAATTATGACTTCTTGCAATGACTTTATCAGCCACAACAATTATGGCTCCAACAGGAATTTCGCCTTTTTCAAAAGCCATTTCAGCTTCCTGCAAAGCTTTTTTCATGAAGTATTCGTCGGTGAAAGGATTTATCATAATTGCAAAAATAAGGTTTTACTATTATTTTTTATTACATTTAAATCTTGATATTCAAAATGGAAAGAAAATTCAAAATAACGATTCCTGAGCCTTGCCATGAAAACTGGGACAAAATGACGCCAAACGAAAATGGCCGTTTTTGTTTGAGCTGCGCCAAAACAGTTATCGATTTTACCGAAATGTTACCGCAAGAAGTACAGCATTTTTTCATTCAAAATCAAAATAATAAAATTTGCGGCAGATTTAAAAAATCGCAATTGGATTCTATAATAATTCAGATTCCAAGTCAGGTTTTACATACTCAGACTCATTATCACAAAATGTTTTTGCTTGCTTTGTTTATTGCTATGGGAACTACTTTGTTTAGCTGTCAAGATAAAGATGGGAACAAAAATAGAATTGATAAAATCGAGATTGTTGATAATACAAATCAAGATCAAAACGAGACCAATAATTCATGTTATGGACATCAGATAGAGTCAAAAAAAGTAGAGTCAAAAAAAACTCACGAAGAGACTATAGTTGGAGCATTACTTATTCCTAATTCTATTGAGCAAGGAACTTTTAAGTATGATATTATATATAGCTCAAAAGATTTAGATGTTTTACCTGTTCCAGAAAATGGAATGAAAAAATTCTATGCTTATTTTTATAAAAATTATCCTGTTTCAACTAAAACAGATAAATTTCAAGGAAAAATAGTGTTTGTTGTAGAAAAAGATGGCAGTTTGAGTAATTTCAATATAGTTGAAAATACAGGCACAGGAAACGGAGAAGAAGCTATTAAAGTTTTAAAAACTGCTCCAAAGTGGATTCCGGGAAAACATAACAGTCATATTGTTAGATCATCTTATATTTTGCCAATTCCCTTTATTCAATAATGCATGGAAAGAAAATTCAAAATAACGATTCCTGAGCCTTGCCATGAAAACTGGGACAAAATGACGCCAAACGAAAATGGCCGTTTTTGTTTGAGCTGCGCCAAAACCGTTATCGATTTTACCGAAATGTTACCGCAAGAAGTACAGCATTTTTTCATTCAAAATCAAAACAATAAAATTTGCGGCAGATTTAAAAAATCGCAATTGGATTCTATAATAATTCAGATTCCAAGTCAGGTTTTACATACTCAGACTCATTATCACAAAATGTTTTTGCTTGCTTTATTTATTGCTATGGGAACTACTTTGTTTAGCTGTCAAGATAAAGATGGGAACAAACAAAAAATCGACAAAATTGAAGTAATCGAAGATTCTTCGTCTATAAAAACCATTCATAAAGAAATAATTACATCAAATAACGATACAGCTCCAAAAATAAAAGAGACAAAATTTAAAAACCACAAAAGCCATCATATCCATAAAAAAGAAAAATTCTTGTCTTTAGCAAAAACAGAATCTGGAGACGCAGTGTCTTACGCATATCCTTATGAGGACAATGCAGTATATGGATTTGCAGGTATAGATGTCAGACCTGATTATCCCGGAGGAATAGAATTATTTTATGAAATTTTTAGAAATGAATTTAAAATTCCAAAAGATCTAAAGAAATCAACCGGAATAATTAAAATGTCTTTTGTAATTGAAAAAGACGGACGTATAGATGAAATTAAAATAATAGAAGACCTTGGTTTTGGAACTGGAGAAGAAGCCATTCGGGTTTTAAAGAAATTCGAAAAATGGACTCCGGGAGAAACTAGTGGAAGAAAAGTTAAAACCTATTACACTTTACCAATTACACTTGAACTGGATACTTTGAATCCGAAAAGAAGAAAAAGAAAATTTTCAAAAATTACCTCAATGCAAATTTTCAAAACAGGAGAAAGCAATGAACAAACAGAATTAAATTTAAAACCGTAAATTTGCTTTTTACCTAACAATGAAAAGCAATTTACTTTCAAACATATACAATCCCGCCGATTTACGCTTACTTTCTGAAGCGCAGTTGCCAGAAGTTGCTCAGGAATTACGCCAATTTATAATTGATGTTGTTTCTGTAAAAGAAGGCCATTTGGGAGCAAGTTTAGGCGTCATTGAATTGACAATTGCTTTGCATTATGTATTTAATACGCCCGACGATTTATTAGTTTGGGATGTTGGCCATCAGGCTTACGGACACAAAATTTTAACCGAAAGAAGAGAAAATTTCGACACCAACAGACAACTTCATGGTATTTCGGGTTTCCCAAAAAGAAGCGAAAGTGTTTATGATACTTTTGGCGTAGGCCATTCTTCTACTTCTATTTCTGCTGCGTTGGGAATGGCGATTGCGTCAAACTTAAAAGGCGATTTTGAGAAACAGCACATTGCCGTAATTGGTGATGCTTCTATTGCAAGCGGAATGGCATTTGAAGGCTTAAATCACGCCGGAGTGACCGATGCTAACTTATTGGTTATTTTGAATGACAATGCTATCGGAATTGATCCGAGCGTTGGTGCACTCAAAAAGTATCTTACTGCGGTAAAAGAAGGAAAAAATCCGAAGAAAAATAACATGATCAAATCTTTGAATTTTGATTATTCGGGTCCAATTGACGGGCATGATCTTCCAACTTTAATACAAGAACTAAATCGGTTAAAAAAGATAAAAGGTCCAAAATTTCTTCATATTGTAACCACAAAAGGAAAAGGCCTGCAGCAAGCTGAAGAAAATCAGGTAAAATATCATGCACCCGGAAAATTTGATGCTTCGACTGGAGAAATTCACTTAAAACATGAAGAAAATTTGCCTCCAAAATATCAAGATGTTTTTGGGTTGACCATTTTAGATTTAGCTAAAAAGAACCAAAAAATCATCGGAATTACGCCTGCAATGCCATCGGGAAGCTCTTTAAAGTTTATGATGGATGAAATTCCAGAACGTGCTTTTGATGTTGGAATTGCAGAACAGCACGCTGTAACTCTTGCTGCCGGAATGGCCACACAAGGCATGATTGTATATTGTAATATTTATTCAACTTTTTTACAACGTGCTTACGATCAAGTCATTCATGATGTAGCTTTACAAAATTTACCTGTGATTTTTTGTTTAGATCGAGCCGGTTTGGTTGGCGAAGACGGAGCGACACATCATGGCGTTTTTGATATTGCTTATTTGCGCACGATTCCTAATATGATAATTTATGCGCCTATTAATGAAATTGCGCTTCAAAACATTTTATATACAGCTCAATTAGGTCTGAATAATCCTATTGCAATCCGATATCCACGTGGACGAGGCGTTCTTCCGAATTGGGAAGTAGAAAATTTCGGACATTATGAGAAAATTAAATTTGGCCAAGCAAACTGCTTAAAAAAGGGAACAAAAATGGCCGTTTTATCTACTGGAACTATTGGAAATAATGTTATCGAAGCACTAAGCCAATGTTCAAATTCTGAGCGCATTGCACATTACGATTTCCCATTCATTAAACCATTAGATATCAAATTATTACAACATATTTTTTTAGATTTTGAAAACATAATTACAATAGAAGACGGGGCTAAAATTGGAGGTTTTGGAAGTGCTGTTTTAGAGTTTGCAGCAACAAATAATTTCAAAAATAATATTCAAAATTTGGGTGTTCCAGACGAATTTATTGAGCACGGAACGGTAGCGCAACTGCAACAATTGTGTAAAATTGACGTTAAAAGTTTAATAAATCTTTTTCAAACGGTCTAAAATAATTATTTTGCAGCACCAAAAAAAAATAAAATCAACCTAATGAAATTATTGCGTTCTACCCTTTTACTTCTGTTGCTTTTAAGTACTTCAAAAAACTTTGCCCAACTTATACAAACGACTTTAGATCCAAATCAACTACCAAAACTACCTTCCAATTGGACTAAAAAAAATCAATTAGGCTTTGACATTTCGGAAATCGCTTTTGTGAATTGGAGCGCCGGGGGAACAAGTTCTATTTCTGGGTTGTTTAAAGGTGAATTTGGAAGAACTTTCGTTAAAGGAAATCATAAATGGGTGAACGAACTTATTGTAAAATATGGTTTAAATAAACAAGACGGAACAGAACTTAGAAAAACAGATGACGCAATTTTGATGAACTCTACTTATGGTTTCAGAAAAGATTCTTTATCAAACTGGTATTATTCTGCTAAGTTTAATTTCAATACGCAATTTACAAACGGTTACAACTATCCTAACCGAGACATTGCGATCTCTAAACCTTTTGCACCAGCTTACATCTTTTTAGGAGCTGGAGCTGAGAACTCAGACAAAAAGAAAAACAGAACTTTTTACTTCTCTCCGATTACTTTAAAGACAACTTTGGTATTAGATCAATATCTTGCTAATCAAGGTTCTTTTGGTGTTAAAAAAGCAGTTTATATAACAGATCCTCTTGATCCTACTGCACAAATTTTAGTGGAAGAAGGACAAAAAGTAAAAGCTGAGTTTGGTATTTTGTTTACAGGATACATGAAAAGCGAGATTTACAAAAACATTTTCTACGAAAACCGCCTAAGTTTATATACCGATTATTTGAACAAATTTGGAAATGTCGATGTGGATTATGATACGCGTTTAGATCTTGTTGTTAATGCTTATGTTAAAGCAAATATTGGCGTGCATTTAGTTTATGATGACGACATTAAAACTAAAAAAGATGTCGTTGATCCTACAACAGGAACAACAAGTCAGGTTAACGACGGACCAAGAGCACAACTCCGTCAGGTATTAGGTGTTGGCTTAGTTTACGCTTTTAAATAATAAATCTTATATTTATACAAAGAACCCCATAAAACTTACGCTTTATGGGGTTCTTTTTTATGATAAATTAATTTTAGTTCTTTTTATGCCCTTGAATCATTTCATATAATTCTAATGCATTCCCATCTGTCAAAAGCGAAACATAATGGCAGATATGAAGCAGACGCTCGTATAAATTGCCTTTGTCGAGATGATGCTTTTCTGGCAGCATTTTCAAGATTAGTTTATCGTAGTTTGATGCAGTTCCTTCGTATTTATTATTGAATGCTGTAATAAATTTATCCAGCAAAGTCTGAATGATTTGATAACCTACAATTTCTTTCTCGATGACTTCACGGCTTTGGTAGATTTTTTCGACACTTAGTTGAATAATATCATTCATCTGCGCTTTGTATTTGCTTTTATCGGTTAAAGCATACGGAAAATTACCCGCCAAGATTGCTTCTTCATTTTCAATAAAAACATCAACAGCATCGCTAATTAAAGCGCCAATTGCCAAAGCACGCAAATAACTGATTCGGTCTTCTTTGGTTTCCAGCAATTTATATTTGGCAACTCCAATATTGTCTTTTACCAGTTTAATTAAATATTCTAAAGCATAATCTTCAGATACCAAACCAAGATTTATTCCGTCTTCAAAATCTATAATAGTGTAGCAAATGTCATCTGCAGCTTCTACTAAATACGCCAACGGATGTCTTTCAAAACCAATATCGCCATCTTCTTTGTTGGCAATCATTCCCATATCCTGGGCTACTTCTTCAAAAAACAATTTATCAGTCTGGAAGAAACCGTATTTTTTATCGGCAATATTGCTCGTTGGTTTTTTCGGAAGACTTTCTTTAGGATATTTCATAAAAGCACCCAAAGTGGCGTATGAAATTCTAAGCCCGCCTTCAATTCCCGGACGACTCGCCGTTAGAACCGAAAAACCATTGGCATTTCCTTCAAAATCAATTAAATCCTGCCATTGTTTTGCGGTAAGTTTATCTTTGTATTTTAACCCGTTTCCGATAGAAAAATATTCTCCAATCGCTTTTTCTCCAGAATGTCCAAAAGGCGGATTTCCGATATCGTGTGCCAAAGAAGCCGCAGCCACAATAGCACCGAAGTCATTCATATGATAACCGTGAATTTCTTTTAGATAAGGATATTTTTCGATGATTTTTTTACCAACCAAACGTCCTAAAGATCTTCCCACAACCGAAACCTCTAAACTGTGTGTTAAACGCGTATGAACGAAATCTGTTTTAGAAAGCGGAATAACTTGCGTTTTATCTTGTAAACTTCTAAAGGCAGCAGAAAATATAATTCGGTCATAATCTACCTCAAAACCTAAACGAGTATCATCTTGTTCTACACGTAATCTTTTGCTTGTGTCTCCTTGACGTTTTAATGATAAAAGTTGTTCCCAGTTCATTTTTTAATTTTAGAATTTAGTCCCGAAGCTTCGGGATTGATTTTAGATTGATGATCTAAAAGTTCAAAAATACGTTTTATTTTAAGATTTTAAAGTCTTTAGAACTCTAAAGCCGTACTATGTTTAATTTCTCCCATTACAAAAATACTATTCGTGTTCCCGATGTTTTCAATAGTCGATAATTTATTCATCACAAAATCCTGATAACTAGCCATATCTTGTACCAAAATTTTAAGCATAAAATCGTAATCGCCAGCAATGTTATAGCATTCTATAATTTCTGGAAGTGCCACAATATCTTTTACAAAATTACTTCCCACATTTTTGGCATGTTCTTTTAAGCGTACATTACAAAAAACGGTCATACCGCGATTCATTTTTTTCTTGTCTAAAAGCGCTACATATTTAGTAATATATCCGTCTCTTTCCAGTCTTTTTATTCGTTCGTAAACTGGAGTAACCGTCAAGAATAGTTTACTCGCAAGATCTTTTGTGTTGATATTTGAGTTTTCCTGAAGGTGTTTGAGTATCAGTAAATCGGTTTTATCAAGGTTTTCCATAGTTTTTTTTACGGCTAAAGATTCATTAAAGACAATTTCACAGTAAAATAATCTTCAAAATATAAATTAAAAAATACATTTTACTTAAAATAAGCTCAAATTTAAGTATTAAAACCCAATGAAATACATTTGTACAGTAAAAAATACTGAATCAAAAAAATGAAAACAAATAATTTAGGTTATCCAAGAATCGGGAGCAACAGAGAGTTAAAAAAAGCCAGTGAATTATACTGGGCTGGAAAAATTTCTGCAGAGGAACTTATTGATGCGGGAAAAGAAATTCGAATTAGAAACTGGTATTTACAATCAGAAGCCGGAGTAGATTTAATTCCGTCTAACGATTTTTCTTTTTACGATCAGGTTTTGGATTTGACTTTGACAGTTGGCGCAATTCCACAGCGTTATCACGAACTGGCTAAAACAAATTCGTCACTTGACTTGTATTTTGCCATGGCAAGAGGCGCGCAAAAAGACGGACAAGATGTTGTAGCAATGGAAATGACAAAATGGTTCGATACCAACTATCATTACATTGTTCCTGAATTCACAAAAAACCAAAAATTTGAATTGTTTTCAGAAAAAATAATCAATGAATTTAAAGAAGCAAAAGACTTAGGAATTGCGACAAAACCCGTTTTAATTGGACCAATTTCGTATTTGCTTTTAGGAAAAGAAAAAGAAGACGGTTTTCACCGAATTGATCTTATCGATGCTTTACTTCCGGTTTATTTCGAAATATTTGAAAAATTACAAGCCGAAAACGCTGAATATATTCAGCTTGATGAACCTTTCTTGGCTTTAAATTTAACGGACAAAGAAAGAAATACTTTCACGAAAGTGTACAACGAAATCAACAAACGTTTCCCGAATATTAAAATCATTTTAGCGAATTATTTTGATTGCTTCGGAGAAAATTTAGAAACGGCTTTGGCTCTTCCGGTTGATACTTTCCATTTAGATTTAGTTCGCTGTCCACTTCAATTAGATGATATTTTAGAATCAGGGAAACTGGCTTCAAACGTAAAACTTTCATTGGGAGTTGTTGACGGAAGAAATATCTGGAAAAACGATTTCAAAAAATCATTAGAATTAATTAAAAAAGCGACCGATGCTTTGGGCGAAAACAGAATTCTTGTTGCTCCGTCTTGTTCTTTAATTCACAGTCCGTGCGATTTGGATTTAGAAACAAACGATCAGACTTTAACTCCTGAAATCAAACAATGGTTAGCTTTCGCGAAGCAAAAAATCAACGAAATTGTACTTTTAAAACAATTCGCTTCAAACGAAGTTGACGTTAAAAATTCGGTAGATTATGAGCGAAATGTAATTGCAAACGAAAACCGTAAAACTTCAAAATTAATTCATAATAATGAAGTTAAAGCGCGTGTTGCCGGAATTACAGCTTCTGATGACCAACGTAAAAGCACTTTTGCAACAAGAAGAAAAAGCCAAATCGAAGCTTTGAATTTACCTTTATTCCCAACAACCACAATTGGATCTTTCCCGCAGACAGCTGAAGTGAGAAGCTGGAGAGCGAAATTCAAAAAAGGAGAATTAACAACGGAACAATACAACGATTTAATCGAAAAAGAAACCGAAGCTACGATTCGTTTTCAGGAAGAAACCGGAATCGATGTTTTGGTTCACGGAGAATTTGAGCGTAACGATATGGTGGAATATTTCGGAGAACAGTTATCTGGATTTACGTTTACCAAAAATGGCTGGGTTCAAAGTTACGGAAGTCGTTGCGTGAAACCTCCGGTTATTTACGGCGACGTTTCCAGACCAAACCCAATGACGGTAAAATGGTCAAAATATGCGCAATCTTTAACTCCAAAATGGGTAAAAGGAATGCTTACAGGACCTGTAACAATTTTACAATGGTCGTTTGTTCGTAACGATCAGCCACGTTCTGAAACTTGTACGCAAATTGCTTTGGCCATTCGTGATGAAGTTGTAGACTTAGAAAAAGCCGGAATTAAAATCATTCAAATTGATGAGCCAGCCATTCGCGAAGGTTTGCCGTTGAGAAAAGAAGAATGGGCAAACTACTTAGACTGGGCTGTAAAAGCGTTTAGAATTTCTGCATCTGGAGTTAACGACGACACTCAAATTCATACACATATGTGTTACAGCGAGTTCAATGACATTATTCAAAACATCGCCGACATGGATGCCGATGTTATTACGATCGAATGTTCACGTTCGCAAATGGAACTTTTAGATGCTTTTGCCAACTTTAAATATCCAAACGAAATTGGACCTGGAGTTTACGATATTCACTCTCCGCGTGTGCCTTCGAGTACAGAAATGGTGAAATTACTAGAAAAAGCTTCTGCCGTAATTCCTGTAGATCAGCTTTGGGTAAATCCCGATTGTGGTTTAAAAACACGTCATTGGGACGAAACCAAAAAAGCTTTAATCGAAATGGTTGCGGCGGCTCAGGAAATGAGAGCAACAGTTGAAAACCCAGTTAGTTAATATTTTTTGTTTAGATATATTTTTGTTTTTTATGTCAGCGGGTGAAGTCGAAAATCTTGTAGTTATGATTTGTTTCGACTTTACTTCTGCTGGCATTTATTCGTAAAGATACTCTTAAACAAAAAAAGCACTCCAATTGGAGTGCTTTTTAAGAAATTGAAATATATTCTAGATTAGAAATTCTTTGAAATTCCAACAGAAAACTGTTGTCCGAAAGAGAAATTGAATGTTTTTACATTATCTCCGTTTCCGTTGTTTCCATCATAATTTAAAGTGTTGTATCCTAAACCTCCAACGTTAAAGTTTAAACCAAAACCTTTACCAACATTAACTAAGATTGCTGGTGTAATTCCAATATAAAAACCATCTCCTTCGTTTATTGTGTCGATTGGTCCTGTAGTATTTGTAATTTTATTACTTTGGTAACCAACTCCTAAATCAGCATATGCAGAAAAAGTTTGGTTTAAAGGTTTAGCATAACGTAAAAAACCTCCTAAAGAAAAGTTATTTGATTTGTATTCGCTGTTATTGCCATTATCTTGTTTTGAATTCCCTATTCCTGCTTCGATACCTGCAGTCCAGTCTTGGTGAAATTGATATCCAACTTTAGGTGCAAAACCAAAATAAGAAGTTTTGTATTCTGAACCAGAATTTGAAGTGTTTTGAGATTGGTAATTAATACTTCCCATAACTAAAATTGAACCTTTTTTTTGCGCATTTGCAAAGCTAATCACAGCTAATGCAAGAACAAGTAACATTTTTTTCATAAGTGATATTTGTTAAAATTTAATACAGCTTTAACAATAAAGATGCCACAATTTTTATGTAATAAATCTTTTTAACAAATTCTTTAAAAGGCAAAATGTACAAATCAAAACTATTTCTGTTTACTTTTGCAGTAAATAAAAAGTCATGTCGATAGAAGTAAACAACATATCAAAAAGTTACGGAACTCAAAAAGCGCTGAACGAAATTTCATTCTCTATTCAAAAAGGAGAAATTGTTGGATTTCTTGGTCCAAATGGAGCAGGAAAATCGACCTTGATGAAAATATTGACTACGTATTTATTGGCGGATGGTGGCGCAGCCCTAGTAAATGGTCATGATGTCATGACGGATGCAAAAGCGGTACAGCGATCTATTGGTTATTTGCCAGAGCATAATCCGCTGTATTTGGATTTGTATGTTCGTGAGTATTTGGCTTTTAATGCCGATGTTTACAAGGTTGAAAAATCAAGAATTGAAGAAGTAATACAACTGACAGGACTGTCATCTGAAAGTCATAAAAAAATAGGACAATTATCTAAAGGTTACCGCCAGCGTGTTGGACTTGCAAATGCGTTACTGCACAATCCAGATGTTTTGATTTTAGATGAACCAACTACTGGTCTGGATCCGAATCAGTTAATGGAAATCAGAAATGTAATCAAGACTGTTGGCAAGGATAAAACGGTTTTTCTTTCAACGCACATTATGCAGGAAGTAGAAGCTATTTGCGATCGTGTCATTATTATTGACAAAGGACAAATCGTTGCTGATAAAAAATTAGATCATCTAGTTTCTGAAAACAAAGAACAGGTTATAGAAGTAGAATTTGATTATCAAATTGAAGAACAGCTTTTAGCTAAGCTTGAAAACATTACTGCATACCGAAATATTCACGATATGACCTGGGAGCTGACTTTTGTTGCAGAAAAAGATATGCGCCCGGCTATTTTTGACTTTGCCAACGAAAATGGTTTGAAAACCCTGCAATTGAATCAAAAAAATAAAAACCTGGAAGCTGTTTTTAGAGAAATTACTAAATAAGTTTAATCTCAGCCTTACTTTTATAGAAAAAGCTCGTTTAAAAAAATAAACGAGCTTTTTTTATTCTTAGATTAAATTTCCAGATCTAAAATAGAAGTTTTCATTTCTTCAATGATAATTTTAATATCGTTTTCGGTGGTACGCCAATTTACAAATGAAGCTCTAATTCCTTTTCGGTTTTGGTAAACTGTTGGCGTCATAAATACTTTTCCTTTGTCATTCAGAATAGTCAAGAACTGATTTACTTTTTCTTGATTATGATCGCCTTTTAAGGTAAAACAAACATTATTCAGGCGAATTGGAGCCAGCAATTCAAAACTGTCATCTTCGATAAGTTCATTTCCAAAATGCAAAGCCAGATGAATACTATTTTCTACAATATCTTTAAAACCCTCTTTTCCGTAAGCCAACAAAGAAAACCAGGCAGGCAAAGCTCTTAATCGGCGTGAATTTTCAGGCAGTACATTTAAATAATTAAAATTCTCCAGCGGATTACCTAGATAAGGCGCATTTGAATTTTGAAAAGTTTCGATCTGCAAATTCACATGTTCTTTTTTTATCAGGTAGAAAGCACTTTCATATGGCACATTTAGCCATTTGTGACAATCGATCGTGATACTGTCTGCTCCTTCCCATCCTTCTACAAGATGTTTAAACTTCTCAGAAACTGCCGCAAAACCTCCAAACGCCGCATCAATATGCCACCAGAAATTATACTTCTCTTTTAACTTTGATATTGCCTGAAAATCATCAAAATCAGCTGTATTTACAGTTCCAGCACTTGAAATCAAGATAAAAGGCTGTCCGTTTAAATGCTGAATATTTTTTTCTAAATCAACAATATCAATTGCTTCTCGATTTCCTTCTATTGTTTTTACTGAAGTATAATTTTGACTTCCAATACCTAACATTGCCAATGTTTTTATAGAAGATGAATGCGGTGTTGCTGTTAAGATATTTATAGTTTCAGATATTCCGTTTTTCGCAAAATCTTTTCCAAACTGAGTTCCAAACCATTGTCTTGCAACTGCTAAACAGGTAAAATTAGACATAGTTGCACCCGTTACAAATCCGCCTAAAAATGATTTTGGAAGATCTAACAATTGTAATAATAAATTGATGGTTTCAAATTCAATTAATGCCGAAGCGCCTCCCTGAGCTTTTACGGCCTGCGTATTTTGATCGTAAACTGAAGTTAGCCAGTCGCCAACAATAGATGCTGGTGTAGAACCGCCTGTTACAAAACCTAAATATCTCGGACCAGAGGAAGCTACCATTATTGGAGCCATTCTTTCATTAAATTCAGCTAAAGCACCTAATGCTCCTAAACCAAATTCGTTTAAATCGCGGTTTGTATCAATTGTTGCTTTGTTAGAAGTTGGAATGTTTTCGAGATTGTTTAGAAAATCAATTCCTTGTTGTTTGGTTTGATTAAGAATATTTTCAATATTGTTTAAATCGTGCTGTAGTACAGAATTCATCTTTCGTAGATTAATTTTTCATTCAAATTTAATCAATAATTGACATTCGATTTACAGAAAAATCTGGTAATATTTGAGGCTTGGGTTATAAAACTTTTACGATCAAATAATACAAGCCCGCCTAATATCTATACTATGATGAATCATTACACTTTTAAACTAATCCGAGTAAAGTGTTGATATATCGTAAAGCATTATCTACCAGTCATTTATTCTAGCTTTAATTAATTACCATTTTGTTTTTTCAGAAAACCGGGAAATCATCATCGAACAAATTACATCTCCATTTGCATTTAATAACGTAGCAATTGGATCAACCAAAGTTCCTAAAATCATCGCTACTGGCAACGCTTGTTCCATTGGCAAACCATAAACGGTAATCGCCAAAATTTCTCCAATATAACCTCCATTCGGAATTCCGCCTTCAACAATCGAAACTATAACGGTAATTCCCAGCGCCAAAAGTATCGTTAAAGGATCCGTAAAATCTTTCCCAAACATTGCAAACAGCACCGTAATTTTTAGAATAGAAGACATACTCGAACCATCTTTATGCAATGGCCCGCCGAGTGGAATTGCCAAATTTCTAACATGTTTTGGGATTCCCATTTTTTCTGCTGCATCTAGATTTGCTGGAATAGTGGCAATACTGCTGCACGTTCCTACTGCGGTTAAAGACGGCGTTATATTGTTACTCCAAAACACTACAAATGCCCGTTTTCCTCCTGCAATAAAAGCATATATACTAAAAAACACAAAGAAGTAAAAAATACAGGCTCCATAATAAACGCCTAATGGCTTTGCATAAGCACCAAATAATTGTGGTCCGAAAACGCCAACCTGATAAGCAAAATAAGCTCCTAAACCAACTGGCGCTAATTTCATAATGATTCCCAAAAGCTGTTTCATCACTTCATTGCCTGAATCCAGAAAACTTCTAAAAGCACTTCCTTTTTCTCCAGATTGCAAACTAGAAAAGCCAACTAAAAAAGAGAAAATAATAAGCGCCAGCATGCTTTTTCGCGATAATAATTCGAAGAAATCATTTGCCGTAACTAATTTCGCTATTTGATCGCCGATACTGCCAGATTCAATAGTTTCAAGCGGTACTTTAGAAATTACAATACTTTGGTGAATCGGAAAAAGATATACTGCTGTAATCATTACTAAAGCTGATATCAGTATTGTCCCTAAAAAAACAGCAATCATGATAATGAACAATCTTCCTAATTTTTCTGTTTGTTCTAAATTGGCAACAGAAGAAGCAATTGTAAAGAAAATAAGCGGAATGATAGCGGTAAAAAGCAAATTCAAAAATATATCTCCGAGCAGTTTTATAACCTCAACATCTTTTCCAAACACTAATCCTAGAATACTTCCCAAAATAATTCCGCCTAGAAGCCAAAGAATACTGCTGTAACTTTTGATAAAATTGATTTTTTTAACCTCCATAAATTTAAAGTGTTACGATTCAGAAATAGAACTTGAATAAAAAGCAATTAAAGTAGTCAAAAAAAGAATTCAAAAATTAACATTTCAGCTTTTTGTTATTTTTCTAAAACTAAAGTTGTAAAATCTCTATCCACTAATTCGCCCGTTTTGGTTTTTACTTTTTCTGTTAAAGTGGCTATTTTAATAATTTTGAAAGGTGTTTTTTGAACCAGTTTCTCCACTTTTTCAGTGCTGTAAAGTTCAAATTCGAATTTTGTAAAGGGAAGCTGTTTCATAAAACTTTCTTCTGCAAAAGTGATACAGAAAATACCGCTAGGTTTTAAAACGCTATACATTTCTAAAAGCAGTTTTTCAGGCTCTTGCCAGAAATAAATAGTGTTTACCGTAAATATTTTATTGAAAAAGGCTTCTTCAAACGGAATTATATTTCCGTCATAAAGTGAAAAAAAAGCCTGTTTTTGAGAGACAAAATTTCTATTGATTTGGCGTGCTTCATGAAACATTAATTCAGACATTTCGAGTCCATAATATTTCAGTTTTTGTGCTTGTTCGAATAGAAATTCTAAATGTCCTGCATTTCCATGACCTAATTCTAAAATAGAATCTCCCTCTTTTATATTTAAATTTTGGATGGAATTGCGCGTCATGTTGATGTTGGTTTCATGCATCATGTTCGCCATTTCAATTCCTTTTTCTCCCGTTGGATGTTTTAGCTGTGAGGCAATTGCTTGTAATTCTTCATTTTTCATAAGGGTAAGGTTTAAATTCCAAATTTAAATTACTTCGTCAATTCTTTATCGCTCGGATTGAAATTCCAATTATCTTATGATTTTGTCATTTCGACCGAAGGGAGAAATCACACGAGAAACTCCGTATAGAATGTCACCAATCTTTGTCGAATTACGAGTGTGATTTCTCCATTCAGTCGAAATGACAAACTTTAAATTTAAACTCTTAAAAAACCTCACTCGCAATCTGGCGAATATTCTCCGATTTTCCCATTGAATAATAATGCAAAACAGGAACTCCAGCTGCTTTTAATTCAAGAGATTGTTGAATTGCCCATTCGATTCCGACTTGTTTGATTTCAGCGTTATTTTTGCATTTATCAACTGCATCAATTAAATCTTCCGGCAAATCAATTCTAAAAATTTGCGGCAGGATTTGTAAATGTCTTTGGACAGCAATAGGCTTAATTCCCGGAATAATCGGAATAGTGATACCCATTTCTCTTGCTTTTTCAACAAAAGTAAAATATTTAGCATTGTCGAAAAACATTTGTGTTACCACATAATCAGCGCCAGCATCTACTTTTTCTTTTAGTCTTTTTAAATCTGACTGCAACGAAGGAGATTCTAAATGTTTCTCCGGATAACCTGCAACACCAATACAAAAATCGGCTTTGTTGTCGGCATCCATAACTTCATGGAGGTATTTCCCGCAGTTTAAATCATTGATTTGTCGAACCAAATCAATAGCAAATCTGTTTCCTCCAGCTTTAGGAACAAAAGATTGCTCGTCTTTCATCGCATCGCCACGAAGCGCCATTACGTTATTGATTCCCAGATACTGACAATCAACCAGCATATATTCTGTTTCTTCCTGCGTAAATCCGCCACAAAGCAAATGCGGTACAGTATCAACATTATATTTATGTTTTATAGAAGCGCAAATTCCAAGTGTTCCCGGACGCATACGAGTTAACTTTTTATCTAAAAGCCCGTTTCCTTTATCGATATAAATATATTCTTCGCGAGAAGTTGTCACATCAATAAACGGCGGTTTAAACTCCATTAACGGATCAATATTATCGTATAATTCCTGAATGCTTTTCCCTTTTTGAGGCGGAATAAGTTCAAATGAGAATAATGTTTTTCCTTTTGCGTTTTCTATATGTTCTGTTACTTTCATTTCTTAAGTTATGGGTTATGAGTTAAGTGTTTTGAGTGTGTTTGTGTAAAAAATCTGAAATCAAAAACTTAAATCAATCTTTTTATTTGTTTCAAGTTTCAGGTTTCAGGTTTCAAGTTATCCTAAGCAACTTGAAACCTGAAACCTGAAACAAAAATAACTTTTCGTTAATCTGCTATATTAGGATTCAACCATTTCATTGCATAATCTGTTGGAACGTTGCGTCGTTTGGCATAATCTACAACTTGGTCTTCTTTTATTTTTCCAAGTCCAAAGTATTTACTTTTCGGATTCCCGAAGTAATATCCGGAAACAGATGAAGCCGGCCACATTGCCATACTTTCTGTTAGAGTTACTCCAATTTCTTCGGCTACATTTAAAAGCTTCCAGATTGTTGGTTTTTCCAAGTGATCCGGACAAGCTGGATATCCAGGTGCCGGACGAATTCCCTTATAATTTTCTTCGATCAAATCCTCAGTCGACAGTGATTCTTGAGGATCGTAACCCCAGAAATCCTGACGTACTTTTTCGTGCAGATATTCGGCGAAAGCCTCAGCAAAACGATCGGCTAAAGCTTTAACCATAATCGAATTATAGTCGTCTAAATCTTTTTCGAATTCGGCAGCCCATTCGTCAACACCAAAACCTGTTGTAACACAAAATGCACCCATATAATCTGTAATTCCTGAGTCTTTTGGCAAGATAAAATCAGACAAAGCGATGTTTGGAGCACCTTTCGTTTTTTGCGATTGCTGACGAAGCGTTAAGAATTTCTCCAACACTTTTCCGTTTTCATCACGCAATTCGATATCATCATCATCAATTTGGTTTGCAGGGAAGATTCCGTAGATTCCCTTCGCAGTCAATTTTTTCTCGGCTAAAATTACTTTCAGCATTTCCTGAGCATCTGCAAAAACAGAAGTTGCTTCAGTTCCTACAACCTCATCCGTTAAAATTGCGGGATATTTGCCGAACAATTCCCAAGTTCTAAAAAACGGCGTCCAGTCGATATAAGGGACTAAAACATCCAATTCAACTTCGATGATTTGCTTACCAATAAATTTTGGCTTCGTCGGAACGTATTCATTCCAATCCAATTGTAATTTATTTTTACGCGCTTGCTCAATCGTCAGGAAGTTTTTATCTCTTGAACGATTTAAAAACGTTTCTCTAAACGCATCGTATTCTGCACGAATATCGCTTGCATATATTTTACGGTTATGATCTAAAAGATTTCCTGCTACCGTAACGGCTCTAGAAGCATCATTTACGTGAATTACAGTTTCTCTATATTGAGGCGCAATTTTCACGGCGGTATGCGCGCGCGAAGTCGTTGCTCCCCCAATCATAATCGGGATTTTAATTCCTTGTTTGTCTAATTCTTTAGCCAGATAAACCATTTCGTCAAGCGAAGGCGTGATCAGTCCGCTTAATCCGATAATATCAACATTATGCTCAATTGCAGCTGCAATAATTTTTTCCGGAGGCACCATAACACCAAGATCTACAATCTCGTAGTTGTTACAAGCCAAAACTACCGAAACGATGTTTTTACCAATATCGTGAACGTCGCCTTTTACCGTTGCCATTAGGATTTTTCCATTTCCTTGTTTGTCGCCGGCTTGTTTGCTTGCTTCAATATAAGGCAATAAATAGGCAACTGCTTTTTTCATTACACGTGCCGATTTTACTACTTGTGGCAGGAACATTTTTCCGCTTCCAAATAAATCTCCAACTACGTTCATTCCCGTCATCAAATTGATTTCGATAACTTCAATTGGTTTTGTTGCTGCTAAACGCGCTTCTTCAACATCTTCTTCAATAAAGGCATCAACTCCTTTTACCAATGAATGCGTTATACGTTCCTGAACCGTTCCTAAACGCCATTCCTGAATCGCTTTTTCATCACTTTTTACTTCGCCTTTTACATTCTCAGCAAAATCTAAAAGTCGTTCAGTTGCGTCATCACGTCTATCTAAAATTACATCTTCAACATGTTCCAATAAGTCTTTCGGAATATCATCGTAAATCGAAAGCATTTCCGGATTTACAATTCCCATTGTCATTCCGTTCTTGATCGCGTGGTATAAAAACACCGAGTGCATCGCTTCACGAACCGTATCATTTCCTCTAAAAGAGAACGAAACGTTACTCACCCCGCCGCTAATGTGCGCATGTGGCAAGTTATCACGAACCCATTTTGTACCTCTAAAAAAGTCCAAAGCATTTAAACGATGTTCTTCCATTCCGGTTGCAACGGGGAAAATGTTCAAATCGAAAATAATATCCTGCGGAGGAAAACCAACTTTATTAACCAAAATATCGTACGAACGCTGACAAATTTCAACTCTTCGGTCAAAATTATCGGCCTGACCTACTTCGTCAAAAGCCATGATAATCGCTGCTGCTCCGTAACGTTTGATTAATTTAGCATGGTGAATAAAAGCTTCTTCACCTTCTTTTAAAGAAATTGAGTTTACAACGCTTTTTCCTTGTACTACTTTTAGACCTGCTTCGATGATTTCCCATTTCGAACTGTCGATCATAATCGGCACTCTCGAAATATCCGGTTCAGATGCAATTAAATTCAAAAATTTAGTCATTGCCTGAACACCATCAAGCATTCCTTCATCCATATTAATATCGATGATCTGTGCTCCACCTTCTACCTGCTGTCTTGCAATATCAAGTGCTTCGTCATATTTCTCTTCCTTGATCAAGCGAAGGAATTTTCTCGAACCTGTTACATTCGTACGCTCGCCAATGTTTACAAAAACACTTTCAGGCGTAATGATTAATGGTTCTAATCCTGCTAATACAAGGTCTCTTCTTTTTTCTGTCATTTTTTTTAAAGTTACTAAGATTCTAAGATGCTTAGATTCTGAGTTTTTTTATTCTTTGTTTTTATATTAATTAAAGACTTGTATTAAAGTCCTTAAGGTTTAATTTTTTTAATTTCTTCTTGTCTCACACAATCAATAAATTGCTTTAGGACTGTACTATTATAAAAATCCAAGCACTTCATTAAATATAAATTTTGATTAGGATCATATGATTTGTATTCATTTTTATCCCAATTTTCTATCATTTCTTCATATTTTTTATTTCTAAAAATGTATTCTCCTTTTAAGTTTATAGTTTGTACATAACTACTGCCATCTTTATATCTAATTGTTTCTTTTCCTGATAAAGCTTTAGAATAACAATCACAAAATGCTTGATTTTTTACTTTTACTAATTCATTTTCTAAGGCTCTATTTTGATCTTGAGAATAACTTACAAAGCAAAATAGAACTGTGAAGCAAAAAATAAATAAGGTTTTCATAAAATTAAATTTCTGTATGTACTTCTTAAACTATTACTTATAATTTTGGGCGCGTCCCTCCGGTTCGTCACGAACTTCGGGATCGCTATTAGCCTAAATTCTAATTTTGTCGTAATATGGTATATTTTACCATTACTTTCTATTTTGAACTTTTCGTTATTATCAATCTCACTTTTAATACTTTTTAATTCAGATACACAAATATAAATATGGATTCGTCGTATCATACCAACTTGAATTTAAAAAAGCTTTAAATACTTCCCCATCTTCTCAATAAACATTTAATAATATTTATATTTATCATGTATATTTCAATTCATACCTACAAGTTTTTGTCCCGAAGCTTCGGAATTGCAGGAAACTTAAAATATTACGCTAAAACCGGCGCTACTCTCGGCTTATAACCTTTCGCAACCTCAGCAATCAACCTAATATGATCCGGAGTTGTTCCGCAACAGCCCCCGATTATGTTGATTAAATTATCGTCTAAATATTCTTTGATGAATGCCTGAGTTTGTTCCGGCGTTTCATCGTATTGTCCGAATGCGTTTGGCAATCCTGCATTTGGATGTGCCGAAACGTTAAACTGCGTGTGTTGTGCTAATGTTTTTAAATACGGTTTCAACAAATCGGCTCCAAGAGCACAATTGAATCCTACGCTCAACAACGGAATATGTGATACTGAAATCAAAAATGCTTCAACTGTTTGTCCAGAAAGTGTTCTTCCAGAAGCATCTGTAATGGTTCCTGAAACCATGATTGGAATATCGATATTGCGTTCGTCTTTTACTTCTTCAATTGCAAAAAGTGCTGCTTTGGCATTTAAAGTATCGAAAATAGTTTCTACCAATAATAAATCACAGCCACCATCCATTAAAGCTTCAACTTGTTGTTTGTAAGCGATTCTTAAATCGTCAAACGTTACGGCCCTGTAACCCGGGTCGTTTACGTCTGGCGACATACTTGCCGTACGGTTTGTTGGTCCGATTGAACCGGCTACAAAACGTGGTTTGTCTGGATTTTTTGCAGTAAACTCATCGGCTACTTCTCTGGCGAGTTTAGCCGATTCGTAGTTTAATTCGTAAACCAAATCTTCCAGGAAATAATCGGCCATACCGATTGTAGTTCCTGAAAAAGTATTGGTTTCTACGATATCTGCACCGGCTTCGTAATAAGCAGCGTGAACATCGCGAATTGCTTGTGGTTGTGTTATGGATAGTAAATCGTTGTTTCCTTTTAATGGATGCGGGAAATCTTTGAAACGCTCTCCACGAAAATCTTCTTCCGAAAAGTTATAGCGCTGCAACATGGTTCCCATTGCTCCGTCAAGGATTAGGATATTTTTTTTTATTGCTTCCTGAATTGTTATTGCCATCTTATATTTGCCGCAAAGACGCTAAGGCGCCAAGCTTTTTTAATTATGATTTTGAAGGCTCTATTTAAACCCAACAGTCCCGAAGCCTCGGGATTGAAAAGCCTGTCGGATTTAACCTTCGATATTTTTTTTTCAAATTAATTCCAAAAGTGCACAATTGCCTGCTCATTAGCCCCGATTGAGCCGGTATCCTCGCAGTGAAACGGAGAGATATAGGCGAAAGCGGGAACTATTGACAGCAAAAATGCGCCAATGATTCGCTCATGATACTGAATTGCTTCAGTAAATATTGTAAGTTGTCTGGAAAAGTTTGAGAAATACAAGTAATGTATTTGTGTTATCTATCTTTAATACTGGAAAATGTTGTATAAAGTAGAATTTAGCACCTTCTTTATGATAAAGGGTTGCTAAGGTTTCATTGGGTCTATCCCTCCGCCTTTCGTGATAACTGACAATAATTTTAAGAACAGTGCAAAGGTATGAAATAGGCTTTCTATTTGCAAATGTTTTTTTTCTAAGGTTCTGAGGTTCTTAAGTCACTAAGGTTCTAAGGTTCTAAGGTTAAAGCTTGACTTTGATTTTCAAATATAGCCCGCGGTTTCAACCGCGGGGAACATATTGTGATAATTCATTGTTCCTTGTTAATATATTATATTCATGCGTTGTGTTCATGCGTTGTGTTCCAGTGGTTGAAACCACTGGCTATGTTTAATTTGTTTCTAAAAAATAAAGCCCAAACTTTAAAAAGTTTGAGCTTTCTATATAAAAAATCTTAGTCACTTAGAACCTTAGTTTCTCAGCATCTCAGATTAAACTATCGCCTTGACAACTGCTTTTGGAGCTTCTTTACGAGTTCCGTCAAAACCGTCTACACCAGAAACTGTTGTATATTTCAATACGTATTTTTTACCTGGATTGATGATTTGGTATGCCGCCTGACACATTAAAGTTGCTTCGTGGAATCCACAAAGGATTAACTTTAATTTTCCTGGGTATGTGTTTACGTCTCCAATGGCAAAGATTCCCGGAATGTTTGTCTGGTAATCTAATGCATTGTTTACTTTAATGGCATTTTTTTCGATTTCTAATCCCCAGTCTGCGATTGGTCCTAATTTTGGTGTTAATCCGAAAAGCGGAATAAAGAAATCAGTTTCGATTTTACGGTGTGCGCCGTTTTCTTCTATATCTAAAGATTCAACGTGCTCTGCACCATTGATTCCGATAACTTCTGCTGGAGTAATCAATTTGATTTTTCCGGCTGTTTTTAATTCCTGTACTTTTTCTACAGAATCTAGCGCTCCTCTAAATTCATTTCTACGGTGAATTAAAGTAACTTCTGACGCTACATTTGCCAAGAAAATACTCCAGTCTAAAGCTGAATCTCCTCCTCCGGCAATTACAACTCTTTTATCTCTGAATTTCTCCGGATTTTTAATGAAGTATTTAACTCCTTTATCTTCATAAAACTCGATATCTTCAATCAGTGGCTTGCGTGGCTCAAAACTTCCTAAACCTCCTGCGATTGCGATAACAGGCGCGTGAAATTTAGTTCCTTTATTTGATGTTACAATGAAACTTCCGTCTTCTTGTTTTTCGATGGTTTCAGCGCGCTCTCCTAATGTATAACCTGGCTCAAACTGCTTAATTTGTTCTTGTAAGTTATCAATTAAATCTCCTGCTAAAACTTCTGGGAAACCAGGAATATCATAAATTGGTTTTTTTGGATACAATTCTGAAAGCTGTCCTCCTGCTTGTGGCAATGCATCTAAAATATGGCATTTTAATTTTAATAATCCTGCCTCGAAAACGGCAAATAAACCTGTTGGGCCTGCTCCAATTATAAGTATATCTGTTTTAATCATTATGGTTGTTGTTTATAATCATTCTTAATAATACAAAGAAACGAATAATTTATTCTATTTTCAATGATTTTTATCATTGATTTCTCTGCTTAACTTTTTACTCTTTATGTTTTAATGAATCGGTTATCTCGTTCATTCTTTTTACTTTTTCTTCAAAATCGCCTTTCAAGGTTCTTCTGTATTCATTGAGGTTTTCAACCATTTTATTGATGTCCTCCGGAATTACTTCTTCAAAAAACTCCCGCAATCTTTTGGCGGTTGTTGGTGATTTTCCGTTTGTCGAAATGGCGATTTTTACGTTTCCTTTCGTTACGATTCCGCCTAAATAATAATCACATAAATCTGGCGTATCGGCAATATTGCAAATCAAATAACGCTTTCTCGATAAATCGTAAACTCTTTTATTTACTTTTAAATCGTCTGTACAGGCTATTACCATATGGCGTTTTTTAAGCATCTTCTTTTTGAACTTCTCTTCCGTCAATTTAACTGATGGATGCTTTTCTGCTAAAATTTTAATTTCTAAATGAAAATCGGGTGCTACAACCTCAACATTTGCATTTGGACTTGATTTTAGTAAGAAAGAAAGCTTTTCCAGACCTACATTTCCTCCCCCCACAATTAATACGTTTAGATTGTGAAGTTTTAGAAATATTGGATATAATTCGTTTTGTTCCATTTTAATTTATTTTCATCCAATCAAAATTAGATGATTTTTCGATGAATATTGAATTAAATATTCATACGCTCCTGAAGTTGAAGCCTCAGGCTACACTTTTCTTATCTTCCGATTTCTTTCGATAGAAATTCCTCGTAAAACCCTTTTAATTTGTTGCTTTCGCGAACAACTTCTCCTAAAACAATAATTGCTGGTGAACCTAATTCTTTTTGTTTTACAACTTCTAAAATCGAATCTACTGTTCCTACACCAACTTTTTCATCTGCTGTTGTTCCGTTTTGGATGATTGCAACGGGTAAATTTCCTTTATTTTCTTTTTGAAACAAATCGATAATTTGAGGTAATTTTTGCATTCCCATCAAGATCACAACTGTTGCAGAAGATTGAGCTGCCAAAGCCACATCTGCAGATAATTTCCTGTCGGAAGTTGTTCCGGTAATGGCCCAAAAGCTTTCTGAAACGCCACGTTTTGTAATCGAAATTCCCTGACTTGCAGGAACTGCAACTACAGATGAAATTCCGGGTACAACAATTGTTTCGATTCCGAAACTTTCCGCAAAATCAACTTCTTCGCTTCCTCTTCCAAAAATAAATGGATCTCCGCCTTTTAGTCGGACTACATTTCCGTATGTCAAAGCATTATCAACAATTAGTTGATTAATTTGATCTTGCGTATAGGCATGATTTCCGATTCTTTTTCCAACAAAAATTCGGATGGCATTTTTAGGTGCATAATCCAGAATTTCTTCATTGGCCAAAGCGTCATATAAAACCACGTTGGCTTCAGCCAATGCTTTTACAGCTTTGAGCGTAAGTAGATCAGGATCGCCCGGACCTGCACCAACTAAAGTTATTTTGGGTTTTATATTAAGCATTTGCTAATTCTTGAGCTCTGAAAGTTTCGATTTTATCAAAGAAAACTACTGCCTGAGCAATGTAATCTTTAGCGAAAGCTTCAGAAGGTTCATTTTTATTGATTTGGTAAACCAAGTCTTTAAAAGTTGAGTTTAATTCTATTTTATTTTTTTCGATAAAAACGGTATCAAACAAGTCTACAATTCCTGCGTGATTATTTGTTTTTTCATTTTCAGACAGTAACAAAGCTTTTGCTCCATTTACAAATCCTGCATAAGCATGATAAATAGCATCTGACCATTTTTTCTCGTCGAAAGATTCTTGAGCCAAAATCAATTTCTCTTTAGCTTCAAACAATAAAGTTGCTACTAAATCGATCACTACTCCGGCGCATTCTCCAACTCCAACTGCTTTTACGTAATTGTCTGCGTTACCCCAATCTACAAAATCAGCTTCTGTTAAATTGGTAACATCTGCGAAAGGTTTTAAAATTTCATAGAAATATTTCTCTCCTTTTTGATCGTAATAGTTTAGGAATTTTTCTCCGTTTGCATTCGCATCATAATCATTTAAGATGGTACGTAATGCATCTGGTCCTCTACGGCTTGGAATTTTAATTACTTTATCGGCAAATCGTCCTGATCCGTTTCCTAATCTTCCTCCGCCTAATAAAACCTGCAAAGCCGGAGCAACTAATTTTCCTGAATTGATTGACATTCCTTGGAATCCAATTGCAGACATATTGTGCTGTCCGCAGGCATTCATACAACCTGAGATTTTAATTTCGATTTCGCGGTTATTTAAATACTGAGGATATTCGGCATTTAAAACTCTTTCTAATTCTTCTGCAATACCGGTACTACTTGCAATCCCCAAATTACAAGTATCAGTACCCGGACATGCCGTAATATCTCCTGTAGAATTATATCCTAAATGAACAAAGTTCAATTTGGCTAACTCCTGATAAAAGAACGGTAAATTCTCTTCTTTTACGTGACGTATTACAATATTTTGACGCAATGAAAAACGTAATTCATTTGCTGCGTAATTTTTAATTAATGCGGCTAATAATCGTGCTTTATCGGTATAAAAATCTCCTAATAAAACTTTGATTCCAATAGCGTAGTAACCTTCTTGTTTCTGCTTAATTACATTCGATTTTTTCCATGCTTCATAAGCGGCAGTATCTTCGATCGTAACTTGTGGAGCTTCTAATAATGGTTCAGCAATTGGACCTTCAAAAGCAGTCGTATCAATTTCGTATGTTTCAAAAGCGATCGCTTTTTTCTCTTTTTCAACTAAATCAAGAAAAACATCTTTTCCTATTTCTTTGATTAAGAATTTCATACGCGCTTTCATTCTTTTGGCACGTTCTCCGTATCTGTCGAAAATACGAATGATTCCTTCTGCTGTTGGAATGATTTCGTTTACCGGAACAAATTCTGAAAGCAATTCTGCATGTGCTGGCTGAGATCCTAAACCTCCTCCAAACATGATTTTGAAACCTTTTTGTCCATCTTTAATTTTCGGAATAAATCCTAAATCGTGCAAATAGCTCAAAGCAGTATCTTCGTCTGAAGAAGAGAACGAAATTTTGAATTTACGTCCCATTTCCTGACAAATTGGGTTTCTTAACAAATATTGAAAAAGTCCGTGTGCATAAGGCGAAACATCAAATGGTTCGTTTACATCTACACCCGCCAATTCGCTTCCTGTAATATTTCTAACCGTGTTTCCACAAGCTTCACGAAGCGTAATATCATCTTTAGCCAAATCTGCCCAAAGCTCTGGTGTTCTGTCTAGACTTACGTAGTGAATCTGGATATCCTGACGCGTTGTAATGTGTAAACGTCCTGTAGAATATTCATCAGAAACCTGAGTGATACGTACTAATTGCTCGCTGGTAACTTTACCATAAGGCAGTTTAATACGAATCATCTGAACGCCTTCCTGACGCTGTCCGTAGATTCCGCGCGCTAAACGAAGACTACGAAAACGCTCATCATCAATTTTTCCTCCACGGAATAAATGAATCTTTTTTTCTAATTCGATAATCTCTCTTTGAACTATCGGATTTTCTATTTCTGTTCTAAAACTTTCCATTTCTTTTACGCTTTAGGCTTTAGGCTATACGCTTTAAGCTTTATTAACTTTGTGTTTTTCTTGCTTTAGGCTTTAGGCAATAAGCTCTAGGCTTTCTTGCGTACCTTGTTATAAATCTTTTGCTAAAAGCTTATTGCCTAAAGCTTATAGCTTACATCAGGTTTACCTGATAAATCCTACTCCTGCTGTTGTGTTTGTCGCAGTATCAATTAAAATAAAAGCTCCGTTTGATTTATTTTCGTTGTATGAATCAAAATATAACGGTTTGCTTAATTTGATCGTTACTTCTCCAATCTCGTTGATTGCTAATTGAGAAGCTTCTGTCGTTCCTGAATAGTCTGTTGCAATTGTATTTTTAATACTTTCTACTTTTGCCAAAACTCTATTCGTATTATGCTGTATTAAATACTTTGTTCCTGGAACCAGTTTTTTACTATCCATCCAGCAAACTGTTGTCGTAATATCTTTTTCAATTTTTGGAAGCTCATCTGATTTTACAATCATATCTCCTCTCGTTACATTGATATCATTCTCTAATTCAATTGTAATTGAAGATCCCGCAACGGCTTCATCGAATGTTTTATCGAAAAAGTGAATTTTAGATACTTTTGATTCGGTTAAAGAAGGAAGAACCGTAACGGCATCGCCAACTTTAATTGAATTTCCGTATAATTTTCCTGCGTAGCCTCTAAAATCGTGGTATTCTTCTGTTTTTGGACGAATAACAGTTTGAACTGGGAAACGTGCTTTTCCAGCTTCAAAAACATCTGAAGCATGCAGTCCTTCTAAATGTTCTAAAACGGTTTGTCCGTCGTACCATGGCATATTTTCTGATTTATCAACTACGTTTCCACCGTTGATTGCGCTTAACGGAATATAACTTATGTTTTGTTCCTTAAAAGTACTTTTTGCATTTAATGCCTGAAAATCAGCTTTTATTTTATTGAAAACTTCTTCTGAGTAATCCACTAAATCCATTTTGTTGATCGCAACAATTACCTCTTTTACTCTCAATAAATTATTGATAAAGAAGTGACGGTATGTCTGCTCGATAACGCCTTTTCTGGCATCAATTAAAATGATCGAAACCTGAGAAGTTGAAGCTCCTGTAACCATGTTTCTTGTATATTCTACGTGACCTGGAGTATCGGCAATAATGTAACTTTTCTTAGCAGTCGAAAAATAAATATGCGCTACGTCAATCGTGATTCCTTGCTCTCTTTCGGCTACTAAACCGTCTGTCGCTAACGAAAAATCAAGATAATCATATCCTTTTTGTCTGCTGCTTTTTTCGATTGCTTCTATTTTATCAGTTGTCAATGATTTTGTATCGTACAATAATCTCCCGATCAAAGTACTTTTTCCGTCATCTACACTTCCTGCTGTTGCTATTTTTAAAACTTCCATTCTAATATTTTTGTTTCAGGTTTAAAATCTTTTGTTTCAAGTTTCAGGTTTTAAGTTACCTCTTGAACTCAAGTTTAAATCTGTATGTTTTTTTGAATTTTACTTTCTGTTGTTAACTTCTAACATCTAACTTTTAACTTCTTACTAAAAAAATTAAAAGTATCCTTGTTGTTTTCTCTTTTCCATTGCAGCTTCAGAACGTTTGTCATCTATTCTGGCTCCTCTTTCAGAAATGGTTGATTCTCTTATTTCTCCCACGACTTCCTGAATTGTTGCTGCGTAAGATTCAACTGCGGCTGTACAACTCATATCTCCAACGGTTCTGAAGCGAACAATTCGTTCTTCGATTTGTTCGTCTTCTTCCTGATACACATAAGGAGAATGCGACCAGATTAAACCGTCTCTCAAAAAAACTTTTCTTTTATGTGAAAAATAGATTGACGGAATTTCGATGTGTTCTTTTTCAATATAACTCCAAACATCTAATTCTGTCCAGTTTGAAATTGGGAAAACACGAACGTTTTGTCCATTTTCTATTTTTCCGTTTAAAATATCAAACAACTCAGGTCTCTGATTTTTTTCGTCCCATTGTCCGAAATCATCACGAACAGAAAAAATACGTTCCTTTGCTCTTGCTTTTTCTTCATCACGACGTGCACCGCCAATACAAGCATCAAACTTAAATTCTTCAATTGCATCTAAAAGTGTTGTAGTCTGTAAGCTGTTACGGCTTGAATATTTTCCAGTTTCCTCAACCACTTTTCCTTCATCAATAGCATCCTGAACATTACGAACGATCAACTCTAAACCTAATTCCTCAACCAATTTATCTCTGAAAGCAATTGTCTCAGGAAAATTGTGCCCTGTATCTATGTGCAATAGAGGAAACGGAATCTTTGCAGGAAAAAATGCTTTTTGCGCTAAACGCACTAATGTTATAGAATCTTTTCCTCCAGAAAAAAGTAAAACCGGTTTGTCAAACTGTGAAATTACTTCTCTGAAAATGTATATTGCTTCACTCTCTAAAGCGTTTGTTTTTAATACTGAACTCATTGTTTTTTTGTTTGATATTTTGATAGTTTCAAGTTTTAGGTTTCAGGTTTCAAGTTGTCACCTCATCTAAAATCTCCACTCTTTATTCTATAATCTATTTTCTATTCTCTAAAAAAAGTCTTGCCTCTTGCTTCTTTCTTCTAAAAACTTTATTCTATCCTCTGCAGAAGTCTTGCCTCTTGCTTCTTTACTCTTTCTTAGCACTATGCAAACCACATTCTTTATGACTGGATTCCCACCACCATCTTCCGGCTCTGATATCTTCTCCCGGAAAGATTGCTCTAGTGCACGGTGCGCATCCAATACTTACGAAACCTTGTTTATGCAAGACATTTTGAGGAACATTGTTTTCTTGCAAATAAGTTTCAACTTCCTCTAAAGTCCATTTTAATAACGGGTTGAATTTGATGATTTCAAAACCTCCATCGTATTCAAACAACTGTAGATCGTTTCTATTCTCGGATTGTTCTGCTCTTAAACCGGTAATCCAAACTGAGTTTCCTGCCAAAGCTTTTCTAAGCGGAACGACTTTTCGAATAAAACAGCACTCTTTTCTATTTTCAACCGAATCATAAAAACTATTCGGCCCTTTTTGATGCAATAAATTCTCCACCGCTGTTGCTTCTGGAAAATAAACTTCAATCTGTTTTTTATATTTTTTTAATGTTTTATGAAAAACATCATAAGTTTCTTGAAATAATCTTCCCGTGTCAAGTGTAAAAATGGTAATATCCTGATTGCTTTTTGCAATAAAATCTGTAATTACCTGATCTTCCTGACCAAACGAAGTCGAAAAAATTACCTTACCTGGGTATTGATTAGCTAAAAATTTTAAAGTTTCTTCAAGAGAAAAATCTTTTGTTATATCTAATAATACTTCTATATCTTTTGCATTCATATTATTCTCCTTCCTAAGCGTACTATAATAATTTTGATAATGTTTTTAAACTCAGTAATATAATTAAAATCCCCACCGCCACCATCATTGGCTTTCTCTTAATCTTGTTTACCAAAAAAGCAGCTAACGGAGCAGCTATTACGCCTCCTAAAATCAAACCAATGATTACTTGCCAGCCATGAATACCGCCAAAAAGCATAAATGTTATACCACTTGCAAATGAAATTGCAAACTCAGCTGCATTTACTGAACCAATTGTATATCTCGGATTTCTTCCTCTTCCTAATAATGTTGAAGTCACGATTGGTCCCCAGCCGCCGCCGCCAACAGAATCCATAAAACCTCCAAAAAGAGCTAAAATGCTTAATTTTTTAGTCTTCTTCTTTACAATTGTCTTTTTGAGTGCCTTTTTGATAATGATAATGGCCAAAACAATCATGTAAACTGCAATAAATGGTTTAATAATTTCTCCATTAATTACATCAGATAATAAATAAGCTCCTGTTATCGAACCTAACACACCTGGAATCAATAAATGCTTTACCAGTTTTTTATTAATATTTCCAAAACGGTGATGTGAAAGTGCCGATGCTCCCGTTGTAAACATTTCTGAAACGTGTACCGCAGTACTGCTCACCACTGGAGGAACTCCATAAGCCAATAAAAATGAAGTAGAAGTTGCTCCATACCCCATTCCTAATGTACCATCTACTAATTGTGCAAAAACACCAATTAAGAAAAAGACAAGAAGTTCTTGATTAAAACCGCTTACAAATCCGTTCCAGGAAAATTCAGCATAATGATTGTATATCAGTGTAGATAACAAGCCTACCAATAAAATAATAGGTATAGCAACCCATAATTTTTCTTTTATTGACGTATCAGACTTAACACCAACATTATTTAGTTTCAGTTCCTTCTCCATATTGCTATGTTTTTTTTCATTTTTAAAATCCATTATCCTATCGGCTTAGTAGATTACTTTGCAAAAGTAACACTTTTTTTTAAATTCAAAATTTTTTTTGATAATTTTTATCGATTAAAAAGCAATGTCTGCGAGAGAATTACTTTCGAGAATTTTAAGCGTATTATCCCTAACCTCAGTCATTAAGCGTCTTGCTGCGCAAGTTGATTCGTCATCACAATCATCACATTTTTCATAAAAATTGTGACTTGCACACGGAAGCAACGCAATTGGACCTTCGAGAATACGATAAACTTTGGCCATACTGATATCTTTTGGATCTTTTATCAAGTAATAACCACCGCCTTTTCCTTTTTTAGCGCCTAGAAAACCAGAGTTTCTAAGCAATAATAAAATACTTTCTAAAAACTTAATTGAAATATGTTCGCTTCTGGCAATTTCAGCAATTTGTACTGGTTCATTGTTTTCGCGTCTGGCTAAGTAAGTTAAAGCTTTAATTCCGTATTTTGTTTTCTTTGAAAGCACTTATATAAATTTTAGATTGAAGCATGTATGTTAGATTTTAGACAAAACATACATGCTTTATATTTTATGCAACAAAAATATGATTTTTGAGCGAGAATAATAACAGATTAGACAAGTATATTCTACTAAATTAGTATAGTTTAACTAATTTACTTCCTGAACACCAATTAAATTGAATTCATGAAATGACTTCACACTTTCGTCTAAACCTTTTTTGCTTACTACATAAGTATCAGAAATCGAATCATGCCAGCCTCTTGAACCGCCTAAAAAAGTAAGAGCATCAAAAGGAATAAAACGGCATAAGTTTCTTTTAAAAATAGTTCCGAAACTTGGTTTTTCTCCATTTTCATCTACCACAATAGTTCCTGTAATAAATTTACCTATAGATCTTCCAAACAATCCTTCCATTACACTGTAATAAATAAATGATCCTGAAATAAAAAGAAAATTCCATCCAAAATCGCCCAATCCGTCAAGCCAAAGACTAACTGAGTTTAAACCAAATAATCCGTTAATAAGGCCAATTAGAACTAAGATTGCAAAGAAAAGAAATAGAAAAAAAACAAGATCTATAATGTAATTTAAAAAGCGTGCTCCGCCTGATACTAATAAATGTTCATCTAAAATGTAAGTAGAATTACTCATGTGTGGTTGGGTTTAAGTTTTGGTTATGAATACTTTTTGATTTCGCTATTAACAAAAATATACTTTTTACTGAAATAACCTAAAATAAAATAACGATTTTTAACAGTACTAAATTTACAGTCAAAAATCGTTATTTGATAAATCTCAGGTCTTAAAATCTGATACCGAAGCCCTGAAAACTAAAGTCTTAAAATATTTTAAGACAGCGCTTGTCTTAAGTCAGCAATAACATCTTCTACAGTTTCTAAACCAACAGAAACACGAACTAAACCTTGCGTGATCCCAACAGCCAATTGATCTTCTTCAGATAATTTACTGTGTGTTGTCGATGCCGGATGCGTTACAATTGATCTTGTATCGCCAATATTTGCTGATAATGAACAAAGCTCTATTTTATTTAAAAATTTCCTTCCTGCTTCAATCCCTCCTTTAATTTCAAAAGCGATAATATTGCCACCCAATTTCATTTGCTTTTTCGCAACTTCATATTGTGGGTGCGATTTCAAAAACGGATATTTTACACTGTTTACATTTGGATGTGATTCTAAAAATTCAGCCACTTTCAATGCATTTTCGCAGTGTCTTTCTACACGAATGGCCAAAGTCTCTAAACTTTTTGATAAAACCCAGGCATTAAACGGAGATAAAGCCGGACCTGTATTTCTTGAGAATAAATAAATCTGTCTGATTAAATCTTCACTTCCTACTGTAACACCACCTAAAACTCGGCCTTGACCGTCAATCAATTTAGTTGCAGAATGTACGACTAAATGCGCTCCAAATTTAATTGGCTGTTGAATATAAGGCGTTGCAAAACAGTTGTCGATAATTAAAATCAAATTGTGTTTTTTCGCTATATCTCCTAACAATTGCAAATCAATTACATCGACACCAGGATTTGTAGGCGATTCTGCGTATAATATTTTCGTGTTTGGTTTGATTAAAGCTTCGATCGTTTCAGGCTTATTAATCTCAAAATAAGAAGTTTCGATATTCCATTTTGGAAAATAAGTAACGAATAATGCATGCGTAGAACCAAAAACGCTGCTTGCAGAAACAATGTGATCTCCAGCATTTAACAAAGCCGCAAATGTTGAATATACTGCTGCCATTCCCGTTGCGAAAGCATAACCAGCTTCTGCACCTTCCATTTTACAAATTTTATCAACAAACTCTGTTGTATTAGGATTGCTGAAACGGCTGTAAATGTTTCTTTCTTTTTCTTCTGTAAAAGAAGCTCTCATATCTTCGGCATCTTCAAATACAAAGCTTGACGATAAGTATAATGGCACCGAATGCTCTAAATACTGAGTTCTTTCTAATTGTGTTCTTATGGCTTGAGTTTCAAAACCCAATTCTTCTTTATTCATTGTGTTGTTATTTTTTTGTTTCAGGTTTGAGGTTTCAAGTTTCAAGTTCAAACCAAACTTAAAATCTAAACCAAAACGAGTCTAATCACTTATTCAATTATAGCATTATCTAATTGACTAATTCTCTAATTCTTATAATATTTCGTTGTTTAAAACAACTTTGTAGCTAATGGTTGCTGTTGGTTCAACAGTTTTCGCAACTGAGCAGTATTTCTCGAAAGAAAGCTGTGCGGCGCGCTGCGCTTTCTCAGGAATGATATCGCCTTCTAAATAGAAAATCACATCGATTTCCTTAAAAGGTTTTGCTTCGTCAACCTGTACGCGAGTTCCTTCGACCTCAGCATTAAAAGAAGTAATTTCCTGACGCTGTTTTTTTAAAATCGAAATCATATCAATTGCACTGCATCCTGCAACGCCCATTAATACAAGCTCCATCGGACTGGCGCCTAAATCGCTTCCACCGAATTCGGCTCTGCTGTCAACGTCAACTACGTGTCCGCGTTCATTTTTTACTTTAAAATGAAATGCGTCATTTACTCTGTTTAAAGTTACTTTCATTGTGTTGTTATTTTTTTGTTTTGTTATAGTCTTGTAAATCTAAAATCTCAAGTCTAAAATTTGCAATCTAAAATCGTATTATCCTTTATCCGACAATCTTAAAATATCTCCAAAAACGCCTCTTGCTGTTACCGCAGAACCTGCACCAGCTCCCTGAATAACAATCGGGCGATCTCCATACGATTCTGTATAAATTTCGAAGAAAGAATCTGAACCTTTTAAGCCGCCAAGAGCAGTATCTGAAGGAACAGAAACTAATTTTACTTCCAGATTTCCTTTATCATTTTGTAAATCTCCAGACAATTCGCCAATGTATCTTAATACGTGATTTGGTTTTTGATCGGCTTTTATTTTATCGTAAATTGGGTCAAATTCTTTTAATTTGGCTAAGAAATCGCTAACGTTTCCATCACGTAAATGTTCTGGAATAAGATTCTGAATTGAGATTTCTTCAAACTCGTTCTGCAAATCTAATTCTCTTGCAAGAATTAATAATTTTCTTCCCACATCGTTACCGCATAAATCCTCACGCGGGTCTGGTTCTGTGTATCCGTTGTCAATTGCTTCTTGCAAAATCTGGCTGAACGGAACATCTTTTGCAGAGAAATTATTGAATAAATAGCTCAATGTTCCAGAGAAAACGCCTTTAATTTTTGTGATGTTTTCACCAGAAAGATGCAATAATTTAATAGTATCAATTAAAGGCAAACCTGCACCAACATTGGTTTCGTACAAATAATTCTTTTGATTTTCTGCTAAAGATTTTCTTATTTCCTTATAAAAACCATAACTCAAAGTATTCGCTACTTTATTAGATGAAATCAAATCGAAACTGCTTTCTATAAGCGGAATATAATTTTCAACGAAAGTTGCACTTGCTGTATTATCAATTGCAATTAAATTTTCTAAATGGTATTCATTTGCATAAGCGATAATATCTTGAATAGTATAACCATCTCCTTTGCTTGCAATATCATTTTTCCAGCTTGAAGTTACACCGTTTTTGTTTAAAAGCAGTTTTTTAGAATTTGCAATTGCAAAAACATTCAATTTAACATCTTTACGCTTTTCGATAGCTGAAGCCGATTCTAAAATTTGATTGATTAACGTTCCGCCCACTAATCCGTGACCAAAAATGGCAATATTGATTTTTTTAGACACTCCAAAAATCTCTCCGTGAATTACGTTTAAGGCTTTGTTTAGTTCTTCTTTCTTCACAACCAAACTCACGTTTTTACCCGTTACAGTGTTATTGAATAGTATCGGAACAATTTTATTTTTGATTAAAGCAGTGTATGGTTTATGAAAAGTACTTAAATCCTGGCCAATAATCGAAATTACCGAAACATTATCGGTTACTGTAATCTGATTTACGTCTTTAGAATAAAAGTCGTTTTCGAATTCTTTCTCCAATTCAACCATTGCAGTTGTAGCCTTATCAGTAGCAACAACAAGTCCGATTCCTCTTTCTGAAGAACCTTGCGAAATAATACTTACGCTGATATTATGATCGCCCATTACTTTAAAAATTCTGGCATCGACTCCAGCTTTTCCAAGTAATCCTCGGCCTTCAAGATTTACTAACGAAACGTTTTCTAAAACAGAAAGCGTTTTAATTCCTTCTTTAGCAGAATCTGAAGTGATTAAAGTACCGCGGTTTTCGTGATTGAATGTATTTAAAATACGAAGCGGAATATTTTTTTCCAACAAAGGAATTATCGTTTTAGCATGCAAAATTGTTGCTCCAAAATTCGCTAATTCGTTCGCTTCGTTAAACGACAAATATTCGATTTTTTTAGCATCGGCAACTAAATCAGGATTTGCTGTGTAGATTCCGTCAACGTGAGTAAAATTTTGAAGTTCTTCGGCATCTAAATAATTAGCAATTAAAGATGCCGTATAATTACTTCCGTTTCTTCCTAAAGTCGTTGTATCATTGTTGTTGTTTGAGCCAATAAAACCTGTTACAATATTTACTGTTGAACCATTATGCAATTTGAAATAATTGATAACATTTTTCTTAGAAAGCTGTTCTAAAGGCTGTGCGTCGCCAAATTTCGAATCGGTTTTGAGCAATTCTCTTGTATCAACAAAATTCGCAGGAATTCCTTTTTCAACTAAAATTGAAGTCAGTAATTTAGCCGAAAGCAATTCTCCTTTTGATAAAATCTGGTCTTTAATTTTATTGCTGTAATCTCCAATTAAGCTTACACCTTCAAAAAGTTTGTCTAAAATAGTAAACTCTTCTGATAAATCGACTTGCGGGAAATCTGAAATTTGATAGGCTTTAAAGCTTTCCAACAAAGGTTTGTAATTTCCATTTTTAGCTGCAATTCTTAAAATGTCTTCTAATTCGTCTGTCGCATTACCGCGTGCCGAAACGACAACGGCAATTTGCTCGCCTTGATTTACTTTATCTGAAATGATTGAAACGACTTTGTTTAGTCCTTCTCCGTTTGATAACGATTTACCTCCAAATTTTAATATTTTCATTTTATTTTGCTATTGTTTCTGCCTTAAAAATATCGGCAAGTAAATGATCTAATTGTTTGTACTCGATTAAAAAAGCGTCATGTCCGTGAACCGAATCTATTTCGCTGTAAAAAACATTTTCTTTAAATTTCTTTAATTCCTGAAAAGTTTCCAGGTTTTCTTTTGGTGTAAAAAACAAATCCGAATTGATTCCGATAATATGAATCGATGCAGTTGTTTTCGACAATAAGGTTTCGAAATCATCACTATTTCGAGTTATGTCTATGGTTTTTAGCAATTGATTCATCAATTTATAAGATGACAATTGATATCTTTTTTGTAATTTTTTACCATGATGCGCCAGCCAGCTTTCGATATTAAAAATCAAAAGATCTTGGTTAATGGTTCGTTTAAATTTTTCTTTGAATGATTCAGGAGAACGGTAACACAACATTGCATGAATTCTTGCATCTTCTATTGGTTTAGAGGAATTGTTCAGGATTTGTTCCTGTAAAAAGCAATTTGCAATCATCCAGTCGGTCGATTTCCAGTCGGTTGCAATCGGAATTAAATTTTCGGCAATGTTGGGTTCCAAAGCCAAGATTTCCCAAGCGATACCGCCACCCACAGAACCGCCGATTATAGCAAACAACTGCTCAATATTTAAAGCTTTAACTCCTTTTATGAAAATGCGCGCAACATCTCTAGCTGTAAAATCTTGGTAATTTTCAACTATAAATGAATCATTTCCGTTTCCTGGAATATTAAATGCCAAAATGGTGTACTTGCTTGTATCAATTGTTTTTCCGTCGCCAATTAAGTCGTTCCACCACCCATTTTCGCCTGTAACCTGAGCGTTTCCTGTTAAGGCATGGTTGACCAAAACGATTGGAGCACTGTGCAACGGCAAACCAGAAAGTGTAAAACTTAAGGGTACTAACGGATATAGTGCACCACTTTCTGTGATGAAATCTTGAATTATAATGGGACTTGGTATATTTTCCAATTTCAAATCTTTTATTAATTGATTTGTATGTGGAAATATTAGAAAGAAAAGTCTAGAGTGAAACTAGAAAAATTCTTGTTGTTATCTTTCCACGTTTGGGCGTGGTAGAATGCAGCACCTTCTTCGCTTTAGCGAAGGGTTGCTAAGGATTCATCGGGTCTAATCCCTCGTCCTTTCTTTATAACATTTCAATACGTTTTTGAACTTAAAGGTGCAAATTAACTACTAATTTCTTAAACAAACAAATTTTATCGAAACTGATTCCGGAATTTGCTGAACATAATTCAAACCAAAACTAATGTACGCAAAAAATTACCGAACAATTTGCTCAGTAAAATTAAGCAGGTTTACCCTTATTTTATAATACTTTTTGAGTTAGATAAAAAGTGTTTCATTTTCTTTTGAATACATCAAAAACAATAAAGAATTTGGTTCTTTTTTAATTTCTTTTTTATCCGTTTCCGTTATTCCAAATCTTGGATGTACCAATTCATTTGTTGGCGGTGGCGGATTGTTTCTTTTCGTTCTTAAGTTTTTCAATGTAGAAAACGTTTTGGTTATGTAGTTTAATGTGCTCATAATATTTAAGTTTAAGTTTGTTAGCGTTTTATAATCTTTATTTTTTCTTTGTTTTTTTGTTATGGTAACCTAATGAAATAAAAAAACCCTTTTGGGTTTTAATACCAAAAGGGTTTAAGTTTTTAAAACTTACATATACTTTTAGTATCAACAGACGCGTACACAAATAAGTGCGACATTAAACATCTTGTTCATGTTCATCTGTAGGGATTTATTCATCTGTGATTTACTTGCTATTTTTAAAAAATTTTGCATTTTTATATTTTTAATAAGCTTCTCGAAACTCTTGACACATTCTTACTTTTTATTCTTTTCAAAAAATCTAAGAAATAATATTATAGTCAACTGTTTATTCGATCTGCATAACTATTATTAGATAACTAAATTTGTTTTTGGTAGTTTTTAGGTATTACAAATGTGCGAATATTTTTTCAATAATCCAAGTGACTATCAAGCAATTAATTACAAAAAACGTTAAAAAACATGATTTAAACGTTAAAAAACATCTTACAAAAAGTCATTTTTACTATTTATAGGCTTAAACCTACAAATAAAATCATAATTTTTCTGTTTCAAAATATCAAAGAACTAACTAATATAAATCCACTACAGCCAAATCGTTTCTTTATTTTTTATTTTTTCAGCTACTTTTAAAATGTCTGTTATAATTCCTCTCGAAATAGCCTGCTTGCATGGTGATGCGCTCTGAATTACAATTGGAACCGCCGCATACGATTGTGTATAAATCTCAAAAATAGAATCTGAACCTTTCAATTGTCCGATTGCAGATGTAATAGGTTCTGAAACTAATTTGACTTCTAATAAATTTCGCTCAATATCAAATTCTCCTACATATCTCAAAACATGATTGTCGGCTTGAGTGATTTTTGCGATTTTAAAATACCGGTCTATTGCTTCTTTATTAAGTATTCCGTTTTTCTCTAAATGCTCCTGATTTATAATAGAATTGATTTTTATATCTGAAAGTTCAAAATCCCTCCCAATTTCCCTCGTTAAAATAAGCAGTTTTTTCGCCGTATCGTTTCCGGATAAATCTTCTTTGAAAGTAGCACGCATTAAACCAAGCAGACTAGCATCTTTTAAAACAGAAGAAAAAGAAGTTTCTTCAGAAGAAAATCGGTTAAAAACATAACTCAGATTATCTGAAAAAACACCTCTGATTTTTGTAATCTTTTCGCCCGAATAATACAAATCTCTTATCGTTTGCAAAACGGGAAAACCTGTATCTACCGAGGTTTCATACAAAAACTCTTTGTCGTATTTTTTTAGATTCTCTCTTATTTCTTTATAAAGACTAAGTGGCAATGTATTGG
The DNA here is from genome assembly GCF_015350755.1 of Flavobacterium sp. JLP. Lineage (NCBI taxonomy): Bacteria > Pseudomonadati > Bacteroidota > Flavobacteriia > Flavobacteriales > Flavobacteriaceae > Flavobacterium > Flavobacterium sp. JLP. The sequence goes on along the minus strand of NZ_JADKPS010000002.1, from coordinate 731,922 downwards.
CTTTTTTGTTTACCGCTACAATATTAAAGCCGTTTTGAATCAATGTGTTGTAATGCCCAATCAGTTCGTCGCTTGCGGTAGCATCGACTGCAATTAAATTTTCGAATTCGTTTTCCTTTGCAAATTCAACAATATCTTCTACTTTAAAAGGAACAGCTAATTCTCTAAAATTGGTTTCCCAAGCATATCCAACGCCTTCTTTCTCGAAAAAAGCGACCGTAGAATTAGTAATTATCGGAAAATGAAAATCGATATTTTTACTTTGAAGAAAAAATTCCTGACTTTCGATAATCTGATTGATTAAAGTGCTTCCGATATTTCCAATTCCGAAAAGGATGATATTTATTTTAAGCTTTGACATAATTTTAATTTTTAATTTTTTCCACCATATAAGTACTATAAGTTCATTTAATAATCTCATCTATAATATTTGACACTTAGGCGGATTTCAATGTGTCTGTAATACAATGCGCTTTACTAAAATGAACTTACATTACTTATGGTGAAATATTTATGCTAAACGTTTTTTCATAAAAAATCACCCCTAGCAACACCACATTGCTAAAGGCAATTTTTCAAACAAAAAACAAAAAAACCTAATTTTTTATACTGTATTGCGATTGTGTAACGCTTGCAAAAACAGTTTGCAGGTCAGCAATTAAATCTTCAATATCTTCGATACCTACAGAAAGTCGGACCAAATCTTTTGAAACTCCAGTTTCTAATTGTTCATCATCAGACAATTGCTGGTGTGTTGTGCTTGCGGGATGAATAATTAGCGATTTTGTATCGCCAATATTGGCCAACAGTGAAAATAATTTCGTTTCATCTACTACTTTTTTAGCCGCTTCAAAACCGCCTTTTAATCCAAAAGTGATAATGCCGCTTTTACCTTCTGGCAGATATTGCTGTGCTAAATCGTAATATTTACTTGATTTTAAACCCGGATAATTTACCCAGACTACTTCTTCTTGTTTCTCTAACCATTCGGCTAAAGCCAAAGCATTTTCGCTGTGTTTCTTAATTCTGATTGGCAAAGTTTCTAATCCCTGAATGATTTGAAAAGCATTAAACGGACTCAAAGCCGCACCAAAATCACGCAAACCTTCGATTCTTGCTTTCGCAATAAAAGCAGCATTTCCTAAGGCTTCGTGATAAACTAATCCGTGATAACCTGCTGAAGGTTCTGTAAATTCAGGAAATTTTCCGTTCGACCAGTCAAAAGTTCCGGCATCAATAATAACACCACCTAATGAAGTTCCGTTTCCGGAAATATATTTAGTTAAGGAATGAATTACAATATTGGCTCCGTGCTCAATCGGATTCAATAAATAAGGAGTAGCAACCGTATTGTCTACAATAAACGGTACTTTAAAGTTTTTGGCTTCCGCCGAAATTCCTTTCAAGTCTAAAACATCTAATTTTGGATTTCCTAAAGATTCAACAAAGAAAGCTCTTGTATTTTCTTTAGCTGCTTTTGTAAAATTTTCTGGTTTTGAAGGATCTACAAAAGTGGTTGTAATTCCTAAACGAGGCAAAGTTACTTTTAAAAGATTATAAGTTCCTCCATATAAACTATTTGAAGCCACAATATGATCACCCGCCTTTAGCAAAGTCAAAAAAGTAGTCGAAATTGCCGAAGCTCCAGAAGCCGTAACTACCGCTCCAATACCGCCTTCAAGCGCTGCAAGCCGTTGTTCTAAAACATCGTTTGTTGGATTATTTAATCTCGTATAAATAAATCCAGCTTCTGCAAGACCAAATAAATTGGCGGCATGATCTGAATTATTAAAAACGTATGATGATGTCTGGTAAATTGGCACTGCTCTAGTTCCTGAATTTTTAGTAACGTCGTGTCCTGCGTGTAGTGCATTTGTTGCGAATTTTTGTGTGCTCATGATTTCTTAGTTTTAGATACTGTTAATACTATTATATATTGTTATTGAAATGATTTTTGAATTGAAATTTGAGATTATCTAACATATAGATCTTCTTCTTCGAGATTATACATATGAAACAATAAAGATTTTTGACCTTTTATATTTTTCTCAGGATCATAATTTCCAACTTCACTTGTTGGTTCTTCCATTTTATCTTGGTTTTTTTGAGAATCTGTTCTCAATAAGTACTGAAATGCGATTGTATTTATATCTAATGTATTCATGTTTTAAAATTTAAAATGTTGAAATAAAAAAAGCCCTTTCGGATGGCTACCAAAAGGGCTTATAGTTCTAACTATAACAAAGATTCTATCTTTCACTTTTGGCAACAGCTAATTGGGATGCACATTTGCATCATCTCACAACACATCATTTTTTTTTTAGCTATTGTTTTCATTTTATTATTTTAATTCTTTTTTAAACTCGACTAATTTGATAGGATAAATGTAATAATATTTATTGAACTACCAAATCAAAAATTATAATTTAACATTTAAAGGCTTTTTATTCATTCAAAAAAAATAGTAGGCTTAATAATTCAGTTTTATTTCATTTTTGAATAAAAAAAAACCTCTGCAAAATGCAGAGGTTCTATATAAATATGTTTTGAAAACAAACTACAATAGTGTCTCTGCGGAAGATTCCGGCATCATACAAGACATATTGCAAATTGTTAATTTCATTGTTTCTTTTTATTAGATGAGGCAAATTTGCAAACTATTTTTTAATTGACCAAAGAAAATCGAAAATAATTTCTATTACCCTATCAATTTAGTATGTTTTGTTAAATTTATGCTTATAAAATTAAAAAAAGCAGAACTTTAATTTGGAAATCAAAATGGTTTTATACCTTTGCACGCGAATACAGAGGAAAAATTTGAACTGATTGCAACCTCTTCATAATGAAACGGTTCGTTATGAATGCTGAAGATTTACTTTCAGCAGTAAAAAATGCTAAAGCAGAAACTCTCCTTTAGCCCTTTTTAGCAATTATTTCTCCTCGCTTAATTTTAATTTAATAAATTATTATGGCTTATTTATTTACGTCAGAATCTGTTAGTGAAGGGCATCCAGACAAAGTTGCAGATCAAATTTCGGATGCATTAATTGATAACTTTTTGGCATTTGACGCTGATTCAAAAGTAGCTTGTGAAACTCTAGTTACAACTGGTCAGGTAATTTTAGCAGGTGAAGTAAAATCGAATACTTATCTAGATGTGCAGCAAATTGCGCGCGAAGTAATCCGTAAAATCGGATATACAAAAAGCGAGTATATGTTTGAGGCAAATTCTTGTGGAATTTTATCAGCAATTCACGAACAATCAGCTGATATTAACCAAGGTGTTGACAGAGCTAAGCCAGAAGAGCAAGGTGCAGGAGATCAAGGAATGATGTTTGGTTACGCAACTAACGAAACTGAAAACTACATGCCTCTAGCACTTGATTTATCTCATAAATTATTACAAGAATTAGCAATTTTAAGACGCGAAAATAAGGAAATTACTTATTTACGTCCAGATGCTAAGTCTCAGGTAACTTTAGAATACAGCGACGATAACAAGCCAACTCGTATCGATGCGATTGTTATCTCTACTCAACATGATGATTTTGATGAAGAAGCTACAATGTTGGCTAAAATTAAAAAAGATATTGTTGAAATCTTGATTCCAAGAATCATTGCTAAAAATCCAGCTCACGCTCATTTATTCAATGATAAAATCAATTATCACATTAACCCAACAGGAAAATTCGTTATTGGAGGACCTCACGGAGATACAGGTTTAACAGGAAGAAAAATTATTGTTGATACTTACGGTGGAAAAGGTGCTCACGGTGGTGGTGCATTCTCAGGAAAAGATCCAAGTAAAGTAGATAGAAGTGCTGCGTATGCTACACGTCATATCGCTAAAAACTTAGTTGCTGCAGGTGTTGCTGATGAAATCTTAGTACAAGTTTCTTATGCAATTGGAGTTGCTCAGCCAATGGGAATCTTCATTGAAACTTACGGAACTTCTAAAGTTAACTTAACAAACGGTGAAATCGCTAAAAAAGTAGAAGCTCTTTTTGATATGCGTCCTTACTTTATTGAGCAAAGATTAAAATTAAGAAACCCAATTTACAGCGAAACTGCTGCTTACGGACACATGGGACGTACACCAGAAGTTGTTACTAAAACTTTCTTCGCTCCAGGCGGACATGAAAAAACAGTAACTGTTGAATTGTTTACTTGGGAAAAACTTGATTTTGTTGACAAAGTAAAAGCTGAATTTGGATTGTAAATTTAGATTGTTAGACTATTAGACTAACTTTTAGATTGTTAGATTTTTTTGACAATTACTTACAATACAATTAAACATAAAAAAAAACCGATTTCTGAAATTAGAAATCGGTTTTTTTATTTAATAAAGACAACTTTTTATCTTTCCAATTGTACATTTGGCAATGTTTTAGGACGACTTGCATCATTTGATAAAATCCATCCGGTGCGATACATCCATTCTGTCATTTTGTGCAGTTTTACGTAATCGATATTTTCTGCTTCATCCATTGGAGTATGATATTGACTGTGCAAAACACTAGTAAAAAACACAGAAGGAATTCCTCTTCGCGCATATGGCAGGTGATCTGAACGGAAGTAAAAATACTCCGGATGTTCTGGTCTGTCCCAAAGTTTATCTAAATCAAATTTAGGACCTTCGTCATTTGCTTTTTTGGCAATAGCAACTAGGTCTGAAGAATTTTCATGAGGCGAACTAGAACCCAATAAAGCCGCCTGATTTACATTGTTTCTTCCAATCATGTCTCCGTTTAAAACAGCAACAATATCCTTTTCTGGAACAGTAGAATGCGCTGCATACCATCTTGAACCTAACAATCCTCTTTCTTCAGAACCATGAAATACAAACAAAGCTGTTCTTTTTCCAGGTTGTTTTTTATATGCTCTTGCAATTGCTAACATCGCCACACAAGTACTTGCGTTGTCATCTGCTCCATTATAAATAGAATCTTTGCCATATTTTTGTCTTACGCCATCATGATCTTGGTGACCGCTGAAAAGTACGTATTCGTTTTTCAATTTCGGATCAGTTCCTGCTATTGTCCCTACTATATTTACTGATGGATATTTATACGATTCTGAAACTACTTCTGCAGACAAAACATCTTTAGTGTTTTTTAAATACTCTAGTTGATCTCCGTGAACCCAAAAAACAGGCATCGTAGACCCAATTTTATCGCGGAAACCTTCGATTCCGTAAATACCTCTAGTCATTTGCGGTTCGACTTGAGACCAGCTTTGTTCTGCCAATTCATCAGCAACCATAATAAGTGCTACAGCTCCTTTTTTTACTACAAGGTCGTAGTATTTATTTCGAACCAAACCTGGATATCTTCTATCAAAAAGCGAAATATCATCAGCTATTCCTTCTTTAGAAGCCAGCAAGACAACTACTTTTCCTTTAACATCTGATTTTTCAATCTGCTCTTTTGTAGCTGCACCTAAATATACTAGAGAACCTTCAACTTTTATATTAGTAGTTTCTGCAACCAAAACTTCCTTCCATAGCTTATATTCTTTTTGTCCGATTTTAAAAGTTGTATTGGCTGTAACTTGATGCCTGTACATATCAAAAAATTGAAAATATGTTCCGTCATCACCTGCTGGAGTCATTCCGGCTTCTTTTGCTTTATTTGCCAGCCACATCGATACTTTTAATTCATCTAAAGTTCCTGCCTCACGACCGTTAAAATGGTCACCCGCCATTTGGTACATATCTGTTCTAAGATCTTTATCAGTAATAGCTGAAACTAATGGTTTCTTAATTGCCTGCGAAAAAACTACTCCGCTGTAAGCAATCAAAATGAGGATTAATTTATTTTTCATACGTTTTAATTTAGTCTTTCAAACTTACTAATTTATCAAGAAAATCTAGTCTTCATTTCGCTTAAATTGATAAAATCTATAAACCTACTTGACTAAAAACAAAAATGACTGCCGGAACCGACAGTCATTTTCTATAATTTTAAAAATCTTTTAATAAGTTCCGTTTTGCATTTTGCTTAAAGTTTCTCTTATTTCATTTGCAGTTTCTTCTTCAACATCAGCACTTAAATATTTAACAGCTAATGTTTGTGCTTGAATTGCTTTTTCTTTTTGCCCGTCTTTATAATATAATTGACCTAAAGTGTCTAAATAATAAGGATTATTTTTAGTTACAACCAAACTGTATTCAGACCAAGTAATGGCATCTTTTATAAAACTTGAATTAGCAGGTTTCAAAACTGTCAACCACGCTGTTGAGTTTGCTAAATTTGAGTGGTAGTCTTTAAATGAATTCCATCCGTTATAAGAATAATCAGAATCCGTATCTAAAGTCGCAAACATCTCATCTAGTCTTTCAATTGCATTTCCTTTTTCAGTTGATAAATAGGTATCAAAATACGATTTAAACTCTTTTAAATAAGCTATATCGTCGATAGAGTTTTCGCTTTCTGCACTCAGGTATTCAAAATAATTTTTATAGCAATCAAAACTTCCCTTTCCTGTCGCAATTAATTTTTTGTAAATCGAAATTATTTTATTCTGATTTGCTTTTCCTGTTACGCCATCTTTTGACAAATAACCATTTTGCTGTAAAGCAGCTGCAATTTCGCTGCTCAAACTTCCTTTTAATAAAACTAATGCATTTCCGTTTTCATCTTCTATGTTCATTTTTTCGATAGCATCGTAATGCTTTAAAAGATAGTCAATCGCCAAGAAATCAGTATCATTAAAAATACGCTCTTCATTAAAAAACTGTTTAGAAAAACCTACGTTTTTTATTTCTCTTAAAATTGTTTCTACTAATTCTCTATTAGGCTGTGTATCTTTCTGATGCGTTTCAATTAATTTTTTCCAGATTTGAGCCACTTCTTTTTTATCTAAGGTAACTTTTGCAACCTTAAAATCTGCAGGATTTACTTCTTCTGCAACGGCATCTGTTGTTTCATAATCATATGGTATGTCGAGTACAGAAGCTTGGTAAAAAGCTGAAATAAGATCTTTATCTGTTGCTTTTTTGTTTTTTAATACTTTATCAACACCAGAAAAGGCATTTGCTCTTTGCAGCTTTTTTGAAAATTCATCATAATAAGTGAAATCTGATTTTTTATCTAATAAATTCGATTTTGCAGTCGCTAAAATATCTCCGTTTGCGTTCAGAATGATCAAACTTGGATTATCTGATATTTTATTGGCTTTAAGCCATTTTTTATCATCGGCTGTCGCCAAATAATAATTAAAAATATCATATTGAGGATTATAAGCATCATACATATAATATCCAACCTGTGTTTCAAGATCTTTTACTACGGTATCAAAATCAGTTTTTGCAGCAGGATTTTTACTGTCCGTATAGATTACCAAAAACTTAGTTTTAGCATTCTTAGTTGCGGCTAACGCACTTTTTAAATTATTTTCGATTTTAAATTTAAAATCAAATTTAGCGACTGCATAAGTATCAGTAGTGTCAACAATAACATCTGCTCCAAAATTTTCGGTAACTAAAGGTTCTTTTCCTGGATAAGTCCAGTTTGAAATGGTTTGACTTTCAAGTGCTGTTACCGTTGGATTTTCATCAGGTTTTGAATCTTTTTCATTTAAGAAAGTAATCGGATTTTTTCCTGATTGCTCAGAAATTTTCAACTCATTTGTTTTCCTGTCATAATAACCTGAAAGATTTAAATCGCTTAAAGCATCAAGTTCATATTTAATAGTTATTTCTGATACATCTTTTGGCAATGCAAATTTAGATAGTTTGCTTTGTCCGTTATAATCTTCATAAACCAAGTATAAAAAGTCTGCTTTATTAATTTCGAATTCTAGATCTGCTTTTAGCCAATCCGGATCTACTTTCGTTTTAATATCTGAAATTCTTTGATATTCAACAGACTCAGAACCGTTTTGAGTTCCGATATAAAACGAGTAATAAGAAGGGTCTAAAAAGTTTACTTTGATTTTTTGTGCTTTTTTATCTTTTTTAAAAGCAAGATCAAAAGCAGTTGCCGGTTTTACTTTTTGGCTAAATGAAAGCGAATCTCCTTTAATTTCATAATCGCCAGAATAAAAAACGAGTTCATATTTATTATTGTCTAATAAATTTAATTTGATTTTCTGACCTTTATTTGACGATAGATAAGTTCCTTTTTGAATGCCTTTTGTTTGAGAAAATGACATAAATGTCACACAAAAAAACAATAAGAAATTGCATATATAATTACGCATAATGTAAATTTTGGCTTGTTAATATTAAACGCAAAGATATTCGATTATTACCGAAATCGGCTGCCTTAAAATCCAAAATAGATACTTAATATATGCTATAAATTATATTTCATCGAAAAGATAATGTAACGTGGCTGTACAGTATATTGTGAAACTCGTGTAGAAAACTGCGAGAAACTGTCATCGTTTAAATAAGTGGTATTTAAAAGATTAGTAGCCGAGACTTTATACTCCCATTTGCTGTCCTTTTTTTGATAAATTAAACTAGCACTTAAAAAATCATATTCATTGTCCACCGTTTTATTACTATTATAATAATGGTAAAATTCATATTCTGAAACAAACGAAAAGCTGTTCCAGAAATAATAATCTAATCGCGCAAAAGGTTTGTCTGTATAATAAGTCGAACCGCTGTATTTATTGATTAACGCATTGTAACCAACTTCTAGATTTGGAAAGTTTTTATAATTTGTAGAGGCTCTCACAGTATAACTCTGAACAAAACTTTCTGTAGTTGCCAAAACATTGTTCTGGATGTTATTGAATTTCGACCAATTGAAACTTGCAACTGCAGAAGCTTTATAATTCTTTAAAAAAGAACGTCCGTAACTTCCCATCCCGGTAAAAGTCTCATCTGCAAGATTTGAATTATAAGGAGTTGATGATTGATTAATTCCTGTAAAATCAGCCTTTGTTTTAATGGCATCTACTTTTTTAGTATATGTTGCGTTGGCAAAAATGTTTTCAAAATTGAACATATTGTACTTAAAGTAACGCAGCGAATGCACCTGCGAAGTCGCATTTTCTAGAAAGCGGTTTCCTCTAAACAAACTGCTGTAATCAGACAAAACGTAACCTGCCGCTAATTGATTCACATCTGTAAAATCGTTAGACAAAGAAAAATTATAGGTTAAGGTTTCTGATTTTTTAATTTGATACAAGGCAAAAAAATCAGGAAGCACTTTTGTAAAATTCTGCGAATAATCTGTTCCTAATTGGGCATTTGTCATGGCATACGAATGCAGGCTTACACCCGGAGTCAAAGTAAATTTACCCGTCAAGATTTTATAATGAAAACCTAAGAAAACATCATTAAAATTATAATTTACGCGATTATTATTTTCAGCTGAATTTAGATCATTTCTATCTCCGTTATCCAACATCTGGAAAATATGAGAATTAAAATCCTGATACGAATAGGTATTTCCTAAAGTAATATTGAAATTGCTTTTTGGTGTTACCATATAATAATAATCCAGTTTTGCATCTAGTTTATTGGTTTTTACGAATCGATCCTGATTTAAATCATTTCGGTTTTGACCTGAAATATAACCCGACAAATCAAAAGGCTGTGATCTCAAATTGGCATTATAAAACGGATTTTCATCTTGATATAAATGCTGCATTTCAAAAGCAAAAATATTTTTATCGCTTTGTGTATAATACAGACTAAGGTTTTGATTAACAGAAGTTGGATCTTGTTTTTTATTTGTCAAAATGGTTTCGACAGCAGAAATAGTATTTACAACAGATTCGCGAAGTAAATCAGTATCTTCATTTTGTTTGGATAATTTGGTTAAGATATCATAATCAAACTGAAATTTATCATTTGGCTTATACGTCGAACTCAATTTAAAAAGACCTAAATTGTTTTTCTGATGTGTTAATTCATCTCGTTTTTGCTGATCTCCAGAATCTAAAATCGTGGTCTGAGACTTAGTTTCCAGATCTGTTTTTGAAGTTGAAAGAATTCCGAAACCACTAATATTCCAAGCTTTGTTAACCGAATAAGCAAAATTAGTTGCGCCAAATTTAGTTTCGATTTCTTTAGCGCGATTGTTTCTTAAAATTGAAATTCCCAAATCATTAGATGAAACATTAAAATTGCTTCCGCCTTTTTTCATCATATTTTTAAAACCGCCTGTAAACTTAAAATAATCTTGCGCGGTTAGAGGCAATTCTCCAATATTATTAAAATTCGTAATTAAATTAATACTGTATTTTGGACTGTAATAAAATAATTTTGGATTGATTATATAACGGCTGTCCAGCTCTGCAACTCCAATTCCGGCTGTCATATCTCCAAACCAAAAGTTCTTTTTACCCTCTTTCAGCTTGATGTTCATAGCAACATTATCTTGATCGTTTTCTAAACCTTTTAGTGCGCCAACTTCGTTGTAGTTTCTTAAAACCTGAATTTTATCAATAGCATCTGCGGGAATATTTTTTACGCCTAATTTAGTGTCTCCGTCAAAAAAATCTTTTCCTTCGACCATTAATTTACTGACTTTTTTACCTTCAACTTCTATTTCTCCATCAGCATTTACTTCAACTCCTGGCAATTTTTTCAGTACATCTTCCAGTTTTTTTTCTGTACCAGATTTAAATGAATCCGCATTATAAACAATGGTATCGCCTTTTATAGAAACTGGCATTTCGCGAACAATTTCAACCCCTTCAAGCTCGATTCCAGAACCATCCATGACAATGTTTTGAACCATGTTTTCAGTCTTTGTAGAAATCGCAATTTCTTTCGATTTCATTCCAAGATAACTCACCTTAACAGTATAAGAAGTATTGGGTTTTAAAGTAAGCTGAAATTTTCCTTTATCATTGGTAATCCCATACGAATCCATTGCTTTTGTGCCGTTGTTGACTGCCATAATATTGGCCATCTCTAACGGATTTTTTTGTTCGTCCTGAATAAAACCATCAAAACGGACACTTTGGGCAAAGGAAATAGAGGTCATTAATAAAATGACAAAAAGAAGTATATTTTTCATTGGAGAAATCTAAAGATGGTGAATTAAATTAGCGTCTGATCATTACCGGACCACCGCCAGGAGCGCCTTCACGACCGCGGTTCATCTCTCTAAACTCTTCCATTTTTTTAATTACCGTTTCGTCATAGTCTTTCTGAGAAATTACTTTTCCTTTTGTTGGTGCTTTTATTTCAACTTTATCTTTAGCATTCAAAACAATTTTCGAACATAAGATAGTGGTTCTTCCATCGTTAACTTCTAAAATTAAACCTGGCAAACCCCAATAATTTTCTGGACCTTGATTCACTGGAATTTCTGGCGAATACCAAGCCGTTATGACGATTTCTTTAGGCATTTCAAAATTATCCTGAAAGTTCGTTTTAGTATCTCCTGAAGTTTTTTTGGCATCGTCTTTTTTATCTTCAGACTTTTTATCGTCATCATTTTTAGGTCTGAGATTTCTAAAGTCGGTTTTGCTGGCTTCTTTTACTGCCGTTGCTTTGTAGCAAGTATAACCGCCAATTTGCTTGGTTTCAGATTCTAATTTCCAATTTAGTTTTGGAAGAGAATCTATAACTAAAAACTCTTTGCCCATAAATTCTTTGTCAACAGTATACGATTTGCTTTTTACATCTTTATAAAAAGTGCCTCCACCTCCCATAAAAGAGTTCATCATAATTCGCATTCCTCCGCCTTGCTGTCCTGGAGCATCTAACTTTTCTTCTTCTTTATAAATAGATGCTGATTTGTCAAAATTTAAAACAAACGTTTTCTCCAGCATTTTTTTCATACGCTCTTCCATGCTTTTCTGCATTTCAGGCGTAATATCTCTATTGGCACGCATTCCCTCAAATTTAGGCGCTTGTGTTTTTGACTCATAAACAGCCATTCCCTGAAAATCTTTCTGTGCCTGCACTTGAGTAAATACGAGCATTAAAGACATGTAAAAAATTACTTTTTTCATTTTGTTTTCTTTAGAATTGAGTAAATCCAATAAAATTTACACTCAAATGTATTATTAATTTTAAAATACTAAAAATTAAATATATGAGTCTCGTCAACATATAGACAAAACTGGATATTATTTAGACTATTACGTTTTCGAAAGGTTTAAATCGCTGTGCCGGTTAAATCTCTCTTTTTTACACAATTTGTACTGTTGTTTTTTGTAATTTGGCTCTCTTGAAACCAAGATCTTATGACCAAAACGGCACTTAAACTTTTACTTTTCTTTTTCATTGCCGGATCTTTCTCTGGAGCTTTTGCTCAGAATTTAAAAATAAATCCAAAGCCAATTTCTCATTTTGAGATCAATGCCGATACATTTTTAGGCTATGATTCATTTGGTTATTCTTATCAGATAAAAAACAATGTCTTTAGTAAAATTAAGGAAAAAGAAGTTTTTGAATACAAAAATGTCTCTTTAGGAAATATTACAAAAGTTGATCTTCAAAATCCGCTTAAAATCGTATTATACTATGACGCCTTTAATACCGTTTTGTTACTCGATAATCAGTTAAATAAAATTACAGAGATTAATTTCTCTCAAAATACAACTCCAATTGTTGTTAGCGCGATCGGAATGTCGACTCAAAATCAATTATGGATTTATAATACTTTGAACCAGCAAATAGGGCTTTTTGATTATTTAAAAAACGAATACAAAACAATTTCTAATCCGTTGACAGAAGCTATAAAATATTATCAGACCGACTTTAATACCTTTTATTGGATAGATAAAAAAAACAACTGGTTTTCGTGTGATATTTTCGGAAAGATCACAGCTTTGGGAAAAGCAGCTGATTTTGACAAAATCGAAATTATTAATCCGCATCAATACATTTTTAGAAAAGGTAATTTATTATATTTTAAAGACATTACTGACACAAATTCAAACACAATTTCTGAAATTGAAATTTTAGAAAAATCGTTTGATAATTTCTGCTACAAAGACCAAATTTTATCTATTTTTACAGCTAAAGAAATCACCAATTATAAAATCGTAACACCGTAATGCACATAGCAATAGCAGGAAATATAGGCGCAGGGAAAACAACTTTAACTAAATTATTGGCCAAACACTTTAAATGGGAACCCCATTATGAAGATGTTGTTGACAATCCGTACTTAGATGACTTTTACCATCAAATGGAACGCTGGTCATTTAACTTACAGATTTATTTCTTGAACAGCCGTTTCCGTCAAGTATTGCAAATTCGCGAAAGTGGCAAAAAAATCATTCAGGACAGAACGATTTATGAAGATGCGTATATTTTTGCTCCCAATTTATATTCGATGGGATTGATGACGAGCCGTGATTTCGAAAATTACACTTCTCTTTTTGAATTGATGGAATCTTTGGTAAAAGCACCTGATTTATTGATTTATTTAAGAAGTTCTATTCCAAATTTAGTCGGGCAGATTCACAAACGCGGACGCGAATATGAAAACTCCATTTCTATCGATTATTTAAGCCGTTTGAACGAAAGATACGAAGCATGGGTTCAGACTTATACTAAAGGAAAATTATTAATTATTGATGTTGACAATATTAATTTTGTTGATAATCCTGAAGATTTAGGAAACATCATTAATAGAATTGATGCTGAATTGAACGGATTGTTTTAGAACACTAATTTCACAGATTTACACCCATAAAAAAATGCCTCTAAAATTTAGAGGTATTTTTTTATCTAAATATTTTCTTACTTTTGCAATGTTTAAATAAATTTCCCGTTTTGGGAAAAAATAATTACATTTGCCCAATCAAAATGAGAATAATAGCTAAAAGGACTTTGCAAAATTTCTGGGAACGTTTTCCAAATGCTAAACAACAATTGTTATCTTGGTATCAAATTTTTGATAAAAATGATTTCGAAAATTCAAATGCTGTGAAATCCATTTTTGGCTCAGCAGATTTTATAGGAAATAACAAAGTGATCTTTAATATTTGTGGAAATCATTATCGTTTGATTGTCAAAATTAATTATGACACACAAATTATCTATATTTTATTTATTGGAACTCATGGCGAATACGATAATTTAAAAGACATTAAAAACTTATAAGATGAATATAAGGCCAATAAAAACTGAAAGAGATTATGATTTAGCGCTAGAAAGAGTAAATAATCTTTTTAATGCTAGACCAGATACTGATGAAGGAGATGAATTAGATATTCTTGTTACACTTATAGAAAAATATGAACAAATACATTATTCTATTCCAGAACCTGATCCAATAGAAGCCATAAAATTTATGATGGAACAAAATGGTCTTACAGATGCAGATTTGGGAGTTCTATTAAATAGCCGTTCAAGGGTTTCAGAAATTTTTAAACGTAAAAGAGCCTTAACAATAAAACAAATAAGAATTTTAACAGAAGCGCTACATATCCCAGCTTCAACTTTGATAAAAGAATATGTCTTACACCCATAAAAAAAATGCCTCTAAAATTTTAGAGGCATTTTTTATTTTTATATAATCATTTTATTTCGCAGCTTCAATTTTTGCTTTCACTTCTTCTTCAGTTCCTTCAAAAACTTCTGTTGTTGTTTTTCCATTTTCCGTTTTTGTTACAGTTCCAACCGTAACTCCATTTGTGGTAGTCAAATTAACCTCAACACGCTTTTTGTCGTATTTAGTTGTATCAAAACAATCTGTTTTTTGGTAAATATATTTGCCGTTTGCATCATAATGTGCTAAACATTTTGCAGTTTCTTCGGCAGTACAGCCTTTTTCCTTGCATTTTGCAATGCATTCTTCTTTAGTCATTGTTGATAAATCACCGCATTTAGACATAACACCTGCATGCATTTCTGTTTTAGTACAACATGAACCTTTTTCTGCCATCGTTGAAGCAGAATGCCCTTCGCCTAAAATAGGCGCAATGACTAAACCAATCAAACAAGTTAATTTAATTAAAATGTTCATAGATGGTCCAGACGTATCTTTAAACGGATCTCCAACTGTATCTCCAGTTACGGCTGCTTTATGAGCATCAGAGCCTTTATACGTCATTTCACCGTTAATAAGAACTCCAGCTTCAAATGACTTTTTAGCATTATCCCAAGCTCCTCCGGCATTGTTTTGAAAAACTGCCCAAAGCACCCCGGAAACAGTAACGCCAGCCATATATCCTCCCAACATTTCAGCAATTAACTGATTGTTGTCTGAATAAACCAATTTTCCTAATAATACAATTGCAATTGGAAAACCAATAGTTAAAATTCCTGGAAGCATCATTTCGCGTAAAGCAGCTTTAGTTGAAATTTCAACACATTTTCCATACTCCGGTTTTCCGGTTCCTTCCATAATACCCGGAATTTCCTTAAACTGACGGCGCACTTCATAAACCATATCCATAGCCGCTTTTCCAACAGAATTCATCGCTAAAGCTGAGAAAACTACCGGAATCATTCCGCCTACAAATAGCATGGCTAAAACTGGAGCTTTAAAAATATTAATTCCGTCAATTCCTGTAAAAGTTACGTAAGCTGCAAATAGTGCTAATGAAGTTAAGGCTGCAGATGCAATTGCAAAACCTTTTCCTGTAGCTGCAGTTGTATTCCCTACTGAATCTAAAATATCCGTTCTTGTACGAACCTCTTTTGGCAATTCGCTCATTTCTGCAATTCCTCCGGCATTATCTGAAATTGGTCCGAAAGCATCAATAGCTAACTGCATTGCGGTAGTGGCCATCATTGCAGAAGCTGCTAGTGCAACTCCATAAAAACCAGCTAAAGCATACGAAATCCAGATTGCGCCTGCGAACAATAAGACAGTTGGAAAAGTAGAAATCATTCCAGTCGCCAAACCTGCAATAACGTTAGTTCCTGCTCCAGTTGATGATTTTTGAACAATTGCCATAACTGGTTTTGTTCCCAATCCTGTATAATATTCCGTAACCGATGAAATAGCGCCACCAACTACTAGTCCGACTAAAGTAGCATAGAAAACTCGCATTGATGAAATATCCTTAGAACCTTCACCAAAAAAGCTCATCTGCATCGTTTCCGGCAACATATGCTGCACTAAAAAGAAACAAGCAATTGCAGTTAAAGCAATCGAAACCCAGTTTCCTATATTCAATGCTTTCTGTACTTGTGCCTCTTTAGCATTATCATCAGAAATTTTTACTAATAATGTTCCGATAATAGAGAATATAATTCCGAAACCGGCAATTGCCATAGGAAGCAAAATTGGACCAATACCTCCAAAAGCATCCTGAATATTACCGCCCATATCTTTAATAACGTAATTTCCTAAAACCATTGCAGCCAAAACGGTTGCTACATACGAACCAAATAAATCGGCTCCCATTCCTGCAACGTCTCCCACATTATCTCCCACATTATCTGCAATTGTTGCAGGATTGCGCGGATCATCTTCTGGAATTCCCGCTTCAACTTTACCTACTAAATCGGCACCAACATCGGCTGCTTTTGTATAAATTCCACCACCAACTCTAGCAAACAAAGCAATAGATTCTGCTCCTAGCGAAAAACCTGCTAATGTTTCTAAAACAACTGTCATGGTTTCGGTATCTTTCCAAACACCACCAGACAAAATATTAAAGAAGATTATAAAGAAACCAGTTAAACCTAATACAGCTAAACCCGCTACGCCTAAACCCATTACGGTTCCGCCGCCAAAAGAAACTTTTAGTGCTTGTGGCAAGCTTGTTCGTGCTGCCTGAGTAGTTCTCACATTAGTTTTGGTTGCTATTTTCATCCCAATATTACCAGCATAAGCCGAGAATAATGCTCCAAAAATGAATGCAACAACTATTAATAAATGCGTTTTAACACCCGGAATAAATGTAATTCCTGCTAAGGCAATACTTGCGATAATAACAAAGATTGTCAATAATTTATATTCGGCTTTTAAAAAGGCTAGTGCGCCTTCATAAATGTGGTCTGAGATTTCCTTCATTTTGCCATCGCCAGCATCTTGTTTTAAAACCCAAGTCCTTTTTATTCCCATGAAAAGTAATCCTATAATTGCCATAATAATTGGCAAGTAAATCATAAATGCATTCATAATATTTTAATGGTTTTGGTTAATAGTCAATAAACTAACTAAACGAATTTAAACAAAAAAGCAATACTCCTAACGGAATATTGCTTTTTTTATAAAATATGAATGGAAAAATTATTTAATACTAAATAATCCTTCTGGTTTGTTTTCAATATCATTAAAACGCTTAGTGCACTCTGCAATAATTGCGAAAGCTTCTTTTACGTCTCCCCAACCCTCAACATCTACTTTTTTGTTTTCAAGATCTTTGTAAACTTGGAAGAAATGCTCGATTTCTTTCAATAAGTGTGCATTGATATCTGAAAGGTCATTTAATGAATTCCAAATTGGATCTGAAACTGGTACACAAATGATTTTTTCGTCTGGTCCTTTATCATCTGCCATATGGAAAACCCCAATTGGCTTTACCTCAATAACACATCCAGGAAAAGTTGGTTCATTAATTAAAACCAATACATCAAGAGGGTCACCGTCAAGAGCTAAAGTTTCTGGAATAAATCCGTAATCAGCTGGGTACATCATTGAAGAGAATAACATTCTGTCGAAACGCATTCTTTTGATTTCAAAATCGTACTCATATTTATTTCTGCTTCCTCTTGGTATTTCGATTAAAACATCGAAAGTCGTTAGTTTGTCTGCGGTCATTTTCGTTTTTTATTATTTCTATAATTTCGATTGCAAAAGTAACTAAAGAATCCTTTTTTACAATAAAAAACGACATTAAATATATGTACTTTTTACATTAATTTCTATACTTTCCTTTTAATAAACAGTGAGTTAATATGCAATCTTCCGATTTCGCTTGTTTAGGTAATAATACCAGAGCAAATATGTGGCATAAGATCGGTACGGACTCCATTGTTCTGCATGAATCTCCATTTCCTGCTTGTCATGAATATCAAGTAATTCTTTGATTGTATTTATGACTGCAATATCACCAAGCGGAATTAAATCTGGCTCTTGAAGACAAAACATTAAGTAAATATCAATTGTCCAGTTTCCTATACCCTTTAATTTAATTAATTCTTCGCGAACTTGCTTTGCAGATTTTGTTGCTAAACTTTCAATATCAATTTCTTTATTCAAAATAGCTTCTGCAAGAATCTTGATGTATTTTGTTTTTTGCCGACTAACACCTAAAGCACGAAATTCTTCATCTGATAAAATCGACATTGTTTCAGGATGACAAGTTGTATAGGATTTTATTTTTAAGAATGTGGCTTTCGCCGAATCTATAGAAACTTGCTGTTCGAGTATCAGCAATACTAAAGTTTCAAAACCTTGTGGTCGTTTTGGAATGGTTGGCAATCCATATTTTTCGATTATTTCACGAAATATTGGATTCTTATTGATTAGAAAATCGATGGCTTCCTGCATGGCTTTGATTTAAGTCTATTCAAAATTAAAGAAAAAAGAATTTCGCAGGCATAAAGTTTTTTACGCAGATTTGCAGATTTAAATAGATTTTTAATTTAACAGAAATTAAAAATCAGCTCTTATCTGCTTAAATCTTTGTGAAATAGTACGCATAAAAAAGTCGCAAAGATTTTAAACCTTTGCGACTTTGTAACTTTGAACCTCTGAACCTTATATATAACTTAAAAATAGAATCCGAAAGAACCTTTTACTGCAAATTTATTAGCATCTGGAGTATTTAGGTAACTTCCTCTCCAAGAGAAATCAATTCTGAAAACCTTGAAGATATTTCCAATTCCAGCATTGTATTCCCAATACACATTTTCAGGCGCATTATACGGTTGATCTGAAGCATTTATAGCTCTGTTTGCCTGTGAAATAGTTCCATGAACTGCTTTTATACCAACAAATTCTCTCCAGTTTAACTTTCTCATAAATGGCACTCGGGCGAATAACCTTCCTCCGAAATCATGATTCCATTGCAAAGTGGTATATTGATCTGTAATGAATTCATAAAAATTCAAATTACTGAATGTATTTTCAATTGTAAAATAAGTCTGGTTACCCGGAATTACACTCATTAAGCCTAACGGAATTGTTCCAAATGTTTTACCAGTTTCCAAAATAATATTTGATCTTCCTAAAGGACCAATAATAATGGGCTGTTTGTAAAAAACCTGTATTTTTTCATAAGCAAAATCACTGTTTAAAACACCTTTTAAGCCATAACTAAAGTTAACAAAGAAATGACTAAACGGACTGTCAACAAGGTCACGTTCTACTCCAAAGCCAATAGTTTTGCGATTTGGCATATATTCAAACTGAATATTTGCTTCTGACTGCGTTACCTTGCTTTCAATAACTCCCGTAGGATTTGCAGCTGATGGCAAAGTTGTATAATAATCAAGACTAAAAGTACTCGAAGCCGATTCTAATGTTCGATAAGAAACTCCGGCCTGAACTACGAAATTCTTTTTAACCTCCATCTCAACAGAAACATTACTCAAATTTATGTTAGTTAATTTTCCGTTGCTTCCTGTTGTAAATAAAGCCGACGACGCAAAACTTCTTCCTAAAATATCATTTGTTGTAGTTAAGCTGGCACCAATTTGTTCGATATCACGCCTATTACCTCCAGAAATAATAACTCGGTTTTTCTTGTCCACCATCCACTTTCCTGATACTCCGTATTTGAATTTATTATCGTCAAAACCGTATGCCGTGTATGCCTGTAATCGCCATGGATCATTTGGTCCAAAATAAGTTCTTCCTCCTACTCTTAATCTCAAGCCTTCAACTTCATTATATCCAAAAGTTGAGAATATAGGTCCATAATCGAAGTTTTTAAATTCGACATAACCACTTCCTAAAATAGAAACAAGACTGTACAATTGTTTAAATCGCTTAACTGTTTGCAATGTATCTAGCATTTTATAAATGCCCTGCTCGTCTTTATTTAATTTCTCGAAGCGGTTTTCTTCCCAAAAGTCATCCGGCCGTTCATAGACAGCATTGTCTATAAAATTGACCTCTTCCTTATAAAATTTCTCAGGCTTTTGAATGTTGAATTTATGATTTCGATATAATGTCGTTCGTTTTCCATAAACCCCTTTTGATTTTTCTTTTTTGTTTAAAGCAAAATCAGACATCATGTAATCACGAGTCAAGAGAAAAACAGAATCGTTTTCTACCTCAAATTCCTGCTCGATGTAAATGTCTTTTACCCAGTTAATATTGGCACTTTTAGTAACGCCCATATTAATTTTCTTAATGGCAAAAGTAGTATCGTTAACCCAAAAATCTCCTTTAAAAGTCAATTCGTTTTTACGTCTCGGATAAAAAACAATGTTGAAACACCATTTTTTGTCAATGTAAGCACTGTCTTTTAAGACATAATTATAAACATCAATTCCTGTTGTTGAAAGCGGACTTGTAAAACTTTTATCAAAAAACTTAAGATGGTTATCGTAAATATTATAATCCGAATAAAGATCTTTTACGAATGACAAAATTTGCTGATTTCCGTTAAATCCAGATGTCTTGCTTCCGTTAAGATTTTCTTTTACTTTCTTTAATTTATTATCTCCATAAACATCATATACTGATTCATTGATGAAAATTGGCAGATAAGTTTTTCCAGTAACATCAGAAGTATCCACATGATCAAATACAAACTCCATTCCTTTAAAGAGCTTATTTTTCATAAGAGCACTGTCAATCGTGTTCATGTCAAACTCGACTTTTTCGTACTTCTGCATCTGATATTGATTAAATTGATACAAGCCATTTTTACGTTTTCTTTCCCAAATTTTCCTCAAGATATCCAATGCTGGATTATTCTTTTTAGAAGTTTTTCCGGTAAAAATCACAACTTCATTCAAAGCTTCCGCTTCGCCCAAAACAATCTTAAAATTGTAATTGACTGCTTTATCCAAAGGAACTTCTTTATCTGAAAATCCTGCTGAAGTTACTAATAATGCTGTATAAGTATTAGGTGATTCCAGATAAAAACGTCCGTCTTCGTTAGAAACTATTCCGGTATTAGAACCTTTAAAAACAATATTCGCAAAAGGAATTGGCTGATTTGATTTATCCAAAACAATTCCACTCACTTTAGTTTGTGCAGTTCCAATACCCACGAAAGTGAATATAAAAAATAGGCTAAGTACAATTATCTTCTTTATCATCTGGCAAAAAAAAACTTCATCAATTAATATGACTGATGAAGTTTTATAAGTATGTTTATTTTACTATTTGTACATTACTTTCTTTACTGCTTTTACTACATCAGCTGCGTTTGGCAACCAATCTTTTAATAAAACAGGAGAGTAAGGCGCAGGTGTGTCTGCAGTTGTAATACGTTGAATTGGCGCATCAAGAAAATCGAAAGCTTGTTCTTGAACGATATATGTGATTTCAGATGAAATACTCGCAAATGGCCAAGCTTCTTCTAAAATTACTAAACGGTTTGTTTTTTTAACAGATTTAAGAATAGCATCTTTATCCATCGGACGTACTGTTCTTAAGTCGATAATTTCGCAAGAAATTCCTTCTTTAGCTAATTCGTCAGCAGCAATAAAAGCTTCTTTGATGATTTTTCCGAAAGAAACAATTGTAACATCTTTTCCTTCACGCTTAACATCAGCAACTCCTAAAGGAATTGTGTATTCTCCGTCTGGCACTTCTCCTTTATCACCATACATTTGCTCAGATTCCATGAAAATCACTGGATCGTTGTCACGAATAGCTGATTTCAAAAGCCCTTTTGCATCATATGGAGTTGAAGGCACAACAACTTTAAGACCTGGAGTGTTAGCAAACCAGTTTTCTAAAGCTTGAGAGTGAGTCGCTCCTAATTGACCTGCAGAAGCAGTTGGTCCGCGAAAAACGATAGGCACATTAAATTGCCCACCTGTCATTTGACGCATTTTAGCAGCGTTATTTATAATTTGATCAATACCTACTAAACAGAAGTTGAAAGTCATGTACTCTACAATAGGACGACAGCCGTTCATTGCTGAACCTACTGCAATTCCTGTAAAACCAAGCTCAGCAATTGGAGTATCGATTACTCTTTTTTCTCCAAACTCAGCAAGCATTCCTTTTGAAGCTTTGTATGCTCCGTTGTATTCTGCAACTTCTTCGCCCATTAAATATATGGATTCATCGTGACGCATTTCTTCGCTCATCGCTTCGCAAATGGCCTCTCTAAATTGTATTGTTCTCATATTTATATTGTATGTTGAATTTTCTGAAGAGCAAAAATAAATATTTTAAATAACTTAAAAGCATAAATTGAATTTAAAATCACATGAAGTTCTCTCTCTATGTCGCTTTTAACTTTTTAAATTTTTATTCTGATTATTACGAAATCGATATAACTGTAACTAATTCGTTCTTAAATGCATTTTTCAGACAAACGCAACACTATTTGTTAATTCTAATTGAGCAAAATTGTTTTCTAAAAACGTTAGAATTCGAAAAGTAGTATAAATCTGTCGAAAATTTAACAGTTGTTCAACGCAATCAAATTGCAAAATCATTAAGAATCAGCGCAAATGATTGATTTTTTATTTTTGAATGACAACAAAAGAGGATCTAAATCAAACAATCTTCGAAAACGTAATAGTTTTTAAAAAATATTATGCATGCATAGTATATTATTCCGATTTTAATTTCTAAATTTGTCAAAGCATATTATAAATATCAAAATATATACTTATGAAAATATTAGTTTGCATCAGCCATGTGCCTGATACTACTTCAAAAATTAACTTCTCCAATGGTGACTCAGAATTCGATACCAATGGTGTACAATATGTAATTAATCCTAATGACGAGTTTGGCTTAACTCGTGCTATTTGGTTCCAAGAACAACAAGGCGCTACTGTAACTGTAGTAAATGTTGGAGGACCAGATACTGAACCAACTTTGCGTAAAGCATTGGCAATTGGTGCAAACGAAGCAATTCGTGTTAATGCGAATCCAACTGATGGTTTTTTTGTTGCAAAACAACTTGCTGAAGTAATTAAAACTGGCGGATACGATTTAGTAATTGCCGGAAAAGAATCTCTAGATTATAATGGAGGAATGGTTCCTGGAATGATTGCAGGAATTTTAGGCTCTAACTTTTTAAACTCTTGTACCGCTTTAACAGTTGACGGGAATAATGTAAAAGCAGTTCGTGAAATTGACGGTGGAAAAGAAACCGTAAGTACAACTTTACCCTTAATTATTGGTGGTCAAAAAGGTCTTGTTGAAGAAAAAGATTTACGTATTCCGAACATGAGAGGAATTATGACAGCAAGAACAAAAGCACTTACGATTCTTGAGCCTGTTGAAGCTCCAATAAATACAAAAGCGGTAAAATTTGAAAAACCAGCTCCAAAATCAGCTGTAAAATTAATTTCTCCTGATAACTTAGATGAGTTAATTAATTTATTACACAACGAAGCGAAGGTAATCTAGTAATCAGTTTTCAGTCTCGGTTTCAGCTTTCAGTTTATCAACTTGAAACCTGAAACTTGAAACTCATAACCTCTAAACAAAAAATCATGTCAATATTAATATATGCAGAATCTGCAGAAGGAAAATTTAAAAAAGTAGCTTTCGAATTAGCTTCTTACGCAAAAAAAGTAGCCGAATCTTTAGGAACAACTGTTACAGCTTTAACAGTAAATACTAGCGACGTAAGCGAATTATCAAAATACGGAGTTGATAAAGTTCTAAAAGTAAACAACGATAAATTAGCAGGATTTACAGCTAAGGCTTACGCCGATGTAATCAAACAAGCTGCTGAAAAAGAAGGAACAAAAGTAGTTTTACTTTCTTCTACAACAGACAGTATTTATCTTTCATCATTAGTTGCGGTAGCATTAAATGCTGGCTTTGCTTCTAACGTTGTTGGATTGCCATTAAGCACTTCTCCTTTTCAAGTAAAAAGAAATGCTTTCTCAAACAAAGCTTTCAACATTACTGAAATCGACACAGATGTAAAAGTTCTTGGTTTGGCTAAAAACTCTTACGGAATTTTCGAAAGTGCAGGATCTGCAACTGAAGAAGATTTCAATCCATCAATTGGAGATAATGACTTTGGAGTAAAAGTAGAATCTGTAGAAAAAGTATCAGGAAAAGTATCTATCGCTGATGCTGATGTTGTAGTTTCTGGCGGACGCGGACTAAAAGGTCCAGAAAACTGGGGATTAATTGAAGATCTTGCTGCTGTTTTGGGCGCTGCAACTGCATGTTCTAAACCGGTTTCTGATTTAGGATGGAGACCTCACAGTGAACACGTTGGACAAACAGGAAAACCAGTTGCAACTAACTTATATATTGCAGTAGGAATTTCTGGAGCTATTCAGCACATTGCAGGTATCAACTCATCAAAAGTAAAAGTGGTTATCAATAGCGATCCTGAAGCGCCTTTCTTTAAAGTGGCTGATTACGGAATTGTTGGAGATGCGTTTGAAATCGTTCCTAAATTAACAGAGAAATTAAAAGCTTTTAAAGCACAACATTCTTAATTTAAAATTCTCTATAAAAATATAGCTGCCTAAAAACAAGATAATCGTATCTTTGTTTTAGGTAGCTTTTTTGTTCCATATTTTTTGATTAAAATTGCACCTTTATTTTCCAATCAAAAAAAGTATTAAAATGAGGCATTTAATATGCCCTTTTTACCAATATATATGAGTCTAGTAAAATTGTCTATAAAAGGAATTTCATACAGTCAAACTCAAAATGGCGCTTATGCCTTAATTTTGAATGAAGTTGATGGTGAAAGAAAATTACCTATTGTCATCGGTGCTTTCGAAGCTCAATCAATTGCTATTGCCTTAGAAAAAGAAATAAAACCTCCGCGCCCATTAACACACGATTTATTCAAAAACTTTGCAGAAAGATTTGATATTGTAGTAAAACAAGTTATCATTCATAAACTTGTAGATGGCGTTTTCTATTCAAGCCTAATCTGCGAAAGAGATAAAATTGAAGAGATAATCGACGCAAGAACTTCTGATGCAATAGCATTGGCATTACGTTTTAATGCTCCGATTTTTACTTATAAAAATATTTTAGATAAAGCTGGAATTTATTTAAAATCGAACACTGCAGAAACAGATCAAGGCTCTCAAGAAATTGATGATGTACTTTCGAACCCAGAAACTTTTGGACACGAAGAAGAAACAAATCAATCTGGTGATGTATATTCTAAACACAGTTTACAAGAACTGAACGAACTTTTAGATCAGGCAGTTTCTCAGGAAGATTACGAAAAAGCGGCCAAAATTAGAGACGAAATCTCGAAACGTTAGGATATAAGCTTTAAGCAATACGCTTAAAGCATGAAGCAAAAAAGAATTTCAAATGGTAAGCATTTAGGCGAAAGCTTAAAGCCTACTGTATAAAGCTTAAAGCAATCATGAAGCAATACTTAGATTTAGTAAAACATGTTTTAGAAAACGGCAACCAAAAGGGAGACCGAACAGGAACAGGAACAAAAAGTGTTTTTGGTTATCAAATGCGTTTTGATTTAAGCGAAGGCTTTCCGATGGTTACAACCAAAAAACTACATTTAAAATCTATTATTTACGAATTGCTTTGGTTTTTAAAAGGAGATACCAATATTAAATACCTTCAGGAAAATGGAGTGAAAATATGGGATGCCTGGGCAGATTCTGATGGAAATTTAGGACCTGTTTACGGTCACCAATGGCGCAATTGGAACAGCGAAGAAATTGATCAGATTTCTGAATTGATTACTGAACTAAAAACCAACCCAAATAGCCGTAGAATGCTGGTTTCGGCTTGGAATCCATCTGTTTTGCCGGACACAACAAAATCATTTAAAGAAAATGTAGCCAACAATAAAGCAGCTTTGCCTCCTTGTCATGCTTTCTTTCAATTTTATGTTACAAGTCCAGATGTTGAAAAAGGAGAAACAAAAGGAAAATTATCTTGCCAATTGTATCAAAGAAGTGCTGACATATTTTTGGGTGTTCCTTTTAATATTGCTTCTTATGCATTGTTAACCATGATGATTGCTCAAGTTTGCGATTTAGATGCTGGGGAATTTATTCACACTTTTGGTGACGCACACATTTACAATAATCATTTTGAGCAGTTAGAATTGCAATTAACTCGCGAACCTAAACCGTTGCCAAAAATGATTTTAAATCCAGAGATTAAAAACATTTTCGATTTTGATTATAATGATTTCACACTTTTAGATTATGAACCGCACGCGGGCATAAAAGGAAGTGTTGCTGTATAAATTTTAAAAAAATCCGCTTAAGTAAGCGGATTTTTTATACTACTAAAACACTATTTTCGCTTCCGGCAAAATCATTCCATTTATACGAATCTGCCTCAGGATCATTAATGTAAATTCCATCAATTACGTACTTAAACTCGTAAATTGCATCTTTCACTAAGTCATAAGTCGCTTTAAAAGTTCCGTTTTTTAGTTTGCTCAACATTCCCTCTTCTGCATTCCAATTGTTAAAATCTCCGACTACAGCAGCTGAACTTGCATCTTTAGCTTCTACAGAAAATGTAACTTTACATACTGGCTTTGTTTTGATAAATTGCTTCTTTAAAGACATAACTATTTAGTTTTTAGATTGATACATCTAAATTACGCAAATCCATCTGAATTTTCAACATCTTAATATCCGATTTGCGACAATATCAAAAACGCATTATTATTTTGAGCAAATCCGTAATTTTCACCACCTTAAATTCTGGATTTCAGATTTCAAACACGATTCAGCTTAAATAATCCGTTCCTAAAGTACTCCTGATTTCAAAAATAAATTCTAACTTTATGACCTCATACATTATTATCTTATGGAAAAAGAAGTACACGAACAATATGAATATGCAAGAAGAAGGATAAGACAAAAGAAAATCCTATATTTTCATTTTGTACTTTTTCTGCTAGGAAGTTTATTTTTATTTGTTGGCAATAGATTTTTTGGCCTTGGCGCAAGTACAACTACCAATCAAAATTGGTGTATTTGGGCTATTACAATATGGTTTTTTCTGTTTATTTTACACTTTATAAAAGTATATATTACAGATAGATTTATGAATAAAAAATGGGAAAGAGAACAAATTGACAGACTTGTTGCTTTACAGCAAAAAAGGATCAGTCAGTTAGAATCCAGAATAAATGAGGATACAGAACACAAAATTTAGCTTTAGATTACCATGATTATAATGATAGCGGCTGTTGCCGAAAATAATGCCCTTGGAAAAAACAACGAACTAGTTTGGCATTTGCCTAATGATTTCAAAAGATTCAAATCGCTTACCACAAATCATCACATTATTATGGGAAGAAAAACTTTTGAAAGTTTTCCTAAACCGCTTCCTAATAGGGTTCATGTTGTGATCACACGTCAGCCTGATTATAAACCTGAAGGTTGTATTGTCGTAGACAGTATTGAAAAAGCAATTGCTGTATGTCCAGAAAATGAAGATTCATATATTATTGGAGGAGGCGAAATTTACAATCTTGGATTACCACATGCCGACATTCTAGAAATTACAAAAGTTCATCACACTTTTGATGCTGATGCTTTTTTTCCTAAAATAAATGAAAACGAGTGGCAGTTAGTCGAAACTGAAGAAAACTTTAAAGATGAAAAACATCTTTACGATTACACTTATGAAACTTATATCCGTAAATAAAAAAACATCCTCTTTTGGAGGATGTTTTTTAAAAAACGATTGATTTTAGATCTGACTCTTTCAGGAAATAGTTTTCGTAAAATCACAAATGTTTAAAACATTTGAAATAACTGAATAACATTTAATGTTAATTGAGAATGAATCTCAAAAGAGCCTTTAATAACAAATACCACTAAGATATTAAAGGCAAGAAAATTAAAATTTCCAAAAACAAATTTAATCCTAAGAACGTATTTTGCACTTTTTAAAAAAGCATTGTAATTTGAAGAACAATACTTTGAAAACTACTTACAAGAACAAATGAAATTACCAATGCAAAAAGTAACCATTTGATTTAAGTCATTGTACTCTATCAATCATTAAAATTTTTCATCATTTTATCTTTAGCAAAATTGGGTATAAATCAAGCACTGCGCAATACCCACTTTTAGTGATTTTTTTAAAATACCCACTTTTAGTGAGTGACATTTTGCAGTAAAATCATACTTATAAACAGAGCTAAATGCCTTCTTTTAAAACATTTAATCCACAAATTAAAAAACGCAATTACAGTTAAGGCAGATTGTATTATATTTGCGTAAATAAAAAAAATGTCTGAAAAAATAACTCCATATAAAGACTCTTCTTTAGGTAAAAAAGAGCAGGTTGCCCAAATGTTTGATAACATATCTGGGAACTACGACAATTTGAATCGCGTAATTTCATTTGGAATTGATGTCAAATGGCGTAAAAAGGTATTAAAAATCGTTTCTGACAGCAAACCAAAAATTATTCTTGACATTGCAACAGGAACAGGCGATCTTGCTATATTAATGGCTCAAACAAATGCAGAGAAAATTATTGGCTTAGATATCTCTGCTGGAATGCTTGAAGTTGGAAAAAAGAAAGTTGCAGAAAAAAACCTTTCTAATACTATTGATTTAGTTTTAGGCGATTCTGAAAATATTCCTTTTGCGGATAATTATTTTGATGCTATAACAGTAAGTTTTGGTGTTCGAAATTTTGAAAATTTAGAAAAAGGCTTTGCTGAAATTCTAAGAGTTTTAAAACAAAATGGTGTATTTGTAATTTTAGAAACTTCGGTTCCTGATAAAACGCCATACAAACAAGGATATAAATTTTACAGTAAAAATATACTCCCTATTATCGGAAAACTATTTTCTAAAGACAATTCAGCTTACGGATATTTATCAGAATCTGCTGCTGTTTTTCCTTATGGAGAAGCGTTAAACAATATTTTGAGAAAAATTGGGTTTATAGATGTTGTGGCTATGCCTCAAACTTTTGGAGTTGCAACCATTTATTCTGCTTCTAAAAAATAGTATGAAAAAAACAGTAATCTTACTTTTATTAGTCTTATCGACAAACGGATATTCGCAATTTGCTAAAAGCATGTTTAGCAAAGATCCTATTATTAATCTCGAAAACTGGCAAAAGCAACGCCTTTACTTTGGATATTATTTAGGATTTAACAGCTTTGACTTTAAGTTTGATTATAAAAATGTCATGAATCAAGATATTCAGGTAAAGAAAACGACTGGTTTTAATGTTGGTGTTGTGGCTGATTTAAGATTGCAGGAATATATCAATCTGCGTTTTGAACCTGGTTTGTACTATACAAAACGCGATTTATATTACCCGAATTTCACTTCTCAAAACGATTATTTAAGAGAAGTAAACAGTACTTATATTCATTTTCCTTTACTTTTAAAATTCTCATCCTTACGTACTGGAAATATTCGTCCGTATTTAGTTGGCGGGATGTCGACGACGCTTAATTTATCAAGCAACTCGAAATCTCAAGATGACAATTCTGAACAAAAATTTAGAGTAAAGCCTTGGACAGCTGCTTATGAAGTTGGTTTTGGAATAGATATTTTCTCAGAATACTTTATTTTCTCTCCTTCAATAAGAGGTATGTTTGGTATATCAGATGAATTAATTCGTGATAAAGACCCAAATAGTCCATGGACAGGTAATATAGACTCAATGAAATCAAGGGCTATTTTAATAAATTTCACTTTTCATTAAAACAAATAGTTAACTATTTCGTTTAAATTCACTAAGAATAATTGCTGTTGCGGTAGCTACATTTAAACTTTCAGTTTTTTGCAGCTCTCCAAATCTAGGAATTGTGAGTCGGCTTGTCACCATTTCTTCAATCTCTGCTGAAATTCCATTCGCTTCATTACCCATAATGATGATTCCGTTTTGAGGCAAATTAGATTGATAAATGTTGTGCCCATCCATAAAAGTTCCAAAAACAGCTATTTTTGTTTGTGAAATAACGGTTTTTAAATCAACATAATTTACATTTACTCTAGCGATAGATCCCATTGTAGCCTGAACAACCTTCGGGTTATAAATATCTACAGTTTCTTTAGAGCAAATAATTTGTTTGATGCCAAACCAATCGCAAAGGCGTAAAATTGTTCCTAAATTTCCAGGATCACGAATATCGTCTAATGCCAAAATCAAACCTGAGTCGATCATTTTGTTTTCGGCCGGAATTTTAAAAACGGCCAAACAAGAATTTGGAGTCGACAAAGCACTTATTTTTTTAAGTTCCTGTTCATTAATAAGAGTTCGTTTTGAAGACTGAACCGCTTCAAAATCATTTTGTGTTGTGTATAAATGCTCTAATTCAAAATTGGATTGCAACAATTCTTGAATTACTTTTACTCCTTCAGCAAAAAATAATTGATTTGCAAAACGTTGCTTTTTTTGATGTAAACTTGAGATAAGTTTTATTTGGTTTTTACTAACCATAAAATAATGTACTTTTGAATTAAATATTTAAGAACACTTGAAAAAGAATTCCACAAAAATAACAGCATTTATTCTAATAGCAATATTTATTTCTGCTTGTAATGCCGTAAAAAGAGTTCCGGATGGAAAAAATCTTCTCGTAAAAAATAATATTCTTGTAAACGGAAAGTCTACAAACGACGAAACTGCGTCAAATCAAATGTACCAAAAACCTAACGGTACCTTGCTTGGTTTTAAATTACGCTTGAATTTATACAATTTAGCCAATTTAAATCCCGACTCAACTTATCAGGCAAAATTTAAAAACCATCCAGGTTTATATGAACGTCAGGCTAAAATATTATCTGCAAAACAGGTTGATCGCCTCGGACAGTCATTTTTATACAAAGGTATTCACGAATTCTTAAAAAATACCGGTGAAGCTCCTGTGATTATTGATACTGCGAAAGCAAAAAAAACATTGCTCCGTTTAAAATTCTATTATTTCAACAATGGATATTTTAATGTTCAAACCGATTTCAATGTAGATAGCGTGGGATTTAAAAAAGCTAAAATTAATTATAATATTATTACGGGTCCAGCCTACACTTTAGATTCTATTAAAACTACTATCTTGACTCCGGCCTTAGATTCATTGTATAAAACAAACAAAGAACCATCAGTCTTAAAATCTGGCAATCAATATAGAACCGCCGATTTTGAAGAAGAAAAAAATCGTATTACCACTTATTTTAGAAATAATGGTGCGTATTTTTTCCAGCCAACATATGTTACTTTTGATATCGATACTATTGGTAAAAAAAACAAAGCCGATATCAATTTAAAAATCAGTAATAACAATATTCAGGAAAGAGATTCAAGCAGAACAGAACCTTTCAAATTATATAAAATTAGTGACGTAAATATTTATACAGATTATTCGCCAACAAATGCCAAAGGCAAAGTTAGTGATAGTGTGACCTATAACAACTTTAACCTGTACAGCTACAAAAAATTAAAATACAAACCGCGCGCGATAACTGATGCCGTTTTTATTAATAAAGGAAGTTATTTTTCAGACACACGAACAACACTTTCTTCAAGATATTTAAACAATCTAAAGATTTTTAATTATCCTTCCATTCAATATGAAGTTGATAAACGCGATTCGACAGCGCAGTCTTTAATTGCCAATGTTTACCTTACGCCAAGAAAAAAATATAGTTTTGGTGCAACTTTCGATGTAACCCATTCTAATATTCAAGATTTTGGTCTTGGAGGAAGTGTTTCAGAAACTATTAGAAATGTATTTAACCGCGCTGAAACATTAGAAATTTCTGCACGTGCAAATATCGGCTCGTCAAAAGACATGGCAAATCCAAATAATAATTTCTTCAATGTCTCTGAATATGGTCTTGATATGAAATTGAATTTCCCGAGAATCTTGATGCCATTTGGAACGGAGAAAATTATTCCGAAAAGGATGATTCCGTCAACTGCGATCGCTGCCGGATTTTCAAAACAGCGAAACATCGGTTTAGATAAAGAAAATTTCACGGGAGGAATCTCATACAATTGGTCTCCAAAACGTCGTAATACTGTCAAACTTGATTTGCTTAACGCTCAGTATGTACGTAATTTAAATCCTGATAACTACTTCAATGTTTATACTTCATCATATGATGAATTAAATAATATTGGTAAAGATTATAACACAAGGCCTGCAAACTGGGGAGAAACGGTGGAAGAACAAGCCAAAGAAAACCTGACAATACCAAAAGGAACAGCCGGTTTTACTAATGACGTTTTAACTAATCAAACAGCACTTACGCCAGACAGAGCTGAATATAGAGATGTAGAAAGCATTGAAGAAAGAAGAGTTCGTTTGACAGAAAACGATTTTATTTTAGCTACAAGCTATACTTTTACCACGACCACAAAAAAGGATTTAGCAGACAATACTTTTTATCAGTTTAAAACAAAAATAGAATCTGCAGGAACTTTATTGTCCGCTATTTCAAATTTGGCAAGTCTGCCTAAAAATACTAGCGGCAATTACGAGATCTTTAATTTAGAATATTCAGAATATATAAAAACAGAATTTGATTACATCAAACACTGGGATTTTGGAAAAGAAAAAGTATTAGCAGTAAGAAGCTTTTTTGGAATCGCAATTCCGTTTGGCAATTCAAATTATGTTCCGTTTTCAAGAAGTTATTATTCGGGAGGTTCTAATGACAACCGTGCATGGCAGCCTTACTCATTAGGTCCAGGAAGCACAGATGCAATGGATGATTTTAATGAGGCAAATATGAAAATCGCGCTTAGTGCCGAATTTCGATTTAAAATTTTAGGCGATGTCAAAGGAGCTGTATTTGCAGATGCTGGAAATATCTGGAATGTGCTCGATAATGTGATAGATGAGAAGGCAAAATTTAACAGCGTAAACGATTTAGCTGAAATTGCTTTAGGCTCAGGATTCGGATTACGATACGATTTAAGCTTTTTTGTTATTCGTTTAGATTTAGGCTTTAAGACTTATAATCCGGCGCATGAGAAGGGAGATCGCTGGTTTAAAGAATACAATTTTGGGCACTCGGTTTTAAATTTTGGAATAAATTATCCTTTCTAATGCTAATTAATTCTTATTTTTGCAACCTAAAAACTAAAAACAACTATAAAAAAAATTACAATGGCACACAATATTAAACCGGGAGTAGCTACAGGAGATCAAGTTCAAGAGATTTTTAATTATGCAAAAGAAAAAGGTTTTGCATTACCAGCAGTAAATGTTACTGGTTCTAGCACAATCAATGGAGTTCTTGAAACTGCAGCAAAACTAAATGCGCCAGTTATCATTCAATTTTCAAACGGAGGAGCACAATTTAACGCTGGAAAAGGTTTGTCTAACGCTAACGAAAAATCAGCAATCGCTGGTGGAATCGCTGGAGCAAAACACATTCATACTTTAGCAGAAGCTTATGGTGCAACTGTAATTTTACATACTGACCATTGTGCAAAAAAACTTTTGCCTTGGATTGATGGTTTATTAGATGCTTCTGAAAAACATTTTGCAGAAACAGGAAAACCACTATTCAGTTCGCATATGATCGATTTGTCTGAGGAGCCAATCGAAGAAAATATCGAAATCTGTAAAGAATATTTAGCTAGAATGAGCAAAATGGGTATGACATTAGAAATCGAGCTTGGTATTACAGGTGGTGAAGAAGATGGTGTTGACAACTCTGATGTAGACAGCTCAAAACTATACACGCAGCCAGAAGAAGTAGCTTACGCTTACGAAGAATTATCTAAAGTAAGCCCTAAATTTACTATCGCTGCTGCTTTTGGAAACGTTCACGGTGTTTACAAACCAGGAAACGTAAAATTAACTCCAAAAATCTTAAAAAATTCTCAAGATTTCGTTCAAAACAAATTCAACACTGGTGCTAACCCTGTAGATTTTGTTTTCCACGGAGGTTCAGGTTCTACACTTGAAGAAATCAGAGAAGCAATTGGATACGGAGTTATCAAAATGAACATCGATACAGATTTACAATTTGCATACACTGAAGGAATTCGTGATTATATGGTTAAAAACATTGACTATTTAAAAACACAAATTGGCAACCCAGAAGGTGCGGATGTTCCTAACAAAAAATATTATGACCCAAGAAAATGGGTACGTGAAAGCGAAGTAACATTCAACACAAGACTTGAACAAGCTTTTGCAGATTTAAATAATGTGAACACACTATAATAAAAAAGTTTAAAGTTTCAGGTTTCAGGTTTAGCAACTTTTAACTTTAAACCTGAAACAAAAAAAACATTCAATATGGCTTGGTTTAAAAGACACGAAAAAGGGATTACGACTGCGACTGAAGATAAAATGGACGTTCCGAAAGGATTGTGGTACAAATCTCCTACTGGAAAAATTATTGATGCTGACGAATTAGCTAGAAACTTATTTGTAAGTCCAGAAGATGATTTTCACGTTCGAATTGGAAGCGCAACCTATTTTGAAATTTTATTTGACAACAACGAATTTGTTGAGTTAGATAAAAACATGACCTCTAAAGATCCTCTGCATTTTGTGGATACAAAAAAATATGCAGAAAGATTGAAAGATGTAATGGAGAAAACTCACTTAAAAGACGCTGTGCGTACTGGAGTGGGAAAATCTAAAGGAAAAGAACTTGTAATCTGCTGTATGGATTTTGCCTTTATTGGAGGATCTATGGGAGCTGTTGTTGGAGAAAAAATTGCTAGAGGTATTGATCATGCGATCAAAAACAAATTGCCTTTTGTAATGATTTCTAAATCAGGTGGAGCTCGTATGATGGAAGCTGCTTATTCTTTAATGCAATTAGCTAAAACTTCTGTAAAACTGGCTCAATTAGCTGAAGCGAAATTACCTTATATTTCTCTTTGTACTGATCCAACTACTGGAGGAACAACTGCATCTTACGCTATGTTAGGAGATATCAATATCTCTGAGCCAGGTGCTTTGATTGGTTTTGCTGGTCCGCGTGTTGTACGTGATACTACAGGAAAAGATTTACCAGAAGGTTTCCAAACTGCTGAGTTTCTTTTAGAGCACGGTTTCTTAGACTTTATCACGCCTAGAAAAGAATTGAAAGACAAGATTAACTTGTATATCGATTTGATTCAAAATAATACAATTAGATAGTTTTTTAAAACTATTCAAAATAGAAAATCCCAAGAAATTGCTTCTTGGGATTTTTTTATATCTTTATTTTAATTTTTTTTCTATGGTGAGAATTTTTATTGGCTTTATGATTTGTTTTTTTTTGTCAAATTGCGACAAGAAAGAACATGATATTCCTTATATAATTTCTCAGGAAAACAAAGAAATAGTTAGAGGTAAAGATACAATTCCTCCTCCTCCACCTATTCCTGGTTACTTATATTATGGAACTAACACTTTCATCATTGATAGAAATTCAAAGATCTATTATTTTCAAAGAAATGAAATAGGACATATTTCCGGAAATTGGGAAAGAAGCGATACTATTCCATACTTCATTAATTTACAACCAAAAGATTTAATAGAAATACCTGCTAA
Organism: Flavobacterium sp. JLP; assembly: GCF_015350755.1. Classification (NCBI taxonomy): domain Bacteria; kingdom Pseudomonadati; phylum Bacteroidota; class Flavobacteriia; order Flavobacteriales; family Flavobacteriaceae; genus Flavobacterium; species Flavobacterium sp. JLP. Next base: position 696,477 of record NZ_JADKPS010000002.1, on the reverse strand, counting down.
TAATGTATCCGATTTAATAAAAGCAAATTACAAAGACAATTTCCGAAATATAACTTTTATAGCTTCAAAATTAGATACATTAAATTCAAAAATTTATTTCGATTTAGTTGATGTACTTAAATTATCATTAAAAGAAAGCGATCTATATTTTATTAGGAGAACAACTCAAGAAGAAGACACAGTTTTAAAATATAAGAAAAACAATGACTATTATAATTCAGAAGAGATCAAATGGGACAAAAATAGAATTACATTTCCTTTTATAAAACCAAAATTAGAAAAGAGAAAAAATTAAATCATCCCGCTTTTTTCAAATCCTTTTTCAATTCCCTTTCCGCTATTTTAAAAGCCAGCTTCTCACGCCAAATTGCATAACGTTCTCTAAAAACTACTTTTATGACGCTATCAACTGCACCATGCACAAATAAGCTCCACACGCTGGCCATTTTTCTTGTTATAGATCGATCCCATGCGCGAAGACTCAGCGAAAAAGAACCGTCTATATATTTCATCCAATGCCACATTCCGGTTGGCATGAATAAAGTGTCTCCGTGTTCCAGAAAAACTTCGTAGCCTTCAACACCTTTAAGAGCAGGAAATTTTTCAAAATCGGGGTTGGCAACATCATAATCTTCTAAAGCATATGTAGTATTTGGAACGCAATAAAGCCTTTTTTTCCATTTATTATCAAACAATATTATATGTTTTCTGCCTCCAAAATGCGTGTGAAAAAGATGAGGCAAATCGATATCATAATGTAAAAATGTAATAGCTCTTGAACCACCAAAAAACATGGCAGGCATACTTTCTATAAAACCACCCATTAATTCTTTTGGGATTTTTACATCATTAATTAATTCGGATCTGTGTTTAAAAAGATTAAAGAAAAAAATACGTAATTGAGTTGGTTCTCTTTTTATCAAATCAAGATATTCGCCAAATTTCATACTGGCAATCGAGGCATTAATTACTTTTGAAGGATCTGCTTTAGAATTGTCAACGAGTTTCACTTCAATATCTCCTGCAATTTCTTTAAAATAATCTGTAGACCATTTTTCTCGGGCAGGCCAATCTTTTGTTAGTCCTTTTATAATAAGAGGCTTTCTTTTATCTAGATAATTCTTTTTAAAATCTTCTCTAGAAATAGATTCAACGACATCAACAGGTTTTAGAATAAAGCTCATTTATTGATTGATTTAAATTGTCTGCTTACCAAAAATATCCAATTATTTCTAGCTTTAAAATTTATAATTATAACACAAAAAGAACATTACATTCCGGTTCGAATTGCCTCCACAGGATCTAAATTTGCTGCTGAAATAGCAGGCAGAATTCCAGAAATTAATCCGATAAGGGCTGCTAAGCCCGTTCCTAAAAGTATATTTCCCATACTTAAAACAAATTCAAAATCTAATGCTTTTGTCAAAATAAGTGCAATAGCCCAAACCATTAATAAACCGATAATACCTCCAATAACAGAAAGAATAATGGCTTCAAATAAAAACTGAAATAAAATAAATCTGTTTTTAGCACCCAGTGATTTTTGAATTCCAATTAAGTTGGTTCTTTCTTTAACAGAAACAAACATAATATTAGCAATCCCGAATCCTCCAACTAAAAGAGAAAATCCGCTTATAACCCAGCCAACAAAATTCATCTGGCCTAAAATTCCATCAATAAAATCAGTAAAACCTGAAAGTACATTTACGAAAAAGTTATCCATTTCTCCTGCTTTCATACCTCGAATTGCTCTTAATTTTTGAGCAACTTCAGCTTTGTAAGCATCCATATCAACACCTTTTACCGGTTTCAAAACAATTACAGGTGTCATGGCGTCGCTGTCTCCATACATTCTGCGTAAAAAATTAGCAGGCAAATAAACAGAGGTATCATTACTGTCTCCAAAAAATCCTGCACCTTGTTTTTCAATTACTCCAATTACAGTAAAACGCTGACCGTACAAACGAATATTTTTTCCGATAGGATCAGAAGTTCCAAAAAGACCTTCTGCAATATCATATCCTAAAACAATAACTGCAGTTCCTGAATTCGATTCAGATTCGTTGTAAAATCTTCCTTTATCAAAACTTAGTCCATCTACATCTACCATTTCAAAAGAAGATGGAATAATATTTACATCTGCAACTGTTTTAGAATCGTATTTTAAACTCTCGTGACTTACGAAAAGCTGATAACCAACTTGCTCCGTATTATTCAATGAGTTTTTTAAACCTATGTATTCGTCATATTTTACATTTGGAAACTGCTCTCTCTTCCATTGTGGAATTTCAGAAGGACCAAAACAATATTTCATTAAATAAATTGTATTTTTATCTAGGCTGCTCAAATCTTTTGAAATTTTTCTATCTAAAGAATCAACAGCTGCCAATACGGCAATAATTGAAAAAATACCAATTGTAACACCTAATAACGACAATAAAGTTCGCAATTTATTATTCCGTAAAGCGTTTATGGCAAAGCTCAGACTTTCTTTTAATAATCTTAGATAAACTAGCATATATTCGTATTTTTCAGTAAAGTAAAATTCAATAAATTAAAATCAAAAACCTAATAAAAGTTAACTTACTCATCAGTAGTTTTTTTTAGCATAATGTTACACTAATTTTCTTTAAAATAATATTTAAAAAAACTACTTTTGCAGTCTGAAAATCATAACTACACAATGAGCACAACAAAAAAAATACAATCAGCATTAATATCTGTTTTTTCGAAAGATGGACTAGAGCCAATCGTTAGAAAATTGCACGAACAAAATGTAACACTTTACTCGACTGGAGGAACTGAAGATTTCATAAAAAACCTTGGAATTCCCGTAGTTCCTGTTGAAGATATTACTTCTTTTCCTGAAATTCTTGGAGGAAGAGTAAAAACGCTTCACCCGAAAATTTTTGGCGGAATTTTAAACCGTCAAGATAACGAAAGTGATGTACAGCAAATGAAGGAATTTGATATTCCTCAGATTGATTTAGTGATTGTTGATTTATATCCTTTTGAAAAAACTGTTGCCTCAGGTGCAAGCGAACAAGATATAATTGAAAAGATTGATATTGGCGGTATTTCATTAATTCGCGCTGGTGCAAAAAACTTCAAAGACACTGTAATTGTGGCTTCGGTTAACGAATACAGCCTGCTTCTAGATTTGATTACAGAACAAAATGGAGCAACAACTCTTGAAAACAGAAGACTGCTTGCTACAAAGGCATTTCATGTTTCATCTCATTATGATGGTGCAATTTTTAATTATTTCAATACAGACGAAACTATCTACAAAGAAAGTATTGCAGATGGTCAAGTTTTAAGATATGGAGAAAATCCACACCAAAAAGGATTCTTTTTTGGAGATTTTGATGCAATGTTTAAAAAAGTTCACGGAAAAGAGTTATCTTACAACAACTTGTTGGATGTTGATGCAGCTGTAAACTTAATAAATGAGTTTAAAACTGACGGACCAACATTTGCAATTTTAAAACACAACAATGCTTGCGGTTTAGCTTCAAGAAAAACAATCAGCGAAGCTTATTTAGCAGCATTAGCTTGCGATCCTACTTCTGCATTTGGCGGAGTTTTGATTGCAAACACTAAAATTGATTTGGCTACAGCGCAGGAAATCAACAAATTATTCTGTGAAGTTGTAATTGCTCCAGCTTACGATGATGAAGCGATTACCGTCTTGCAAGAAAAGAAAAATAGAATTATATTAGTTCAAAATGAAGTTGAATTACCTTCAAGACAAGTAAGAACTTGTCTTAATGGTTTGTTAATTCAGGATAGAAATAATATTACAGATACTAAAGAGCATTTAAAAACCGTTACTATTACAGAACCTACTGCTTCGGAAATAGAAGATTTAATATTTGCTTCAAAAATTTGCAAAAACACAAAATCAAATACGATTGTTTTTGCTAAAAACGGAACATTAATTTCATCAGGAACGGGTCAGACATCAAGAGTTGATGCTTTAGTACAAGCTGTAGATAAAGCAAAAGCTTTTGGATTTGATTTAACCGGTGCTTCAATGGCAAGTGATGCATTTTTCCCTTTTCCGGATTGTGTAGAATTAGCCAAAAAAGCAGGAATTACAGCAGTAATTCAGCCAGGAGGTTCAATAAAAGACGAATTAAGTATAAATTATTGCAACGAAAATAATCTTGCAATGGTATTTACAGGAACACGTCATTTTAAACATTAATTTGTTTAACTTTGTTCGATAATTATTTATAACATTTTAAACCCCTAAAAAACTTATGGGATTTTTTGATTTCATGACTGAGGATATCGCGATAGACCTTGGTACCGCAAACACTTTAATCATACATAATGATAAAGTTGTTATTGATAGTCCATCTATCGTTGCACGTGATAGAGTATCAGGCAAAATTATTGCTGTTGGTAAGGAAGCCAATATGATGCAAGGTAAAACGCATGAAAACATCAAGACCATAAGGCCTTTGAAGGATGGTGTAATTGCCGATTTTGATGCTTCAGAAAAAATGATCAATATGTTCATTAAAAGCATTCCAGCTTTGAAAAAAAGAATGTTTACTCCAGCGTTAAGAATGGTAGTATGTATTCCATCTGGAATTACTGAAGTTGAGATGAGAGCTGTCAAAGAATCTTGTGAAAGAGTAAATGGAAAAGAAGTTTACTTGATTCATGAGCCCATGGCAGCTGCAATTGGTATTGGTATCGATATCATGCAGCCAAAAGGAAATATGATTGTCGATATTGGAGGTGGTACAACTGAAATTGCTGTTATCGCATTAGGCGGAATTGTATGTGACAAATCTGTAAAAATTGCAGGTGACGTTTTTACAAATGATATCGTTTATTACATGCGTACGCAACACAACCTTTTTGTTGGAGAAAGTACTGCTGAAAAAATAAAAATTCAGATAGGAGCCGCTATAGAAGATTTAGACGGTCCTCCAGAAGACATGTCAGTTCAAGGTAGAGATTTACTTACTGGTAAACCAAAACAAGTAGATGTTTCTTACCGTGAAATTGCAAAAGCATTAGACAAATCAATACAACGTATTGAAGATGCAGTAATGGAAACTTTATCTCAAACTCCTCCTGAATTAGCTGCTGATATTTACAACACAGGTATTTATTTAGCTGGTGGTGGATCTATGTTGAGAGGCCTAGACAAACGTATTTCTCAAAAAACCGATTTACCAGTTTATATAGCTGAAGATCCGTTAAGAGCAGTAGTTCGTGGAACTGGAATGGCACTTAAAAACATTGCAAAATTTAAAAGCATCTTAATAAAATAAGATCAAAAATAACAAATCAATATTTTTTTATTAGAGTTAAATTACAATCATTTAACTCTAATAAAATTTGAAAACATAAGCATATCCTGAAACAAAATAACCGAACAAGAAATGCAGCAAATTTTTAATTTTATTATAAGAAACAGCAATCGATTGCTGTTTTTGCTGCTTTTAGGTATCTCGTTGGCTCTCACAATTCAGTCACATTCATTTCATAGAAGCAAAGTAATCAGTTCTGCTAATTTTTTAAGTGGAGGTGTTTATGAAAGAATTAATCATGTAAATGAATATTTAAATTTAAGAACTGAAAACAACGAACTTATACTTGAAAATGCAAGATTAAAAAGTCTTTTATTCAATAAAGAAGACACTGCAAAAGCACCGTTGCCAGACAGCATAAAAGGAGTAAAACCTGCAGATATTGTTGTTTCGAAAGTAATTCATAACTCATACAATAGACACGAAAATTATATTACTTTAAATTCTGGAGCAAATGAAGGAGTTAAACCAGATATGGGAGTAATAAACAGTTTAGGAATTATAGGAGTTATTGATAACACTTCGCCAAGATACTCAACAGTAATAAGCATTTTGAATATGAAGTCGCAGATTAATGCGAAACTAAAAAAATCTAATCACTTTGGGTCATTAACGTGGGATGGAAAAAGCACAGGATTTGTTCAATTAGAAGACGTTCCTAGGCTAGCTTCTGTAAAAAAAGGAGACACAATCGTTACAGGTGGTCAGTCTGTAATATTCCCAGAAGGAATTAACATAGGCACGGTGGATATAGTGTTCAAAAAAGAGGGTACAAGTTATTATGTTATAAAAGTTAAGTTGTTTAACGATATGACAAATCTTGGTCACGTTTATATCATTAAGAGTAAAGACAGAGAAGAACTTATTAATTTAGAAAAAAAGGAAAAAGATGAATAGCGCATTGTTAGTCAATATTTTTCGATTTATTATGTTACTAGCAATTCAGATTGTTATTTTCAATAATATGAATTTCTTAGGGTACATAAGCCCTTTTCCGTATATTCTATATATAATTCTTTATCCAGTAAACAGTAATAGATCAGGTTTGATTTTTTCAAGTTTCTTGCTTGGACTTACAATGGATATGTTTTGTAATTCGGGAGGAATTCATGCAACATCTTGCGTAATACTCGCCTATTACAGACCGTATATTTTTAAATTTTCATTTGGATTAAGTTACGAATATCAAACTATTAAACTAAACGAATCGTTAACGCCTGAGCGATTTTCATTCATTTTAGTTTCAGTTTTATTGCATCATATCATATTATTTGTACTTGAAGCATTTCAATTTAAGTTCATTTGGGATATTTTGCTTCGAACCTTGTTTAGCTCGATATTCACGATAATCACTTCAATTATAATAATTTACCTTATTAAGCCAAATAAACGATGAGAAAAGTTCTGCTGCCCTCTTTAATTATCGTCGCAGCATCTTTGCTTGTGATGAGGGTATTTTATTTGCAAATTGTAGACGAGTCATTCAAGTTAAAATCAGAGAACAATGCAATAAAGAAACAGTATGACTATCCAGAAAGAGGTTATATCTATGACAGAAATGGCAAATTATTAGTTGCCAATCAAGCTTCTTATGATATCATGGTTATTCCTAAAGATATCAAAGAAGATTTGAACGTTAATGAATTCTGTGCTTTATTAAACATCACAAAAGAAGATTACGAAAAAAGAGTTGCAAAAGCGAGAGTATACAGCCCACGTTTACCTTCTGTGTTTTTATCTCAATTGAACAAAAGCGAATTCGCTGCCTTTCAAGAAAAAATCAGAAAATTTGAAGGCTTTTATTTCCAAAAAAGATCACTTCGTGATTACGAGGTAGACTATGGCGCAAACATTTTCGGATTTATCACGCAGGTTAACGAACGACTAATTGCAAAAAATCCGTACTACAATAGTGGAGATTTAATTGGAAGACAAGGTGTTGAAGAAAGCTATGAAGAAGTTTTACGCGGTATCAAAGGTGTAAAATACATTCAAAAAGACAAATACAACCGTGAAATAGGTTCTTATAAAGAAGGAAAATACGATACTATCGCTGTTGCCGGAGAAGACATTAACTTAACAATTGATGCTGAACTTCAAAAATATGGCGAAGAATTAATGATAAACAAAAGAGGAGGAATTGTTGCAATTGAGCCAAAATCTGGCGAAATTTTAGCACTTGTTACGGCTCCATCTTACGACCCTGGAATTTTAGTTGGAAGACAAAGATCTAAAAACTATACGCTTTTGTATCATGACTCGATTGCAAAGCCATTATACGACAGGGGACTTTTAGCAGAGTATCCTCCAGGATCGCCATTTAAAATCTTAACCGGTTTAGTTGCGCTTCAAGAAGGTGTTATTAATGAGCAGACTACTTTTATGTGCCATCATGGTTTTAGCTATGGTAGAGGTCGTTTCATGAAATGCCACGGATTTGGTCCGCACCAGTTAAATAATGGAATTTACAACTCCTGTAATACCTATTTTGCACAGTCGTATATGTTGACCATCAACAAATACAAAGATCCGGGTCAAGCTGTAGATGTCTGGAGCGGTCACGTAAAAAGTTTTGGTTTAGGACAATTTATGGGATATGATTTACCAACTGGTAAAAAAGGAAACATTCCGACTTCTAAAACTTACAAAAAAATATACCCTAACGGAGGCTGGAGAAGTACTACTATCGTATCAAACGCTATTGGTCAAGGAGAAGTTTTAATGACTCCAATTCAGTTAGCTAATATGATGGCAACTGTTGCGAACCAAGGTTATTACTATACGCCTCATATCATTAAAAAAATCGAAGGCAAAAAGATTGATGCTAAATTTACCACCAGACATGAAACTACAATTGACAAAAAGTATTTTCCTCCTGTTATAGCTGGTTTATTTGATGTTTACAACAAAGGAACTGCTTACGCTCTAAGAGTTGAAGGCATTGACATTTGTGGAAAAACGGGTACTGCGGAAAACTACGCAAAAATTGACGGTGTTCGAACAAAACTCAAAGACCACTCTATCTTCGTTGCTTTTGCTCCAAAAGATAATCCGAAAATTGCAATTGCAATTATGATTGAAAATGGAGGTTTTGGTGCTACAGTAGCAGGACCAATTGCAAGTTTAATGATAGAAAAATATCTTAGAAAGAAAATTTCAAGAACTGATTTAGAGATTCGAGTTTTAAATAAAAGTTTAGCAAGCGAATATGCTAAATTAGGGGGAATGACAGAAGCAAGCGCTATTGAATCAACTCCTAAAGATTCTGTCATGAAAGCTAAAATTATTGTTCCAAAGGCAGTAGTTCCAAAAACAGACATTAAAAAAACAACAATAGATACCACTAAAGAGAACTAACAAAGATTATTTCAAATGAAAAATCAAAGTGTAAAAAATAATATTGACTGGATAAGCGTTTTTATCTATGCTACGTTAGTAATATTGGGGTGGTTGAACATTTATTCTTCTTCATTACTATCTACAGATGGAACATATCAAAAACAGCTTATTTTCATTGGCTGTACAATTCCATTAATTTTTATAGTACTTTTTGTTGACGGAAAATTTTACGAAAAATATGCCAGTATAATTTTTGGGGTTTCTTTATTATCACTGATCGGATTATTTGCTTTCGGAAAAACAATTGCCGGACAAAGATGCTGGTATGCAATTGGAGGTTTTACTTTACAGCCTTCTGAGTTTGCAAAAGCAGCAACATCATTGGCTTTAGCCAAGTATTTAAGTGATACACAAATTAATCTAAAAGACATAAATAGGCAATTTCAGGCTCTGGCTATTGTTTTTTTGCCTGTAATATTGATTTTGCCACAGCCAGACCCTGGAAGTGCACTTATTTACAGCATTTTCATAATTGTACTTTATAGAGAAGGATTGCCTTCTTGGTATGTTTGGACTGGTTTTATAACTATTTTACTCTTTGTTCTAACATTAATTTTAGAACCATATGTCGTTATTATACTTGCGTTTATTGTACTGGCAGTCATTCATTTTAAAGGCAGAGTTGTTGATCGAAATATTATATTAAGCGCTATATTATTAGCAGGTATATCAGGATTTGTTTTTTCTGTTGATTATGTTTTTGATAACGTATTTAAACAGCATCACAGAGACCGTTTTAATATTTTACTTGGAAAAAGTGTGGATATGAAAGGTATTGGATATAATACCAATCAATCTGAAATTGCAGTTGGATCTGGAGGATGGCTTGGAAAAGGTTTCTTAGAAGGAACTCAAACAAAAGGAGGTTTTGTACCAGAACAACATACCGATTATATTTTTACAACAGTTGGTGAAGAATGGGGATTTGCAGGTTCGCTAGTTGTTATTTCGCTTTTTGTAGGCTTATTTTTAAGAGTTATTTATTTAGCTGAACGACAGAAAACAAAATTCAGTAGGGTTTATGGCTATTGCGTCGCCGGAATTTTATTCACTCACTTTTTTGTAAATATCGCAATGGTTATCGGAATTTTTCCAACTATTGGCGTTCCGTTGCCGTTCTTTTCATATGGCGGTTCAGGGCTTTGGGGCTTTACTATTTTGCTGTTTATCTTCTTAAAAATGGATGCCAATAAAGTAAATGAATGGTAGTATTAAATAAAAGAATTAAAGTTTAATTCAATTGCAGCAGAAAATAAACTACACAGAACTAATTTATTTTTGTGACTAAGTGTTAGACTAACAATTTACTTATAATTAAGCATAAAAAAGTCCGAAGTTTGAGCTTCGGACTTTTTTATGCTTATATTTTTTCTCCTGTTGTTCTCTTTTTTATTAGCTTTAAGAAAACTGGAAATGTAGATATTACGATAATTCCAATTACTATAACTTCAATGTGTTCTTTTAAATCTATACCTTGTTCTAAAAATACGCCGTATAAATAATGTCCTGAAAAGATCAATACAAATGACCATAAAAAAGAACTTAGAATATTATAAAACATAAATTTCTTTTTATCCATTGAAACAATTCCAGCTATAATTGGTGCAAATGTTCTAAATATTGGAAGAAAACGAGCGTAGATAATTGCTTTTCCTCCATACTTTTCAAAAAAGTCTTTCGATTGCAGTAAATATTTTTTCTTAAACCAAAAAGTATCTTCTTTTTTAAACAGATAATAACCGCTTTTGGCTCCAAACCAATATCCAGTCATGTTTCCAAAAACTCCCATTATACCAACTAAAGTTGAGAGTAAAAAAACGTTTATAAAATCACTCGGAATATAAATAACATTTTGAATTAAGTCGCGGCTGTAAATCCCTGATAAAAAAAGCAAACTGTCTCCGGGAAGAAAAAAACCTGCAAAAAGTCCTGTCTCAGCAAAAACTATAAACAGCACTATATATAACCCAATTTGAAAACCTCCGATACTTAATGTTATATAAAATTCAGGGTTGACTAATTGAGTCCAATCAAAATTATTCATAAATATGTTTTGGTTACACGTATAAGTTTGTGAAAGTAACAATAATTTACTTCAACCACAATAAAATATGTTATTTTAAAGATAAATTAACTATTAAAAAGCCCAAGGATAACTTGGGCTTTTTCAAAAATTATTCTCTTGTATACTTGCAGCATGTGTGCAAATTATCATAATCTGCCTGAGTTGCTTTGACTTCTTTTGTATCATGCCCTACTTTTGCAATAGCTGCATTTAAGTCAGCTGGAGATGATTTTTCTTCGTTTAATATAACAGTTAATTGATGTGAGCTTATATCCCAATTTGCTGTTTTTACACCCGGAACTCCAAAAGCAGCTTTTTCGATGCGCTTTTTACATTGTTCGCAATTTCCATTTACTTCTGTAGTATATTTAAAATTTTTATTTTTTTTAGTTTGAGCCTGAGCTGAAAATCCTAAAAAAGTGATCATAGCGATTAAAATCAAATTTCTCATTTCGTCTATTATTTAGTGTTATAAATTATTATTTATATTGTATTGTTATTTTATTTTAAATCGTAATCCTGCGTAATACATTTGTCCAAAAATGGGTGCGTAAGCAACTGAAGCATCAAAATTTGGACCGAAAGGATCATTAGCTCCTAAAATTGCTTTTTCTTGTTTATAATTTCCAATGTTTTCTCCTCCAATATAAACTTCAAAAACAGGCGAAAAAACTCTGGTAACCTGAAGATTCATTACAGCATATGAAGGTGAAAAATCAGGAAACTGATCTTCAACAGGATTAGAAGCTGTATAAGGCAATTGTTGTTTTCCAGACCAATTAAAAGTGTAATCAAACTTCCATTGTTTGTCATTATTTAAGGCCGTTTCGTATTCCAGATTTCCTAAAAAACGATGTTTTGCCTGCAACGGACGCTGAAAAGTTCCTCTCAAATAATCAGTTTGAATATCATAATATTTATAGGCTGTTCTTAAATTCAAATTATGAATCAGCTCATAGTTAAATTCAAATTGAAAACTATTTGCAAATGAACTTCCTTTTAAGTTATAAAACAAAACATCTTGCGGACTTTGCATTAGATCTACAACTGCCTGATTTTGAAAATCAGTTCTATAGAAATCAAATCCAATATCGGCATTCTTATTGAAAATTTTGAATTTCTGAGAAAAACTCACACCATAATTCCATGCAATTTCTGGATTCAATCCATAAATTTTTCCGCTATTATCTAAGATTGAAAAAGTTCTGGAACTTGCAAAAAGCTGTTGATTTTCTGCAAAAATATTAGCTGAACGTTTTCCTCTTCCGGCAGAAAAACGAATCACAGCATCTTTCCACGGATTGTAACGCATGTGCAGGCGGGGCGTTACAAATAAGCCTAAGCGATTATGATTGTCTACTCTACCACCTAAAATCAGACTGAAATTATCTGTATTATCATAAGTATATTCAAAAAATGCTCCTACAGAATTATCAATTCTGCTATAATCATTTACGTTCACAAATTCCTGATATTGATCGTAGGTAAAATTCAAACCCGTTGTGAATTTGTGCATTGTATTATTAATAATCGAATTGAAAATTAAATTCGAATAAAAGCTGTTCTGATTAATATCATATAGATTTAACCCAAAATAAGAATTTTGATTATGACTGTTGAAAGCATTCTGAAAACCAATACTTTGATAAGGCATATCTGGAAAAACGTATCCAATTTTGGTAGAAACATCAAAACGTTCTGTGTTGATTTCTGAACCCCATCGATTTGTTGTTCCTCTATCTGTATCTTTATCAAAATCAACTTCTCCGGTTTGTTTTTTATCATTCATATATCTGAAATTGATAAAACTTACTAAACCGCTATCTGGATTGTAATACTGGTAGCGATTCAAAACATTGATTTGTTTCCCTAACGGATTATCTAAAAAACCATCGTCATTCATATCGTTTTTAGCGACACGAGTATTTCCGTGAACAAAAAGGCTTGTTGCCCATTTATCAGACAATTTTTTATTGAAATGGGTATTCAATTCAAAACGAGAATCAGTAGATCCGTAAGCATTCAAAAAGAACGGAATATCGCTTAAAGGTTTTAAAAGTTCTGTATTTATTTGTCCCGAAATGCTTTCATAACCGTTAATAACGCTTCCGGCTCCTTTTGTGATCTGAACACTTTCGATCCAGGTTCCGGGTGTAAATGATAATCCGAATGCTTGAGAAGCACCACGCACCGATGGAATGTTTTCTTCAGTAATCATTAAATACGGACTTGTTAAACCTAACATTTTTATTTGTTTGGTTCCTGTTAAAGCATCCGAAAAATTTACATCTATTGAAGGATTGGTTTCGAAGCTTTCGGCCAAATTACAACAAGCAGCTTTAAGCAGTTCTTTGCTTGTAATTAAAGTTGTATTGGCAGTAAGCGTATAGGATTTTTTGATTCCCTTTTGCTTTTTGGTAATTTTCACTTCTTCTAAATCTTCCTGAGAAAAAACAGATATTGAAAGCAAAATCATACCGAAAAGCATGATATTTCTTGGCATAAAAAAAGATTTTAATGTTAAATAGAAAAACTGTTTTATAGCAATTTCTTTTTATAAGAAACAGAAAAACAGCACAATGCAAGCCAAAAAAACTTGCTCGATTCTAAACATTAAAATCAGGAGTAAAAAATATATTGACTATATAATTTGAATAAGGGAGGCGCATTCGCATCTGAATAATACGAAGTAATTTGATTGCTTTTAAAATTTGGAATTGATAAAAAAGCAATTGGTTTGAACTCCTGAATTACAGCAGGAAATTCAAGTTGAAAAAAGAATATTTTGAAAGTCGCATTATCTGATTTCTTTTCTAAATGCACTACTTTGTCTTTGCAGCAAGAAGATTTTTTTTCAGATGCTCCGCAACATTTTTTTTCTGGTGAAGCAACTGCTGCAGTATTTAAAGAAACAGAAGCAATTTTTCCGCCGCAATAATGCACATCAAAAGCAAACCCGATGTTGGAAACCAACAACAGAAAAGCTAAAAATAGTCCTGTGCACTTCTTTAAATTCATGTTGCAAAATTACCTAAAAGATTTTAAAAAAGTTTAATACTATTCTATTTTTTAAAATTTTGTTGCTGATAATAAAATGCAGGAATAAATAACAAGGCAAATATGGGCTGGATAATAAATCTTCTTACATAAAAAAGAAGCCAATTATCATTAGGCAAATAGTTGAGGACTATAAAAAACATCCCGAAAAGCAGCACGAAAAAAAATAAATATAAAAAAACACTGAACTTAAAAATTTCAACATCTTTAAACAATATATATATAAGGAGTAAAGATAAAATTGTGTTTAAAAAATATCTTAAAAAAAGGCCGCAAAACAGCTTAAACATATTTACTTCAGGATAAGGCAAAGTTTTGTAATCGTTTTCAAAATAATCAAGAAACGGATCGTAAAAAAGCTGAATTTCAAAAGCTCTTATAAGTCCAAAACATATTACAATAGAGATTGCAATCAAAATCTTGAATTTATGCTCTATTAATTTATTTAGCATATTTTGAAAATTTATTAACCCAAATAATCCACAAGATAAAAACAAGTCCGTAAATAATTAAAGGAAAAAGAACACCATGCAAAATATGGCTTTTGTCTGGGAAATGAAATAACAAAACAGCCAATAAAGCAATTCTGATCACATTTAAAACATAAATAAAGAATGCTCCAAATAAAATAAAATACAAAGTGGTTTTTAATTTCCCTGAAAAGGCAATAACAAATGAAACAAATAAAATAATAACGCTGACGGCATTGCAGCCCTCAACAATTCTGATCGGAATTTCTCCATTATAAAAAACGAGCAAATAAGGAGCTGCAAAACCCTTTTCAATTCTGATGTCCAAGTTAAAAAAATGCATTAACTGCTCGACATTGCGGCCAACTACGTTTGTAATTGCGTCTACATCGATTGGACTATAGCTATTAAGATAGAGCTTATAAAGTAAAGTAAGCAAGATATAAGCCGAAAAAAAAGTGCCTATAAAAATTAAGAAAGGTTTAAATTGTACTAAATATTTTTTCAAAGGAATTTTTTTTCAAATTTATGTATTTTTTGAGTTCAGCTTTAAATACTTTTGTATAAAATTTTTACATCATGACATTTCAAGAATTACAACCAAAGATAAGCGGTATTGTAGCTGATATCAATACTGTTAGAGACGAAAAATTATTAGCAATATGCCAATTACTAAATGAAAACGTAGAGTATTATAATTGGGTTGGTTTTTACTTCGCCAATCACGAAAACAAAACTTTGCATTTAGGACCTTATGTTGGTGCAGAAACAGACCATACTGTTATTCCTTTTGGGAAAGGAATTTGCGGTCAAGTTGCCGAAAGCAATGCGAACTTTGTAGTTCCGGATGTAGCAGCCCAAGACAATTATATTGCCTGCAGCTTTACTGTAAAATCAGAAATCGTAGTGCCATTATTTGTAAATGGAGTTAATATTGGCCAGATTGATATCGACAGTCATGTAATTGACCCATTTACAGAAGCTGACGAAAGATTTTTAGAGTTTGTTAATCAGGAGGTTGCTAAATTATTTTAAAAAATAAGGCATCTAAAAGATTAAAAAAAGATTATTTTAAGCCTAAATTGTTTAATCTCTAAATTTTTCATTCTTTAAATTTATTTTTTCAAAAAAAAGTAGTAATTTTGCACCGTCTTACAAAAGATGTACGACTACATAAAAATCATTAAATAATATTGGAATGTATTTAACTAAAGAAAAAAAGGAAGAGATTTTCGCTCAACACGGTAGTGCAACAAATACTGGAAGCGCAGAAGGTCAAATTGCATTGTTCACTTACAGAATTTCACACTTAACTGAGCACTTGAAAAAAAATCGTCACGATTACAACACTGAGCGTTCACTTGTACTATTAGTAGGTAAAAGAAGAGCTTTGTTGGATTACTTGAAAAAGAAAGAGATCAACAGATATCGTGAGATTATCAAAGTATTGAATATCAGAAAATAATCAATATAGAAAAGAGGTGCGAGAGTGCCTCTTTTTGTTTTTACATTACAAGCATTTTATAAGAAAAAAAGTTTGGTTTTTCATTGGGTTTTAGAAACAACAACTACACACAACAACTACAACACAACTAAAACCCATTGTATAACCAATAAGGAAAAATTATGATTCCACAATTATTTGTAGAAAAGATCGATTTAGGTGATGGAAGAAGCATCACAATCGAGACGGGTCGTTTAGCAAAACAAGCTGACGGTTCGGTAGTAGTAAGAATGGGCGACACGATGATACTTGCAACAGCAGTTTCAGCTCGTAGCGCTAACCCAGCGGTAGACTTTTTACCATTAACAGTAGATTACCGCGAAAAATTTGCAGCAGCTGGTCGTTTTCCTGGAGGTTTCTTCAAAAGAGAAGCACGCCCAAGCGACAGTGAAGTGTTAACAATGAGATTAGTAGACCGTGTTTTGCGTCCGCTTTTCCCAGATGATTATCATGCTGAAACTCAAGTTATGATTCAATTAATGTCTCATGACGAAGAAGTTATGCCAGACGCTTTAGCTGGTTTAGCTGCATCTGCAGCATTAGCAGTTTCAGATATTCCCTTTTATAACTTAATTTCTGAAGTTCGTGTTGCACGTATCGACGGAAAATTTGTAATCAACCCAAGCAGAGAAGACTTAGCAAAATCTGACATCGACATGATGATTGGTGCTTCTATGGATTCAGTTGCAATGGTTGAAGGAGAGATGAAAGAAATTTCAGAAGCTGAAATGGTTAGTGCAATTAAATTTGCTCACGAAGCTATTAAAGTTCAAATTCAGGCACAATTACGTTTACAAGCTGCTTTTGGTAAAAAAGAAATCCGTACTTACGAAGGTGAGAAAGAAAACGAAGAAATTTACAAAAAAGTAAAAGCTGCTGCATACGATAAAATATACGCAATTGCAAAAGTTGGTTCAGCTAAACACGAAAGAACTGCTGCATTTGCTGAAGTAAAAGAAGAGGTAAAAGCTTTATTTACTGAAGAAGAATTAGCTGCTGACGGAGATTTAGTTTCTAAATATTTCTACAAAACAAACAAAGAAGCTGTTCGTAATGTAGTATTAGAATTAGGTGTTCGTTTAGATGGTAGAAAAACAACTGATATCAGACCAATTTGGTGTGAAATTGATTACTTGCCAAGAGTTCACGGTTCGTCTTTATTTACACGTGGAGAAACTCAGGCCTTGGCTACTGTAACTTTAGGAACTTCTAGAGAAGCTAACCAAATTGATTCTCCATCTGAACAAGGTGAAGAGAAATTCTATCTACACTATAACTTCCCTCCTTTCTCAACTGGTGAAGCAAAACCTCTAAGAGGAACTTCAAGAAGAGAAGTTGGTCACGGTAACTTAGCGCAAAGAGCTTTAAAAAACATGATTCCTGCTGATTGTCCTTACACAATTCGTATTGTATCTGAAGTTTTAGAATCTAACGGTTCTTCTTCTATGGCTACAGTTTGTGCTGGAACAATGGCTTTGATGGATGCTGGAGTTCAAATGGTAAAACCAGTTTCTGGAATTGCTATGGGATTGATTACTGACGGTGAAAAATTTGCTGTGTTGTCTGACATTTTAGGTGATGAAGATCACTTAGGAGATATGGACTTTAAAGTAACTGGAACTGCTGATGGTATTACAGCTTGTCAAATGGACATTAAAATAGATGGTTTACGTTATGATATTATGGAGCAAGCTTTAGGGCAAGCACGTGAAGGACGTTTACATATTTTAGGAAAATTGACTGAAACTATCGCTGCACCAAGAGCTGACGTAAAAGCACACGCACCAAAAATCATTACCAGAACTATTCCTGGAAACTTTATTGGAGCATTAATTGGACCTGGAGGAAAAGTAATTCAAGAATTACAAAAAGCTACTGGAACAACTATTGTAATCAATGAAGTTGATGAGCAAGGTGTTATCGAAATCTTAGGTACAGATCCTGCTGGAATCGAAGCAGTATTGGCTAAAATTAAGTCAATCACTTTTAAACCGCAAATGGGTGAAGCTTACGAAGTAAAAGTAATTAAAATGTTAGATTTTGGAGCTGTAGTAGAATATACTGCTGCACCAGGAAACGAAGTTTTATTACACGTATCTGAATTAGCTTGGGAACGCACTGAAAACGTAACTGATGTTGTAAACATGGGTGATGTATTTGAAGTGAAATACTTAGGTGTAGATCCTAAAACTAAAAAAGAAAAAGTGTCAAGAAAAGCACTTTTGCAAAGACCTCCTCGTGAGGACAAAAAAGAGTAATCAGATCTTAGTTTACTAAAGGTTTATTCATAGAAAACCCCAATTCAAATATTTGAATTGGGGTTTTTCGTTGTACTTAAATTACAAATTCAAAAATGCCGCTTATTAATAAATAACATTACTATTTATCTGTTATTTAGAATAAAACAGCCAAAGCTAAAAAACAACACTTAATTTACATTTTATTGAAAGAAAAAAAATACCTTTAACGCTACCAAAACCAATTAATTAACACTAAAAAACACCAATTATGGCGTATACTGTAGTACAGAATACCAGAATCAACACAGGCGATTTTATTTTTTCAAATCCAAAAACCGTAACCTATCCCGTACCTCCATTAGTTTCTGCAAAATTCTACACCACAGAAGGAGGTGTGCGAACTTTAAAAATCAGAGCTACATTATATATTAACTCTGAAGACCCCAATAACCCAACTGTTGCGGAGCCACAAGAAATAGGCAATTCATTACAATTATTTTTTGACTATAATTTTTCTGACCAAACACCGGAAAGCTGTGATGTATGGTATGTAGAAGTAGATTATACGTCTGATAATGTTAACAATTTAAACCAAATTGTATCCTTTTTAAAGGATATTGATCCAGAAACTTCAAGAGGAACAAGAACCGAACTGCCATAATTATGAATAATAAATGGATTAGGTTTTTTCTTTATCTTACTTTGATAGTTCCAAGTTTGC
This sequence comes from Flavobacterium sp. JLP, assembly GCF_015350755.1. NCBI lineage: Bacteria > Pseudomonadati > Bacteroidota > Flavobacteriia > Flavobacteriales > Flavobacteriaceae > Flavobacterium > Flavobacterium sp. JLP. The sequence continues at coordinate 677,688 of NZ_JADKPS010000002.1, read as the reverse complement.
TTTTTTCTCAGTCACCTGATTTATTTGAAAAAAACATACTTAAAAAAAAGACGATCGAATTTAAGGAGGAAATAAATTTTATTAAATCTCAATCTTTTTACTTAAAAAAAGATTGGGATTCTACTCTTATATACTCAATGAAACAATTGAGTTTAACAACAAACAAGGAACTAATTGATTATTCGCATTATTTTAGAGGTTCAAGTTTTGTTCAAAAAAAACTCTACAAGGAAGCTAAAAAGGAACTATTACTTATTTCTGAAAAATTTGAATTTTATCTTCGCGCCAGAATCCTTTTAGCCACTGCAACTTTAGAATTACGCGAGTTTAAAAATGCTTTGCTGTATTATGAAAACGCGCTCAAACTTCCTCAAATCTCACAACAATCTCACGATCTTTCAAAAACATTTGAAGGCTTAGGAATCACTTATTTCTTTTTAGAAAAATATGACAGAGCTGAAGATTACCTTGTGAAAAGTTTAGAAATTAAAGAAAAAGAAAAAAATGAAACTGAGTTATTAAATGCTTACAACGCTATGGCAAATTTATATTATGTACAATACAAAGACAGCCAAGCGATTCCTTATTTTGAAAAAACCTACGCATTATCGAAAAAAGTAAAAAACACCAGTAAAAAAGCGATGGCAGCTGAAAATATGGCGGCTGTAGAAGAAAATAGAGGCAATTATAAAAAAGCTTTAGAATATAGAAAAGAATCTGAAAAATGGAAAGACTCTTTAAATAACCAAAACAAAGTCTGGGCAGTTGCTGACTTTGAAAAAAAATTCGCAGTTGCACAAAAACAAAAAGAAATTAAAGTCTTAAAAGTCGAAAACGAATTAAAAAAAACACAGCGCAATGTGTTTTTTTTCTCGGCTATCGCCTTATTGCTGTTTTTAACTGCAGGAATTTATCTTTACGCTCAAAAAGTAAAAAATTCGAAAACCATATTAATTCAAAAAAACAAACTTGACCAGCTTAATGCAACTAAAGATCAGTTGTTTTCGATTGTAAGTCATGATTTACGCTCGTCTGTAAATGCCCTGAAAACAAGCAATGCTAAATTAGCCGCAACATTACAAACTAAAAATTATGATGATTTAAATGGGTTGATTATTCAAAACAGCGGTATTGCAAACGGCGCTTACAGTTTATTAGACAATTTACTGCATTGGGCAATGCTCCAGACAAAGCAATTGTATTTTTATAAAGAATCTGTCCATTTGCATTCTATTGTACAGCAAATTGAATATAATTACAAACCTTTGCTTTTAGACAAAGCGATTCATTTTGAAAACAACGTTTCAAAAAATATTTTCATTTTCGCAGATCTTGATTCATTAAAAATTGTATTTAGAAATTTGTTGGATAATGCCATTAAGTTTTCAAATGAAAATGGCCAGATTACTTTTTACACACAGGAAAACAATTCTGATTCTTGCCAATTAATTATTCAGGACAACGGAATTGGAATGAGCAGAGAAACAATAACAGAACTGCTTAAAGACACTGAAGTTTTAGCCAAAAAAAAGAATGCTGAAATTATAGGAACTGGTTTAGGATTGCAATTATGCAAACAAATGATCAAAAAAAACGGTGGTACATTAGCGATCGAAAGCGAATTAAACAATGGGACTAAAATGATATTAACATTCCTCAAAACAACTAGCAATGGATAATATTAATGTTTTAATTATCGAAGACACGCCAGAACAAAGTGATGCACTTATTAAGGTACTGCTTCAAAACAATTATAATGTTGTGGGAGTAGGCACAAACTTTACAGAGGCATTAAAACTTTTTTACGAACATACAATTGATGTTATTATAATTGATGTTTTCTTAGACGGAAAACCAGACGGAATAACCTTTGCAGAATCCATTAATATAATTCCGAATGCGTCAAAACCATTTGTTTTTTTGACCAGCTCTCAAGATCGTCAAATTTTTGAAAGAGCTAAACTTACTAAACCTTTCAGTTTTTTAATGAAGCCTTTTAATGAGCTCGAAATTTTGTACGCCATAGAAATGGCTGTTGAAAAATTTTACGCTCAAACCAATATCTTTTTAAGTGAAGAACAAGATACGGTTATCAGCAGTGATTATTTATTTATAAAAAAGAAAAACGCGTTAAAAAAAGTAGCCTTAGACGACATTCTTTATATTGAGGTCGAAGAACGTTACTGTAATATTATTACCGAAAAAGAGAAATTTGTAATTCTCATTTCATTGACTAGAATCAGCGATTTATTAGATAGAAGTAAATTTATAAGAACGCACAGAAATACGATTGTGAACTCAGATAAAATTGAAGAAATCATACTTTCTGACAATCTTATAATTTTAAAAGGCAATCACAAAATAAACCTCAGCGATACTTACAAAGATTTTATAAAAAAGATGAATATTTTATCCTAACTCAAAGAACCTTTCAAAAATATTTTCCTCAAATCCTCTTCTAGCGAAGAGGATTTTTTGTTTTACAAAACGCTTTTTCGAGTAAAATACATTTTTAGAGTTTTCATGACAAAAAAAATGGCTTTCGTGACATTTTTAAGATTAAGAAAGCAAATCGCCATTACATTCGCATCACAAAAACCAAATAAAATAAATTCTAGATGAGAATCGAACTAACCAAACAACCAGAAATGAAATTTTTATCAACTTTAAAAAAAATAATAAATAATCCCTGGATTGGCGTTTTAGTCTCTCTGGCTTTAATTATTCCGAGTTTATATGAAATTCTTGATGACGTCACTATTCTCAGAAAAGAATACATCATATTAGCTGTTTCATTTCCTTTTTACTTAAAATCGCTGAAAAAAATATTCGATGAAATCTTAGATACTTCTGATGATTATTTAGATTAAAATAGTTTGCCCCTCCTTGATAAAATACCTCAGCTTAAGTTTTAAGTTTGGGGTGTTTTTGCATAAAATGATAAATATTATATTACAATTAACAATTAATGATCTTATTATAACTTTTTTTTAATACTTTTGAAATCGACCGAAATAAAAACAAAAAACCACTAATCCTTTGAAAAATTCACAAAAAAAGATAATATTCCTAACTATCTTTGGATTATTATTAAGCATTCATTCAATACACAGCCAAAGCGTTAAAGAAATTGAAATTTATAAATGGTTTGACAAAACTCTAGGTATCGAATCTTTAGATATCAAAAACGGATTAGCCCACTTAAATTTTGATAAAACAGTCGAAAATCAAAATCGATATTATGGCTCAGGTGATTTCAAAAAAGGAAATGTTAATTACAACGGCCAAGACTACTTCGACTTATTTTTTAAATATGACATCTACAGCGATGAACTTATTTTAAGGCCTTACGACGAGCTAAACACTACAAAGATTAATCTCATCAAAGAAAATATAAGTTATTTTACTTTAGGCAATGAAAAATTTGTAAACTTAAAAGAATTAAAAAACAGTTCTTTTCAGGCAGGATTTTATGAAGAAGTTATTATTGCAAACGACCTGAAACTTTATATCAAATATCATAAGGAAAAGAAAAAGAACATCAAAGACGAAATCAATCTGATAGAATATATTCCTAGATATGAATTTCTTTTATTCAAAGAAAAAAAGTTTAATTTAATCAATGAAAAAAAGGAAATAATAGCATTATACCCTGCAAGTAAAAGCAAGATCAATGATTTCTACCTTATGAATAGAAACTTAAGAAAAGAAAATGCTTCGTTATTTATGAAAAATCTAATAAAATACATTAACAATTAAAACCCGAAGAAACTAAACAAATGAGAATATTAACTATCCTTTTATTATTTTTCGGTTTTAATCAATTATTGCATTCACAAGGCGAAAAAAATACAATCAGCATAAATTACAGCAACATTAACAGAATTGCTGTTCTCGAAAAAATTGAAGCTTCTACTGGATATAAATTTTATTTCCAAGATAATTGGTTTGATAAAAATGTTTTAATCTCGGGAAATTATTCCAATAAAACTATACAAGAAGTATTATCTAAGGTTTTAGAAGATACAGATCTTAATTTTTTTATTATTAATAATAAAATCATTTTAACGAAGAACAGTATAATTTACGACAAATTTCAGAACAACAAAAAAAATTCGAATCCTCCAATATTTTTCCAGCAATACGATTCGGTCAAAAAAAACAAATCAGATACAGCTGCACCAATCGCTTTAATAGGAAAAGAATCTACTGATTCAAATGTCGAATTATACACTTTATCCGGTTATATTACTGATTTTAAAGATTCGAAACCGTTAGCAGATATAAATATCAAAGTAAAGAACACAGCAATAACAGCGGTTACAAATGCAGAAGGGTTTTACACTTTAAAACTTCCTACTGGTTTGAATACTATTGAAGTTGAATCTTTATTTTATAACGGTACTTCTCGAAAAATTATGATTTACAGTAATGGAAATTTAGATTTTTCTGTAGTCGAAAAAATAAATCAATTAGATGAAGTTTTAGTAAAAGGAAAAGACAGTCAAAATATTAGAACAGCTATAACCGGTGTAACAACAATAGAAGCTGAAGGAGTAAAAAATATTCCGTTAGTTCTTGGTGAAAGAGATATTCTAAAGGTTGCTTTGACTATTCCTGGAGTAAAAACTGCAGGAGAAGGATCATCAGGATTTAATGTTCGAGGTGGTAAAGAAGACCAAAATTTAGTATTGCTAGACAATGCAACAATATATAATCCTTCTCACCTTTTCGGGTTTTTCTCATCAATCAACCCCTATACCATTAATAAAGTAGATATTTATAAAGGCGGTATTCCATCTGAATATGGAGGACGCTTATCATCTGTTTTTGATATTATCTCGAAAAACGGAAATACACAAAAAATTTCTGGAGAAGGCGGAATTGGTCCTGTAACGAGTAATCTTACTTTGTCACTTCCTGTTGTAAAAGACAAAGCTAGTTTGCTGATTGGCGGAAGAGCAACGTATTCTGACTGGATTTTAAAATCATTAAAAGATGAAGACCTAAAAAACAGTAAGGCGTCGTTTTACGATTTATTTGCAAAATACAATCACAAAATAAATAAAAACAACGCTGTTGAAGGTACTGCATACTATAGTAAAGATGCTTATAATATAACGCCTGATTCACTTTACGAATATAGCAACAGACTGATCTCATTAAAATGGAAACATGCTTTCAATGAGAAAAACAGCAGTGAGTTTAATGTAAGTAACAGCGAATATAAATTCAGTATTGATTATGAATCTGTCAATCCTGAATCATTTCTTTTTAAGTATAAAATAAATGAAACCCAAGCAGCTTTAAAATTCAGCAGTGAACTTAATACTAACCACAAATTTACGTACGGGATTGCAAGCAAATTATATAAAGTTAATCCTGGAGAAATAGCCCCAAATGGAGGATCTTCGTTAGTAACTCCTGTTAATATAGATGACGAAAAAGGATTAGAATCGGCGGTGTTTTTTTCTGATAGATTTCAAATTTCTGAAAAACTATTGTTAGATGTTGGAGCCAGATATTCATTATACATGGCACTTGGACCATCAACCCAAAAAGTGTATGAAGAAGGTGTGCCAAAAACTTCTTCGACTGTTATAGAAGAAAAAACATATACAAACAATCAAGTGATAACAACTTCTGGCGGATTTGAGCCAAGAGTTGGTTTACGCTATATTTTTGATGAAAGCTTATTTGTAAAAGCTGGTTTTGACAAAAACTTTCAATACATTCATTTGCTTACCAACAACACCACACAGTCTCCTACTGATACTTGGAAATTATCAGATTTAAACGTGAAACCAGAAAGCGGCCTGCAATATTCCTTAGGTATTTTTAAGAAATTAGAATACAATGATCTTGAATTAAGCGTTGAGGGTTATTATAAAACATCTAAAAACATTCTTGATTATAAGGTTGGAGCAAATATTCTTTTAAATGAAAATTTAGAAACTGAGCTGCTGCAAGGAAATGGAAAAGCGTATGGTGTTGAATTTTTATTAAAAAAATCAATCGGAAGACTTAATGGCTGGATTGGCTACACGTATTCAAGATCATTTTTACAGCTAGACAGTAAGTTTAATGACGAAAAAGTAAACAATGGCGCTTATTTTCCAACTAATTTCGACAAGCCACATGATTTGAGTATCGTAATGAACTATAAATTTACGCATCGTTATAGTTTTTCATCTAATTTTGTCTATCAAACAGGAAGACCAATTACTTATCCTATAGGAAAGTATGTCTATAATGGTGCAGAATATACTTTGTATAGCGATAGAAACAAATTTAGAATACCTGATTATTATAGACTAGATGTAGGTTTAAATATTGAAGGAAATCATAAAATAAAAAAATTAGCACATAGTTTCTGGAATATTTCGATCTATAATTTACTAGGAAGAAACAATCCGTATTCGATCTTTTTTGTTACAAAAGAAGGAGAAATAAAAGCCTATAAAACCACAATTTTCGCAGTTCCAATACCAACTGTTACTTATAATTTTAAATTTTAAACGTTATGAAAAAAATCTTTTTTTTAAGTAGATTTCTTATAACAATAATGCTTTTATCGGTATTTGGATGTACGACTCCGTATGCCTACCAAGCTAGTGGATATGAAGATGTTATTGTAATAGAAGCCACAATAACAAATCAAAATAAAACTCAAGAAATTAAAGTTTCAAGATCCTATAAACTTGATGAAAAAAACAACAAATTCGAAACCGAAGCCGTTGTATACGTAACTGATGATCTGGGTACTAGATATGAATTTGAGCAAAACGACGCATCATACACGTCAAGAGTGCCTTTTCAAGCTAATCCAGACAGACAATACCAATTACACATTCTTACGAAAGACGGAAGAACGTATGTTTCTACCGCAGAAACGCTTCCACAGCAAACTCAAATTGAGAGCGTGAATGCTGCTGCAAAAACAAAAGATGGCCAAATGGGTATAGAAATTACCGTCAACAGTACAGACCCAACAAACAAATCTAAATACTATAGATATGAGTACGAAGAGGATTATAAAGTTATAGCTCCTAAATGGTACTATCAAAAGGCTGTTTCTCATTTCTTTACTCCTGGTTCATATCCTCCAGGGGAAGTTGTTTTTGAAACAAGAACAGAAGAAGCCAGAATTTGCTATTTGAATCAAAAATCAAATGAATTAATCTTAACAAGTACCAGCGATTTATCTGAAGACAAAGTAACTGATTTTCCAGTGCGATTTATTAGCAGTACAGATCCTGTTATAAGAAACAGATATAGTATTTTAGTAAAGCAATATGTGCAAAGTCTTGCTGCGCACACCTTTTTTGAAACATTAAAAGAAATTTCTAATTCAGGAAGTATTTTATCTCAAACACAGCCTGGTTTCTTTTACGGAAACATAACATCTGTTGATAATCCAGGAGAAAAAGTTATTGGTTTTTTTGATGTGTCTTCTTATTCTGATAAAAGAATATTTTTTGATTTTATAGATTTGCTTCCAACCGAACCAATGCCAAAATATCAATACGACTGTCCTGTTCCAATCCCTGTAGAACAGGAAAAGGCATATATCTTTAATTATTGTTTCAACAAAAACCCAGAATTTGGCTGTCAAGGAGAGTTGATTTTACAATATCTTCAAACTAATCTTAAAACTTATTTTCCTACAGAATCAAGAACATCTTTTATATTGTATAACATAGAATGCGGAGATTGTACAACATTTGCATCTAATATAAAACCATCATTTTGGATAGATTAAAATATATATTATTCCTAGCTTTAGCAATAAGTTATCAGCAAATTTCTTTCGCTCAAAAAAACAATTCTATAAGTGAACTTACCGAAGTTGACAAGAAACTTAACGAGTCAATTTATATAAGTACAAATACGAATTCGTTCTTGACTGGCGAAACTTTATTCTACAAGATTTTCTGCATAAACAAATCTGAAAACACAAGTAGCAATTTTAGTAAAATAGCTTATGTTAAACTGATAGACAATAATAAAAAAACAGTTTTTACACATAAAATATTCCTCGAAAAAGGAACAGGAAATGGCGACTTTTTTATTCCGACAACATTAGAATCTGGAAGCTATAAACTAGTAGGATATACCAGCTGGATGTTAAATAAAATTGCTGCTGAATATTTTAATATTGATATTTATATTGTAAATCCATATAAAGAAAATCCAAGCAATATAACAACGGCTTCAAATAAAGCTTCTTTAGTAGAAGCAATTGCAGATAATAATATTTCGTTTGATTTAAAAAGCAAAACTTATAATAATAGAGATCAGATTAATTTAGGAATTAAAACTAATTCTGAGGAATTTACTAACGGAAATTACACGCTTTCAGTAAGAAAAGTAGATGGTTTTCTATCAAAGAATAAAACAGCTTTTAATAATTTAAATAAAAGTACTGCTAGTGAAATTAGCAATAGCAATGAGATCGCGCTTCCCGAATTACGAGGCGAATTAATCACTGGAAAAATAATTTCATCTACTGCAGATATTAATAACAAAAAAGTAGCACTTTCTATAGTAGGCAAAAATTCGAATTTAAAAATTGTAAGAACTGATAATCAAGGAAAATTTATTTTTAATTTAGAAAAGCCAAATTCCAATTCAAATATTATTGTTCAAGTAATTGAAAACAATAAAGAAGATTATACAGTTGAAATGGACAAAGTAAAAGACATCGATTTATCTAATTTAATTTTTCCAAATATTCAATTTAATACAGCATTCAAAAACAACATAACGGAAAGACTAATTTCAAGCCAAATACAAAATGCATACTATGATGTCAAAAAAGACAGCATTTTAAAATCTAATGATACGATTCCGTTTTACGGTCAATCTGAAGAATTTAAATTTGATGCATATACAAGATTTCCCAATATGGAAGAAACAATAACTGAGATCATAAAAGGAGTTTATTATAGAAAAAACAATAATGAGTACTTTATTTATGTATTTGACTATAATGAAAATTATGAATCTTCATTACCGACACTAGTAATAGTTGACGGATTAATTCTGGAAAATCTTAATGAATTTTTCGCTTATAAACCTAAAAACCTTTATAAAGTAAACGTCGTAAGAGGAATTTATTACTACGGATCAAAATCATTCAACGGAATCGTTTCTTTTACGACTAAGAATGGAGATTATGATACAAAACTTACAGGCAGTTTTCTATTAAGACCAGAATTACTAAGGCCCCAACCTAAAAAAGAATATTTTAATCCAGATTATTCAAACACTAAAAACTCAAGAATTCCTGATTACAGACATCAGCTATTATGGATGCCGAATGTTAATTTAGGAAATTCAAATTTAATGAAATTTTATGCATCTGATGTATCAGGTAAGTTTGAAATAATATTGGAAGGATTTTCAGCAACCGGAAAACCCGTTTATATAAAAGATTTTATAGAAATAAAGGATTCTGCATTAAATTAAAAAGAAAACATTTTATATTACCTCGTTTCAAAATTGATTCGAGGTTTTTTTGTTTTTAAACACAGCCTTTTTAATTTTTAAACTATTAGATAGAAAAATTTATAAAATGGTTTTGTTATTTAAAAAACATTCAAAAGGATTTACATCATATAATAAAATTTGAATTTAAATCAACTCATAAGGGACTGCATCAAGCAAAACAGAAAGGCACAGAAAAAGTTATACCAAACGTATAAAAAAACTCTTTAGCTTTTTGCTTTTAGATAAAAACCAGCTTTTTTTAGAATCTGAAAAAGTGGCGAAGCAACAAATTGGCGAAGCGAAAAACATATCAGGAATCAATTTTTCTTATAATTTAGGAATAGGAATAAGCTATAAATTGAATGACAAGTTTAATTTAGACATAAATCCGCTTTTTAAATATTATCTGAGTACTTTTAAAGAAAGCGGTGATGCAAAACCATATAGTTTTTCGCTTCAATCTGGGGTTAGCTATAAATTTTAAAAATATTTTTTACTTTGTTGTAACTTTTTTGATACTCTTTACGTATAACTATTTGTACACTTAAAAATTGAGGAGACAAAAACATGAGACAACTTAAAATCACCAAGCAGGTAACTAATCGTGAAACTGCATCGTTAGATAAATATCTACAAGAAATCGGAAAAGTTGACCTAATTACCGCTGATGAAGAGGTAGAATTAGCACAAAGAATAAAGGCAGGTGATCAAAGAGCATTAGAAAAATTAACAAAAGCCAACCTACGTTTCGTTGTATCGGTTGCTAAACAATATCAAAATCAAGGATTAACTCTTCCTGACTTAATTAACGAAGGAAACTTAGGTTTAATTAAAGCTGCACAGCGTTTTGATGAAACTCGTGGTTTCAAATTTATCTCTTATGCAGTATGGTGGATTCGTCAATCGATTCTTCAAGCATTAGCAGAACAATCACGTATCGTTCGTTTACCATTGAACAAAATTGGTTCTATCAATAAAATCAACAAAATGTATGCTTTATTAGAGCAATCTAACGAGCGTCCGCCTTCTGCTGAAGAAATTGCAAAAGAACTTGACATGACTGTAAATGACGTAAAAGAGTCTATGAAAAACTCTGGCCGTCACTTATCTATGGATGCACCTCTTGTTGAAGGTGAAGATTCTAACCTTTATGACGTTTTACGTTCTGGAGAATCTCCAAACCCAGACAGAGAATTAATTCACGAATCATTACGTACTGAAATTGAACGTTCGTTAGAAACATTAACTCCAAGAGAGGCTGATGTAGTTCGTTTGTATTTTGGCCTTGGCGATCAGCACCCAATGACTTTAGAAGAAATTGGAGAAACTTTCGACTTAACTCGTGAGCGTGTTCGTCAGATTAAAGAAAAAGCAATCCGCAGATTAAAACATACTTCTAGAAGTAAAATTCTTAAAACTTATTTAGGATAACTATATTTGTTTCAGGTTTAAAGTTTCAGGTTAACTAAAAACAACTTGAAACCTTAAACTTGAAACTATTTTAAAGCAAACAACAGTTTGATTGACTGTTCGTTTTTTGATTGATGATTGAAACTCCGGCTGATTACCGGAGTTTTTTATTTTTTATTTGGACGTTTTTTAAACCGCAACTTTCGCAAAGGTTTTTAACATTCGAGATAAAACCTTGTGATCTTAGCGTAAATCCTTGCGAAATTTTCTGTTAAATAAACTTTAGATAAATCCTTGTAAAATTTGCATTTAAAAAAATTATCTTTGCAAAAAAATAACACACACAACTACACAATGAAGAATACACTTATTGCTCCTTCTGTTCTTGCAGCTGATTTTGCCAATTTACAACGTGACATAGAAATGATCAATAACAGTCAGGCTGATTGGTTTCATATCGATATTATGGATGGCGTTTTTGTTCCAAATATTTCTTTTGGAATGCCAGTTTTAGAAGCAATTTCAAGACACGCTAAAAAAACAATCGATGTCCATTTAATGATTGTTGATCCAGATCGTTACATTAAAACTTTTGCAGATTTAGGTGCAAACATTTTAAGTGTACATTATGAAGCTTGCACACACTTGCACAGAACGCTACAAGCCATCAAAGCAGAAGGAATGAAAGCTGGCGTTGCCATTAATCCTCATACCAATATAGATCTATTAGAAGACGTTATTAACGATATTGATTTAGTTTGTATAATGAGTGTAAATCCAGGTTTTGGAGGACAATCTTTTATTGAAAACACTTACGTGAAAGTTAAAAAACTTAAAGATTTGATTACGCGCAAAAATGCTTCGACTATTATTGAAATTGACGGCGGCGTAACCAGTAAAAATGCAAAACAATTAGTAGAAGCAGGTGCAGATGTTTTAGTTGCTGGAAGCTTTGTTTTTAAAGCAGAAAACCCAACTCAAACTATTGCAGAATTAAAAGCTTTGACTGCTTTTTAAGCTTTTCAAATTCGGAAAAAAATCAATTCCAGTCATTTTTTCTATAGTTTCAATTGGAACTACAAAATCATAAAGTGACTTATCGCTATCTTCATTCGGAACCAAAAAAGCAATTGCTTTATGTTCTTTTCCTGATTTAGCCAAAACGATTTTATAAAAATATTTAGGAACAGCTACTTTTTCTGTTCCTATTTTTTTATCTGAATCTTTGAGAATCCCTCCTGTTACTATATAAATATCAGTATACTTTTCGGCCCAATAGCGCGTTTTTTGCTCTATCCTATTCCAAATACCACTATTAAAATCATGTCTTTGAGGTGAAATATTCGAGGTGTAAAAAGTATCATTATAGGCATTTACGTCAAACTCCATATCACCAGCCGGACAAAGATGCCCTTTATCATAACCGGATTTTTTATAATTTCTCCAATCTGCTGAACCAGTTGTTACTTTAGGATCTTCAATAAAATAAGGTCGCTTATAATCTCTGTTTTTTAAATACTCCTTCTTTAATTCGTATGCAACCCATTCGGCTTGTTCGAACTTTTCATTATAAGATAACGTATAATATGTATGCTTTACAATTTGCTTGGTTGTAGATGTTGGCAAATATGCAACTGTATAAAGCGAATCTGAAGTATTCTGGGCTGAAGCAAAAGAAGTCTGCTGTTGTGGCAAAATCTCACTATTATTTTCAACTTCTTTTTTACAGGATAATAATAGCAATCCTATTACAACAAAAACAATATACTTATTCATGTAAACTTTAATTTTTAATAAACTTACAAAAAAACGCTCCATAAATTTAAATTTACGGAGCGTTTAATAACAAATTAATTCTTTATAGTATTATGATTTTACTAGTTTATCCTTTTTCATTTTAGGAGCAACAGTATTTTTTACATATCCTTTAGTTTGCAAATCATCTAAAACATTCAATGCTTCTTCTACATAAACATCTTTAGACAATGCTTGGTGCCAAGCTTCTCTTTTTTCTTTTAATGTAGCATCGTTATTCATTTCAAGTTCTTCGTAAGGCAATGATTTAAAAACCAAGCTGTTTTTATAATCTGCGATTGGTTTGTATTTTTTACCTTCATTCTCAACCTGTTCTTGAGTAGCTTTAAAGCTTGTAATGTTCAAGCTGTAAGTGTTCTCTTTATTCTTAACATCAATCCATTTTGCATTATCCTCAATTAATTTGAATTGGGCATTTCCAGCAATTCTGTTTCTGCTGTTATTAATCGCTTGATTGAATTTTTCGTTTGATGTCCAAGTACTATAATCAGCTGGATCAATTTTATCCCATGGCATTGCATTGTCAATATCACGCTCGCCCATTTTTAAGTAAGCATAACGATCTGGCATCACAACATCGCTGTGAACACCTTCTAACTGAGTAGAACCTCCGTTGATTCTATAGAATTTTTGTCCCGTAATTTTCAAAGCTCCTAAATCGCCATAGCTTGCATTACGAACAAACTGATTTAGATCAAGAACATTTTGTACAGTTCCTTTTCCATAAGTTTGTTTACTTCCAATGATCACTCCACGTTTGTAATCTTGAATTGCTGCTGCTAAAATTTCTGAAGCCGAAGCAGAGAAACTGTTCACCATAATTACTAACGGTCCATCCCATTCGATTTTTTTATCTTTATCGTATAAAACTTCTTTCTTTTTTCCAGCAGATTTAACCTGAACAATTGGTCCTTCTTCGATAAACAAACCGGCAATATCAACAACTGTAGATAAAGATCCGCCACCATCATCACGAACATCAAGTACAATACCATTAATATCTTCTTTTTTCAATCTTTCAACCTCAAGAGCTATATCTTTTCCAGCATCGCGTCCATCTTTGTTTTCAAAATCGATATAGAATTTAGGCAAATAAATAACTCCGTATTTTAATCCGTTTCTTTCTACAATACTAGATTTAGCGTAAGTTTCTTCAATTTCAACAACATCTCTGATGATAGAAATTACTTTAATACTTCCGTCTACTTTTTTAACTGTAAGTTTAACTTCAGTTCCTTTGTGACCTTTAATTTTCTTCACAACATCATCCAAACGCATACCCACAACATCTACAGGCTCTTCGTTTCCTTGTGCAACTTTCAAAATTAAATCACCTGCCTCAAGTTGTTTTCCTTTCCAAGCTGGACCGCCAGAAATTAATTCGTCAATTTGAGTAAAGTCATTTTTCTTAGTCAATCTGGCTCCGATTCCTTCTAACTTTCCACTTATATTTACATCAAAACGATCTTTTTCCTCTGGTGCAAAATAACTTGTATGCGGATCAAAACGTGTCATAATCGAATTAACATACACAGAGAACCAATCTCCTTTATTTAAATCTTTAATCAGACTAAAATTATCATCCAAAGATTTTAAAGAGCTTTCACGCGTTTCTTTCTCTAAAGTTTCAAAAGATTTTTCTTTGTAAGCTGGATCTGCTTTCTTTTTATCTTCTTCTAATTTTTGTTTGGTAACCAGTGAAGAAAGAGTAGATAATTTGATTTGTTTTCTCCATCTTTCGTTAATTTCCGTCGCATTTTTAGCATAAGGAAGATGCTCATAATCAGCATTAAAAGTCTCATCAACATTATAGTTGAAAGGCTGTGCTAAAATAGTCTTATATCGTTTTTTGCTTTCTTCCATACGTTTCATCAATCTTGTATAAGTAAGATTAAAAAACGTTAAGTCTTTATTCAAAAACTGATCATCTAACTGAAGCTCATATTGCTTAAATTCATCAATATCAGACTGAAGGAAGAATCTTTTAGAAGGATCCAGCGCATCAATATAATCTTTAAAAATTCCTTTAGAAAATTCATCGTTTATTTCAGCCGGACTATAATGTCCTTTTTCAATAACAAACGCAAGCAATTCTAAAAGTGTTTTATCTCTATTCGGGTCCGGATCCTCAGACTTATCAGCATTTAGTTTAAATGCAAACAATGTTACTGACAAGCATAATACGGCTATAAGTATTTTATAATTTCTTTTCATAAACTTAATAATAGCATTCATCAAATTTTTTAATCTAAGTTACGGTAAAAACTGTGCCAACAAAGCCAAGTTCACTATAATTTTTTGTTAAAGATATAAAAATGTTTGATGTTCAAAAGTCTTCTTTAATTTAGTTTACAATTTTTATTTATTTGTTAGTATTCTACCAAAATCTGTTACTACATTTGCTCTATCAAGCACTAATTTTGATAAATCAAAAATGAAAATCTCGGCATGAAACATGAAAAACCATTAATATTAGTAACCAATGACGATGGAATTCTCGCTCCTGGAATCAGAGCCCTAATCAGCGTTATGGAAACTATTGGAGATGTTATAGTAGTCGCTCCAGATAAACCTCAGAGTGCTATGGGACACGCAATTACAATAAATAACACGCTGTTTTTAGATAAAATCTCTAAAGAAGAAGACATTATAACAGAATACAGCTGTTCTGGAACACCAGTAGATTGCGTAAAATTGGCTGTCAATGAAATTTTAAAAAGAAAACCTGATCTTTGTGTTTCCGGAATTAATCACGGATCAAACTCTTCTATAAATGTAATTTATTCTGGGACTATGAGCGCGGCAGTCGAAGCAGGAATTGAAGGAATTCAAGCAATTGGATTCTCTCTTTTAGATTTTGACTGGAATGCTGATTTCGAACAAATAAAATCATTTGTAAAAAAGATTACTTTAGAAACTCTTGCAAATAAATTACCGCCAGGTGTCGTTTTAAATGTAAATTTTCCAAAATTAAAAGAGAAAGAAATCAAAGGAATAAAGATTTGCCGTCAAGCGAAAGCATACTATGCTCAAAAATTTGACAAGCGACAAACTCCATACGGAAAAGATTATTACTGGCTTACCGGTAAATTTACAAACGAAGACAAAGGCGAAGATACTGACGAATGGGCTTTAGAAAACGGATACATATCTGTCGTTCCAGTTCAATTTGATTTAACCGCGCATCATTCTATACAACAACTTAATACTTGGAAATTAAATGAATAAATTAGACCTTCTTATTGGTTTTGTTCTCGGCATTTTAACTTCACTTTTAGGAAGTTATCTTTTCATTACATTTTTCACCTCTTTTGATGTTTCAAATATTGAAACCATAAAACAATACGGTTATTTGGGCAAAGTAATTACTCTAGGAACCGTTTTAGATCTTATTTTGTTTTTATTTTTGCTTAAAAGAAATAAGGAAATAATGGCGAGAGGCGTTGTTTTTGCTGTGATTGTTTTAGCAATTTCAACCTTATTTATTTAATCTTATCTTTGTGCTGCAAAAAAATGTTGTGTTGCAAAATTAAAACACACTTTTAAAAAAGTCGATATGAAATATTACATAATAGCTGGCGAAGCCTCTGGAGATTTGCACGGTTCAAATTTAATGAAAGCTTTATATGAAGAAGATCCGCAAGCCGAAATTCGGTTTTGGGGTGGAGACTTAATGCAAAAAGCCGGCGGTACTTTAGTAAAACATTATCGCGAATTGGCTTTTATGGGTTTTGTTGAAGTTATTTTCAATTTAAAAACGATTTTAAACAACATTAAAGTTTGTAAAAAAGACATTTCTGAGTTTAAGCCAGATGTTATCATTTTTATAGATTACCCAGGTTTCAATATGCGTATTGCAAAATGGGCCAAAACTTTAAATTATAAAACACACTATTATATTTCTCCTCAAATTTGGGCTTGGAAAGAAAATAGGATCAAAGCAATTAAACAAGATGTCGATAAGATGTTTGTGATTTTGCCTTTTGAAAAAAGTTTTTACGAAGACAAGCATCATTTTCCTGTAGATTTTGTTGGCCATCCATTAATTGATGCCATTCAAAATCAACCACCTTTTGATGAAGGTATATTTAGAAAAGAAAATCAATTGGGTGACAAACCCATTATTGCACTTTTACCAGGAAGCCGCAAACAAGAAATTACAAAAATGTTAAGCGTAATGCTAAGTGTTGTCGATGATTTTCAGGATTATGAATTTGTAATTGCCGGCGCACCAAGTCAGGATTACGAATTTTATCAGCAATTCATCAGTAATAAAAACATCAAATTTATTTCGAATAAAACGTACGATTTGCTTCGTTCTTCGACCGCTGCTTTGGTAACTTCGGGAACAGCAACTTTAGAAACTGCTCTTTTTAAAGTTCCAGAAGTAGTATGTTATAAAGGAAGTAATATTTCGTATCAAATTGCAAAACGCATTATTACCTTAAAATATATTTCGCTTGTAAACCTAATAATGGACCAAGAAGTAGTTACTGAATTAATTCAAAATGAATGCAATACAAAACGCATTAAAGAAGAATTACAAAAATTGCTCGAGCCACATTATCGCGAAAAACTTTTGAAAAATTATGATATTCTGGAACAAAAATTAGGTGGCGTTGGCGCGAGCAAAAAAACAGCAAAACTTATCGTAGCCGACTTAAAACCAGTATAAAATATTTTTATTTTGAAAAAAATAGTCACAATTCTTATTCTATCTCTTCTCTTTGCTTCTTGTAAATCGACTTCAAATGCCGTAAGCAAAAAAGAATCTCAAGCAGAAAAAAGAACTCTTGTGAAAAATTTAATCGAAACTGCAACAAGCAATATTGGCGTTAGATATAAAGCTGGAGGTACAACAAAAAATGGTTTTGACTGCTCCGGATTAGTTTATATTACTTTTGAATCAGAAAATATTAAACTTCCCAGAAGTTCTTACGAGCAAGCAAAGGTTGGAAAAATAATCGTGCTGAATGATGCAAAGAAAGGCGATTTAATTTTCTTTAAAACCAATAAAAGCAAGCAAATCAATCATGTAGGACTTATTACAGAAGTTAACTCAGACGAAATAAAATTTGTGCATTCTTCTACTTCAAAAGGCGTAATGATTTCATCTACAAAAGAACCCTATTATCGTGATTCCTTTTTTCAGGTGAATCGAATAATTGAATAATCTATCTATTAAAATATATTCTTTTTCTTACAAATATTTAATACTTTTATGCCATGAAAGTATTAGATTTCCCTTTAGTTAAAATTACGATTTGGTTTCTGCTTGGCATTTTGTTTTCTTATTATCTGCCAAATACATTATTCAATTTATGCATCGTGCTTCTCATCGGAACAATCGCCTTTTCTCTTTTGTATTTTTCATCCAAAAACAATAAAAAATTAATTACGCTTTTTGGGATAAGTACTTGTTTTACCTCTTTTTGTATTGGAGCAGCAACTTTACTTATCCATACTGATTCGCTTCAGAAATCGAACTATATTCATTGTACCAAAGCTTTTGAGACATCACAAACAATTACACTTACTATTCGAGAAAAGCTTAAAAGCAATGCCTATAACGATCGATTTATTGCATTGATCAACAGCATTAATAATCAAAACTATACTGGAAAAATTATTGTAAATATTGCAAAAGACAGTATTAAAAAATCGGTTATAATCGGTAATATTATCAAACTAAAAGCCACTTTACAGCATAATAGTAATGCTAAAAACCCAAACCAATTTGACTACGGCAAATATTTAGCAGAC
Source organism: Flavobacterium sp. JLP (assembly GCF_015350755.1). Classification (NCBI taxonomy): domain Bacteria; kingdom Pseudomonadati; phylum Bacteroidota; class Flavobacteriia; order Flavobacteriales; family Flavobacteriaceae; genus Flavobacterium; species Flavobacterium sp. JLP. Next base: position 659,208 of record NZ_JADKPS010000002.1, on the reverse strand, counting down.
AGGCAAATTTATGCACAGCTATACGTTAGCAAATCTGAAATCAGTATCGCTAAATATGCTAAAAAAGACATTTGGTATTATTCTGGCTGCTTGCATCGCAGGATACTTACAAACTTAGAGAGAGCACATTTTAACGCCGCTGAAATGAATGTTGCACTTGCCCTAATTCTAGGACAGCAGCAAGAAATTTCATCAGATATTATTCAAGATTATCAGTACTCTGGAGCAACACACATTTTATCTGTTTCAGGATTGCATGTCGGCTTTATTATGCTGTTTATAAATTTCATTTTAAAACCAATTCCAAATACACGAAAAGGTTCATTTATAAAATTAATCTCAATTTTAATTTCCTTAGCGGGATTCGCCGTAATTTCAGGACTATCGCCTTCTGTTTTAAGATCAGTTGTTATGTTTTCTTTTATTGCCACAGGAAATCATCTTCGCCGAGGCGGCAATATTTACCATACTTTGCTTGTTTCTATCTTTCTGATCTTATTATTTGAACCTTATTTTTTATTTGATGTTGGCTTTCAATTAAGTTACATTGCCTTATTTTTTATTCTTTGGCTACAGCCATTATTAAAAAACATCTGGACACCAAAAAACAAAGTACTATTTTATATCTGGGAAGCTTTGACGGTTTCATTCGCGGCTCAAATTGGAGCTTTTCCTTTGTGCTTATATTATTTTCACCAATTTCCAGGTTTATTTTTTGTAACTAATATTGTTATTATTCCAGTTTTGTCTTTTATAATGATAGCGGGAATTATTGTTATGATTTTTGCTGTTTTTTGTTCTCCTCCAGAATTCTTAATTATCATTTTCGAAAAGAGTATCTATCTTTTAAACCAAATCATTCATTATGTGGCTTCATTTGAATCATTTGTAATACTTGATATAAGTTTTAACCTTTACTATCTGATCACTTTTTACCTGCTGATAATTACGAGTATTATTTGGTTCAAAAAACCGAATTATTCCAAATTGGTTTTTGTGTTGACTACTATAATTTTACTTCAAATTTCTTTTATATACACCAAAAAAGAAACGGAAAACCAACTAGAAATGATTATTTATAATTTAAAGAAAAAAACGCTAATTACAGAAAAATCAGGAAAAACTATAAAACTGTTTACATCAGATACAACTTTACTTCATGATCCTAAAAACTATGTTTTGAATTCCTATTTAGTTGGAAATTTTGGAACAATAAAAGCCACACACAAAGTTAAAAACACGTTATTTTTCAACGGAAAAAAAATATTTATAATTGACAGTACAGGAACTTATCAAAATAAAATTCAGCCCGATATAGTATTGCTTACACAATCTCCAAAATTAAATTTAGATCGAGTTTTAAAAGACTTACATCCAAAAATTATAGTTGCTGATGCTTCAAACTCTTACTCCATCCAGAAAAAATGGAAGAAAACCTGCGATAAAAAAAATATCCCCTTTCACTCAACAAGCGAAAAAGGATATTACAAATTAAATTAAAATACTTAAAATTATATTTCTTATTCAGGACGTAAAATTATATTAGCTTCCGTCATCCATCCCACAGCACCAATTGGTTTAAAAGGCAATTTACCCAATAAATTAAAAGTTGTTTTCTGCTTTCTAACAGATGCTATTGTGAAACAAACTTGTGGCAATTCGGTTACTCCCAAAGCATTTTTCAACATAACATTTTGTTCTTTCTCGGCATCAGATATATTAGGATCAGATAAATCCAGTCTAACCAAAACGACATTTTCACGTGCCCATACAGCAAAATCTGGAGTATTAAATATCTCATTCTGGAATCTTTGTGGTGCACCAGCAATTGTAAAAAATATGAATAGTGGTTTTCTTTGTTCAACACTTGCTGCAACAGCCTCTGTCATAGTTGTTTTCCAGACATTTTGCGAATGCATAAAAAATGAACCTAAAAAAAATAGTAGTATAAGTAGTTTTCTGGTCATAACAATTTGGGTTTTAAGTAGGTTAACGCGACTAAATTAGTATAATATCCTTATCAAACAAGTCATATTTAGACAAAAAACTCAAAAAAAACATAACAAAATCGAATTTGTTAATAAAACCCTAAATAACTGACAAAAACAAAAAAAATAGCATAATAAATTATCAAAATAATGACGATAATCTTAAACTGTTCAAAAAAAAATCCCTTTTCACTAAATTGAAAAGGGACTTACAAGTTAAATTGCGAAACTTGACTTAAGTATTATTCACTTGGATGCAAGATTCCGTTAGATTCTGCAATCCAAGCTTTTGCACCTCCCGGTTTATAAGCAAGTTTTCCTAAAGCGCTAAAAGTAGTTTTGTTTTTTCTGATAGAAGCACTTGCAAAACAAACTTCTGGTAAGTCTTCAACGCCAAAAGCACTTTTTAATCTAAGGTTTTGTTCTTTATCACCATCAGATGCTGCTTCATCAGACAAATCAAGTTTTACGAGAATGACATTGTCGCGAGACCAAACTGCAAAATCTGGAGTTTTAAATATTTCATTCTGAAGATTGTCTGGTACACCTGAGGCAGTAAAAAGAATCAACATTGGTTTTCTTTGTTCATTGCTAATAGCGATAGCATCAGTCATGTTTGTTCTCCAAACTAGATTTTGAGCCTGCATAAAAAATGAACCTAAAAAAAACAGTAGGATAAGTAATTTTTTAGTCATATTATATTGATTTTGGTTAGTATAGTGTAACGAAATTAACATAATATTTTAATTTTCCAACTTTTATTAATATAAAAAATATATAATGTGTTTTTTTACTTATAATAAATTGATAAATACACAAAATAAAGAAAAACAAATGAATAACTTTTCTTACTAAAGAAAAAAGCTCCCTGCGCATATTGCACAAGGAGCTTATAAATAAATTTGAATATGTTTTTCTTTAAGACTTTTTTGGTTTAATGATTCCGTCTGCAACTGTCAACCATGCAGTTGGCCCTCCAGCAACGTATCCGGTTTGTCCAAGACCTTTAAAATTTACTTTTCCGTCTTTAGACTCAGCACTTGTAAAATAAATTGTAGGAAAACCTTGAATTCCAAAAGCCTGCTGTAATTCATTATTTTGACTTTTTAATTCTGGAGTCTGAGGTGTTCTTCTTGGATAATCCAATTCTACTAAAACAACATTATCTACAGCCCATTTTTTAAATTCAGGCGTCGTTAAAACTTCATTTTGCAAACGAATACACCATCCGCACCAGTCACTTCCAGTAAAAAACATCAACATTGGCTTATGCTCTTTGTTACTTACCGTTATTGCTTCTTTTACATCTGTATACCACTTTAGCTCTTGTGATTGAACTGTAAGCGCTCCAACTAAAAATAACGTTACTAAAAATATTTTTTTCATATTGTGTTTATTTTGCACAAATTTAAACAAAAAAAGAATCGGTAAATAAATCTTATTTTACTTCCTGCATTAATTTTTTGATTAATGGTGTTGTAACAATCAAAATAACCCCGGCAATTAAAGAATATAATGCTAATTGATAATATCCATCAGTGTAAGCAATCAATTTTGACATTAATGTTGTGCCTGTATTTGCATTAGACATTTCAGAGCCTAATTTACCTGCTGCAAATTGACCAAAGGCACTAGACAAAAACCACAATCCCATCATCATTCCAAACAATCGCTTTGGAGATAATTTAGTAATTACAGACATTCCAATTGGTCCAATACATAATTCTCCCAGAGTATACAACAAGTACCCTAATGCAAATACGTTTAGAGAACTCAATCCTTTTTCATCAATAAAAAATCTGGCACTGTAAAAAATAAAGAAACCAGCTGCTAACAATATAAATGAGAATCCGAATTTAATAACTGTATTTGGTTCGATTTTTCTTTTGAAAAGAAAGATCCACAATAGCCCTACTAATGGACTGAAAATGATAACATACAATGAATTTATACTATTGTTAACAACATTCGGATCAATATGAAAAAACAACAATTTATTTGTTAAGTTATCCTTGGCAAACAACGACAAAGAACCTCCTGATTGCTCAGAAATCGCCATAAACATGAAATATCCAAAAATAAAGACGAAAGCTGCCAAAAGTTTGTATTGCTGTTTTCTTTCTTTTATCATAAATAATTCAAACAAAAAGTATCCTAATGCTGCAACACCAATTGAATACATAAAATACTCTGTAAAATCAGAGTTAATTACCATTATATAAACCAATGGAATTACAAGAAATGACCCAACGTAAACAGCTATTTCATAAAGATTACGTTTTTTCGGTTCATGTTTTTCAAGAGGAGAATTTCCGATTGGTGCTAAATGTTTTTTAGTCAAAAGAAAAGTAACAACACCAATAATCATCACAATTGCTGCAGAAAGAAAGCATAAGCTCCAAGAATAGTTTTTCCCTAAATAAATAGGAATCGCACCTCCCAGCATTCCGCCTATATTAATACCTGCGTAAAACAGTCCGTAACCAGCATCACGTCGGCCATCCTTTTCATGATATAATTCACCAACCATTGACGAAACGTTTGGCTTAAAAAAACCTGTTCCAATAATAGAAAGTGTTATTCCGTAATAAAAGAAATCATGCGGATTTGCTGCAATAAGCAAATTTCCTAAAATCATCACAATTCCTCCAAAAAGAAGTGATTTTTTGAATCCTAAAATTTTGTCAGCAAAAATACCTCCAATAAAAGTAAAGGCATAAACAAAAGCCTGAATGGCTCCATATTGAAGATTCGCTTTTCCTTCAAGCAAACCTAATTGGTCTACCATGAAAAAAGCCAGAACACCTCTCATTCCGTAAAAGCAAAAACGCTCCCACATTTCAACCAAAAACAAGTACCACAATTGCTTTGGATACTTGCCTTTAAAATTTTGAATTTCCTCTAAAGCTAAATTGTTTTCCATATTATCTAACACCGTGCATCATTTTTTTCAATAACGGAGTCAAAGCAAATAATACAATCGCTGCAATACCTGTAAGAACAACAAACACCATAAAAAACTCATATAAATTATGAATCTCGAATCCTGCAAAAAAGTGATTGTGCGCACTAATTTGGTGCTGTTCTAATAGTGCTAATTGCTCAGTTGTAGGCGTTACTTTATTGTCTAAAACGGCTTGAAGATCGATTCCTAATTCTTTTGCTTTTTCAAATTTATCACCTGTAGCAGGCAAGATAGAACCTAAAGTTCCCCCTAACGCATAACCAGATGCATTTGACAAAAAGAATACGCCGTATAGCAATGAAGCAAAACGTTTTGGAGATAATTTACCCACCAATGACAATCCAATTGGAGACAAACACAACTCTGCACAAGTATTTAAGAAATATAATAAGATTAACCATTTTACCAATAGTAAGCCAGAAGTTCCGATGTATGAAACTTGAGTTGCAATCATAAAGAAACTTACAGAAATTATAACCAAACCTACAGCCAATTTAACTGGTGAAATTGGTTCTTTTTGATTTGCTCTTAAAGAATCCCATAGTATACTAAAAGGAACAGCCATTACAACAACAAACAATCCGTTAAAGATCTGAACCATTGATGGAGGCATTAAATACCCAAAGAAATGTCTATCTGTTTGATTATCCGCAATAAAAGTTAATGACGAACCTGCTTGTTCAAATGCCGCCCAAAAGAAAATAATAAAAAACGACACGATATAAATTACAATAATTCTATCTCTTTCAATTTTAGTTAAAGAAGTATCAGAAATAATTAATCCAGCCAAAGCCAAACCACTAGAATATATCAAAGTATAAATCAAGTTTTGACCCACAACATAATGAAAGAAAAAACCTAAAGCAATAAATGCAACACCTGCAATAGTTAGCGCTTTACTAGAAAAATTAGCTTTTTGAGCTTCTCCTTCTTCAAAATCTGAAGCTATATTTTTAGAAGGCAAACCTCCTAATGGTCTTCCTTCTGGAGAAACCACATATTTATTTTTCAAGAAGTAGAAAAGAACAGTTCCAACAAGCATTGCTCCTGACGCCGCCATAAATCCCCATCTAAAAGCGTGAATATCTCTAATTCCGCCTGCATCTTTTACATCGCCTAAGAAAGGACAAATTGATTGCCCTAAGAAAGCACCAATATTAATACCCATATAGAAAATAGTAAAAGCAGTATCTAGTTTTGTTTTTTCTTGTTTTGGATACAAACTTCCAACCATACTCGAAATATTTGGCTTGAAGAATCCGTTACCAAAAACAATAACACCTAATCCGCAATACATGATAGTTTTTGCCAATCCTAAATTAGACTCAAAAATACTACCGCTGGTAAACAATAACATTTGGCCAGTAGCCATCAATAATCCACCTAATAAAATACAATTTCTATTTCCTAAAAATCGGTCAGCAATAAAACCTCCCAACATTGGTGTTAAATAACAAAGTCCAAGGAAACCTCCATAAATTAATGACGCTTCTTCTTCCTTCATCATTAATGAATTCACAAGAAATAAAGTCAATAAAGCTCGCATTCCATAAAAATTGAATCTCTCCCACATCTCCGTTCCAAACAATACCCAAAGTCCTTTTGGATGCCCAGTTTTTACTTGAGTTTCTCCCATATTATTCATTATTTTTTTAAGGTTAATAGATTTAGATTATAAATTTTCTTTGATAAAGTTAGTCATTTTATTATAAAGCTGAATTCTCGTCTTACCACCGTAAATACCGTGGTTTTTATCTGGATATATCTGAGAATCAAATTGTTTGTTCGCTTGAATCAGTGCTTCCATCATCTGCATTGAATTTTGCACATGAACGTTGTCATCACCTGATCCGTGAATCAACAAAAACTTTCCTTTTAATTTATCAACGTGATTTATTGGAGAATTTTGATCGTATCCGCTTGCATTTTCCTGAGGAGTCTGCATGTATCTTTCTGTGTAAACACTGTCATAAAATCTCCAGTTTGTAACCGGTGCTACCGCTATTGCCATTTTAAAAACATCGTTTCCTTGAAAAATACAGTTTGAAGCCATAAATCCACCATAACTCCATCCGAAGATTCCGATTCTTGAAGCATCAACATACGGATAAGCTCCAATTACTTTTGCTGCATCAATCTGATCTTCAACTTCGTATTTACCTAATTCTTTTTGGGTTACTTTTTTGAAATCAGCACCTTTAAAACCAGTTCCTCTACCATCAACACAAGCTACGATATAACCTTGCTGTGTAAGAGATAAAAACCAATAATCATCAGTGTTATTCCAATCATTATTTACTTGCTGCGATCCTGGGCCAGAATATTGGTACATGAAAACAGGATATTTTTTAGAAGGATCAAAATCTTTTGGTTTTAAAATCCAAGCGTTAAGTTCGTTTCCTTTAGCTGTTTTTAAAACAAAGAATTCTTTTGCCGGCAAGTTATAGGCTTTCAACTTATCAGCAAGAGCCTGATTATTTTCTATAACCTGAATCTCTTTTCCAGTTTTAGCATCGTTTAAAGTATAAGTTGTTGGCACTAAATTACTAGAGAAAGTAGTAATGAAATATTGGAAATTTGGACTAAAAGTCGCAGCGCTTGTTCCTACTTTTGCTGTTAAACGCAATTTATTTTTTCCGTCTAAACTAATTCTGTAAAGATCTCTATTTATAGAACCATTTTCTGTAGATTGGTAGAAAATAGTTTTTGTTTTTTCGTCGAAACCGTAGTATGAAGTTACTTCCCAGTTTCCTTTTGTAACCTGATTTTTAAGTTTTCCTGTTTTATCATAAACATAGATATGATTAAAACCATCTTTTTCACTTGTCCAGATAAAGCTATTATCTTTTAAGAATGTCAAATTATCTGTAACATCAACATAAGCTTTGTCTTTTTCATTCAAAACTACTTTTGCAGCAGCTGTTGTTCCGTCAACAAATAAAAGATCTAGATTATCTTGGTGGCGGTTTAAAACCTGTGCTGACAATACATTATTATCATTAGTCCATTGTAATCTCGCGATATAAAAGTCATTATAATTTCCTAAATCAACTTTTTTGGCTGTATTTGCAGCAGCATCATATATGTGTAATGAAACTAGTGAGTTTTTTTCTCCAGCCTTAGGATACTTAAATGTTTCAATTGTCGGGTATAAATCTTTTTGAAATATCGACATAGAAAATTCTGGAACAGCACTTTCGTCAAAACGAATGTAAGCTAGTTTTTTGCTGTCTTTACTCCAGTCAAAAGCTCGGACAAAAGCAAATTCTTCTTCATAAACCCAATCCGTAATACCATTAATTACGGCATTTTTCTTTCCATCAGTAGTAACCGCAGTAGATTTTTTTGAAGCTACATCATATACATAAAGGTTATTTTCTTTAGCATAAGCAATTTTAGTTCCATCAGGAGAAAAAGTTGGCTCTTGAACTTGAAAATCGAACAGTTTTGTCAGCGATTTTGAAGCAATATCATATAAAAAATAATCTGCTGTAAAAGAGTGACGGAAAATTTGATTTGAATTACAAGCTATTAAAATCTTTTTTTCTGAAGCATCAAAAGTATAGCTGTCAATTCCGGTAGCCAGTTCTTTATGATTTTTAGTATCAATTAGATTTGACACTTTTTTTAAGGTTGCAAAATCATACAAGTCAATCTGCATGCTTCTGCTGGCTTGATCAACATTTAAAACAGTATATTGATCTGTATTTTTTAACGATTGCAGTTCATCCATCGCTTTTGCACGAAATGCACCACTATAAATATTTTCGACAGTTATTTTTTGCTGGCCAAAAATGGCGGCTACAAAAAACAAAAACATAACAGTAATTTTACTTGTATTCATCAGAATTATTTTAAATATAAAAAAGAGCCCAATTTTAGTAAAAAAAATAAACATAATACACATTTTAACTGTTAAATGTTAAAAAAAATAACGATTGCGTGCTTTTCAATTTTCAAATACATTATAAACAAAACTCTTAAAATAGTATCTTTGTTACCACATTATTATTTAATACATTGAGAATGAACAACGCAGTTGCTGGATTTTCTAAATTATCCAAAAAAGAAAAAATAAACTGGATCGCAAATGAGTATTTTTCAACCCCTGAAGAAGCACTGACTATTATAAGAAATTACTGGAATTCAGACGACAAGCTCCAACAATTGCATGATGAGTTCATCGAAAACACTATCACCAATTTATATATTCCGTTAGGAGTTGCACCCAATTTTTTAATTAACGGCAAGTACAAAACAATTCCGATGGCAATTGAAGAAAGTTCTGTTGTTGCGGCGGCTTCAAAATCAGCAAAATATTGGGCAACACGTGGTGGTTTTAAAGCAACAGTAATTAATACCGAAAAGATTGGTCAAGTGCATTTTACATTTAATGGAGATGCCGATAAATTAGATTCTTTCTTTAACAATATAAAATCTAAATTTTTCTCCGACACGCAAAGCATCACCAAAAACATGCAGCAACGTGGCGGAGGAATTTTAGATATTAAACTAAAAGACAAAAGAAGTTTGTTAGAAAACTATTTTCAGCTTCATGCCACTTTTGAAACAAAAGACAGTATGGGTGCTAATTTCATAAATTCTTGTCTCGAACAATTTGCTTCAACTCTAAAAGAAGAATTTCTAAATTCTGATCTCTTTTCAGAGAAGGAAACCCTTACTGTAGTGATGAGTATTTTGTCTAATTATGTTCCGAATTGTGTTGTTAGGGCTGAAGTTTCTTGTCCTGTTGAAGATTTAACTGAGAAACATATTTTGAATCCGCAAGATTTTGCCGAGCGTTTTGTTCAGGCTGTTCAAATTGCCGAAGTGGAACCTTTTAGAGCTGTGACGCATAATAAAGGTATTATGAATGGAGTTGACGCTGTAATTCTAGCAACTGGAAATGACTTTAGAGCTGTAGAAGCTGGCGTGCATGCTTATGCATCAAGAAATGGGCAATATTCTAGCTTGTCGCATGCAAAAATCGAAAACGGTATTTTTACTTTTTGGCTCGAAATCCCTTTAGCCATAGGAACCGTTGGCGGATTGACATCTTTACATCCTTTAGTTAAATTATGTTTAGAAATACTAGAAAAACCATCTGCCAATGAATTGATGGAAATCGTGGCTGTTGCTGGTTTGGCTCAAAACTTTGCTGCCTTGCGTTCGCTGACTACAACAGGAATTCAGGAAGGACACATGAAAATGCACTTAAATAATATCATCAATCAATTTGAAGCAACTGAAGAAGAACGCCATTTAATTAAAACTCATTTTAAGAAAAATGCTGTATCTCATAGTGCTGTAGTTGACTTTATTGAAAATTTAAGAAAATAACCCGAATATTAAACTCCAAAAGTATAGCTGCGAATAGAATTCCAAATTCCAAGAATGGTGGGATTTTGAATTTTATCCCAAAGCTTCGGGATTGGACTTTATTTTAAAATTACAGAATGAAAACAACCTTTTATAGCAACGGAAAACTTTTAATTACAGGCGAATACTTAGTTTTAGATGGTGCAAGAGCCTTTGCTTTGCCTACAAAATTTGGACAGGATTTAATTGTAGAAAACGGATCGAACCAAGAAATTAAATGGAAGAGTTATGACTTCGACGAGCATCTTTGGTTTGAAGATGTTATTTCATTTTCTGAAATTACAAATAACATTCCAACACAAGTTGAAACTGTAAAAACAACTTTAATCAATATTTTACACGAAGCTTATTTATTAAATCCAGACTTTATTAATAAAGCAGAAGGATATATAATTAGTACCCACCTTACATTTCCCAAAAAATGGGGATTGGGCACATCCTCAACACTGTTGAACAATATTGCTCAATGGGCTAAAATTGATGCTTTCACACTGCTTAAAAACAGTTTTGGAGGCAGTGGATATGATATTGCCTGCGCACAAAATAACACACCAATTGTTTATCGATTAGAACAAAGTTTACCTAAAGTTGAACAGGTTGCCTTTAATCCTGATTTCACTAAAAACATTTACTTTGTTTACCTGAATAAAAAACAAAACAGCAAAGCTGCTATAAATGCTTATTACAACAATAAAAATCAAGATTTAGTTCAAAATATTATTGATAATAACAAAATTACCGACACTATATTAAACGCTAAAACGCTAAAAGAATTTGCTCTTGCTGTAGAAAAACATGAGATTCATTTGAGCAATATCTTAGAAATACAAACGATAAAAGAAATTGCTTTTGCAGATTTCAATGGCCTTGTTAAAAGTCTTGGGGCGTGGGGCGGTGATTTTGTAATGGTAATTTCTAAAGAAGATCCAACGAAATACTTTGTTTCAAAAGGATATGAAACTATTCTTTCATACGAGGAGATGATCTTATAGCGAGTAATTTATTTCTATTATAAAAATTAGAAATTTACTTTCTTATCTTTTATAGGTTTTGTTTCAAGTCGACGTACTTTTTCAGTTTCTTGTTCATTAGATTCTATAAGTGTATTGTGCAAACGTTCTGCCATTTTTTCGATACTATTTGTTATAGAATCGTATACCAGTTCCATTCTCCGATGTTTCTCTTCTTTTACTGCTTTTAAAACATCTTCAACAAAAAATTTATCATATTTTTCAGCAACTGAATCACGCGTATTAGTTAGCCTGATAACATAATCGTTACTTAAAATAGTAACTTTAAAATGTTGCTCCTCATTGCTTAAGTAGTATTTACCTCCCAATTCATCAACATTGATGTCAGTACTACTAACTTTTAAAAGTTCCGTAATTATTCCAAAAATATGATTTTCAATTTTGGAATATACTCTAGGTTTTCTTTTTAAAAAACTAAACATATAAAAAAACATTAAATGTCAGATTATTAAAGTATTTTTTTATCATTTTCTTACAATTTTTATTTAACAATTGTTTGTTAATAGCTCAATTTATTAAAACAAAAATCCGGACAAATAAACTGCAATAATTTTAATATCGCAAGTATTTTAAATTATATTTCCATTATTTCCATATAGTTAAGAAAAATACATAAATATTTTACTACAAATTGCGAAAATAATAAGAAAAAAACAAAGAAAAACCCGAAATATTCTAAATGAACATTTCGGGTTTTATATTTTAAAATTTATTTGCTACTAATAACTAGTAGTTAAATTGCAGTCTATTATCTTCAATTTTAGCATTGCTTTTTAAAGCAGGCAAAATTCTGCTTGCATCAGATGCAGTTTGAGCTTTTAGCTTAGCAACATAAGCGGCATGATTAGCAATTGCAGGAGCTTTTACAGTGCTAATGTTTTTTACAACATAAACTCCAGTATTTCCTTCAATTGGTGCAGAAACTTTATTTGCAGTTAAAGCAAATGCATTTCCAACAACTTTTGGCTCTTGTCCTACTCCACCAGGTAAAACTGGATTCTCTAATGTAACATCAGTTGCTTGCTGAACAGCTACACCAGCATTTTTAGCAATAGCTTCTATAGTTGAACCAGTTAACTTAGCTTTTAAGATTTCAGCTTTTTTCTTGTTTTTCAAGATAGACTCTACATAAGGTCTAGCTAAGCTGACAGCTACTAAACCTGATTTGTTTTCGCTTTTGTATTGTGCAATTACGTGACCGATATTAGCAATTTCAAAACGTTTTACGTCTCCAATACTAGTTTCTTTGTCAAATGCCCATCTTATAATATTACGTTGGTTTCCTAATGGACCAAATGCTTCGTCCATTGCTTTTGCAGTTACAGGAGCCGAAACTTTTAAACCTAATTCTTTTGCAGTAGCATTAAAATCTTTATCAGCAGCATCCATTTCAAATTTAGTTGCCAATGTAAATACTTTATCAGAAGTAGCTTCAGAAGGCTCAATTTTTTGAGCGATAGTAGCTAAACGAATTCCGTCTTGTTTATCCGTAATTTTGATGATGTGAAATCCAAAAGGAGTTTCAACTAAACCAACTTTTCCAATTCCGTTACTGAATACAAAATCATTGAAAGGTTTTACCATTTGACCTTGACCAAAATATCCTAAATCACCACCCTGTTGTGCAGATGAATCATCAGAACTTGTAAAAGCCAACATCATAAAACTATCTGGATTAGCTTGAACTTGTGCTAAAATTTCTTCAGCTTTAGCTTTTGCTTCTTCTTTAGTTCTCTCTTCTTTTTGGTTTGGAGTTTGAGATCCTTTATAACCAATTAATATATGACTTGCTTTTGCGTTAACACCAGCTTTAAATCCTAAAGATTTAGAAATAGCATAGTATTTTCCATAAACATAAGGACCATAAATTGCTCCAGCAGGCAAACTGAATAATTTATCAGCATCTACAGCTGGTAAATTATTTTTAGCTATATAAGTAGAATCGTAAGGAACATCAGAATTTGCGTTTACAAATTCAGCAATGTTTTTTGCAGTTCTAAAACCTGCTAATGTATCGTTTTTACCAGTTTTTGCATTGTAAACAACACTTCCGTTTAATAAACCAGTGATTTTAGCTTTGATTTCAGCTTCGTCTTCTTTTGATGCTTTGTCTTCAACTAAAACATATTGAATTTCACGAGTTTCATCCGCTTTGAATTTTTTCTCGTTTTTCTTCATATAATCAACAATTTCTGAATCAGAAATTTTCACTTCACTGTCTTTAATAGAAGAATATAATGCAGCAGCATAACTAAAGTTAACTTTGTTTGCTTCCATTTCATATTTCAGCTTTCCTTCACTAGCAGTAGTGTAAAGTCCAGATTTTACTAACGTATTGTAGATTTGAAATTTTGCATTTAATTCAGCGTCTTTTTCCTTCTCAGAAATATACTGTGCTGCTTCAGGATTTGTTTTGAAGTAATCTTTAAATTTTACTACATCAAACATACCAGCTGCATTTAAAAACATTGGGTTTTTACCAATATTTGGATCTGATTTTAAAACTTCAAGCAAGTGTTTTTCACCAACTCTTAATCCTAACTTATCAAACTGAGCTGATAATAATGCAATTGAAACCTCTTGATCCCAAACTCTGTTTGCAGCTTCAGTGGAAGTAATTCCTTGTCCACTTTTTTCAACATTACTAACTTTAACTCTAAAGTCTTCAAATGAAATATCTTTTCCGTCGATGCTTCCTACATCTTTTGAACTTTGACTAAATGTTCCTTTATTAAATAGATCTTGTATTATAAATGCAAATAATGCAAGTGCAATAACTCCTATCAATAAAGCGGAACGCTGTCTAATTTTTGCTAAAACTGCCATTTTTATTATCGTTAATTTTATATTCAGTTTGCGAAAATACAATTATCTAGTTAATAACAATACAACTAGCGTTTTATTTTGCAACATTTTTTTCATTAATTTAAAAAATCACTCTTTTATTGTCAATTTAACCAATTCAATTTTCTTATTTGTGGCCTCTTCTATCACAAAATGATAGCTGTCTATCACAATTTCTTCTCCTTTTAGCGGAATTTCTTTCGTATAATTAACGATAAAACCTCCTAAAGTTCCGTATGAATCTTCTTCGGGAATTGCCAATTTATAGGTCTCATTTAGGTATTCTACATCTAATCTAGTCGAAAACAAATACTTACCTTCTCCTAATTCTTGTTCTATCAATTCTTCATCTAAATCGTGCTCGTCTTCGATCTCGCCAAAAAGTTCTTCTACAATATCTTCTATAGTAATAATTCCAGAAGTTCCTCCATATTCATCTAAAACAACAGCTACATTTTTTCGTTTTTTAATTAAAAGATTTAATGCATCTTTTATCAAAATAGTTTCCGGCACAAATTCTACCGTCATTAAAACAGACTTTATTGTTTTTGGCTTTTTAAATAAATCAAATGAATGTACATAGCCAACAATATCGTCAAGCGAATTTTGACTTACTACTATTTTAGAATAGCCTGTTTCAATAAAAAGCTCTTTCAGTTCTGTTATGCTTTCAAACAAATCAATATCTACAATTTCTGTACGCGGTGTCATAATATCACGCGCTTTTACGCCTGAAAATTCTAATGCATTCTGAAAGATCTGAATTTCTGAATCTACTTCTTCATCATCTTCTACAGAATTCATTTGCTCCGTAATGTAATTTCCAAGTTCAATTTTACTAAAATACAATTGTACCTGATCGCCTTCTGTTTTGAAAAACTTTCTCAAAACAAAATCCGAAATCCAAATAAAAAAGGTTGAGATATAATAAAATAATCTGTAGAACAAATAGGCCGGAATTGCAAAAATCTTAATTAATGAATTGGCATAAATTTGAAAAAACACTTTCGGAAAAAATTCCGCAGTAATTAAAACGATAAAAGTCGAAAGCACAGTTTGAATCAATAAACCGGTCAAACTTGAGAATTGAAATCCTAAACCAACTATGCAGTTCAAAATTAAATCTCCCATATAAAACCCATAAATTACTAAGGCTACATTATTGCCAATCAGCATTGCAGCAATAAATTTTGATGGATTTTCGGTAAGTTTAGTTAGAATTTTCGACAGAAAATTATCTTGTTTTTTTTCGATTTCAAGATAAATTTTGTTCGAGGAAATAAAAGCTATTTCCATTCCTGAAAAAAAGGCTGATAGTATTAAACATAGTATTATAATACTAATTTCCATTTTTATTGTTTTTTATAATGGTCATCAAATTTCTTAGCGTATTTCCTCCTGAAGAAAAACATAAAAACACTCACGCCAGCAATTAAAAAACTTAACCATGCATTTTCATTAGGCGTATTTAGCTTCGTAACTCCATCGAAAATGAAAGCCGCAGCAATTAATAAGTAAAGATATTGTGTGTATTTTAAAACGCCCATAATTTATATTTTTATTCGTTTGATTCAATTTCACCGCTTATTCGCTGCGAATTAATCACTTTAAAATCTTTGCTAAAATCTATTCCCTGACCGTTAGAAATTCCTTTAGCATCTGTAAGCTTAAATTTTCTTTCGGTGTAAAACCATTCGTTTTTTTGATCAAAATAAAGCTGTTCTGTTTCAAGAACTTGTCCTGCTTCTGAAGTAATTTTTACTTTTCCCTGCAGATCGATGATGCCAGTATTTTTATAAGAAACAGCATAATTAGATTTTATAAAAGTACGCTTTTGTTTTTTATCATATAAGGTAACATCGATTCCTTTAGGAAATTCAGTAAATGGAAATTCTAGATTTGAATAATCCAGCATTTTTGGACTTTTTAAAACTCCTGTTATGCGTCCAGAATCTGTATATTTTATATTAACTGTATCAGCATCACTTCCGGGAACGAATTCAGAGAAGTTAATTTTCTGCACGTCTTTAAAATTACTTTCGCATCCAAAAAACAGTGTCACAGCAAGAACTGTGACAACGGTTATAATATATCTCTTTGGTAAATTCATTTGCCAAATGTAGTAAATTGTAATGAGCTTAGAAAAACATAAATTTTTATGTTTAGTTGAATTTACTTTTCACGAACCATCTGTCGTTGAAAGAAAAACTCACACTAAAATTCATATAGTTTTCTTGAACTAAACCTGCAGTTGTTGTTCCTCTTTTACCAAATTCAACTCCTACGTTTACGTTTGAAAAAGATCCTGTAATTGGAAATCCTGCTCCTAAAGTCATTCCAACATCATTTAATGACTCATTATTCACAATTAAACCAATCTTTTCGTATTTCAAACCAGCTCTGTAAGTAACTCTGCTCAAATAACTAGAAAAGGAAGCATAGTTAGGAATAAAATATCCTCCAACTGCATATTTTGAATATTTTTCGTAGCGAACATCATCACTTGAATTGTAGTAATTTGCATATCTTCCATCACCTTGGAAGGCCAATGTAGTTCCAACAAGCCATTTTCTTGGCACTCCTATACCCGCACCAATTGTTAACTTGGTTGGTAATTTTAATTTTGTATCAACTGGATCAAATGTTATAGGATCTGGATCTGTATCTACTTGAATAACTCTAGTACTAGTTGAATTTAATGTACTTGAAAAAGTATAACTCAGACTAGTAAACAATGTCGTTTTTTTGTAAATTTTTGTTTGATACATTGTACCAATATTAAAATTAGCACCAGATAATTCAGACGCATTTGTTTCTTTAGTTGCATTTTGCACTCCTGTAATAGCTTCGATACTTGTTGTTGTAATTTTACCAAAGTTATATTGAACGTCAGCTCCAATATTCCAGTTTGGCAAAATTTTATATCCTAAACCAAAAAACACTCTATTCACGCCGCCTTTACCTTCAAATTGATTGCTTGTTGCTCCTTCTTGAGTAGAATTATCATTTAAAATTTTATATCCAACAGAAGATAATGGAATCAAACCAAAAGATGCTCCAAATTTTCCCATCGGAATTCCGACTGCTAAATAATCAAAAGTACTTCTTTGCGCTTTTTCAGATTGTTCAGTAGTTTTTAGATTAGATGTTCCAAAACTTCCTCCAACTGTAAATGTAGTTTGTCTCAAACTTGCATAACTTGAAGGATTATCAATATTCAAGTGAATACTATCTTGCTCTACCGAAACTCCGGCCATAGATCTATTTTCAAGAGTACCTTTAAATCTTGCATCCCCAATTCCGTAAAAAGAATATGGTGAAGCTGTACCTTGCTGAGCAAATGAAACGAACGAGATAAGTAAACAAGCACTTATTATAATTTTTTTAATCATTGTCGATTTTTATATTGAAATGTTTGGTTCAAACTTTCTAAAAGGAAATTTGAATTGGCAAATATGGTATTTTTTAATCGTTTAGCCAAAAATTCTGCATCGCCTCCCGTTAAAATTATTATAAAATTTGAAAAGTTTGCTCGATATTCATCGATAAAACCGTCAATCTCATAGACGAACCCGTTGACAACTCCAGAATGAATCGCTTGTTTGGTAGAGTTTCCTATATAAAAGTCGGGACTCTCTAAGGTAAGCAAAGGCAGTTTGGCCGTGTAATTATGTAATGCTTCATAACGCAAACGCAGTCCTGGCGAAATTGCACCTCCCAGATAATTATCGTTTTCGTCGATAAAATCGTAGGTTATGCAAGTTCCGGCATCTATCACTAATCTATTTTGTTTTTGAAACTGCAAAGTAGCTCCAGCGGCTAAAACCATACGATCGATTCCTAAGGTTTTTGGAGTCGCATATTTATTTATAAAGGGATAAGAATCTTCATTTGTTAAAAAATGAACTTTAAGCTGGTTTTCGAAAGCTAAAAAAGATTGTTTTTCGACATTTCCGACCGAAGCAACGACCAAATCGGAGCAATTTTGAAATTTTTTTAAAATTTTTTTAATTTTTTTTTCGAGTTCATTTTTCTCGAAAACAAAATTTTCTAAAGCAGTATTTCCCTCAAAGACAGACGCTTTAATCCGAGTATTTCCAACATCAACCGTTAAAACCATGTTCGTTTTTTTATAAATGCGAAGATACGAATTGATTTTTTTAAAAAAATGTTTTGGATAAACGAAAAATGATTCTATCTTTGCACCCGCAATCAGCACGGTGCCTTAGCTCAGATGGTAGAGCAATGGACTGAAAATCCATGTGTCCCTGGTTCGATCCCTGGAGGCACCACTAAAACCCACTCAACCGAGTGGGTTTTTTGTTTTTAATACTTTTTCGAATGCATTACTTATATATTCTTTATTCAGATTCGACTCAGATCCGTCCATTCTAAAAGATATTTTATCTAAAAGAAAATCATAATCTGTCCCTGGCTCTCCCGAAGCCTCGGGACTGGAGGCACCACCAAAACTCACTCAACCGAGTGGGTTTTTTGTTTTTAATACTTTTTGGCATGCATTACTTATATATTCTTTATTCAGATTCGACTCAGAAATTCTATATTGGAGAAACCAATAATATAGAAGAAAGAATTTCTAAACATCAAAATCATTTTTATTCAAATTCTTTTACCAAGATTGCCAATGATTGGAAGGTAGTTTTAACTTTTATTTGCAATAATAAGGAGGAAACTATTTATCTTGAAAATTTCATCAAAAGGATGAAAAGCAAAATCTTTAATACTAAACTCATTGCAGATCCGTCCATTTTAAAAGATATTTTATCTAAAAGAAAATCATAATCTGTCCCTGGCTCTCCCGAAGCCTCGGGACTGGAGGCACCACCAAAACCCACTCAACCGAGTGGGTTTTTTGTTTTTAATACTTTTTGGCATGCATTACTTATATATTCTTTATTCAGATTCGACTCAGAAATTCTATATTGGAGAAACCAATAATATAGAAGAAAGAATTTCTAAACATCAAAATCATTTTTATTCAAATTCTTTTACCAAGATTGCCAATGATTGGAAGGTAGTTTTAACTTTTATTTGCAATAATAAGGAGGAAACTATTTATCTTGAAAATTTCATCAAAAGGATGAAAAGCAAAATCTTTAATACTAAACTCATTGCAGATCCGTCCATTTTAAAAGATATTTTATCTAAAAGAAAATCATAATCTGTCCCTGGCTCTCCCGAAGCCTCGGGACTGGAGGCACCACCAAAACCCACTCAACCGAGTGGGTTTTTTGTTTTTAATACTTTTTGGCATGCATTACTTATATATTCTTTATTCAGATTCGACTCAGAAATTCTATATTGGAGAAACCAATAATATAGAAGAAAGAATTTCTAAACATCAAAATCATTTTTATTCAAATTCTTTTACCAAGATTGCCAATGATTGGAAGGTAGTTTTAACTTTTATTTGCAATAATAAGGAGGAAACTATTTATCTTGAAAATTTCATCAAAAGGATGAAAAGCAAAATCTTTAATACTAAACTCATTGCAGATCCGTCCATTTTAAAAGATATTTTATCTAAAAGAAAATCATAATCTGTCCCTGGCTCTCCCGAAGCCTCGGGACTGGAGGCACCACCAAAACCCACTCAACCGAGTGGGTTTTTTGTTTTTAATACTTTTTGGCATGCATTACTTATATATTCTTTATTCAGATTCGACTCAGAAATTCTATATTGGAGAAACCAATAATATAGAAGAAAGAATTTCTAAACATCAGAATCATTTTTATTCAAATTCTTTTACCAAGATTGCCAATGATTGGAAAGCAGTTTTAACTTTTATTTGCAATAATAAGGAGGAAGCTATTTATCTTGAAAATTTCATCAAAAGGATGAAAAGCAAAATCTTTAATAATAAACTCATTGCAGATCCGTCCATTTTAAAAGATATTTTATCTAAAAGAAAATCATAATCTGTCCCTGGCTCTCCCGAAGCCTCGGGACTGGAGGCACCACCAAAACCCACTCAACCGAGTGGGTTTTTTGTTTTTAATACTTTTTGGTGATTGAACGCAAAGGTTCACAATAGTAAATCTTGTGAACCTTTGCATTTTTATTTGTGGGCTTTGCGGCAAAATGACAAAGTATGGCTTAATTTCTAAGCTTTTTATTTTGTGCTTGAGGTTAAATCTCAATTCCTACTTTGATATTTCTGATAATTCTAAGAAAAACATACCTAGATTTTATTCTTTAAGAAGAAACAACTTTCATTTTTATTTTTAAACTATAAAAGTCAGCAAATAATGTGCTTTTGTTAAAAAAGTATTGATTATTTAAACAAATATGCTTTATATTCGTAAAACAATACCTTATACTTTTATTTATTAAGAAGAACACAAGATTATTTTATGGGTAAAAATTCTACAAAAGGCATTTGGAAAGTAATTTCGGCTTCATCAATGGGAACCATGATTGAATGGTATGATTTCTATATTTTTGGCAGTTTAGCTGTTGTTATATCAACTAAATTCTTTCCGAGTGATAATCCTACTGCAGCATTTCTATCGACATTGGCCACTTTTGCTGCCGGATTTGTAGTAAGACCTTTTGGAGCTTTATTTTTTGGACGCCTTGGCGACATTATTGGCCGTAAATACACTTTTATGGCTACCTTATTATTAATGGGAGGCTCTACTTTTTTAATAGGTTGTATTCCGAGTTATGAATCTATTGGTTTTTTTGCACCTTTATTGGTTTTAATTCTTCGTTTATTACAAGGGCTTGCTTTGGGTGGAGAATATGGCGGCGCAGCAACTTACGTAGCTGAACATGCCCCTGTTGGACAAAAAGGATATTGGACATCATGGATTCAAACCACAGCTACAATTGGCTTGTTTATCTCCCTAATGGTAATTCTAGCCACTAAAAATGTACTTTCAAGCGAAGATTTTGATTCTTGGGGATGGCGTGTTCCTTTTTGGGTTTCGATTGTAATGGTAGGAATTTCGTATTTGATCCGAAAAAATATGGACGAATCTCCTGTGTTTGCTAAAGCTAAAAAAGAAGGCAAAACGAGTACAAATCCGCTAAAAGAAAGTTTTGGAAACAGATATAACTTAAAATTCGTATTGCTCGCATTATTTGGAGCAACAATGGGGCAAGGCGTTGTTTGGTACACAGGACAATTTTACGCTATGAGCTTCATGAAAACAGTTATGAATGTTGATTCATCGCAAGTTGATGAATTACTTGGAATAGCTTTGTTGCTAGGAACTCCCTTTTTTATTGTTTTTGGATGGCTCAGTGATAAAGTTGGAAGAAAATATATTATGATGTTTGGAATGTTGCTTGCAATTTTATCTTATAGATCTATTTACACAGAAATGTACAACACAGCAGATGTTAGTTACAAAACCGAAATTGTAGAAAAAAGAAGTCAAAACATTGAAAGAACAAAAAATAATGATGTAATAACCACAATTTCAAAAACCTACACAGACGGAACTACGTACATTGAAAAAAAGACAGATTTTAATACTAAGAAAAAATCACAAGTCAATGTTAGTATCAATATCAATTCTGAAGACGAATGGAGTTTAATTTTTTGGGTCTTTATTCAGGTTTTATTTGTGACAATGGTTTACGGTCCAATTGCTGCATTTTTAGTTGAGATGTTTCCAGCTAAAATCAGATACACATCAATGTCATTGCCATATCACGTTGGTAACGGAATTTTTGGAGGCTTGCTTCCAGCGATTTCAACCTATTTTGTAACACACGCCAAAGCGAATGGCAAACCAGAATTTTATCTTGACGGACTTTGGTATCCTATCATTATTGCTTCAGTCTGCTTTGTAATAGGTATGATCTATATTGATAATAAAAACAAAACGAATCACCTTTAATACCTACATATATATGAATACAATTAAAAAAATTTTAGGTGTTTTATGGATCATACTTTCCATCGCCGCTGCTTATTTTTGTGTGTTTGAATTTGGCTTGCCAAAATTTTTATCAGACCAGCAAGATGACTTGGTTTTTGGAGTTATCATCCTATTTATTCTCACCCCGCTGATCGTTTTGGGTTTGGGTACTTTTGGTTATTTTTCTGTTATCGGCGAATACAACAATGATAAAAAAATAACCAAAATCACTTAAACAACAAGAGGGCTGTCTATAATAGACAGCCCTCTTGCATTACTAACAAAACCAATTTTTAAATTACTGTACGCAATGTTTATTTTTTAATAAATTTCATTACCTGAATTTTATTATTCTCATCAAGTGCTTTTACAATATACAATCCCGTTTTTAGGTCGCTTACGCCAAATTGAAAATCTGTATTTCCATTTGCAGCAAAGCTTTTCACTAATTGACCTGATATCGCATAAACCTGAACTTTAGTTACAGCAATATTTAAAGTGAAATAATTTGAAACTGGGTTAGGATATAAATTAACTGAGCTTCCTTTTTCAAAATCAGGCAAAGCCAAATTAGCCGTTTTGTTTCCGTAAACTCTATATTCTCCAGGCGCTAAATTTATAGTAGCTGTTGGATCAGTAACATTTAAAGTTGAGTTGTCCATTAAATTGTACCAAGTTCCACTATACTGAAAACCTGTAGCTACATTTTGAGCCGTAACATCAAAATTGGCTATAATCAATACATCTTTTAATTGTGTCGAAGCCAAGCTTGCATTTGTAATTTTTATATTTACAGTTAATGTATTTGCATTTGCCATTGTAGCTGTTCCTAAAAACACAGGCTCAGTTACTTTCAGGTTAATCATTTTGGCCCAATCGTAATAAATTTTATTTCTATTTGGATCGCCCAACCAATTTTCTGCCCATTGTGGCTGGGGTTTAGTGTCTAATTTACAATCTCCGGTAATAGTTGCCGAAGCATCATTTACAGTTCCGTTATTACAGGTAAAAATAGAATCATCCCAACCAAGTTCTCCAAAATGCCAAATCATTTTTGGCCCCGGAATCAATAAAGAAACGGCTCCAATTGCGGACATTCTTGACAAAGCTGTATTTAATGTTTTTACGCTATAAGTTCCAGCAGCATTTCCATACTGTACGTTTTTATACATCAAACGTTCTTCATCATGACTTTCTGCATAACCCATCAAACGATTCGCTGTAAAACCGCGGTTCGCACTAACCATTCTTGAAATATTATTGCTTGTCGCATATCCCATTGATAGTTGATTGTATTGATCTGTCATTTTTCCCCACAACATAATACCTTTGCTTGGCGTCTCGGCAACTCTGTAATTTGCCCATTGCTGTTCTTCAGTATCAGTTCCTAAATGTTCGAAAATAGTATAATGTTTTGGATCAAGGCTCCAAGAGTAATCAGCATATTTCTTCAATACATCTACTCTATCTTGCTGATAAGCATTTGTACAAGACTCATCTGCTGCAGTACAGGCTTGAGTAAATCCTTTGGTTAAATCCCAACGGAAACCGTCAATTTTATACTCCTCAATCCATTGTTTTACAACGCGCTCTACATAATATTGTGTTTTAGCAGATTGATGATTGAAATCTTCGCCAACACTATAACTGTGTTTTGCAACGGTATTAAAATAAGGATTTTCAGCTGTTGGCGATCCAAAACCATCTCCATCAGGATCATTCATCCACATCCTAACCATCGGATTTCTACCAAAAGCATGATTTAATGCTACGTCAAGAATAACTGCAATTCCGTTTTGGTGACATACATCAATCAACTCTTTTAATTTGTCAGAAGTACCGTAAAATTTATCTAAAGCCATATGAAACGAAGTATTATAACCCCAGCTCTCATTTCCTTCAAATTCCATTACAGGCATCAATTCGATAGCATTTATTTTAAGTGTTTTAAAATAATCTATTCTGTCAATAATGCTTTGATAATTTCTTTTAGCATCAAAATCACGAACCAAAAGTTCATAAACTACTAATTTATCTTTTTCAGGTTTTGCAAAATTAGTTACCTGCCAATTATATGGAGTTTGTCCTGTTTTAAGAACCGTAACTTCAAAATTTTGTCCTGCTGGGTAAGCTGGTAAATTAGGGTACGAAGCTGAAGGAATCGATGAATCATCGTAAGGAGACAAAACCAAAGTTGAATAAGGATCAGCCGTTTTTACTAATGAAGGCGAGTTTGCAAGCGGTGTATTGTCTACAACCCAATATTGATACGTATTATTAACTCCAGAAACTAATCCCGTTAATTCTAACCAGAATTTCCCTGAAACTGGGTCTTTTTTCATGGCATACGCAGATGTCGGATTCCAGTTATTGAAACTTCCTGCAACGTATACAAAATCTTTTAAAGGCGCATCTAATACTAAAGTTGCTTTTGTAACATCTGAAGGATTATAATTAATTCCGTCAACTAAACCTGCTGGCATAGCTTCAGAAACTGTATTTGGATTTATTACAATAGAAAACTTTTTAGAAATTGTAACCGTTCCCTGTACAACAACCAATTCATAGTTTTGATTAGCTGTTACATTAGCAGCAGTATACGAATAACTTGATGTGCTTGCATTAGTATCAATTGAGATTCCGTTTGCTTTTAAAGTATAACTTGCTGTTCCGTTTGTATTTGTTGCAGCAATAGTAAAATTAGAACCCGAAGCTAAAATTGCTGTGCTATTTTCTACAGGAGAAGTTAGATTAACTTGAAAAGATCCAACTTCAACTAAAATGTCTTGTGATTTTTTATCACCAGTTCCGTTTTTAGCTTTAATTAAAAAACCAATTTTGCCAATTCCAGTAGTATTATAATATGTTGTTGGCGTAATGGTTTTTGTATAAGTATCTGTAGCGGCATTGTAAGTAAATTTACTTGCTTCACTTGAAGCTTCCCAAGCACCATTATCTGGAGTTCCTTTTTGAGTAGTATCATTGGTATCAAAAGCCCAAGCCCAAAGATAAAGTGAGTTGTCTGTAACGCCCCAAGTACTTTCATTTATACTGCTCCCATTAATTGTAATCGTAATTGAAGCAGTTTCCTCAAAAGAAGAAGGACTCACCGTATAAGTTGCCGTTTGCTGCTGTGCGAATGACATCGCAGACAACAAAAGGAAAAGTAATAGTAAAGTTTTTTTCATAATTAATAGCTTTTATTAAAAAAGGCTATCCGTAGATAGCCTCTTTTTTGGTTTTCAACTTATTATTGTTTTACCATTGTGTAAGTATAATTTCTTGGACTGCTTAAATCTAAAGTGATTAAATAAGTTCCAGCAGAAGTACCAATATTAGTTCCTCCTTCTTCTAGAGTTCCATTAGCACCCGTATCTCCATAATTTAAATCCCAGTTGCCATTTGCTCTAAATTTCATACCATTGTCAGGAGCAGCTTGAGCTGTTAAAACTACAGTAACTGTCCATTTTTTAGTAGTAGGATTATAAGTCATTGGTGTATCTGCATCCCATCCTCCTGGAGTTCCGTTACCAATAATTCCCCAAGTAACTTTAGTTGCAGAGTATGTTAATTTTGCAGGATCAGTATCTGCTTTAATTCTATAGTAACCTGCTGTAAGAATTGGAAGATTTTTAGCTGTTGGAGCAGCACTTAATGTTCCAGCAGCAGCACCAATTCCGTAGTTTGTACCATTAAAGTCAGCTTGAGTAGTTAACTTAAATCCTTTTCCATCAACAGTGTTATCTTGAGCTGTTGCAAAATATACATAACCGTCAAAAGCAGTTTTTCCGTAACCTTCAGCTAATAATGTAGGAGCAGAAGATTGAGTCCAATCTGAACCGTAACCACTTGCCGCTTGATATCCTCCTGGAACCCATAATTTTGGAGTTTCAGTAGTGTAAGGTGTTACAACAATTCCGACAACGTTAGAATACATAATATTTGTTGCTACAGTAGATTTAACACGTACTTCAAAATCTGCTGTTACAAATGGAGTCGCTTTTAAAGCTAATGCCGCAGTATTTAATTTTCCAACAGAAACTGAAACCTGATTTGCAGATTTTACTGTTCCTAATTCTTGAGGTGTTTTAAAAGAATTTCCTTTTGAGTCAACCTCAACTGTATAAGTTACTTCAACATCTCCCCCGTAATTTGCAGAATTCCATGTAAAACGCTCTGCTTGTGCATCTGCGTTAGCCGGAGTTAAAACGTAAGCAGCACCAGATAAAGGAGCTGTTAAAACAGGAGCATCAACTCCGTCAATAACAGGTCTGTCTTGTACATCTTCAACGCTGCATGATACTGCAACTAATGCGAATAAAGCAATTAGTGATTTAGTTATATTTTTCATTTGTGGTATTATTTAGTTAGTAAGTTTTTTTTTAGTATCCAGGATTTTGTTTCAATTTTTGGTTTGAACCTAAAGCCCCTGCTGGAATTGGAAATAAGTCTCTGAAAGATTGTGTAGATGTTCCTGCAGCAACATTTCCTTTCCATGGCCATAAATAAGCGCCTCCAGTAAATTTACCGAAACGGATCAAATCAGTTCTACGGTGTCCTTCCCAGTGAAGTTCTCTTCCTCTTTCATCTAAAATGAAATTTAAGTTAAGATCTGTTTGAGTTATAGTATTACCTTTTGCTCTAGTTCTTAATGCATTTATATAATTAGTTGCAGTTCCTAAACTACCTCCTGCACCTCTTACAACACATTCTGCATACATTAAATAAGCATCAGCTAATCTAAATATTGGAAAATCAGTATCTGCAAAATTTCCTGCTTTATCTGATCCTTGAACACCATTCACATCAACATTCTTAAATTTCTGAATAGCATATCCATCTGTAAATGAACCAAGATCTGCAATTTCTTTAGACTGTCCAGCTGTATAAAACTGACCTCTTGTATCTGTTGTATTAGCATCAAACTTATTTACAAAAGCAGATGTTGTTCTAATACCTCCCCAGCCTCCATTTATACCAAACTGCGCGATAGGCATACTTCCTCCAACTGGTGCATGAACTAAGAATGTCGTTCCTCCGTAAGTTTGAGTTTTGATTCCGTCAAAAGCAACAGCAAAAATAAATTCATTTTGAGCTCCATTTTTATCGTTATCAGCTAAAAACAACTGATTGTAGTTATTATGAATAGTATAACCAGAAGTAATAACTTTTTCAATTAATGGAAGTGCAGCTGCATAATTGTCTGTACCAATATAAACTTTTGCATTCATGTATAATTTAGCATGCAGCATCCAAGCAGCAGCTTGATCAGCACGATACAATTCATTTGTTTTTGGTGCCTTCAATAACGGCTCAATTGCAGTAAGTTCTTCATCTATAAATTTATACAGCTCAGCTCTTGTAGCATACTCCGGATAGTAGAATGTAGTTGGAGAATCTTCTGTTACTAATGATCCTCCTCCAAAAGTATCTACCAAATGCCAGTATGTTAAAGCTCTTAAAAAACGAGCTTCTGCACGATACAACTTAATATCTGCTAAAATAGCAGCATCTGTTACTCCTCTTCCTGCTAATTTTTCATCTGTAGTTTGTCTTAAAAACTCATTACAGTTTACGATTTGAAAAGAAAAACGTGAAAATGTTGCAGCAATAAAAGTGTCTGATGATGACCAAGTCTGTGAGTGAAAATCTTTGATAGTACCATCATTCCATGCAATAACAGCTTCATCAGTTGTTAATTCCTGCATCATCCAAAAACCTCTAATATATTGGCTTGTTCCTTCGTCGATTCCAGAAATATCTGGACTTCCTGCTGGACCTTGCTGTCCTGTAGTTGCAAAACCAGCATATAATTTAGCTAAGTTTCCTTTGTAAGCGGCAGGATCTGCAAAAAGTTCGTCACTGCTTACAGAATCTCCTGTATCTGGTGATTGGTTTAAATCATCTGTACATGATGAAAACAACATCGTCATCATAAACAAAGAAATACCCATTAATTTTATTTGTATCTTTTTCATTTTTCTTGTTATTTGAATTAGAAGTTAGCGTTTAATCCTAACGTGAAAGTAATTGGACGAGGATAAATGTTATTATCTATACCTCCTGAAATTTCAGGATTCAATCCGTCATATTTTGTAATTGTCAAAACATTTTGAGCTGATGCCGTTAACTTTAGCGTAGAGATACCTTTAATTTTTTGATTAAAAGTGTATCCAATTGCAATGTTATCCAATTTTACGAAAGAAGCATTTTGCACGTAGTAATCAGAGTGCAATTGAAAATCGCTTGATTTTTTAAATCCTGTTTCTAAAAGATTCTCAACACCATTTGATAAGTCAGTTTGTCTGGTTAAAACATTGTTATAAGTACCATAACCTGAATCTACGTTATTGTACATATAGTTACCCCATGAACCTCTCCAGTTCATAGACATATCCCAACTTTTGTATGTTAAACTAGTATAGAATCCGTAAAAAATATCTGCTGCAGGTTTGTGAAAACGGTATCTGTCATCAGCATTTACAATTCCGTCTTTATTACGATCTACAAAAACGCCTTCTAAAGGTTTTCCGTCAGCGCCGTATGCTTGCTCGTACACATAAAATGAACTTGGAGCATAACCTACTTGATGATTTTGGATTTTATTTCCTGTTCCTCCTCCAATATCTCCTGTATCAATCCCTGGAGTATTATCTTGAGTAGTTGTTAATTTTGTAATTTTTGAATCTTGGAAAGTAATATTTCCACCAATTCTCCATTCTAAATTATCTGTTTGAACCGGAATCACCTCAGCAGCTAACTCAAGTCCTTTATTTTTAATACTACCAACATTGTAGTTATCATAATTTGAAAATCCAAAAAATGCAGGATTTTGAGTATACAATAATAAATCATCTGTTGTTCTTTGGTAAAGATCTGCTGTACCTGTAATTCTATTATTGAAAAGACCAAAATCTAATCCAATGTTTACAGTAGTCGTTTCCTCCCATTTCAAATTACTATTGTATGGCTGCGGTCTGTAAGTGGTATAAAATGTATTGCCAATTTGATATTGAGCAGCACTGTTTGATGCTAAATATAATGGTAAAGAAGGATAACTAACTCCAATATTTTGCTGTCCAGTTATACCCCATCCTCCTCTTAATTTTAATGAAGTAATAGCACTCACATCTTTTAAGAAACCTTCTTCATTCAATTTCCAAGCTACAGAAGCTGCAGGGAAATTTGACCAGCGATTATTTTCTGCAAATCTTGAAGTACCATCACGTCTGATAGAAAGCGTCACTAAATATTTATCAGCAACACTAATATTTGCTCTTCCAAAGAAAGATTGTAAATTAATATGTGTTGGTGTAAACAATTCTACTGTATTCAAATCATTCTCAAAATTGTAGCTTGATTTGTTTTTCTCTTCTCTAAAATCTTGGTAAGTATAACCTCCTGTAACATCTAACTGAGTATCAATCGACTCAATTTTCTTGTTATAGTTAAGATATAAATCCATTAATTTATTGTTTCTTTTTTCTACGTTTTCATAGCTATTGTTATAACCTGACCCTTTAAGACCGTTTAAGTAATCTCCATTGATTCCACCATAACCACGACCATTCATTTGATCGTAACCAAAATTTGCAACAGCTTTTAATTCTGGTAAAAAGTGTAATTTATAATCCAATTGAATATTTCCTAGACTTCTATAAAAAGTACCTAAATTATCTTGTTGATTAATCAAAGCAACTGGGTTTTTTCCAGCCAATTGATTAAATTCTGTTGGATTAGTTAGCCATTGAAAATAAGTTCCGTCAGCATTTTTAACTGATTGAGTTGGATCAAAGCCTATCGCAGCACTTACAGCTCCAGTAGTACTATAATTACTTTTAATCACAGAAGTATTATTATTCACCTGAACTTTTAAGTGTTTGTCAAAAAAGTCTCCAGTAAGCGAAACTCCTAATGTAGTTCTCTCAAAATTATCTCTTAATAAAATACCATTTAAGTTTGTGTAACCAACAGAAGCTCTGTAAGCTATATTATCAACACCACCGCTAGCAGAGATATTTTGATCAGTACCCATAGCAGTTCTGTAAATTTCATCTTGCCAGTTTGTATTTGCAGAACCTACTAAAGCTTGTTGAGCAGCAGTTCCGTTTGCAGCTACAAAATCTCTAAATTGACCGCTTGACAAAGCATCAACTTTTTGAGTTACTTCTGAAACTTGAAAGTTTCCGTTGTAACTTACTTTAATATCACCAGCTTTTCCTTTTTTAGTCGTAATAATAATTACCCCGTTAGAAGCTCTAGAACCGTAAATGGCAGTAGCTGAAGCATCTTTTAAAACTGAAATCGATTCAATATCATTTTGGTTAATTGTTGAAAGTGGATTTCTTCCTCCTTCAACTCCTCCAGCTGCAACCGGAACACCATCAATTACATATAAAGGATCGTTGCTTGCACTAAGAGAAGACCCGCTTCTAATTCTTACAATCGGATCAGCTCCTGGAGAACCTCCACCGTTTATGATCTGTAAACCAGCTACTTTACCTTGAATCATCTGATCTGCAGATGTAACAGGTCCTTTATTAAAATCTTTTGTTGTTAATACCGTTACAGCACCTGTTGCATCCTTTTTCTTAACAGTTCCGTAACCTACTTGTACAACAACTTCTTTAAGTTGGTTGGTATCTTCTTCTAGCGAAACACTTACTGTTTTTTGACCAGAAAAAGCAACGGTAGTGCTTTTGTATCCAATAAATGAAACGACAACTTTGTCACCATTTTTTAGATTAGGCAATTGAAATTTCCCGTCAAAATCTGTAGAGGTGCCTCCTGTAGCGCCCTGTACATTTACATTTACGCCCGGAATCGGCTGTCCTGTAGCCTTATCGACAACAGTTCCGCTTAGTGTGCTTTGAGCTAACACAGTAAACGGCAGCAGTAGGAATAAAAATAACAACTTTTTGTAAATTGTTTTCATACTTTTTGTTTAAATTAGTTTGAGTTTGTGATTGTTAGTTAAGTTTTTAATTTTACTTCGAATTTCAAAATTAGGAATTTATTAACACTGGCAATACATAGCCATTTTTATTAGTTTACGAAAACGTGATAGTGTTGAAAACTTTCTATTTTTTGTAATCTTTTAAGTCAAAAATTATCAATTATAAAAATATAGCATACCTTTATTAACAAATAGATTTTTTCCAAAAAACCATTATGAAACGCAAAATAACCCTAAAACAGATTGCAAAGGAACTTGACGTATCTATTTCAACTGTCTCAAAATCACTCAGAAACAGTTTAGAGATAGGCGAAGAGACACGCTTAAAAGTGCAGGCTTTTGCAAAGTTTTACAATTATAAGCCGAATAATATCGCTTTAAGCCTAAAAAACAGAAAAACCAAGAGTATTGGTATTATAATTCCAGAAATTGTACATTATTTTTTCTCTACTGTCATTAACGGAATTGAGCAGGTTGCCAACGAAAATGGTTATAGCGTTGTAATCTGTTTGTCTGATGATTCTTTTGACAAGGAAGTATTGAATATGGAGATGCTGGCCAACGGAAGTATTGATGGTTTTATCATGTCTTTATCTAAAGAAACGCAATATAAAGGTGATTTTCATCATATTACAGAAGTAATCAATCAGGGAATGCCCGTTGTAATGTTCGACCGAGTTACTAATGATATTTTATGCGACAAAGTAATTATTGATGATAAGGCAGCAGCATATGAGGCCGTTCAAAGTTTAATTGACAACGGCAGAAAAAAGATAGCGCTTGTTACCACTGTTGATTATGTAAGTGTTGGAAAACTCAGAACTGACGGCTACGAAAAAGCACTTTTAGATAACGGATTACCTTTTAATGAAGATTTAATAATCAAAATTGAAGATGTAGACACTTGCGAAATTACCATTAGCCAACTTTTGCACGATCGTGCTTTTGATGCTGTTTTTGCTGTAAATGAACTTTTTGCAGTAACAATTATCAAGACCGCATCAAAAATGGGACTTAAAATTCCTGAAGATTTAGCTGTAATTGCTTTTACAGACGGAATCATCTCAAAATATTCGACACCAAGTATTACAACCGTAAGCCAGAGTGGTGAAAAAATGGGAAATAAAGCTGCTAAAATGCTTATTGAAAGGCTCGAAGCAGAGCATGAAGATGAGGAGGAAGAAAATGAAAACTACACTACAGAAGTTATCGAAACACATCTTATAAAAAGAGAATCTACTGATTAATTTTCTTAAAATCAACCTATTCTAAAGCCATAAATAATATTTATGGCTTTTTTGTTAGCTAATATCTAAAAATAATTTATACTTTTACGGCCGTCAAAGCTTTTACTTTTACTTCGAAAAAAATAGTAAGTTTTGATAAGCAAAGCGCTTATCGTCTAGTTAATTTTTAATTACGATAATGGAAAAGCGTAAATTAAGTTTCTGGGAAATTTGGAACATGAGTTTCGGTTTCTTGGGAATACAAATGGGATTTGCACTTCAGAATGCAAATGCCAGCAGAATTCTTCAAATTTTTGGTGCTGACGTACATGAACTTTCATGGTTTTGGATTATTGCTCCCCTTATGGGATTAATAGTACAGCCTGTTATTGGTCATTATAGCGATAAAACCTGGGGAAGATTCGGGCGAAGAAAACCTTTTTTTCTAGTAGGTGCTATTTTAGCTTCAGTAGGATTAATTTTAATGCCTCAGGCTAATATTTTCATTTCAGTTTTGCCTGCTTTATGGGTTGGGGCCGGAATGTTAATGATTATGGATGCTTCTTTCAATATTGCCATGGAGCCATTTCGTGCTTTAGTTGGTGATAATTTAAGAACAGATCAGCGTACCGCTGGTTTCAGTATTCAAACTTCATTAATTGGTTTTGGAGCTGTAATTGGTTCAGCATTGCCTTATGTATTGACAAAATATTTTCATATTTCAAACAATGCTCCTGCCGGAAGTATACCCTTAAATCTAAAACTATCATTTATCATTGGAGCTGCAGTTTTAATTGGTTCAATTCTAGTGACTCTTTTTACTACAAAAGAATACACTCCCGAAGAATTAGCCAATTTTGAAGATCCTCAAAGCGAAGTGGACATTCCATCTGAAGAAAAATCTAAACTTACAGACATTTTTACTGATTTTGCAAAAATGCCAACAACAATGCGTCAGCTTAGCTGGGTGCAATTTTTCTCTTGGTTTGGATTATTTGGAATGTGGGTTTTCACAACTCCAGCTATAGCTCACCATATTTATGGATTGCCATTAAATGATACTTCTAGCCAGCAATATCAAGATGCTGGAGATTGGGTCGGAATTCTATTTGGTGTTTACAACTTAGTTTCCGCTATTATTGCTCTGTTTTTTCTGCCATATATCGCTAAAAAAATCGGACGAAAATCAACTCACGCACTTTCATTAATCATTGGAGGAATTGGATTAATCTCTATTTACTTTATGCCAAATGAAGATTGGGTTGTATTACCAATGATTTTAATTGGAGTTGCTTGGGCCAGTATACTGGCAATGCCTTACGCTATTCTTGCAGGATCCATTGCTCCTAAAAAAATGGGGGTTTACATGGGTATTTTTAACTTTTTCGTCGTAATTCCTCAAATTGTAAACGCACTTATTGGCGGTCCAATTGTAAAATACCTCTACAATGGCGATGCTATTTATGCCTTAATTACAAGTGGAGTTAGCTTTTTAATCGCCGCTCTTTTAGTCTACAAAGTAAAAGATGTAGATGATACTATTCAAAAATAATTAAGAAGAACTTACTATATAATGAACAAAAAAGCATTCATATTCGACCTTGATGGCGTAATTGTCGACACCGCTAAATATCATTTTTTAGCTTGGCAGAAAATCGCTCAATCATTAAATATAAATTTTACACATGAAGACAACGAACTTTTAAAAGGCGTGAGCCGCGTTCGTTCGTTGGATATTATACTTGGATTAGGAAATGTTCAAGCTTCTCAGGAAGACAAAGACAAATGGCTGGTTCAAAAAAATGAAGATTACCTATCTTATTTAGTTGACATGGATGAAAGCGAGATTCTTCCTGGAGTTTTTAAAATTCTGCAATTATTAAAAGATAAAAAACAAGGAATTGCATTGGGTTCTGCCAGCAAAAATGCAAGGCCAATTTTAGAGAAAACCGGAATCATTTCGTATTTCGATGTTATTGTAGACGGAAATGACGTTACCAATGCAAAACCAGATCCGGAAGTTTTCTTAAAAGCGGCTCAATTGTTAAATATTGATCCAAAAGATTCAATTGTATTTGAAGATTCTGTTGCCGGAATTCAGGCGGCAAACATAGGAGAAATGGTAAGTGTAGGAATTGGTGAGGAAACAATTTTACATGAAGCTGATTATATTTTTAAAGATTTTACAGAAATAAACACCGCGTTTATTGAGAAACTAATCGGTTAGTGAAAAAATGTGGCAATGCGTCAATTTGATAATTAGAAAATGACTTATTACCACGTTAATTCAACCATTAGATATTTTAAAAATATCAATCATCTAATTAAAAAAGTAAAATAGTAGAACAACAGGCAATTATAAAGATAGAATCAAATTAGAAGCAAGACAAAATAAATAATTATCAAATTATCAAATTGGCACATTATCTAATTGAAACATTATCAAATTGCCATATTATCAAATTAAAAAATAATGAATCAAGATTATATAAAACCAGACAATTGGTCTATCATCGAAGAAGGATTTGATGTAGAAAGAGTAAAATCGTCTGAAAGTCTCTTTAGTATCGGAAACGGTGCGATGGGACAGCGTGCCAATTTTGAAGAAACCTACAGCGGTGAAACTTTTCAAGGAAGTTATATTGCTGGTATTTATTATCCAGACAAAACAAAAGTGGGCTGGTGGAAAAATGGTTATCCTAAATATTTTGCCAAAGTATTAAACGCGCCAAACTGGATTGGAATTGACATCGAAATCAACGAAGAAAATCTTGATTTAAATACATGTTCTGAAGTTAGAAATTTTCGTAGAGAATTGAATATGAAAGAAGGATGGTACAATCGTTCTTTTGAAGCAGTTTTGAAAAACGGAACTGAAATTGCAGTTAATGTACGTCGTTTTCTTTCTTTAGATTTGGATGAAACTGGAATAATCAAATTCGAAATTACACCTTTAAACAAAGATGCAAAAATCGTTTACAAACCTTATATTGACGCTGGTGTAACAAACGAAGATGCAAACTGGGAAGAAAAATTTTGGGAACCTCTTGAAGTAAAAAAAGGAACAAACGAAGCTTTTGTTACAGCACAGACTTTTAAAACGCATTTTAAAGTTACGACTTTTATGCACAATACGATTTTTGCAAACGGAGAAGATATTCATATTTCTCCTTCAACAATCGACTCTACTGCTGATAAAGTTCAGTTTACTTACGGAACTATTATTGCAAAAGGACAAACCTCATCAATTCAAAAAATTGGTGGTTATACAGTTTCTTTAAATCACGAAAATACATTGTCAGCAGCAGAAAAAGTAATAAAATCGGCTCTAAATTCAGGATACGATGTTTTACTTCAAAATCAAATTGAAGCTTGGGCAAAAATCTGGGAAATGTCAGATATTACAATCGATGGAGATGTAAAAGCCCAACAAGGTATTCGTTTCAACATCTTTCAATTAAATCAAACTTACCTTGGAAAAGATTCTCGTTTAAATATTGGCCCAAAAGGTTTCACAGGAGAAAAATACGGCGGATCTACTTATTGGGATACCGAAGCTTATTGTATTCCGTTTTATATGGCGACAAAAGATCAGCAGGTTGCGAGAAATTTATTGACGTATCGTTTTAATCAATTGGATAAAGCGATTGAAAATGCTAAAGATAATCTAGGTTTCAAAAACGGCGCAGCATTGTACCCAATGGTGACCATGAACGGTGAAGAATGCCACAACGAATGGGAAATCACCCATGAAGAAATCCACAGAAACGGTGCGATTGCTTTTGCAATTTATAACTATTACCGTTACACGGGCGACTACTCTTATATTCCGGAAAAAGGATTAGAAGTTTTAATCGGAATTGCTCGCTTCTGGCACCAAAGAGCTTCTTTCTCAAAGCAGAAAAATCAATATGTGATTTTAGGAGTTACTGGTCCAAACGAATATGAAAACAACATCAACAATAATTTTTACACCAATTATATTGCAAAATGGTGTATTGATTATGCTGAAGCACAAATTAAAAAAGTAGCTGTAGAATATCCCGCAGATCACAAACGTATTTTAGAAAAAGTAAATCTTGCCGGTGCTGAAATTCAGGAATGGAAAAAAGTGGCAGATAACATGTATTTTCCAACTTCAAAAGAATTGGGTATTTATTTACAGCAAGATGGTTTCTTAGACAAAGATCTAGTTCCAGTAAAAGATTTAGATCGTTCACAGCGTCCAATTAACCAAAAATGGTCTTGGGATCGTGTTTTACGTTCGCCATACATCAAACAAGCTGACGTTTTACAATGTTTCTATTTCTTCGAAGATCATTTTTCGAGAGAAGAATTAGAAAAAAACTTCGATTTTTATGAGTCATTTACGGTTCATGAAAGTTCACTTTCTCCTTGCGTACACTCGATTCAGGCTGCCGTTTTAGACAAAATGGATATGGCATATACATTCTATTTAAGAACTTCTCGTTTGGATTTAGATGATTATAATAAAGAAGTTGAAGAAGGCTGTCACATCACGTCTATGGCTGGAACCTGGATGAGCATTGTTGAAGGTTTTGGCGGAATGAGAGTAAAAAACGATCAATTGCATTTCTCTCCAAAAATCCCAAAAGAATGGAAAGGTTACTCTTTTAAAATTAATTTCAGAAATCAAATTTTAAAAGTAGCTGTAAATCATAACGAAACAACATTTACTGTAGACGGCGATCAAGATTTAACAATTGTGGTTAATGGAAATCCTGTAATTGCAAGTAAATTTGTACAAATAAATTAAATTACAATACACTTAAAACTTAAAAACATGAAAAACTTATTTTTCGCAAGTTTAATTTTGTTTGCGGTCAGCAATATTGCAAAAGCGCAGCAATTAAAATCACCCGAAGGAAAGTTCGTAATGGAATTTTCTCTGCAAAACGACGGAACTCCAACGTACAATTTAAAATACAAAAATAAAGAGGTTGTAAAAACCAGTAAATTAGGTCTTGAACTTAAGGATGACAAAAAATCTTTGTTGAATGACTTTACAGTTGTTGATACTAAAACTTCGACTTTTGATGAAACGTGGAAACCAGTTTGGGGAGAAGTTGACAATATCAGAAATCATTATAATGAATTGGCTGTAACTTTAAATCAAAAAGGAACAGACAGACAAATCATAATTCGTTTCCGTTTATTTGAGGACGGTTTAGGATTTAGATATGAATTTCCGGCACAAAAGAATCTTACTTACTTCGTAATCAAAGAAGAAAGATCTCAATTTGCAATGACTGGAGATCATACTGCTTTTTGGATTCCAGGAGATTATGATACTCAGGAATACGATTATACAAAATCGAAATTATCTGAAATCAGAGGTTTGTCTGAAAAAGCATATACAGCAAACGTTTCTCAAAAGAACTTTTCACCAACAGGAGTTCAGACTTCTTTGATGTTAAAAACAAATGACGGAATTTACATCAACTTACACGAAGCCGCTTTGATCAACTATTCTTGTATGCACTTGAATCTTGATGATAAAAACATGACTTTTACTTCTTGGTTAACGCCAGATGCAAAAGGTGATAAAGGATATATGCAGGCACCAAGCCATTCGCCTTGGAGAACAATTATGGTCAGCGACGATGCGAGAGAAATCTTGTCTTCAAAAATGACTTTAAACTTAAATGATCCATCAAAAATTGATGATACGTCTTGGATTAAACCCGTAAAATACGTTGGTGTTTGGTGGGAAATGATTACAGGAAAAAGCTCTTGGTCATACACAAATGATTTTCCTACAGTTCAATTGGGTGTTTCTGATTTCTCAAAAGCAAAACCAAGCGGCACACACGGAGCAAACAATGCCAACGTAAAAAAATACATTGATTTTGCTGCTGCAAATGGTTTTGACGCAGTTTTAGTTGAAGGTTGGAACGAAGGCTGGGAAGACTGGTTTGGACATTCGAAAGATTATGTTTTTGATTTCTTAACGCCTTACCCAGATTTTGATGTAAAAGGTTTGCACGAATACGCTAAATCTAAGGGAATAAAAATCATCATGCACCACGAAACTTCTGGTTCTGTTCGCAACTACGAACGCCATATGGACAAAGCGTACCAATTCATGAAAGACAACGGATACGATGCTGTAAAAAGCGGTTACGTTGGAGATATTTTGCCTCGCGGTGAGAACCATTATGATCAATGGATTGTAAACCATTATCAATACGCTATCGAAAAAGCGGCTGATTATAAAATTATGGTGAATGCTCACGAAGCAGTTCGCCCAACAGGAATTTGCAGAACATATCCAAACTTAATTGGTAACGAAGCTGCAAGAGGAACAGAATACCAAGCTTTTGGAGGTTCTAAACCAAATCACGTAACAGTTTTACCATTTACACGTTTAATTGGAGGTCCAATGGATTACACTCCGGGAATCTTCGAAATGGATATAAGCAAAATGAATCCAGATAACAAATCGCATGTAAACAGTACAATTTGTAATCAATTGGCTTTATACGTTACTATGTACAGTCCGTTGCAGATGGCGGCAGATACTCCAGAAAATTACAACCGTTTTCCAGATGCATTTCAATTCATTAAAGATGTAGCTGTAGACTGGTCTGAAAGCAAATATATTGAGGCTGAACCAGGCGATTTTATCACGGTTGCCCGTAAAGCAAAAGGAACAAACAACTGGTTCGTTGGAAACGTAAACGGAGAAACGCCTCGTACATCAAACATCGATTTCAGCTTCCTTGAAAAAGGTAAAAAATACACGGCAACAATTTATGCTGATGCAAAAGATGCGCATTACAAAACAAATCCGCAGGCTTATACGGTCAAGAAAATTGCTGTAACAAACAAATCAAAATTATCGCAATTATCTGCTCCAGGCGGAGGATACGCAATAAGCATTATTGAAACAAAATAATTTAATTAACTATATAAGAAATGTAAGTTCATTTAAAATTAAAATCTCCCCAGTTTTTTTCTTAATTGTTCTTACATTTTTTATATGGTTTAAATTCTTCATTATTATGAACAATCCAAAAACATTTTTTCAAACAAACCTTTCTTTTTATAAAATACTCCTTATAGTTTTGTTGTTTTCCGCTTCCGCGAAAGCGCAAATCCAAAAGGTAGAACCGCCATTTTGGTACGCCGGAATGAAAAACCCAGAACTGCAAATAATGTTCTACGGAAAAAATATCGCACAATATGAAGCTTCGGTTTCAAATAATGTAGTGATTAAAAATGTAGAGAAAACAGAAAACCCCAATTACCTTTTCGTAACAATAGATACGAAAGACGTAAAAGCATCTGAATTGGTTTTCTCTTTCAAAAACAAAAATAAAGTAGCTTTTACACAGAAATATTCGCTTAAAGAAAGAAGAGCAAATTCTGCAGACAGAAAAAGTTATGATGCATCAGACATGATTTACTTAATCATGCCGGAT
The DNA here is from genome assembly GCF_015350755.1 of Flavobacterium sp. JLP. Taxonomy (NCBI): domain Bacteria; kingdom Pseudomonadati; phylum Bacteroidota; class Flavobacteriia; order Flavobacteriales; family Flavobacteriaceae; genus Flavobacterium; species Flavobacterium sp. JLP. The sequence goes on along the minus strand of NZ_JADKPS010000002.1, from coordinate 619,481 downwards.
CGTTTTGCCAACGGAAATCCTAAAAACGACAGCGATGCCATTTTAACCGAAAAAGGAAACCGCACAGAACCAGGCGGACGCCACGGCGGTGATATCGAAGGAATTATCAAAAACTTAGATTACATTTCATCTTTGGGTGCAACAACAGTTTGGAGTACGCCTTTATGCGAAGACAATGACGCAAAACATTCATATCACGGTTACGGACAATCTGATGTTTACAAAATAGATGCACGTTACGGAACAAATGAAGATTATGTTCGTTTATCTTCAGAACTGCATAAAAAAGACATGAAACTGGTTATGGATTACGTTACCAATCACTGGGGAATTACACATTGGATGATTAAAGATTTGCCAACAAAATCTTGGATAAATCAATTCGAAAACTACACACAAACGCACCACAGACGTGAAGTTATTACAGATATTCATGCCTCTAAATTGGATCAGGAAATTTGTGTTGACGGTTGGTTCGTGCCTTCTATGCCGGATTTGAATTTAAGAAATCCCTTAGTTGCAAAATACTTAACTCAAAACGCCATTTGGTGGATTGAATATGCCAATCTTGACGGATTTAGAGTGGACACTTACAACTATTCTGATGCCACTGCGATGTCAAATTGGGCGAAAGCAATTACTACAGAATATCCAAGGTTTAATATTGTTGGCGAAATCTGGATGCACAATCAGGCAAATTTAGCGTATTGGCAAAAAGACAGTAAAATTGGCGCAATCGAAAACTACAATTCGAATTTACCAAGCGTAATGGATTTTACTTTGCAAGATCAAATTGGTTCTGCTTTCAATGACGATAATGCGAATTGGGATAACGGAATGATTAAATTCTACAACAATTTTACGTTAGATTATTTATATCCAAATCCGAATAGTATTTTAGTTTTCGCCGAAAATCACGACACAGATCGCATTAATAATACTTATAAATACGATTTCACGAAATACAAATTGGTTATGACTTTAATAGCGACCGTTCGTGGAATTCCGCAATTGTATTACGGTTCAGAAATTGGAATGGGTGGTGACAAAGGCAAAGGCGGTGATGCAGACATTCGTCAAGATTTTCCTGGCGGATGGGCTGGCGACAAAAACAACGCATTAACCGCAGCAGGAAGAACAGCTGAGCAAGCAAAATATTTTGATTTTACTTCAAAATTATTCACTTGGAGAAAATCAAATGAAGCGGTTCACTTTGGAAAAATGACGCATTATATTCCAGAAAACAACATTTATGTTTACTTCAGATATACGGATACTAAAACCGTAATGGTCGTTTTCAATAATAATTCAAAAGAGCAGTCAGTTAAAACAAGTCGTTTTAAAGAAAACATCAAAAACTTTAAATCAGGAAAAGATGTTTTAACTGGAAAAACATTTGATATTTCTTCTGAAATTACTTTAGAACCAAAATCAGCTATTGTTTTAGAATTGGAATAAGATTTCAACACACAGTATATAACGTAGAGACACACTGCTGTGCGTCTACGCAAACTTTTTCCGCCACGAAATCACGAATTATTGTTTTTTAATTCGTGATTTCGTGGCGGATTTTTTTATTATACGCTATTCTTTTTTTATCTTTAAGATTCATAATCATTTCAATGAATAACGACAATACTCAAAAGCCACCTTTCATTTGGGAGGGAGCAAACGTTTACTTTTTACTTACCGATCGTTTTTACAACGGAAATCCTTCAAACGATATCAATTTCAACAGAACCAAAACTTCAGGAAAATTACGCGGTTTTGAAGGCGGTGATATCATCGGAATTATCAAAAAAATCGACGAAGGCTATTTTGATGAACTGGGAATAAATGCTATTTGGTTTACACCAATTGTCGAACAAATTCACGATGGTGTTGATGAAGGAACTGGTCTTACTTACGGATATCACGGGTATTGGGCAAGAGACTGGACGGCTTTAGATCCTAATTTTGGCACCAAAAATGATTTAGCCCTTTTGGTTAAAAAAGCTCACGAAAAAGGCATCAGAATTATTTTAGACGGCGTTATAAATCATACTGGACCTGTAACTCCAGAAGATCCTATTTGGCCGGAAGACTGGGTTCGAACTGGCATTGTCTGCGATTACAAATCATTTGAAAACACAACAATGTGTACTCTTGTTGATAATCTTCCGGATGTAAGAACTGAAAGTACTAAAGAAGTCGAGCTTCCTACTTTTCTAATCGAAAAATGGAAAAAGGAAGATCGTTATGAAAAAGAAAGTACTTCACTTGATGAATTTTTTAAAAGAACAAATTATCCAAGAACGCCAAAATACTACATTATAAAATGGCTGACAGATTATATTCTAGAATTTGGAATTGATGCTTATAGAGCCGATACTGTGAAACATACAGAAGAAAATGTATGGATCGATTTTAGAAAAGAATGCGATTACGCTTTTGAAACCTGGAAAAAACATCATCCTTTGCAAGTGCTCGATCAAAATCCGTTTTATACTATTGCTGAGGTTTACGGTTACGAAATTAGTAGCGGACAAGAGTATGATTTTGGCGATCGCAAAGTAAATTATTTTGAAAAAGGTTTTAACAACATGATCAATTTTGAGTTTAAGTTAGATGCTCAAAATGATTATGAATTTATATTCTCTAAATATTCAGACAAGCTTCAAAATGAATTAAAAGGCTACAGCGTACTTAATTATGTATCATCGCATGATGATAGCCCGTTTGATGCGGATCGCAAACGCGCTTTTGAAGCCGGAACTAAATTATTGCTCTCACCGGGCATCTCTCAAGTATATTATGGGGACGAATCTGGTCGTTCGCTTGCCATTGAAGGTACAGAAGGCGACGCCACTTTACGATCTTTCATGAATTGGGAAGAGATTGAGTCAAATCCTGAGACACAAAGAATTCTTTTGCATTGGCAAAAATTAGGGCAATTTCGAAGAAATCATCCTGCAGTTGGCGCAGGAATCCACAAAATGATTTCAGACAAACCGTATATTTTTTCAAGAGTTTATAACAAAGAAAATCATATAGATGAGGTCATAATTGGACTAGATTTAGGAACCGGATATAAAGAACTTCCTGTTGATTCTGTTTTTAAGGACGGAACAAAATTAAAAGACGCTTTTTCTGGAAAAGAAACCGAAGTTCAAAACGGAAAAGCAATAATAGATTCTGAATTTGGACTTGTTTTATTAGAAAAAATCTAAAAGTTTAACCGCAAAGAACGCAAGGCAAAATCGCTGGTCTCGCAAAGATTTAAAAAAACTTGTGACCTTTGCGTAAAACTTTGCGACCTTTGCGTTTAAACTTTCTAGACATGCTAAAAATAGCACATCGCGGTGCCAAAGGATACGAACCCGAGAATACTTTACAATCTTTTCAGAAAGCATTAGACTTAAATGCTGACGGAATTGAACTCGACGTTCATTTAAGCGCTGACGGACATATTATCGTAATTCACGACGAAACCATAGACAAAATGACCAACGGAAAAGGTTTTGTAAATACACTATCTTTGACCGAATTAAAATCATTTTTGATTGACGGCAAACATGAAATTCCGACTCTAAGAGAAGTTTTCGATTTGGTTGACAAAAAATGTTTTATCAATATAGAATTGAAAAGTTACGAAACTTTAGGCAAAGCTGTAGCTTTAATAGAAGAATACATTTCGGAGAAAAACTGGAATTACGAGCATTTTATCGTTTCTAGTTTTGATTGGAATGCCTTGCAGGAAGTTCACAATTTAAATTCAAATATTCCGATTGGGGTTTTAACAGAAACAGATCTTAATTTGGCTTTGGCTTTCGCCGAAACGATAAAAGCAAAAGCAATTCATCCTTATTATCATTTATTGAATTCAGAAAATGTTCTTCAAATGCAAGAAAAGGGATTTCTGGTTTTACCTTGGACAGTTAATATTGAGGAAGACATTCAAAAAATAAAAAATTTAAAAGTAAACGGAATCATCACTGATTTTCCAGATAAAATATGATCAAAAATTTCGACATAATCATTGTTGGCGGAGGCGCTGCAGGTTTTTTTACAGCAATTAATATTGCAGAGAAAAACCCGAAAATGAAAATTGCCATTTTAGAAAGAGGAAAAGAAGTGCTTTCTAAAGTTCGCGTTTCCGGAGGCGGACGATGCAACGTAACACACGCTTGCTTTGAGCCCAACGAATTGGTTAAATTTTACCCCCGTGGCGAAAAAGAACTTCGCGGGCCTTTTCATCAGTTTTGTTCAGGAGATACAATTGAATGGTTCGAAAAACATGGCGTAGAATTAAAAATCGAAGATGATGGACGAATGTTTCCAATCTCTAATTCATCCCAAACTATTATTGATTGTTTTCTGGAAGCAACTGGCAAATTAGGCATAAAAATTTTGACAGGACAAAGTGTACAATCGATTTTTAAAGCAGAAAATCATTGGAAAATTGATACTCAGGACGAAAATTACGCCACAGAAAAATTAGTTTTAGCAACGGGAAGCAATCCTAAAATCTGGGAAATGCTTCAAACACAAGGTCATGCCATTGTTAGCCCTGTTCCTTCCCTATTTACTTTCAATATCAAAGATTCCCGAATTAAAGAATTACCCGGCGTTGCAGCACAAGTTACTGTAAATGTAAAAGATACTAAACTAGAATCGACAGGACCTTTGTTAATCACGCATTGGGGAATGAGCGGACCAGCGATTTTAAAACTTTCGGCTTGGGGCGCACGAACTTTATTCGATAAAAATTATCAGTTTACCATTTTTGTAAACTGGTTAAACGATGTTGATACAGAAGATGCCGAAAAAATCCTAAAAGATCTAAAACAAGAACACGCGAAAAAAGCCGTTTCTAAAAAATCTCCTTTTGATTTTCCTAATCGTCTGTGGGAAAGTTTAGTTCTTGCTTCAGAAATTGAAGGAGAAACAAAATGGGCCGATTTATCTAAAAATCAATTGCAGAATTTAGCTTATCAACTCACAAAAGCCAAATTTCAGGTAAACGGAAAAAGTACTTTTAAAGAAGAATTTGTAACCGCCGGAGGAATAGATTTAAAAGAAATCAATTTTAAGACAATGGAAAGCAAATTGCATCAAAACCTTTATTTTGCTGGTGAAATTGTAAATATCGATGCGATTACGGGAGGTTTCAACTTTCAAAATGCCTGGACAAGCGGGTTTATTTTGGCCAATAATATATAATAGAATGAAATTTAAAGGAATTATTTTTGATTTAGACGGAACATTAGTAAACTCATTAGAAGATATTTCAGATGCAATGAATACTGTACTTACAGGTCTAAATTATCCAACTCATACTTACGATACCTATCAATATTTTATAGGAAGCGGTTTGCGAAACTTAGTTAGCAAGGCTTTACCGGCATCCAACAATTCTGAAGAACAAATTGAAAATTGTTTTGATTGTATGATCGAAACGTATCGTGAAGTTTGTACGATTAAAACAAAACCGTACGAAGGCATTGTCGAATTATTAGATAATCTGGCTTCTCAAAATATCAAATTAGCGGTTTTCTCTAACAAAGCCGATGAGCTTACCAAAAAAATCGCAGCCCAAATATTTCCTGATTATTTTGATGCTGCAGTTGGTTTAAGTACCGAAGCATTAAAAAAACCAAATCCGTTTGAGGCGTTGGAAATTAGCAAAAATTGGAATTTAAAACCAGAAGAAATTCTTTTCGTAGGCGATTCAGATATTGATATGCAGACGGCAATAAACGCGAATATGTTTCCCGTTGGAGTTTCTTGGGGCTATCGAACAGAAGAAGAATTAATGGCAAGCGGCGCGAAATTTGTTATTCATAATCCTTCAGATTTAATTGAAATAGTTTAAAGTATTTCAAATAGTTTTCAGTCTCATTTTTACACTGCCAGTTTACTGTGGCTGAAAACTAAAACCTTATCGATTCAGCCACCAAATACTAGCGTTTAAAATCCCTGCAAAACTTACCCAAGCCATGTATGGAATCAACAAATAACCCGCAATTTTATTGATTTTGTCAAACTTTAAATACGTTTCATAAATCATAAGCCAAAGAAGTGCAATTTCGATCAAAGCCAGCATCGGATTTTTTAGTCCGAAGAACAAATACGACCAAACTGCATTAAGTATCAATTGAATCAAAAAGAAACCTAAAGCTTTTTTTACTTGCTCTTCCTGTTGGTTTATTTTATCCCAAACTACTCCTGCTGCCACTCCCATTAAAATAAAAAGCAAGGTCCAAACTGGCATGAAAACCCAATTTGGCGGATTAAAACTTGGTTTCAGAATTGTTGGATACCACGTTTCTACTCCCGCTTTTGTAAAGGTTGATGATGAATATCCAACTGCCAGACAAATGATTACCGCTATTGCAATTCGTGTTACTTTATTCATTTTTGTGTTTTTTTTTATTCAAAAATAGTCAAAAAGAAAGTTTAAACCACATAAGTCATGTAAGTTCATTGCAGTTAACTTCAACATTTTCTTATATAACTTATACGGTGAAAAAAATATCTTTTATGGTGAAAAAGCTATCTTTGCCAAAATTTTATAATTCATGTTTACAGCAGCTGATTTTATTCCTAAAACATATACTTCAACCATCGAAAACGGAAATTTTGAGTGGAGCGCTCCCAGCAATATTGCATTAGTAAAATATTGGGGCAAAAAAGACAATCAGATTCCCGCAAATCCATCGGTGAGTTTTACTCTTAATAATTGTAAAACTGTTACGAAATTAGGATTTGAGAAGAAAGAGAATTCAAATTCTTTTTCTTTTGATTTACTTTTTGAGGGACAGCCAAAAGAAGATTTCAAACCAAAAATTCAAAAATTTTTAGAAAGAGTTGAAGTTTATTTGCCGTTTTTGAAAGAGTATCATTTTACAATTGATACCCAAAATACGTTTCCACACAGTTCAGGAATTGCATCTTCGGCATCTGGAATGGCCGCTTTGGCAATGAATTTTATGAGTTTAGAGAAAGGTTTAAATCCTGAAATGACCGATGAATATTTCTACCAAAAAGGATCATTTTTAGCGCGTTTAGGTTCTGGAAGTGCATGCCGAAGCATAAAAGGAAATGTAGTAGTTTGGGGAAATCAAGCAAATATTGAAGGAAGTTCAGATTTATTTGGAATTGAATTTCCGTACGCAATTCATAAAAATTTCAAGAATTATCAAGACACTATTTTATTGGTTGACAAAGGCGAAAAACAGGTTTCAAGCACAGTTGGCCATGATTTAATGCACAATCATCCGTATGCTGAAAGACGTTTTGCTCAGGCGCACGAAAACTTAGATCAGTTAATTAAGATTTTTGAAAGCGGAAATTTAGACGAATTCATTAAAGTTGTCGAAAGCGAAGCTTTGACTTTGCATGCCATGATGATGACATCGATGCCGTATTTTATTTTGATGAAACCAAATACATTGCAAATCATAAATGCAATTTGGAAATTTAGAACCGAAACTCAAATTCCGGTTTGTTTTACGCTGGATGCTGGAGCAAATGTGCATGTATTATATCCCGAAAACGTTAGCGAAAAAGTACTGCAATTTATTCAGGACGAATTAGTTGTATTTTGTCAGAATCGTCAGTACATTTGCGATCAAATTGGAGAAGGATCTTTATTAATTGATAATTAACAATTGTCAATTAATAATTTGTAACTTTATGGAAAAGAAAAACATTATTAAAGATAAATCTTTTGCTTTTGCAATTGACATTGTAAACCTTTATAAGGTTTTAAGCGAGAAAAAAGAATTTGTTTTATCTAGACAAGTTTTGCGCTCAGGAACATCAATTGGTGCAAATGTAAGAGAATCTGAACATGCTCAAAGTAAAGCAGATTTTATTCATAAATTATCTATTTCATTAAAAGAAGCGAATGAAACAGAATATTGGTTAGATTTGCTGCACGAAACAAAATATCTTTCTGATATAGAGTTTCAAAATATTAAACCTAAAATCATAGAATTATTACGATTACTTACGAGTATCATAAAAACTTCTAAAAACATATAATTATCAATTGTTAATTATTAATTTTCAATTATGAAAGGACCATTATTTTACTCAAAAATATTACTCTTTGGAGAATACGGAATCATCCGCGACTCTAAAGGACTTTCTATTCCTTATAATTTTTACAATGGTGCTTTGAAGAAATCCGAAAATCCTTCGGCAGAAGCAATTGCATCAAACGCAAGTTTAAAACGTTATACAACATATCTGGAAGCTTTACAAAATGAACAGCCAAATTTGGTTTCTTTTGATTTGCTGACTTTAAAAAATGATGTCGAAACCGGAATGTATTTTGATTCTAGTATCCCGCAAGGATATGGTGTTGGAAGCAGCGGTGCTCTTGTTGCAGCTATTTACGACAAATATGCTACACATAAAATTACCGTTTTAGAAAATTTAACACGCGAAAAACTTTTACAATTAAAAAATATATTTTCTCAAATGGAGAGTTTTTTCCACGGAAAAAGTTCTGGTTTAGATCCTTTAAACAGCTATTTGAGTATTCCGATTTTAATTAATTCTAAAGATAATATTGAAGCAACCGGAATTCCGACTCAAAGTTTTGACGGAAAAGGTGCTGTATTTTTATTAGATTCTGGAATTGTCGGCGAAACTGCTCCAATGGTAAACATTTTTATGGAAAACCTAAAAGACAAAGGTTTTCGTGCGATGCTTAAAAACCAATTTGTAAAATATACAGACGCCTGCGTAGAAAACTTTTTGCATGGCGATATGAAATCTTTGTTTACCAATACTAAAAAGCTTTCAAAAGTCGTTTTAAATAACTTTAAACCAATGATTCCAGAACAATTTCATGGAATCTGGCAAAACGGAATTGACACAAACGATTATTATTTAAAACTTTGTGGTTCTGGCGGCGGCGGTTATATTCTTGGTTTTACCGAAGATTTAGAACGCGCAAAAGCATCTTTGAAAGATTATAAACTAGAAGTGGTTTATCAGTTTTAAGCAAAATTCCCTAAAAGCATCCGTTATTTGAATACATTTTCCTAAATCTTAATCCTAAAAAAGTTATTGAAATGAAAAGTATTTTAAAAATCATCAAAGCAACTTTTTTAGGAGGAATTTTATTTTTGGCCCCGCTAATTTTATTAGTTGTTCTTTTCGAAAAAGGATATCATATCATTCAAAAAATAACACTGCCGTTAGTAAGTCATCTGCCAAGAGTACAATTTTTAGGACTAGCACTCCAAGAACTTATAGGCATTTTAATTATAATCGTTTTATGCTTTATAGCTGGATTATTAGGCAGAACAACAAAAGCCCAAAAGCTGGTTCAAAAATTAGAAAACGGAATTTTAAGCTTCATTCCTGGATATTCATTTATGAAAAACATGAATGAAAATATAATGGGTTTTGAATCTAAACAAGATTTAAAAGTTATCTTGGTTCCTACAGATGCTGGATTGCAATTCGCTTTTTTGATCGAACAGATAAATGAAAATAATTTTGCAGTCTTTGTTCCAGATGCTCCAAATCCGTGGAGCGGGTCAGTTTGTTTTGTAGAAAAAAAAGACATCAAAGAAATCGAAATTTCTCAAAAAGAAGCCTTAGCTTGCATTCGAAAATTAGGTTATGGCTCTGCATCATTATTAAAAGACAAACTTTAATTTTACAAAAAACATTTTTTAAAAATATTCAAAAAATAAAAATTCCAAACTAACTACAGAGAAATGTTAAGCAGACAGCAGAAGCTTTTAGTAATGAAAATTGTTAGTTTGTTCTCCGTTGTGAGAGGCTATAACATTCCGATTATTGTTTTGGCACAATATCTCTCGGCAATTTTTATATTAGCTCCAGATAAGAGAGCACTTGATATTTTGCTCGATTTTAATTTGTTTTTGATTGTTTTTGCATCTGCGATTACAATTGCTTCCGGATATATTATCAATAATTTTTACGACAGTCAGAAAGATTTGATCAACAGACCCAATAAATCGATGCTGGATCGCTTAGTCAGTCAGAAAACAAAATTGTCGGTTTATTTTAGTTTGAATTTCTTGGCGGTTTTAATGGCGCTGATTGTTTCTTGGCGCGCTTTTTTATTCTTTTCAGCTTATATATTCCTGATTTGGTTTTACTCTCATAAAATAAAAAAATACGCTATTATTGGCAACTTAACTTCGGCATTGTTAGCGGTTATTCCTTTTTTTGCGATTTTATTGTATTTCTACAACAAGATCTCGTTTGAAGAAATTGAAGATCATATGAGTCATTTTATGGTAATTTCAGCCCATGCTGTTTTCTTGTTTTTATTATTGCTGATTCGCGAAATGATAAAGGATTTAGAAAATTTAAAAGGCGACTTGGCCAACAATTACAGAACGATTCCAATACTTTATAACGAAACCGTTTCGAAACAGATTATTACTGCTTTAACAATTTTGACAATACTTCCGGTGTATGTTTTAATCAATGTTTACGATGTTGGTTATATGGATCTATATTTTTATCTATGTTTCGCTGTATTGCTGTTTTTCTTGATTTTTTTATGGAAATCTAACTCTAAAGAGCAGTTTTTAATCCTTCATAATGTTTTGAAGTTTTTGATTGTATCTGGCGTTTTCTGCATTATCCTGATAAATCCGAGTGTTTTATGGCACGGAAAAAATTTACTTTTAAAGGTTTAAAATTAGTATACCGCAGAGATACACAAAAAAAATCACAAAGCTTCACCGAGTTTTTTTTAATGTTTTTACCAGAAAGTTCCTAGAATGCCTGAAAAAAAGGCCAATTGTTTGAATCTAGCCCCGATTGTTGTGAAAATCCTTTTGTGGCGGGGTTCGCCATAAAAGATTGAAGCAAAAAGCGGGAAACCATGCCTAAAAAAAGGCCAATTGTGATGCTCCTATATCTCTAAAAAATCATAGCTATTAATCTAAGAACAATGAACTTAGGATTATTTAGCAAGAATAAACTATCTTTGCACAAATTACAGAATTTATGAACAATAAGGAAGGCAATAATAAAAGAGGCGGATCTAGACCAAGTGGCTCTAGACCAAACTCTAACAAGCCAAAACCTCCTATGGCGAAGCGCGCTCAAGGGCCAAAAAAAGTGAACCCTGCTGTTAAGGCTGCTGCTGAAGAAAAGGCAGAAAAAATTAAAAAACAAAACCAGGCTCCTAAAAGACAGAAAGCTGCAGACGAGATTCGTTTGAACAAATACATCTCTAATTCAGGTGCTTGTTCGCGTCGTGATGCCGATATATACATTCAGTCTGGAAACGTAAAAGTAAATGGCGTTCCGGTAACTGAAATGGGTTATTTAGTAAAATTAAACGATGTTGTAAATTTTGACGGCGTTACCTTAACTCCTGAAAAGAAAGAATACATCTTGCTTAACAAACCAAAAAACTTTACAACTGCTCTTGACGAAGGTCAGGAATATCGTAATGTTTTAGAACTTGTGCGTGGTTCTACTACTGCAAAAATTGCTCCTATCGGAAGAATGGACAAAAACACAACTGGTTTATTGTTGTTTACTAACGATACAGATATGATTCGTAAATTTACTTTACCGAGTCAGAAATCATCTAAAATCTATCAGGTTTCATTAGATAAAAACTTAAAATTTGAAGATTTAGAAAAAATCAGCAAAGGTTTGGTTCTTGACGGGCACCGTGTATTTGTTGAAGAGGTGAGTTATATTGATAATGAACCTAAAAGTGAGATAGGTCTTAAATTACGTTCATCTAATGTAAAAGTAGTTCGTGCTATTTTCGAAAACTTTGAATATGATGTTTTACGTATTGACCGCGTGTCATTTGCTGGTTTAACCAAAAAGAATTTGCCAAGAGGAAACTGGCGCTTTTTGACTGAGCAAGAAATCATCAATTTGAAAAACGTTTAAGAAACGGTTCAAATAGTACTTTATATAAAATCCTATTTTACTTTGTAAGATGGGATTTTTTTTATTTAGAAGCTGAAAAAGTTATGTCCGAAAAGAGTAAATATTGATCTTCCCATTGTTTGGTTTTTATCTTCAACTACTTCGTGGCACGTAAATCCTAAGATAATTTTGATTCCCGGCTGAATGCTGTTTAAAATATCTCGTTTTTGTTCTTCTAACAATAATTTTAAACTGTCTAATAATTGGATATTATTTTTAAGATAAGAAACTACTAACAGCGCTGAGAAGTTAAGTATTTCTCTTGCAGTTTCACTTTTGATTCCGACTTCATTTGAAATCATTTCTGAAATTCTGCCTTTTTTAGTGGTAAAGATTTCTTTAAGCAGTGCATTTCCTTCTAATCTGTAACAGTCGTCGACCGCTAAAATTCTGCCAGAGACAAAATCGACTTCTTGGTAAAATGTGGAATTGTCTTCTATTAGTGAAATAATTTCTTTGTAGAAACCTGATTCTCCGGCTTTATTATACAATCCCATTAGAATGGTTCCGATTGATACATCAATTCCTTTGATTAAAAGTGCATCATTTTCAAAATAAAACTTATTTAACTTTGAAACAACATTAGAAGAGATAAAACGTCTAAGTTCAATTTGTAGGTTTGGAGTCATAGTAATTTAATTTAAAATTATTTAAAACTATTCGAAATAATCGACAAAAGGGGCTATTTCATCGTTTATCAGGATAAAAATATAAAATATTTTAACATTTCCAAAAAATAAGTTAAAAATTACAGACACCGATTAACACTTGTTTAACATAAAAAACTTCAACTCCCAGCAAACATAACCCTTTCGTAATCAAAACAAAGTGAAAATATTTTTTACAAAAATGAATTATTTTATTAAAATGAAAGAAAAATAAGAAAAAGCTTAACTGAATGTTACATAATTAAAACAAAATATTTCGATATTCCCATGTCACACTTAAAAAAATACCTAGAAAAATAATACAAAATAAGAAATTAATAAAACTTGATGCAAGAAATCCGAGTACCGATCCAGTGGCCGCTTTTAATGCTCTTTTATGGTTTGTCGAGTCATAAATCATTTCGCCGACAAATGCTCCAACAAATGGACCAATGATAACTCCAAAAGGTATAGGAGCCAAAATTCCCACTATTAAACCAATATTCGTTCCCCAAACTCCATACGAACTTCCTCCAAATTTTTTGGTGCCTTTTGAGGGAATTACGTAATCGAGAATGGTGATAACAATTGTAATTAAAAGGGTAATTCCTAAAAGCCAATAGTTATTATCTACTGCTTTTGTTAAATGTAATAACAGCAAACCTATCCAGCAACTCGTTAAGCCAGGCAATACGGGCAAAAAACTGCCAAAAACCCCAACAATCATGCAAATAAAACCTAGTACAACCAATAGTAAATCCATATATTTTTGTAATTTTGCCCCTACAAACCCTTGGTAAAAATAGGCTATGTATAAGCTTTTGAACTTTTTTTTATTTTGTTTTTTAATCTTCTTGATTTGTAATAATACATATTCACAGGCAAAAAAAACATCTGTCCACGATCAACTATTGCAGGACAGCATTTATAAAAGTAATAAGAAAAAAGTATTAAATTTTTCTATGAAAGAATTTGATGCTCTTTTCTTTGAATATTTTAATCGCAAAAATGATTCAAAAGTAATTTTAACAAAAACAGAATTTTACAATTATACAGTTCAAATAGCAACATTTTCAGATCGATTGGCTCACTTATATCCTGATCAAAGGCAAGTTGCAGCACAAAACAAAGAGCAATGGCTTTCAGAAACCTATGAAGATTATCTGCAATACAAAGCTTCTCAAAAAAAATAATCGTATTTTTATACCATAATCTATTATTCAATTCAATTTCAAAATCTTGAAGCAGTTTTCTCTTTTTTTATTCGTTTTATTTTTTAATTCTTGTCAATATTTTGAGAAGCAGGTTCCGTCTGAAAAAGAATTACTCCAAAAGGAATTAAAATCCATCAACTGGAAAGAAGTTGACGAATATCCATCAGTTGTAGACTGCGAAAAAATCCCTGATAAAAAACAGCGTCAGCAATGCTTTTTTGAAGTTATGGCACAGCTTATTCAGGAAAAATTAGACATTGATACGTTGTCGATTATGTATCCAGAATTAGATACTATTGAAGTAAAAGTAACTGTATTTCCTAACGCAACGATGAAATTTGAGCCACAGTTTCCTAAAGATTCTGTTGCTTATGATACAATTAAAATTGACAGCATTCTTCACGCCCGTTTAGTCGATTTTCCTAAAATAAATCCTGCCATAAAACGTGGTATTCCAGTAAAAACACAGTTTATTTTACCTGTAATTCTTAAAGAAAGAGACAGAAAATAATTTATAAATCTCAGCATATAAGTTATGTAAGCAATTCAAGCTAAGGTTTTTATTAAATAAAACTATAGAACTTATATGGTTAAAAAAACTAGCTTCTAAACTTTCTTCCTTTCCACTCGTAGGAGCCAAAAAAACTGTATAACGCCACAGCTGAACTGAAAAAAGGATACAGCAAACTGCTCAAAATAAGACTTTTGATTCTGCTTTTCGTTAAGAATCGATTTGTGATATAAAGCAAAACAAAATCGGTTATAAACTTTAAAAAAGCGAGCATGACAAATAAAGGGTAAGAAAGTGTTCCAAAAAGTAAAAAAAGAAAACCGAGCACGAAACTGAGATTTCCAAAAAAAACTATTACTCCCAAATACTTTCCGAAAATACTTTTATACGAACTTGTTTTTGCTGCCCAGCGCACTCTTTGATGAAATAAGGATTTCCAATTTTCTGTTGGTTTTGTGCTTACAATTGCATCTTTTGCTTTTAAATAATGTACTTTATCTGAAAATTGTTCTACGGCTTTTTGAAGTAAAAAAACATCATCTCCACTCGCAATTTTGTTGTTTCCGTCAAATCCGTTTAGTTTTTCAAACAAAAATTTTTTGTAGGCAAAATTGGCTCCGTTGCACATAAAAGCTTTTTTAAGTCCAAAACTTCCTATTGTTGCACCTTGCAAACTCGTTAAATCCAATTGCTGAAAATGATGCAAAAAAGAGTTTTGGCACTGATAAGAAACTGCACCGGCAAGCATCAAAACATTATTTTCCTGAATGTAATTGTCGAAGGTTAAAAGCCAGTTTTCCTGAACAATACAATCTGCATCTGTTGTGATAACCCAATCCGTTTTTACCTTTTGAATCGCGGTTAAAATGGCATCTTTTTTAGGCGAATTTGATACCCTGATATTATCGATTACAGAAACCTGAAACTTGAAACTTGAAATTTTAAATTTTTCTTTTGAATTATCATCTACCAAAATAACTTCGAATAAATCTGTTGGATAATTTAAATTTGAAAAGCTTTTTAAGAGATGAGGCAAATTTTCTTCTTCATTACGAAAAGGAACAATTACAGTAAAGCTTGTCTTTGGCTTTAAGCCTTGATTTCGATATTTTTTTACATTAAAAAATCCACCAATAAGCAAACTGATGCTTATCACATAAATTATCAATATAAATAAAACCAAAATCATGCTGTGGTTTTTGCCTTAAAATTCAACACATAATAACTTCCTAAAACTACAGGCAAAACTACATTTAAAAACCACATTAAAGTGCTAATAAAAACGACAATCCACTCGTTTACGCCTAGAATTCCGAAGAAATAAATAGCAACACTTCCCTTAACTGCGAAGTCTAAAAATTGAAATGTCGGCAATGATGAAGCTAAAAAATAAACCGACGTAATGGCTGCTATTAAAGTTAAATAAGGCAAATCGACATCAAAAGCTAAAAATAAAAAATAGTATTGATGAGAGAAAACCAGATAACGGCAGATTCCTAAAAAGATGTTTCTTTGATGAATTGATTTTGGAATTTCATTGATTTTATGAATGAGTTTTTCAATCGAATATCCTTTGATTTTGATTTTTTTTAGAGAAAATAATACGATTAAAATTAAAACAAAACCGCCAAATAAAATTGCGACAGTTTTGGCAGTAATCACATTATAATTTGCATTAAAATATAATAATCCGAAGATTCCAAAAATAATGGTCAAAATCATCTGAATTCCGTTGCAGATCAAGTTGAGAAAAACCACTTTTTTAGCTTCTGATTTAGGATAATACAACGCTTTTCCGGCGTACTCTCCTACTCCGTTTGGAGTAAAAATTCCCGCTGTCAAGGCAGCTAAAACCTGTTTTGTGGCTTCGCCCAGCGAGATTTCTTGAATAACTTTTGCCAGATTTTGCCATTTTAAAATCTCGAAATAACGATTTAAAACACTTAAAAGCAATATAAATGCAATTCCTAAAACCGACTGGTTTTTGCGAAACAATATTAAAAACTTGTTCCAGTCCAATTTGTCGTTATTTGCCAGCTGATTGTAAATAAAATAAAATGCGCCGCCAACGATCAAAAGTTTGACTAGAAGAACGAGGAATTGTTTAGCTTTGTGAGGAATTGAAATCATGCTGCAAAGTAAAGGAAACTATTGCGAAAAAGCTATTTCACAGAGATTCGCAAAGTAGTCACAAAGATACAAGAAGAGATTGAAAAAAACTTTGCGAATCTCTGTGCTAACTTGGTGATACTTTGTGTAACCTACAATAAAAAATGACAAAAGAACGCATCATATTAGGGATTGACCCAGGAACAACAATTATGGGTTTTGGATTGATTAAAGTCATCAATAAAAAAATGGAATTTTTGCAATTGAATGAATTGCAACTTTCCAAATACGACAATCATTACCAAAAACTAAAAATTATTTTTGAACGAACAATCGAATTAATCGAAACGCATCATCCTGATGAAATTGCGATTGAAGCACCTTTCTTTGGCAAAAACGTACAGTCTATGCTAAAATTGGGACGCGCACAAGGCGTCGCTATGGCAGCCGGACTTTCAAGAGATATTCCGATTACAGAATATGAACCAAAAAAGATAAAAATGGCCATTACCGGAAACGGAAATGCCAGCAAAGAACAAGTTGCGAAAATGCTGCAACAGCTTTTAGGTTTAAAAGAACTGCCTAAAAATCTCGATTCAACTGATGGATTGGCGGCGGCAGTTTGCCATTTCTTCAACTCTGGAAAAATTGTGGCCGGAAAAAGTTATACAGGCTGGGATGCTTTTGTGAAACAAAATGAGGACAAAATTAGAAAATAGTTTACAGTCACGGTCACAGTTAAGAGCTGAGACTGAGACCGAAAACTGAGACTGAAAACTAAAAATGAGCGGTATCTACATCCATATTCCTTTTTGCAAGCAGGCTTGCCATTATTGCGATTTTCATTTTTCGACTTCGATGAAGAAGAAAGACGAGATGGTTTTGGCTTTGGCTAAAGAAATTAGTATGCGTAAAAATGAATTTGAGAACGATCCAGAATTCTCGGGAGTAGAAACCATTTATTTCGGAGGCGGAACTCCTTCTGTTTTGACCAATGACGAAATCAATTTTTTAATTTCAGAAGTTTATAAAAACTACAATGTTGTAGAAAATCCGGAAATTACGCTCGAAGCAAATCCGGATGATTTGTCTGCAGAGCGAATTTTTGAATTATCTAAAAGTCCGATAAATCGTTTAAGCATTGGAATTCAGTCTTTTTATGAAGAAGATTTGAAGATGATGAACCGTGCTAATAATGCGACGGAAGCCATAAAATGTTTACAAGAAGCAACAAAATATTTTGATAATATTTCACTCGATTTAATTTATGGAATCCCAGGAATGAGCGACGAAATGTGGAAACAGAATATCGAAACGGCTTTGAGTTTTGGCATTCCGCATATTTCGAGTTATGCATTGACGGTTGAACCAAAAACAGCTTTAAGAAAACTTATTGATACAGGAAAAATTGCTGAACCTCAAGATGAAGCGGCTTCAAATCACTTTATGATTTTAGTTGAAACACTTCAAAAAAACGGATTCATTCATTATGAATTATCGAATTTTGGAAAAGAGAATTATTTTTCCAAAAACAATTCGGCTTACTGGCTCGGAAAAAAATATATCGGAATCGGACCTTCGGCACATAGTTATGACGGCGAAAAAAGAGGCTGGAATATTGCGAATAATTCGTTGTATTTGAAATCGATTCAGAACAATGAGCTTCCTATCGAAACTGAAATTCTGACTATCCCAGATCGCTATAACGAATATATTATGACTGGTTTAAGAACGATTTGGGGCGTTTCTTTAGAAAGAGTTGAAAATGAATTTGGTTTGGAATATTTGAATTATCTAAAAAAACAATCTCAAAAATTCTTAAAAGACGATTTGCTTTCAATTGAAAATAACATTCTTAAACCAACTCCAAAGGGAAAATTTTTAACGGATGGAATTGCAAGTGATCTATTTTATCTAAATTTGGAAGAGTAAAAAAATAGCCGCAAAGACACTAAGCCACAAAGTTTAAATTAATTTGTGCCTTTGAGCCTTCGTGGCATAAAAAAACAAACTTTGCGAGCAAAAATCAACAACTTCGAAATCGACTTATCAAAACCCATTGATATCTCAATTTCTTTAACCAATACAGATGAAAACCCAATTGCCTGGTATATCGAAAAACCAGTTATTGAACCTGTAGTTTTTGGCGATTGGATCGGGAAAGTTTCGGAAGGAAAATCATCTACGAATTTTAATAATATTTTCTTCAACCCACATGGGCATGGAACGCACACGGAATGTTTGGGACATATTACGAATGATTTTTATAGCATTAATCAATCACTTAAGCAATTTTTCTTTTCTGCTAAATTGATTACAATTGAGCCTGAGAAAATTGGGGATGATTTTGTAATTACGAAAGATCAAATTACAAATTTAATTACTGAAAAAACGGAAGCTTTAATCATCAGAACACTTCCCAATCAAAAAGAAAAAAAATCAAGAAAATATTCAAATACAAATCCGCCTTACTTGTCTGAAGATGCTGCGATTTTCATCCGCGAAAGCGAAATTCAGCATTTATTGATCGATTTGCCAAGTGTGGACAAAGAATATGATGAAGGAAAATTATTGGCACATAAAGCATTTTGGAATGTAAAAGACACACATAATCTAAATTCTGATGCCAGATTGAATGCGACAATTACCGAAATGATTTATGTGCCAGACGAAATTGAAGATGGAAATTATATTTTAAATCTTCAAATCGCTTCGTTTGAAAACGATGCAAGTCCATCAAAACCGATTTTATATAAGATTTAAAGGTTTGCCACAACGCGAGCGAAAGGGAATTGGCGAACCAATTACACTAATTTTCACTGACTAAATCTTGCTTTTTTTTGCCAAAGGTTTACACAGATTGAATTATTTTTCATCCTTTAATCTTGGCAAAAAATAAATTCGTGTAAATTCGTGTAATTCGTGGCTAAAAAAAACAAAACTATGATTAGTGTCTCAACTGATAAAACCAAACTTGACGTTCCGTTTATACACAACTTTTTGGCAGCTATTTATTGGACAGCGCCCAGAACTATCGAAGAAGTTCAGACTGCAATTGATGCTTCTGTTTGTTTTGGAATCTATTTAGATGACAAACAAATTGGCTTTGCGCGCGTAATTACCGATTTTGTAGTTTTTGGATATGTGATGGATGTTTTTATTACTGAAGAACATCGCGGTAAAGGATATTCGTCTGTTTTAGTTGAAAATATGATGAACGAACCTGTTCTTAAAAATATTAAAATTTGGAGATTAGCGACAACAGATGCGCACTTTTTATATGAAAAATTTGGTTTTAAAAAATTAGAACATCCTGAAAAAATGATGGAAAAAAAACTATTATGAAAGAAATAATTAAACTAGAAGAATTAAGCTTATTTGTACTCGGAATCTATTTATTCAGCCTTTTGAATTATGAATGGTGGTGGTTTTTGGCTTTAATTTTAGCACCTGATTTATCGATGCTGGGTTATATTTTTGGAAATAAAAGCGGTGCATTTTTCTACAATGTTTTTCATCATAAAGGAATTGCCGTTATAATTTACATATTGGGCTGTTATTTTAAAATTGAAATTTTGCAATTGTCCGGAATTATTTTATTTTCACACTCATCAATGGATAGAATGTTTGGTTACGGATTAAAGTATGAAACAGGATTTCAAGACACACATTTAGGTAAAATTGGTAAAAATAACATGGTATGAATCTAGAAACTTTCTATGAATATTGCCTTTCTAGAAAAGGCGTAACAGAACATTTCCCTTTTGATGAAGATACTTTAGTTTTTAAAGTTGGTGGTAAAATGTTTGCTTTATCCTCATTATCTCAATGGGAAAAGAATGAAGCTTCTGCCAATTTAAAGTGTGATCCAGATCGTGCTCAGGAATTGCGAGCGGAATATGAAGAAATAAAACCTGGTTTTCATATGAGCAAAGTACATTGGAATACGATTGCTTTGAACGGAAATCTTCCAGACAAATTCGTCAAAGAACTCATTGATCATTCGTATGAATTGGTTTTCAAAAGTTTGACGAAGAAAATTCAGAATGAAATTATCGAATTAGAAAATTAGGCATTACATTTGCACGGTAAGAAAAAAACTTAGCAACTCAGTTACTTAGCAACTTATTAAAATATGAAAGAACAATTTAAAAAATTTCTGAACGAAGAACAAGATCCAAAAGCGATTGAAAAAATCACTTCAAAACTCAACGATTTGTTGATGAAAGGCGAAGAAGTTGGATATATAGCAGTTCAAAAAAAACCTGCAATTACTGTTTTTCCTGATAGTATTGTTTTAACAAATAAAAGAATAATCATCTGCAAGCCTAAAAATTTAGGTCTTTCTATGGATTTTACAGATTATACTTGGGATGATATCGCCGGTGCTTTTGTAAAAGAAAATATTCTAGGTTCAGAATTCTCATTTAATACAAATACTGATTTATCAATTTCTATCGATTATATTCCAAAAATTCAAGCTAGAAAAATTTATACATATGCCAAAGAACAATTGGATTTACTTAAAAATCCAGTTACAATTTCGGCACCAGCTATAGAAACTGCTCAGCCAACTCCAGAAGTGGAGAATTTTGAAGATGAGATCGAAGAAGTAGAAACTGAAGAGGTAACAAATTATGCTGAAATTCTGCCAGCAACAACTCCTTCTTATGAAACTTATGAGCCAATTCAGCAGACACAATCTTCTACAGGAGAACGTAAATTAAGTGAATTATCTAAAGAAGAACTTTTTGATAAATTACAGAATTACAAAAAACTGCTTGACAACGGTTTGATCATGCAGGGAGAATACGATGCATATAAAAAAGAGATTTTGAGCTACATGTAAAATGTAATTTGTGAGAAGTGAAATGGCTTCTTACTGAAATAAAAAAAGTCTTAAGTTCATTTAGAGCTTAAGACTTTTTACATTTTACCAATTACCTTTTACAAGGTCGCTTTCTGCTTTTCCACAAATTTATGCGACTGAAGTTCTAATAACTCTTTTGCATTTTTACGCTGTAAATCATAGAGGTTTTTATCTTCTGCAATATCTGCATACACCTTGTCATGCATTTCAGCATTTGTTTTTACTAATAAATCACGTTGGTATTTGTTTTGTGCCAAAGTAGCTTTCATAGCCGTTTCAGCTTCTTCTTGTTTAAAATCGAATTCTCCTTTTGGAGCTAATAATTTTGCAATAATTGGAGACGTTTCAATAGCTAAAAACAACAGCATTATAAAAAACGACGGCAGCCAAGGGAGTTTATTCAACGCATTAATTCGCGCCATTAATCCGTCAAAACCTTCAATAATGGGTTGTGTCTGCGAAACTTTTTTATCTAAGTCAGCTTGGAGTTGTTTGCCTGCTTTTTCTTTCTCGGCAATTTTAGCTTCGTTTGCTGTTTTTAGCGTTTCGAATTCTTTTAAAGATGCATCGTGCTTTTCGCGTTTTTCTTTATAAACCGGACCTTTTCCGAGTTTTTTAGTTCCTGTAGTTCCTTCGGCTTCTGTAATATAAGTCGAATATAGAGCGTTTACTTCTTTTTCTTTTGTGACAATATCCGCTTTTAAAGCTGCGATTTCCGCTTTATTCTTATCTAAATCTGTTTTGAAATAAGTTCCGATTTGCTTTTTATTGGCCAATTCCATTTCATTTTTTTCTTTCAATAAAACGGTGTTGATTTCTTTTTCGAAAATTTTTATCTCCAAAGGCTTAGAAATTACGATTGCAATAATAATTGCCAGCATAATTCGTGGCGTCGCCTGCAGAAATTCATCCATAAAACGGTCTCTCTTTTTAATTGTCGACACAATAAATCGGTCTAAATTAAAGATCAGCAAACTCCATACAAAACCAAAAATTAAAGCTGGATAAATAGAGTCAAATACAGTAAAAAGTGCATACGCACTGGCCAAGAAAGCCATAACTGCAGTAAAAAAAACGGTGGCTCCAATACCAACATATTTGGTTTGTTCGCCTTCTGAACATCCTTCGAGAAGATCTCTGTCTGCTCCAGAACAAAGGATAAAAAATTGTTTTAACATGATTGATGATTTTTGATTGTGATTGATAAGGCAAATTTAGCGCCAAAAATTTAATTCTGACATAAATAGTTGATTTGTTTTTAACTGAACCTCAATTATTTGAAACTCGAATGTTAGTTTAAGATTAATGTAATTCGATTTTAAGCGGGGAATCATAACAGTATGTTAATTTTTTTTAACGGCTTTAATAACATTAAGGTTCTAGTTTCGCAACAAATCAAACTAAAAAACAATGAAAAAAATTTATTTAGTAGTAACATTCATGCTTTTAGCCTTTTCAGGTTATGCTCAAAAAGCCATAATTTCTGGAAAAGTATTAGATATTGACGACAAACTTCCGTTGCCTGGAGCGATGATTCAGATTGTAGGTGAAAACAAATACACAGTTTCAGATTACAATGGTCGTTTTGAATTGCTTAACATAAATGCTGGAACTTACCAAGTACAAGTAAAATATATAGGATACGAACCAATTACTCACGAAATAACAGTTGAACAAGGCAAAAATAACGTCCTTGATTTCACTCTAAAAACTTCAGGAACAGAATTAAATGAGGTTGTTGTTGGAGACATTTTAAAAGGTCAGGCCAAAGCGCTGAATCAACAAAAAAACAGCAAAAATATAGGAAACATCATTTCATCTGATCAAGTAGGGCGTTTTCCTGATGCCAATGTTGGAGACGCTTTAAAACGTGTTCCGGGTATCACAATGCAAAATGATCAAGGTGAAGCGCGTAACATTATTATTAGAGGTTTAGCTCCGTCATTGAACTCGGTAACCTTAAATGGTGACCGAATTCCATCTGCAGAAGGAGACAATAGAAACGTACAAATGGATTTGATTCCGTCTGATATGATTTCGACAATCGAAGTAAACAAAACCTTAACTTCTGACATGGATGCTGATGCTATAGGAGGTTCTGTAAATTTAGTTACAAGAGCAACTCCAAACGGCGAAAGAATTTCTGCAACGCTGGCCGGAGGTTATTTGCCAATTCGCGAACACGCCTCTTACACAGCAGGTTTAGTTTACGGTAATCGTTTTTTTGACAATAAATTGGGTGCTGTTTTCAGCGGATCATACAATAATGTAGATTACGGATCTGATAATATCGAAAATGAATGGGTAAAAGATGATTTCGGAAACGAATATCTACAAGCTTCAGAGATTAGAAAATATGATGTACAGCGTATTCGAAGAAGCGGATCTGTAGCTTTAGATTATAAATTTGACGAGAATAACACGATTTTCGCTAATGCCATTTACAATTGGAGAGATGACAGGGAAAACCGTTTCAGAACAACTTATGATGATATCGAGCCTCTTTATAATGGAGAAGAAATCATTGGTTTTGAAGGTCGTGTAAAACGCCAGACAAAAGGCGGAGTCGATAACAGCAGAAACAAAAACAGAAGATTAGAAGATCAGCGCGTTCAAAATTATTCGATTCGTGGAGAACATTTAATCAACTCCAAATTAGATTTAGACTGGTCAGCAAATTATGCAAAAGCAAGAGAATATCGTCCGGGAGAACGTTATATCGAATACCGTCAGAAAGGTTTAGAAATGATGGAAGATTTGTCTGATCCTAGATTTCCTTTGATGACAACGGTTGGAGAATCAACGGATGAATTCAAATTTGATTCTGTTACAGAAAACACAGATGAAACCAGCGAAAGCGAATTTGGTGCAAAAATCAACATCCGTTTTCCTTTCTCTGTCATTCCATCTGAAAAAGGAAGATTAAGAACTGGTCTTAGACTTCGATTGAAAGAAAAAGAAAGAAATAACATGTTCTACTCTTACGAGCCAATAAACGACGGAATGGAATTATTATCTGAAGTTCCGACTAGTTATTATGATGGAAAAAACTTTAATCCAGGAAGCAAATATGTACCAGGAGCTTTTGCTTCGGCAAATTTCTTAGGAAGTTTAGATTTAAACAACGCTGCTTTATTTGATAAAGAAGCAAATCCATCTGAATATTTAGCAGTAAATTATAATGCTAAAGAAAGTATTTATGCGGCTTACGTAAGATGGGATCAGGATTTTAACGACAAACTTTCAATGGTTTTAGGTTTCAGAGTAGAAAATACGCACATCGATTACACTGGAAATAGAGTTTTAGATGAAGAAGAATTAGAGAGTCAAATCAACAATACCAATTCATACACGAATTTATTGCCAAGCATTTCTTTTCAATATAATGCTACCAAAGATTTAGTTTTAAGAGCGGCTGCAACAACTGCTTTAGCAAGACCAAATTATTATGCACTGGCTCCTTATGTAAATAACATTGCTGCCGACAAAGAAATTACAGCTGGAAATCCAGGTTTAGATGCAACATATTCATATAACTATGATTTCATGGCAGAGAATTATTTCAAATCAGTTGGATTAATTTCTGGAGGTGTTTTCTACAAAAGATTAAATGACTTCATTTATAATTACAGTGATAATCAATATACTGATGCAAAATTTGCTGCAGATTTTCCAAATCAGACAAATCCAATCCCAGCTGGCGAAAACTGGTCGTTTGTACAATCAAGAAACGGAGACCAAGTTGATGTTTATGGTTTTGAAGTGGCGCTTCAGCGTCAGTTAGATTTCTTGCCGGGCAAATTTTTAAAGGGATTTGGTGTATATTTAAACTACACTTACACAAAATCTAAGGCTAAAGGAATTGCCGACGAAGACGGAAACGAAAGAAATGACATCAGTCTTCCGGGAACAACACCACATATGTTTAACGGATCATTATCTTGGGAAAACAAACGTTTTTCTGCTAGAATTTCGACCAACTTCACTTCAGATTATTTAGATGAATTAGGTTCAGAATCTTATAAAGACAGTTATTACGACAAACAATTTTTCTTAGATGCGAATGCTTCATTCAAAATCACAAAACACCTTCGCGTATTTGCCGAAGCTAACAACTTAACTAACCAGCCTTTGCGTTATTATCAAGGAATTGAGGCGCATACCAAGCAAGCAGAATACTATCAAGCGAGATACAATTTCGGCTTGAAGTTTGACTTGTAATAATCAATTTATAAAATTCTTAAATTGGGCAGAACTTAGCGGTTCTGTCTAATTTTATTCAAAAGAAATCATAATGAAAAATAAATATATAATCACTTTTTTACTTTTAAGTGTTTTATTTACCGCATGCAAAAACGATGATAAGTTAGCTCCAGTTGCAAAAAATGCAATAAAACCAACTGTTGTCACACAAGCACTGCCACATGATACGGATGATCCTTCGATCTGGATTCACCCTACAGACGCTTCAAAAAGCATAATTATTGGTACAGATAAAGATACAGACGGCGGATTGTATGCGTTTGATTTAAAAGGAAAAATTGTTGCCAAGTCTGAGGTTTTAAAACGCCCTAACAATGTTGATATCGCTTATGGATTAATTATCGACGGAAAAAAAGTAGACGTTGCCGTAACCACAGAACGCGAAAACAATAAAATCAGAATTTTTAGCTTGCCTGATTTAAAAGCAATTGATAACGGCGGAATTTCTGTTTTTGAAGGCGAAACCTTGCGTGACCCAATGGGAATTGCGTTATACACACGCCCAAGCGACAAAAAGATTTTTGCTGTTGTAGGAAGAAAATCTGGCCCTTCAGGCAGTTATTTATGGCAATATGAACTTTCTGGTGCTGGAAAATTTGCAACAGCAAAAGTGGTGAGAAAATTTGGTGCTTATAGCGGAAAAAAAGAAATAGAAGCCATTGCAGTAGATAACGAATTAGGAACTATTTTGTATTGTGATGAACAATTCGGAATCAGAAAATACAAAGCTGATCCTGCATTAAACAATAATAAAGAGCTAGCAATATTTGGAAAAACAGGTTTCAAAGCCGACAACGAAGGAATTGCAATTTATAAAAAAACAGATTCTACCGGTTATATCTTAGTATCAAATCAGCAGGCAAATACTTTTATGATTTATCCAAGAGAAGGTATAAAAGGAAATCTAAACCATTATCCTTTATTAGCGGAAATTCCAACTTCAACGATTGAATGTGATGGTGCTGATGCAACGAGCATTAATCTAGGAGGGAATTTCAAAAATGGCCTTTTTGTAGCCATGAGCAACGGAATGACTTTTCACTACTATTCTTGGGATTTAATTCAAAAACGAATCGACGAAAGTAAGAAATAAAGTTTTCAGGTTTTCAGTCGCAGTTTCAGTGTTCAATTTATTTTTTTTTTTGCGATTGAGACCAAACAAAAAAGCTGTTCATAACGAACAGCTTTTTTAATTTGAATTAGTAACCCCCTTATTCTGTTTTTGGTGCGCCAGCTAAAATTTCAGCGTTAGCGAACTCTTCAAATTTGGCAAAATTAGCTTTGAATTTCTTAGCCAATTCGATTGCTTTTATATCATATAACGCAGGATCTTCCCAAGTATTTCTTGGATTTAAAATTTCGCTTGGAACATTCGGGCAAGATTGTGGTTTTGCGATTCCAAATACGGCGTGATTTTTATATTCTACATTGTCCAACTCACCGTTTAATGCAGCGGTAATCATGGCGCGAGTGTATTTTAGTTTCATTCGGCTTCCTGTTCCGTAAGCACCGCCCGTCCAGCCAGTGTTAATTAACCAAACTTTTACTCCTGCATCTTTCATTTTTTTAGTCAGCATTTCGGCATAACGCGTTGGATGCAAAGGCATAAATGGTGCTCCAAAGCAAGCTGAAAAATTTGGCTGCGGTTCTGTTACTCCTGCTTCAGTTCCTGCAACTTTAGCTGTATATCCTGAGATAAAATGGTAAGCTGCCTGACCTGGCGTAAGTTTTGAGATTGGAGGCAAAATTCCAAAAGAATCTGCCGTCAAGAAAAATATGTTTTTAGGATTGTGGCCAATAGAACCTGGCTGAATATTATCAATATGAGTTATTGGGTAGCTCACACGTGTATTTTGAGTAATCGAAACATCGTCGTAATCTACTTCGTTTGTTCCAGCTTTGAAAACCACATTTTCTAAAAGAGCTCCTTTTTTGATCGCTCTAAAAATGTCTGGTTCATTTTCTTCTGATAAATTAATCACTTTTGCATAACAGCCGCCTTCAAAGTTAAAAACTGTATTTTCAGCAGTCCATCCGTGTTCATCGTCTCCAATTAATTTACGTTCTGGATCTGCAGACAAAGTTGTTTTTCCGGTTCCTGACAATCCAAAGAAAATTGCTGTATCTCCTGCTTCACCAACATTAGCGCTGCAATGCATTGGCAATGTGTTTTCGAAAACAGGCAAAATGAAATTTAAAGCAGAGAAAATTCCTTTTTTCATTTCTCCAGTATATCCTGTTCCTCCAATAAGAGCTATTTTTTTAGTAAAATCTAGAATAGCAAAATTAGACTGGCGCGTTCCGTCTACAGCAGGATCTGCCATAAAACTTGGCGCACAAATCACAGTCCATTCTGGAGTAAAATTTGCTAATTCAGACTCTTCTGGTCTTAAGAACATATTGTAGCAAAACAAGTTTGACCAAGCGGTTTCTGTTACAACACGAACATTTAATCTATAATTTGCATCAGAGCAAACGTAAGAGTCACGAACAAAAACTTCCTTATTAGATAAAAATTGAGTTACCTTATTGTATAACTTTTCAAAAGCTTCTGTCGAAAAAGGAATATTTACATTTCCCCACCAAACTTTATCTTCAGTAATGCTGTCTTTTACAATAAAACGATCTTGAGGAGAACGTCCTGTAAATTCACCTGTATTAATCGCCAATGCGCCTGTAGAGTTTTCAACTCCTTGGCCAGACTCCAAAGTAATCGCATGCAATTCATCTGCAGATAATTGATAGCGAACTTTTGCATTTTCAATTCCTAATTCTTTCAACGAAATCGATTGCGAGAAAAGTGTGTTAGTGTCCATAAATTTTAAGTTGTGTGTGATATTTTTATAAAAAGCAAAATTATAGAATTTATTATTAATGCTTCAAATTATTTCAATTTCACTTTTATTTATATCAAAAAGGTAAAATTTAAACTTCAAAATCAGTAAAATAAAAAAATAACTGCCTCTAATTTCTTTTTCTATAATCCAGTAAATGAATTTGTTATATTTTTTTCTAATTAAAGTAAAAAACAAAATAAATTCACATAAATAGGATTATATGTTATTTATGAGACAAAATTAAAGATTAATTTTTAGATAGAATTTTTTATTCGGGATTTTATGATTTTTGCCTCAAAATCGTAACAAATAATGTCAGCCAAGCAATAATTAATAATAATCCGCCTAAAGGAGTTGCGAATACTATAATTTTAAAATCGAAGAGTGTAAGGTTTTTAGTAGCTAATAAATAGATAGAACCACTAAAAAGAACTACGCCTGCAACCACCAAATTATAAATTGTTTTTAAGGTTTTTTCAGCAAGTTCTTTTCTTGTAGAAAGGAAAAATAAAAAAAAGGCATGATAGATTTGATAGCGAACACCAACTTCAAAAGTATTTAATTGATCTACAGAAAGCCATTTCTTTAATAAATGAGCACCAAAAGCACCTAAAATTATAGCTAGCATTCCGATAAAAGCTCCAGTCAAAACTATTTTTCTTTTCATTTTGTTTGTTTTTCAATTACTATGCAAAAGTACTTCAATCCAAATTAAAATTGGCATTCTGATTTCCTAAAAAATTATTCACTGAAAGAATAATGCCTTTTTTAACGTCTTTTAAAAATAAATCATTTTTTACACCTTAATCAATTGTTATATTTATAACATTTTAATACATTTGTGTTATATATTAAAAAAATGAGAAGCATTTTAATTATCGGAGCTGGTCGATCTGCATCATCGTTGATACGTTATCTACTATCAAAGTCAGAAAGTGAAAATTTACATCTTGTTGTGGCAGATTTGTCATTGGCTTTGGCCGAAAAAAAGACACAGAAACACCCCAATGCGACTCCAATTGCTTTAAATATTTTTGATACTGACGAAAGAAAATCGGCAATAGAAAAAGCTTCAATCGTGATTTCGATGCTGCCGGCTCATTTACATATTGAAATTGCAAAAGACTGTTTAGAATTCAAAAAACATCTTGTAACCGCATCTTATATAAGTGATGCCATGCAGGCTTTAGATGAAGAAGCGAAAAAAAACAATCTAATTTTCATGAATGAAATTGGTCTTGATCCTGGAATCGACCACATGAGCGCCATGAAAGTGATTGATGAAATTAGATCGAAAGGTGGCAATATGCTGCTTTTTGAATCGTTTTGCGGTGGTTTAGTAGCTCCAGAATGCGATAATAATTTATGGAATTACAAATTTACCTGGGCGCCAAGAAACGTTGTTTTAGCCGGACAGGGCGGTGCTGCAAAATTTATTCAGGAAGGCACTTATAAATATATTCCGTACGGAACTGTATTTCGCAGAACAGAATTTCTTGAAGTAGAAGGTTACGGAAAATTCGAAGCGTATTCAAACCGGGATTCACTTAAATACAGATCGATTTATGGTTTAGATGATATTTTGACTTTATACCGTGGAACTATAAGACGAGTTGGCTTTTCGAAAGCCTGGAATATGTTTGTACAGCTCGGAATGACAGATGACAGTTATATTATGGAAGGTTCTGAGAATATGAGTTACCGCGAATTTGTAAACTCATTTTTGCCTTATCATCCAACGGATTCTGTCGAAATAAAAACACGATTAATTTTAAAAATTGATCAAGACGATATTATGTGGGATAAACTTTTAGAACTGGATTTGTTTAATCCTCACAAAAAAGTGAATTTGCCCAATGCTACTCCAGCTCAAATTTTAGAAAAGATACTATCGGACAGCTGGACATTGGCTCCAGATGATAAAGATATGATTGTGATGTATCATAAATTTGGCTATATACTGAATGGCGAGAAAAAACAAATCGACTCAAAAATGGTCTGTACCGGAGACGATCAAACTTATACAGCAATGGCAAAAACAGTTGGTTTGCCCGTTGCAATGGCAACATTATTGATTTTGAATGGAAAAATTACAACTCCAGGCGTTCAGCTTCCGATAAAGAAAGAAGTTTATTTGCCTATTTTGAAAGAATTAGAAGAATACGGGGTCATTTTTAACGAACAAATAGTACCCTATTTTGGATATAATCCAGATTTATTTTAAGTCTGATTTTTAATTTTATTTTTAGAATTTTTTTTTAGTTTTTTATTTTATCCGCTTCTAAGTTTTAGAAGCGGATTTTTTTTAAAAAAAAGGTTCAAAAGGGGCAAAGGTTCAGAGGTACAAAGTTTTTCCAATTAATAGTTTTATCCGAAGCTAAAGCCTATGCAAAACTACACCTTAGTATCTCTGAACCTTTGCCCCTTTGAACCTTTAAAAAAAAACCTATTTCTCAGCCTGAATCGTAATTGGCAAACTATACATTACTCGAACTGGCTTTCCATTTATAGAGCCTGGAGTCCATTTTGGAGCAAGTTTTAATACACGAATTACCTCATCGCCTATTCCGTAACCGGCATCTTTCATTGTTCTGATCTCAGATAAACTTCCATCTTTTTCAACAATAAACTGCATATACGCTTTACCTTCAATCTTGTTTTTTGCTGCTTCGGCAGGCATTTTAAAATTAGAACCAACAAATTTGTAAAATGCTAAAACACCACCCGGAAATTCTGGTTTTTTTTCAATAGCATCATTTGTATAAATATCTTTTTCTTTTACATCGGCTTTATTGCTAACTGTTTGAGCCATTGTTTTTGTGCTGAAAACAAATAGCAGCAAAACATAAACAGCACTTACAGTACAAACTTTCAATATGATCTTAATCGGAGATTCTTTTTTGGTCATCATTAGTAAACGTTTTTTAGTTATTAGATAATTAATGTTACTGGCAAGCGAAATAGTGTTTTTATCGGATGCAAAATCAAGCAAAAGATTCTGATAGCTTGTAACCGAATCAAACTGCTTGTTTACCGCTTCATCAGCTAAAAATTCATGATTGAGTTTGATTGCTTTTTTATAAAAAACAAGCAGCGGATTGAACCAGAAAATAATTTGAATAAGTTCTGCAAACAAAATATCTAATGTATGTTTTTGCTGTAAATGTGCTTTTTCGTGCATTATTAATTCGACTGGAATTTTACCGTTTTCAAATTCATTTTTATTAATAAAAATTACATTCCAAAAAGAATGCGGCAAGACGGCATCATCTATTAAAATCACTTTTTCGCCGTTTACTAACTGTAGTTTATTTCTTTTAATCTTGCTGAAAAAAGAATATATATTCACCGCAAATCTGAAAGCTAAAAGCAAAACTATAAAGGCATAGAAAACAAGAATTAAAACACTCAAAAAATCATTTTTTGAAACTGATTCTAAATTTTGACTGCCTTTTTGAAGCACCAATTCATTTAATTCGATTAATTGAATTCTTGAAGAAAACTGTGTTTCAAAAGAAATAATCTTAAGAGGAATTACAAAACTAAAAATCAAACTTGCTAACAAATAAGCGCGATTAAAACGAAACATTTTTTCGTTTTCCAGCCATAATTTATAAATGGCATAAAAAATTAAAAGCAGAACTGCCGATTTTAAGATGTACGTTATCATTTTTTCTTTTTTTGAATTTGTGAATCGATTATCTTTTTGAGTTCTTCTAATTCCGAAGTCGATAAATCAGTTTCGGTAGTAAAAAAAGAAGCAAATTGCGAAGCCGAATTATTGAAAAAGTTGCTTATTAAGCCGTTTACGTGTTTCGAAAAATAAGCTGTTTTCTTGACTAACGGATAATATTCTCTAGAATTCCCGAATTCGTTGTACGCCACAAATTTCTTGTCGATCATTCGTTTTAAAAGTGTTGCAACCGTTGTTGTTGCAGGCTTTGGTTCTGGATACGCCTCGAGCAAATCTTTCATAAAAGCTTTTTCTAGCTTCCAAAGATGTTCCATTAATTGTTCTTCTGAGTTTGATAGTTGCATATTTTTTAGGTTCTAAGGTTCTGAGATACTACGTTTTTTTTTGCATATTAAGTTTAATTAATGAGCTCCTTTATTCTTTATTATTAAACGTGAAAGTTATAGTGTGATTATTTAATATTTTCAAGTTTTTTTAATTCCGGCAATTCTTTCTTATAAGCTTCAAGGTTCCAGTCAATATTCAATTGTACTGCATATTCAGCTATGGGACCAAGACCAACTTCAGCACGTCTTTTATCTACATTATCAGGATCGATCATAGGCGATATATGCCATGTGTTTTTCATTTTATTATTTGCATACTGGCTTCCATAAATTTGCGGTCTTCCTTCTCTTAGCGCTATTCTATCTTCTAAATAAGCTAAATTACGCTGATTTGCATCACCTTTTTTTACCGCCTCTCTCATCATTGGCAAATACTTTTGCTGGTATATTAAAGGAGAATGCTGCATAACCAAAAACAAGGTTTTATTTGCCTCTGCACCCACAACATTTTTTCCGACCCAGCCTTTTTCGTCCAGTATTTTCATTACTTTAATGAGATTGATACTGTCTTTATTATTCATTATTTTGCCAATGCTGTCTATTTTCCTTTTATCTGATTTAGGATCTTTATAAATATCCATGAATTTTATGCGAATGTTTTGATCTTCCGTATAAATATCTAACAGTTCTTTTTGGAGTGGTTTATCATAGTTGGCTCCTATAAGATCTACTTTCTTTTGCAGTTTATCAATTGTATTTTGCCATTCTTTTTCTGCATGCAAAGACATCAAATCCTTCTCAATTTGTATGTGTGCTATATTTTCATATCCGTTGTCAATTGCTAAATTAAGCCATTTAAATGCTTTTTCTTTTTCCTTAGCCATAGATGCTGAACATCCTGCATTGTAAAGATGTATTGATGATTTTTGCTCAATTTCAAAGGCTTTTTCGTAATAACCAACAGACATTTTATAATGCTCTGCTCTATAGCAGGAATCTGCTTTTCGAACAAGTTCTTTATAGTTCTGCGCTTGTATTAAACTAAGGTTCATTACGATAAAAAAGAAAACCATTATTTTTCTCATAGGTTTAAAGTTAGTAGTTTATTTTATTTTTTGTTCCGAGATTAATTCTCCATTATTATACTTTTTGATCTCGGTTATTTTTCCTTTATCTGAATAGAATTTCCAATCACCAAAATAAAACCAATGCGTTTCTTTTGCATTAACTTCTAGTTTTGTTTTTCCTTTTGATTGTACTTTTCCATTTTCATAATAATAGGTAACAATGCAAATTCCGTTTTTGTATTTTTCTGTTTTATAGATTTTTCCGCCAATGTAAGATTTCCACTTTTTTACTGGTTCGTCGTGCTTATAATATTCAAACGATTTGTATCTGACATTATCTTGTGTGTAGTCATCCATCCAAACGCCTTCTTTTTTATGGTCAATCTTCTGATTGATTGGTTTGCTTTTGCATCCAAAAAGTAATATTCCAAAAAATAGTATGATAAGAAACTGTCTCATTTTTTTACTTTTACTCTACATTTATAGATGTTACTCTACAAATGTAGAGATTAATTTTTAATGTGCAAGAAAAAAGGTTCAGATTTTTTTGTTTCACGTTTCACGTTTTAAGTTTACCAAAAGTTGAATAAGCTCCAGCTTTAGCTAATAAATTGTTGGATGTTAAAAATATTTCGGCTAAAGCCAATTCTTTTCTCAAAAAAAAACTCCAGCTAAAGCTGGAGGCTATTCAATAAATTTAAATTCCAATTTTATCACGAAGCCTCTGGACCAAATTCCATAAAAAAATCCGCTCATTTCTGAGCGGATTTAATATTATATTTCAAATAAAATTT
The DNA here is from genome assembly GCF_015350755.1 of Flavobacterium sp. JLP. NCBI lineage: Bacteria > Pseudomonadati > Bacteroidota > Flavobacteriia > Flavobacteriales > Flavobacteriaceae > Flavobacterium > Flavobacterium sp. JLP. Next base: position 585,209 of record NZ_JADKPS010000002.1, on the reverse strand, counting down.
GTCTCTTAGCACTTTCGCGCAAAAACCCTTATTTACTTAATTCAAAAAAATACTTGTAAAACAACGGAATAGTTTCAATTCCTTTTAAGTAATTAAAGATTCCGAAATGTTCGTTTGGCGAGTGAATGGCATCAGAATCCAAACCAAATCCCATCAAAATCGTTTTGCTTTTTAATTCTTTTTCAAACAAAGCCACAATCGGAATACTTCCTCCTGAACGAACTGGAATTGCAGGAACTCCAAACGTTTCTGTATACGCTTTATTTGCTGCCTGATATCCAATGCTGTCAATTGGCGTTACGTAACCTTGACCACCGTGGTGCGGGGTAACTTTTACAGTAACTCCAGCTGGCGCGATGCTAACAAAATGTTTGCTGAAAAGTGCTGTGATTTCTTCCCAGTCTTGGTTTGGAACCAAACGCATTGAGATTTTAGCAAAAGCTTTGCTCGCAATAACTGTTTTAGCGCCCTCTCCTTGATAACCGCCCCAAATTCCGTTTACATCTAATGTTGGACGAATTGAGTTGCGTTCGTTGGTTACATATCCTTTTTCGCCATAAACATCGTTTAAATCTAAGGCTTTTTTATATTTCTCTAAACTGAAAGGTGCTTTTGCCATTTCAGCTCTTTCTTCAAGAGACAATTCTTGAACTTTATCGTAAAATCCTGGAATCGTAATATGATTGTCATCGTCATGCAAGGAAGCAATCATTTTTGCTAGAATATTAATTGGGTTCGCCACTGCTCCACCGTATAAACCGGAATGTAAATCACGATTTGGACCTGTAACTTCTACCTCAACATAACTTAAACCACGCAAACCTGTGGTAATTGATGGTTGTTGATTAGAAATCATTCCAGTATCTGAAATCAGGATAACATCATTTTTTAATTTTTCCTGATTGCGTTCTACGAACCAAGCCAAACTTGCAGAACCTACTTCTTCCTCACCTTCGATCATGAATTTTACATTACAAGGCAAAGTATTGCTTTGTACCATATATTCAAGCGCTTTTACGTGCATGTACATCTGACCTTTGTCGTCGCAGGCACCACGAGCAAAAATAGCTCCATCAGGATGAATTTCTGTTGTTTTAATAACGGGTTCAAATGGTGGAGATGTCCATAATTCCATTGGATCTGGCGGTTGAACATCATAATGTCCGTACACTAAAACCGTTGGTAAATTTGGGTCGATTATTTTTTCTCCATATATAATTGGATAACCCGGAGTGTCGCAAACTTCGACTAAATCGCAGCCTGCTTTTGATAAACTTTCTTTAACAGCTTCGGCAGTATCGATAACATCTTGTGAGTATGCACTGTCGGCACTAACCGACGGAATCTTTAATAATTCGATCAATTCATTGATAAACCGATCTTTATGTTGTTGAACGTACGACTTAATATTTTCCATTTAAATAATTTTTATAGAATTTCAAAAGTACAAAAAAGAGAATAAATATTTTTTTTCAAAATTGCTTTGAAAATTCGAAGTTATGCTTATCTTTGCACCCACAATTGAGCGGATATGGTGAAATTGGTAGACATGCCAGACTTAGGATCTGGTGCCGCAAGGCGTGTAGGTTCGAGTCCTATTATCCGCACTGAAAAAAGCTTCTGAAGTTAACTCAGAAGCTTTTTTGTTTTATTACTGTTTTAGATTTTTAGCTTATTTCTAATAAAATTCTTCATTATATTTGATCTATAAAAGCAACCTAAGAACGTTCCTAAATGATTAAAACCAAAAAATTTCACTTTACTAAAAAAGAATACCTCTCATTTATTATTAGAATTCTATTAAAAAAGCGATGGTGGCTATATACTTTTATTCTTTTTATTTCTATCGCAATTCTATTTAAAGACAACAAAGATTCATCTGATATTTTTATGATTGTATTTGGCTTTCTTTTTCCGCTAATTACATTTTTTCAATACTGGAGATTTGCAAACTCAAAAGAAAACAAGATTATTCTTTCAGAAAGAGAACATGAAATTTTCAACGACAAAATTATTTCTCGCTTTGATGAAACAACAGAAAGTACAATTGCAGTAACTAATTTCATAAAAGTTTTAGAACTAAATGATCTTTATATTCTATACCTTTCAAAAGGACAAAGTGTATTTTTCCCAAAAACGAATTTTTGAAACCCCTGAAGACGAAAATTGGTTTAAGAATGAAGTATTTTTGAAGATTAAAAACAGATAAAATTTGGCAGTAAGCAACCTATAAACAATTTATTAGAAAATGCAATTATCAAAACAGAAAAAAAGAGGAATTATAATCTTTATTATTTTGATAATAATGGGTTTTGTATTTTATCTAAACTATAAAAATTTACACGTCAAGTTCTACAATAAAACAGGAGAAGATATTGATTCATTGGTTATAGCTGGAACTTTTATTGGACATCTAAAAAATGGAAGTTCGACAGAATATATAAATTATAATGAATTCCTTTTTGATAGTGGCATACCATACGAACAAATTAGCGGACTAATAAATAATAAAAAAACACTCGAACTCAATTGGAGCGATTGTGGCACAGAGAGAAATAAAGAATCTAAAGGATCTTATATTTTTGACTTGAAAAAAGATACACGACTTACAGACACAACTTTTCTTTATTTGGTAAGTCATAATCATAAAATCTTCTGGGAAGAAAACTAAATCTCTCCATTTTACTTTTCAAAAAAATCAAAACAAAAAAAACCAGAACTTCTGTTTTTTATATTAACCCGTATCCTTATTTTTACTTTTTAATAAATCCTCAACCCGGTTAATCTACTTCGTTTTAAACTCATAGTTATGTTCAAAAAATCAACTTTTGCTATTGCTTTTCTTTTTATTCTAAATTCATGCGTTGTTCAGCGAAAAGTTTTAGAAATAGACGATTGGTATGCTTTTACTAAAACAAATACAGCACAACAGGAACCGTCAAAAGTGTATGAGTTTGCAGACGGAATGATTCGTATGCACGGAGAAGATCCAAGCTGTTTGATGACCAAAAAAAGTTATAAAAACTTTGAACTTACTTTAGAATACAGATGGAATCTTGAAGAAAAACACAAAATGAAAGGCACAAAAAATAGCGGAGTTATGTACAACATTCCGTTAGACGCTTCTGATAAAATCTGGCCAAAAGGAATTCAGTTTCAAATAAAAGAAAATACTACCGGAGATTTTATCTTTTTGGATCAGGTAACTGCAAAAGTAAATGGAAAATTAGTTGAAGCCGGCGCAAGTGTTGTTTCTCCTAAATTTTTAGAAAATGAAAATCCGTATGGTGAATGGAACATCGTAGTTATTAAATCTTTAAACGGAAAAATTAAGCAATACTTAAACGGAAAATTGGTAAATGAGTGCACAGAAGCTTCTTCGACAGAAGGGAAAATTTCTTTGAATTACGAGCGTTCGCCAATTGATTTCAGGAATATTACCATAAAAAATATTTCTAAAGATTAAAACTAATTAGTCTAGTTTGTCATTCCGAGGAACGAGGAATCACAAACAGAGCAGAAAATAAAAACTTCAGATAAAACTTTTCCTTTTAAAATATAAAAAAACCTCCAGTCAAAAACTGAAGGCAATGCAAATTATGTTCATTCTTTAAATGAACTTATATTAATTATATGTTTAAAAATTTTAGCCTTTTAATATTTCTAAAACTTTATCCGCATTAATTTCACTATAATCATTAATATAAAAATCACAAACAGGAAGCTGTTCTTTTGTATGTGTACTCAAAACGCCTACAACTTTCATTCCTGCATTTAATCCTGCTGTAACGCCCGAAAAAGAATCTTCGAAAACCACACAATCAGACGGAGAAACGCCAACACGCTCTGCCGATTTTAGATAAACTTCGGGATTTGGTTTATGAAGTGTTACGTCTTCGCTGGACATCATCGAATCCATTTTGTCTGAGATTTTTAAAGCGTTTGCAATCAAATCCAGATTCGCACGCGGTGCCGATGTTGCAACAGCCGTTTTAAATCCGCGTGATTTTAATTCGCTTAAAAAATCCAAATAATGCGCAATTGTATCGACTTTATCTTTATAAATCTCACGAAACATTCCTTCTTTTTCGTCTTCGAGTTTCAGCAGTTCTTCTCCCGCAATTGGGCGCTTGAAAAAATGCGTCATGATGTAACTGTTATGTTTTCCGTACATATGTTCTTCGAATTCTTCATTTGTATAAGGAACATTATATTTATCGAAAAACGCCTCAAAAGCCTTCACATGATGCGGATTGGTGTGCGAAATCACGCCATCCATATCAAAAATTACACATTGCTGTTTCATTATTGTATTTTGTTTTTTTAACGGTTGCAAGATAGGTAATAAAGGGTTATTTCACAGAGATTCGCGGAGGTTTTTCGCAGAGATTCGCTGAGAGTTTTTTTTTGCAGCGTACTGTTTGTCATTTCGACGGAGGAGAAATCACACCAGTGAATCTACAAAGAGAATCGCCAATCTTTGTCGAGCTTCTAGTGTGATTTCTCCTCCGTCGAAATGACATAAAATACGGAAAAACTTGAAACCTGAAACTTGAAACAAAAAAACTACCCAATCCAAATCTTACTTTTAACCAAAGTCATTGTCTGTCTCAAATGCTGATTACATGCAATCAAAATAATCAAAACCACCAAACCGTAACCTACGATCGTATAAATTTCCATATCGGCCAATAAAGTAGCTTGTTTGGTAATGGTTCCGAAGACTTTTTTTAGTGCCAAAGTATTCGCATTATCTGCAGAATATCCCTTTGCCATAAAACTCTGCGCAGTTGCAGTTATGGTTTGCTGTGCTTCGGGATTTTCGCCTGTTACAAACTGACTTAATTTTAAAAAGTGTTTTTTGTTTAAAAATACAACCGCATTCTGCATCACGCAAAAACCAATTGTACTTCCCCAAAAACGACCAGAAACCCCCACAATTCCAGAAGAAACCGCCATTTTTGCCGGAACCGATGATGTGGTAAATAAGATGAGCGGAACAAATAAAAACCCAACACCGATTCCTTGCAAAATATACGGAACGATAATATCTGACAGCGCAACATCGGGCACAAAAAGAAACGTAAACCAAAAATGAAATAACGCAATAAGCGAAAATCCAATAATGAAAATAACTTTGGTCGAAACAGATTTCATCAGAAAATAAGCAGCTAAAATAAGTCCGATTACATTTCCGAGTCCGTTAATGTATTGCACGCCCGCCACACGCGACGGATCCCAATTCCAGATTGAAAACATCGCCGAATGACAAAGACTCAGCGTTGCTCTGCTGATATAGAAAAGAAAAAACAATAAAAACCCAATTCGCAGGTTGGCATATTTAAAGACTTCAAAATCAAAAGTCGGTCTTTTTACCAAGCGTTCTTTAAAGATGAATAAACCTCCTGTAATGAGTGCAATCATCAGCATTACAACCATGTGCGAAGACTCAAACCAATATTTTTTTTCGGCATAAACAAAAAAGTAAGCACCGCAAAGAATGGCAGTTAAAACCAAAAAATAACTCATCCAGTCGATTTGATACAACGGAATTTTCTTTGTGATTCGGTGCCCACGAAAAGTAACTAAGATTAAAAAGACATTCAAAACCTGCAATCCGCCCGAAACGTACAGCATGTATTTCCAATCGTAATGATCCAGAAACCAAACGGCAATATTCATAATAAATGGCGTCGATAACAACAGCGAACCGTAGTAAAACGAAAAACCAATTATAATTGCATTTTTAGAATTAAACTGTTCAATTAACAATTGTCTGATTGTAATTACCGGAAGCGCCATTAAGATTCCTTCTACAATTCTCAACATTAAAAAAAGATAGAAATTGGTAATATAAGCCGATGAAACAATCGTAATCCCGATTAAGGAATACACCGCCATCAAGTAATTTTTTGCAGGGAAAAAACTCGAAAATCGGCTTTCGATTAAAATTGTGGCGAGCAAAGTTCCGTACGTAACACACATCGCAAACTGCAAATCTTCTGGTTCGATGTCCAGAAAACTCGCTGCGTAGGTTACGTTTGAAGTATAAACTCCCAATAAAATCATGGAATGCAAAAGACAGACAAACAAAATAATAATGATTGCCCATTTTGGAACCCAGGATTTAAAAATACTTTTATCTTCCATTTTAGTGTGCCGCGATCACGGTGATATTCATTCCCGCTCTTAAAAAATCGGTTTGTTTGTCAGTGTCTTTTAACTGAATTCGAACTGGAATTCTTTGTTCGATTTTAACGAAGTTTCCGGTTGCATTATCTGGCGGAAGCAATGAAAATCTTGCCCCGCTCGCGGGCGATAAAGAAGCAATTGTACCTACGAAAGTTTTGTCGCTCAAAGCATCGGCTTTTATTTCGACTTCCTGCCCAACGGTTAAATACTGCAATTGCGTTTCTTTAAAATTGGCTGTAATCCATTTTTCTTTGCTCACGATTGAAAGCAGTGATTGCCCTTCTTTTACCAATTGTCCAGGCTGTAAAGTTCGTTTTCCAACCCAGCCGTCGTAAGGCGCTGTAATTATAGTGTACGAAAGAAATAATGCAGCATTATCTGCAACGGCTTGTTTAGATGCTATATTGGTCTGCGTTGTCGGAACATTGGCCTCGGCCACAGAAGTGCTTAAATCTGCAGAATGAATTCTGTTTTTCATTTCCTGAAAATGTGCCTGCGCCGATTCGTAATCTGCCCTAACTTTTTCTAATTGCTGAGACGTAGCGGCTTCCTCTTTTACCAAAGCCTGATATCTTTCGTATTCTAATTTGGTTTTCCAAAGATTTGATTTTGCACCGTCTAATTGCGATTCGCTTATCGCTGTTGCGCTTGCTGTGTTTACAGCATTTTTCTGAGCTACAACGCTATTTTGTTTCGCATTTTGAACATCGGCCAAAGCCACATTCAATTTTGATTGATATTCTCTATTGTCAATTACAACCAAAGTATCGCCTTTATGCACAAACTGATTTTCATTAAAACGAACTTCCTGTACATAACCTGTAATTCTCGACATAATTGGCGTTACATATTGTTCTACTTGTGCGTCATTGGTTTCTTCGTGATTTCTGTTGAAAACGTAAAACCAAATTCCCAAAACAACCCCGCTGGCTACAAGCGCACACGCAATAACCGTTATTAGTATATGAAACGTTTTGTTTCTTCTAGTTTCATTTTTTATCTTAACCATAAACTCTATATCTTTTCTTGTCTATTTTCTATTATCACTCTTAAATCTTGCTTCTTTCTTCTAACTTCTAACTTCTAACTTTTCACATCTAACATCTAACATCTAACTCTGCGGAAGAATCCCAGCTGTATGAAGCAATTCGTAATGCTTTAGAACAGCATCCAATCGGGTAGAAATTTTATTGTATTTCGCCTGAAGCAAAGCATTATCAGCATCGACCATTTCGGTTATTAAAACCAATTGATTTAAGTATTTCAATTTTACAATGCGATAATTTTCATTGGCTAAATCCAAAGCTTTGTCTACTACCACAAATTTTTCAAGGATTTCCTGATATTGCGTATGCTCTTTATAGAGTTTGTCCTGAATTTCATCTTTTATAATTTCAGACTGCATTTGCTGCCATTCGATTTTTTTATTCGCCTGTTCTACTTTGGTTTTATTTTTATACAAAGCCGAAATATCAAAACGCGCTTCGATTCCAACTTGTCCTAAAGTGTACAAATACGGATTTGGCGGAAAAAATTTGTAGTTAGGATAATAAAAACCATAATTTCCGAAGAAGTTTACCGTTGGCAGATAATTTCCTTTCACCAATTGCAATTCCGTTTTTTTGATGTTTAATTCCTGACTTGCAATACGCATTTCTTCATTCTGAGAAGCTTTTTCCAGATAAAAATCATACGGATCCAAACCATTCATTTCATCAATATTTGAAGCAGTATCAATCGCTATTTCTTCGTTTTCTGGAATCTGAATTAAAGTTTTCAAATCGTGAAGCACAATTTTAATGTTTTTGGAGTTTGTAAGCGCATTTAGTTCACGATCCGAAAGCTGCAATTCGGCACGAATAACCTCGTTTTTCGTAACCGTTCCGTGCTTTTGAAGCGACTGTACTTCTTTCAATCGGCTTTTTTCTTCTTTGATGTTTTCTTCAAAAATCTTCTGAAGTTCCATCATTTTATAAATCGAAAGATAATTGGCTACCACTTCGAGCTCAATATCATTTTCGGTTTTTTCGGTTTTGATTTTCGCAATTTCGCTTTCCTGATTCGCAATTTTGATGGCGTTATTGATTTTATTTCCCGCATAAATTGGCATTTTAAAAGTCGAATTCACCTGATAGATTTCAGGAATTGCTTTCGTTACTTCTTTTCCATTCAAGAAACCATTCCCTTTGAATTCGGTGATATTAGTAATTCTGGAATACTCGCCGTTTAATTCGATATCCGGCAGGCGGAGTTCTTTACTTTCTTTTATGTTTTGCTCTGAGAGCGTGATCTCCAATTGAGATCGAAGGATTTTTTTGTTGTTTTCTTTGGCCATTTTCACCGCTTCTTTTAACGAAATCGTGTGAATTTCCTGTGCTTGTAAACTAGTGAATGCAAATAAAATTAGCAATAGCACTAGTTTTTTGAGAAAACAATCGTCTGTAGAATTTGTTGTTTTAAGGAACATGAATACATAAATATTTTATGCTGCAAAGTTCCTTCATTTTTACGATGACTGATAATTCTAAAAAGTCAATAACATATTCATTTCGGACAAACGTTAAAATCTCGTTTTTCGAAAACGTTATATTAAAATACTGAAAAACAATTTAATACAAATTGTATTGGGTTTGTGATATTTCAAGCAGATTTAAAAAAACTACAGAATATCTTCTCCATTTAAGTAATCGGAAGGCCTTTGTCCTAAAATCTTGAAAAACGTATTGCTGAAAGTCGGAACGCTATTGTAACCCACTTCTAACGCTACTTCTTTTACAGAAAGTTTTCTTTCTAACAAAAGTTCGATTGCTTTTAAGATTCTTCGAATGGTATAATATTGAATAAAAGACATTTTGAGGTCTTTTTGAAATAAACGGTATAAAGAGCGTTCGCTGTAACCAAATTCGTGAGCAACATCGGCAAACAGAATCGTTTCGCCTAGATTGTTTTCTATGTAACGCAAAATTTTACTAAGCCGTTTATCTTTGGGCTGAGGCAATTCTAACGGAAGATTATTGGTGCAGATTTGAGGAAGAATCGCTTTTATTGCTTTGGCAATGGTAAAGTTGGGAGTTCCTTTTTTAAGATCGCCATTCCAACGATTGGTAAAAAGCATCATTTGCAACAATAAGTTATTGACGGGATAAATACCTTCAACCTTATAAAACTCATCTTCGTTTTTTTCAACCGGAAAATACAAATTTCGCATCGTCACACTTTCTGATTTTGGTTCGATACTGTGCGCAACTCCACTCGGAATCCAGATAAAATGTCTTGCTGGTAAAAAGTAAGTTTTGGTTTCTGTTGTTACAAAAACTACATCGCCTTCTGCATAGAGCATTTGTGCTTTGTCGTGTTTGTGTGTTGGCACAAACAATTCACCCATCAAATCGTGGTGGCAGTAAATGCTTTTTTTATCAGCATCTACTTTTTTGATGTAATACTTATCTAGTTTCTGACGGGAATGTTCCATTGGTGTGATTTCGCATTATAAAGATAAGAAAGAAATTTAACCGCAAAGTTCGCAAGGTCAAAAACACAAAGTTCGCAAAGCTTAAAAACTATGCGAACCTTTTGTGAATCTTAGCGCACTTTGCGGTTAAACCTTAAAGTATAAAAACAAAAAAGCCTTTCCGTTAAGAAAGGCTTCTTGAAATATTGCGGTCTGGACGGGACTCGAACCCGCGACCCCATGCGTGACAGGCATGTATTCTAACCAACTGAACTACCAAACCCTGCGTTATTGTGAGTGCAAAAATACAATAGAACTTGGATTCTGCAAGGGTTTTTATGAATTAAAATCCATAAAATTATAATCATCTGATTTTAAATAAATTCCAATCTTTTATCCTGAAGCATCAGAACCAAATTCCAATTTTTACAAGCTAAAAAACCAAAATTTAACAGCAAAGAACACATGGTTAAAAACGCAAAGTCCGCAAAGCTTTAAAAAAACTTTGCGGACTTTGCGTGTTCCGAGACTTAGAAATTTTGCGCTTTGCGATTAACCAAAAGTGTCTTAAATCAAAAAAGCCATCCACAAAAGTGGAAAGCTTTTCATTGGTCTAACTACTAAACCAGCTACGAGTTACAAAGTCGTAGCAAACAACACAACTAATCTTAGATACCGTATTTGGGCAAAAAAGCCTTTCTTAACAGAAAGGCTTTTCCCAATATTGCGGTCTGGACGGGACTCGAACCCGCGACCCCATGCGTGACAGGCATGTATTCTAACCAACTGAACTACCAAACCTCTGCGTTATTGCGGTTGCAAAGATAGTACAGAATTTCATTTCTGCAAGTGTTTTTATAAAAAAAATAAATAATTATTTTAAATCTCTAGCCAAAGTTTTGTTTTTCAACCAAATATGTTGTCAATATTTTTTCAAAATTGTCGCCTAAATTCACCGGAACGTACTTAATTTGGTTCTTTGCGCAGGTTAAAGCTAGTTTTTTAAAGTATGCTTCGGCCCTTTTTTCGTATTCAACTTTTACATTATCAGCAAAAATCGATACCTCTTCACCTGATTCTAAATCTATAAATTTTCTTGGTGTGTTGTCAAAGTCGAATTTCAGCTCTGTTCCATTATCAACAACGTGAAACAAAACGACTTTATGTTTGTTGTGTTTTAAATGCTGTAACGCATTAAAAAGCTTTTCATCATCTTCAGACTGAAACATATCTGTAAACAAAATAATCATCGAACGACGGTGCATTTTCTCTGCAATTTGATGCAAATACGTAATCGTATCTGTCGTTTTTTTGACTGTGGGCTGTACTAACAATTGTTCTAATTTATTGAGCAGCATTCTATGATGGCGATCGCTTCCTTTTTCGGGAGCGTAATATTCATAGCTGTCTGAAAAAACGCTTAAACCAACAGCATCGCGCTGTTTCTTTAAGATATTCATTAAAACTGCCGAAGCCAAAACAGCAAAACCAATCTTCTTTTCATAAAAAGGCTGATTCGATTTTAGTTCCGGATAATGCATAGAAGACGAATTATCTACAATAAGATGACAGCGTAAATTGGTTTCTTCCTCAAAACGTTTCGTGTACAAACGATCGGTTTTGGCAAATAATTTCCAATCAATGTGTTTGGTACTTTCTCCAGCATTATAGACTTTATGTTCGGCAAATTCAGCTGAAAACCCATGAAATGGACTTTTATGCATTCCGGATATAAAACCTTCAACAACTTGATTTGCCAACATTTCGAGATGCTGAAAACTGGAGACCTTCTCTATTTCCGATTCGATTTTCATTCGGTTTCTTTTTTAATATTTTGAGCACGGTACAAACCGTCTGTCGCCTGCAATAATTTTCTTTTTAATATCGGACTAAAATTAGGGTTTTCTTTTAAGAATCGCTGTACTTCATCAAAAGCAAATTTAGAAGAATATTTTCCAACCGTATTATTCAGCCAGTCTTTTGGAAAGAAAATATCTCCCGTACGCTGAATTTCTTCTACTAAATCTAATGAAAACCTGATATATTTTTGTGCACTTTCCTGACGCAGCGGATGATGAACATTTGACAAACCTACAGCAACCCAAGATTCTTTTTCTCTGTTTTTATCGTCTTTTAAAGATTCTATAAAAGCATTTCGAACCGATTCATCTTTAGATAATGACGGAAGCAAGAACTCAAAACGTCTTTGTTTGTCGGTATTTGTGATTGATGCTTTTGTTTTATTTAAAATCTCGTCTGCTTTTTCATGTTTAAAAATAGCCAGATTCATAGCGATATTGGTATAATCATCTTCGTTTAATTTCAAATTCGGAATCACAATTTCTTTGTTCCAAATCTGATATAATTTGGCTTTCGCCGAATCTGAATAAGCGATCGAACTGAATAAATTAAACAAAGTCTTTTTGATATTGCCTGGCAAAACTGTCTGCAAACGCTCGTATAAAATATCTTCAAGCTGTTTCTGTACTTTGGTTTGTTGTTTTTCTGTGAGGAATTTCCAGAAAACACTGCTCGTTTGATTGGCAATTATTTTTAGAACCAATTCGTTTTGCTCTTGCTGAATTCCTTTCAAAAAACAGTCAAAAACTTTTATTGGAGCAACATTTCCAATTAAGGCATTTTCATAAATATTAATATAAGTCGAAGCTCTTGCAACCTCATCTTTTAAACTCAAAACAGATTCTATTGTATTCCCGTCAAGCGGAAAAACTCCGTAACCAAAACCGTTATAATTATAAATGATGCTAAGCGGTTTTTCAAATCCGATTACCTCTTTCAGAAGAAGGTTTTTATCTTTAATATTAACATTTACAGCCTTCACATGATCTGAATAAACCAAACCAATCTGAAAAATCTGAGGCCAAATATTATTCGATTTGTCTTCTGCGTTTTGCAGGATTTCAAACTTTTTTATTCGGTTTTGAGCATCATATTCTACTTTATTGGTAAATATAGCTCTGCCCGATTTGTTTACCCAGACTTTACTCCATTTTTGCAAATCCATCGGCGTTTCAGCATCAAGAATTTCGACTAGATTGTTCCAATCAGCATTGTCGTTAGCGTATTTTTTAATGTATTTTTCGATTCCTTTTTGAAACGCTGCTTCGCCCATAGAAGCTTCTAATTGACGCATCATAATGGGTGCCTTGTTGTAAATAACAGCTCCGTAAAGCGATCCCGCATCTTTCAAATTAGCCAGATTTTGTTTTATCGGATGTGTGCCAAGCGAGCGATCTTCCGCGTAAGCGTTAGCATAATGAGCGGTTAAAAATTGTAAATTATGATTGACTTTCGGAAAAATCGGATTCATTATTTTGTCGGCCATAAAATTGGCAAAAACTTCTTTCATCCAGACATCATCAAACCATTTCATCGTTACCAAATCGCCAAACCACATATGCGAAGTCTCATGCGCTATCAGTTTTGCGCGATCTAATTTTTCGCTGTCGGTTGCGCTGTTATCTAAAAACAATGTAGATTCTTTGTACTGAATTGCGCCCACATGCTCCATTCCGCCATATTGAAAAAACGGAATAGAAGCAAAATCTAACTTCTGAAAAGGAAATTTATAATTCGTATATTTTTCTAAAAAATCTAACGATTGCTGGTGCAGTTTAAAAATCGTATCTGTACTTACCTGAATCTTTTCGGGATTATTTTCGCGATACAGCATTGTCATTTCTAAACCCGGATTTTCTGTAATACTTTTAAATTTTCCGGCAACAAATGAAAATAAATACGAGCTCATTTTATTTGATTCTTCAAAAATGTAAGCTGTAAAATTCCCTTTTTCTGCTTTCTCTTTAACATCGGCTCCAGCCAAAACTGACCAATCTTTTGGGACCGTTAAGGATAATTTATAAGTTGCCTTAAGATCTGGCTGATCAAAACACGGGAAAAGTGTGCTGGCGCGATCTGGCACCAATAAAGTATACAGAAAATCATCGTTGCGGTTTAAAGATAAATTGCCTGCGATAAATGAAATTGCAATTGTATTTTTCCTTAAAGTTAAAACTTGTGTCGGAATTACAATATGTCCGTTTTCGTGAACAATTGGGGTATTTTTTCCGTTTGCCTCAACTGATTTTATGTTTGAAGATTTCTCTTTAAAATCTAAATACAAAGGCTTGCTCAAATCAGACAAATCAAGATTTAAAATCAAATTCGAAATAATATCCTGCTGTTTCTGTTCTGGAATTTCAAACGAAAGTCCGTACGTAACATTTGAGATTTGTTGTTTTCTAAAATGTGCCAAAGCTTCAGAAACGCCATTATCTAAAAGAGGCATTTCTTTTTGTTTTGATTGAGAAAAACCAATTGTCATCAACATAAAAAAACTAAGAAAGCTGTAGCAAATTTTCATTTTAGAGGAATATAAGATTCGTTAAAAATAAAAAATGTTTGCCATGAATTTCATTAATTTCGACTAATTATTTTGATACTGCTTAAAAAGTCATCCACAGATGAAATGATTCTCACAGATTAAAAAATCCATTTTAATTCTTTTAATCTGTGGAAAAAATTCTCAAACAAAAAAGGCTTGACCGCAGCCAAACCTTCTTCCAAACTTACTAATTCAAACTATATCCAAAAAAACAAATTACTCAGTTTGTTGAAATTTAAAAGTAATATCTCCAGCGTAATAGGTATTACGTGCATTTGTAGGGAAAATAGTTTCAGCCGCTGTACTCGATATATAAGCATAACCAGTGATTGTTATATTTCCAGCTACAATAGGATAAGTTACTGCAGATCCGTCTGTTTTTGTTCTGTTAATCCAGTCATCGCTGTTTACTGTAAAGAAGTATTCTTTGTCTTTAGTCAAAGCGATTGGAGATATTGTTTTTTCTACTGTTACGTTTGCCGTTGCAACATTTAATGTTTCAGATTTTATAACTGTTTTTGTCGCGACATCCCATAACGTAATTCTTAATGCGCTGTTTACATCTGGAATTTTAACGATTAATGATTTTATTTTTCCTGTTACAGTTGGTTTAAAACTGAATCCGTATTCGTAAATTCCTGAGTTTTTTACATCTACTGCCTTTTGGCTAAATCCTGATGCGGCCATATAGGCATCTAACGGATTTTCTTCATTATAAGTAACTTTGTCTTTGTCGTCATCACTGCTGCACGAAAAAGTTACTAATGCAACTGTTAGAATGGTAAAAATGGTTTTAAAAGATTTCATAATAATTAGTTTTAAAAATGATTAAATGACTCTTGCTACTGAATATTAAAATGTGCACAAACTTCTTCGTAACTCATTTTAGAATAATCCAGTTTTGCTGTTTTTGCTGTTGCGGCTACACCTCCAGGAATCAAAATATAGCGCCAGCTAAGCGTTGTTGGAAGATTCACTGTTCCGCCTGCATCATGTCTGAATCTGAACAATTTGATTTTTTGCAAAGTCGAAATAGCTGTAATTGTATTGACAAATCCGCCAGCCGTTGATGTGTAAGGCAATGTGTAAGTACCTGATCCGAACGAAACATATACTAATATGGTTCCTTTTGCCAGAATATCTGCTGATAATTCAGGTGCATTAATAGTTGTTGACATTCCTGACGTACCATCTATTGTTTCTGCTGCTGCTGTTGGCGCTGTTATCCACGCACTGTAAATAACATTTGCTGATCCTGCAGGTCCTGTTGCTCCTGTTTGTCCGTCAACTCCGTCTGCCCCGTCATCGCTGCTGCATGAAACTGTAGAAATGGCAACTAATAAGATTGTAAAAATGGTTTTTGAAAATTTCATAGTAATTTGATTTTAATAATTCATTAAATGGTTAGTTTTTAATTCAATAACATTATTTTTGTAACAGTCAGAATACTTTATTTTTATCTGACGAATTAATTACATGGCAAATTTGCGGGATTAAAACGGGGCGAAAAACCACTAATAGACAAACAGCATTTTAAATAGACAGACGACATAAAACCAAATCAAATGATAAAAAAGTACACTTGTATTATTATTGACGATGACGAAATAGACAGACTGACGGTAGTTTCGTTTGCTAAAAAGTTTCCGATTTTAGATATTATAGGTGTTTTTGAGTCGGCTGAAGAAGCGCTTCCGTTTATCGAAAAAGAAAAAGTCGATATTTTATTTCTGGATATCGATATGCCTGGCTTAAACGGAATCGAGTTTAGAAAACAAGCATTAGAAATTCCCGTTTGTATTTTCATAACAGCACATCCAGAACATGCTGTAGAAAGTTTTGAAATTGAAACCTTGGATTTTATCGTAAAACCATTAAAACTCGATCGCTTTGCACAAACCGTAAGCCGTATTGAAGAATTTATGGAAATAAAACTCAAAGCATTGCTTTTTGAAGCCAGTATTGGCGGTGACACTATTTACATAAAAGAAGGACACGAACAGACCAAAGTAAAACTGCATGATATTTTATACCTCGAAGCTTTAAAAGACTACACGCTGATTATTACCAATAAAAAAAGACATTGTGTTTTAGCGAGCATCGGAAATCTTTTGAAAGAAGATCATTTTCAATCTTTTATCAGAATTCACAGGAGTTTTGCAGTTCAGAAACAATTTATCCAAAAAATTAATTCTTCGGAAATCATATTGAACAATAACATTGCCATTCCTGTGGGAAGAAGTTATAAAGAAAATCTAAACCTGTTCTCATGAGAAAAATAGGTTTTTTGGTTTTTGTTTTTATCTCCTTTTCGGTTTTTGGACAACAAGAACCAAATTTAGCGCGTTATAAAACGACACATCAAAAACTTGTTGCCTGGGTTAAATATTGCAATGAAATTAAAAACATCGAAGCATATCCCAAACTTATCATTCAGGCTGACAAAGGAATAAATCTCTCTAAAAATCATCCAGCATTTTTGAGTAAATTCTATTATTTTAAAGGATTTGCATATGAGTTCAGCAATAACAAATATCAAAAAGCGGCTGATAATTACGAGTTATCTCTAAAATATGCCCAGAAAGCGAAACATCTTAAAATAGAAGTAAATACTTTAATGCGCCTGAGTTACATGTATTACGCCCTTAATGCAACTACAAAAAGGGTTCATTTAATTGATTACATCAAAAAAGTCGCAGATACCACAAAAAGTGTTTATGCCCACGCTGTTCTTTACGGAAGTGTGGCTGAATATTATCTCGATAATGGTGCGTATGAAACTTTTATTGGGTATCAGCTGAAGGCTATTGATTATAAAAAGAAAATTCAAAAAAGCCCGACCAATTACGAAAACATCGGAATTTCATACAGCCAGATTGCTGCTGCGTATACCAAAATGAAACAATACGATAAAGCGATCGATTATCTAAACGATGCAAAACCTTATGTAAAAAATTCTCCTTACGTAAGCGCTTTTTTATGCAATTACTACCTGCAATGTTTTGTGCCGTTAAAAAAGCTCGACAGCATTCAGAAATATTATCGCTTGATTTATACCTATCCAACCAAACAAGATTCCTTATTTATTAATTTAAGTTTTGCCAACAGAAGCCTGTCTGACTATTATGTTGCCGAAGGAAAGACAGACATTGCTTACAAATATGCCAAAAAAGCAGTTTTATTGGGACAAAAATCTACTGACGAAGACATTATCATGGAAGCCAATACCGTAATGGGAAGGGTTTTATATGAAAAAGGAGAATATAAAAAGGCAATTGAAATCTTGACATTGGCCTCTAAAAATGCTTATACCTACGACAAGGAATCGTATGTGATGATCAATAAAAAGCTTTCGCAAAGTTATGCGGCGCTAGGACTTTGGAAAAAAGCTTATGATTTTAATGAAATTTACAGCAAGGCCAATGACGAAATGATGCTGGAATCAGCGAAACAAAGTATTGCAAATGCCGAAGCACGTTATCAAAACAAAGTTAAAGGTCAAGAAATTAAAACGCTTTCGACACAAAATACAATTAAAAACATTCAGATTGAAGAAGCAAAAAAACAGCGTTTCTTTTTAATTGCCGGCTTGATTTTGGTTGGCATAATTGTCTTATTGCTGTTTATGCAGAGCCGAAACCGCAAAAAAACCAATCAGAAATTACAGCTTTTGAATCAGGAATTAGATGATGCAAATAAGACAAAAGCACGTTTCTTTGGTATTTTAAACCATGATTTGCGAAGTCCGGTTTCGAACCTGATTCACTTTTTACATCTTCAAAAAGAGAATCCAGAATTAATTGACGAAGCCACAGCGCAGCGTATGCAAACGAAAGTTATTACTGGAGCGGAGAATTTATTATCTTCTATGGAAGATATTTTATTATGGAGCAAAGGACAGATGGAAAACTTCAAACCTAATGCGCACCAATTTTCGGTTGAGGGTTTATTCGAAGAAACTCTAAAACATTTTTCAAATATCGAAAACATAACGCTTTCATTTGAAGACCCAGAAAAGATCATTTTAAATACAGATGAAAATTATCTGAAAACCATAATGCGAAATCTTACCGGAAATGCTATCAAAGCGCTTGATAAAACTCCAAACGGAAAAATAATCTGGAAAGCTTGGCAAAAAAACAATCAAATTTATCTTTCGATAACAGATAACGGCCCGGGCGGCAGTCAGGAAAAATTCAAAGCTCTTTACGATGATTCTGAAGTTATCGGAATAAAATCTGGTTTAGGATTACATTTAATTCGGGATTTGGCAACCGCAATTAACTGCAAAATAGAAGTCGTTTCAAAACCTGATGTAGGAACCACTTTCTTGATTATATTTCAAAGAAATCATTTAAACGCATAGAAACATAGATTTTTGTAAACTTAAAAAAGACATTTTATTTGTTTAAAAGCACATAGTTATGTGTGTTTCTGTAAGTGAAACGCCTTTTATACTCAAAAAAAAGCTATGTTTCTATATGTTTAAAAAATTAAAAGCAATAAAAAAGGCTTGACTTTCGCCAAACCTTCTTTATATAAATCATAATCTTACGATTACAACAAAGCGTCTAAACTATCTGCGTAGGTTTGTTTCGGAGCAACTCCTACTTGTTTTCCTACTACTTCACCGTTATGAAACACCAAAACGGTTGGTATGTTGCGCACACCATATTTTGCAGCGAATTCTTGGTTTGCATCTACATCTACTTTACCAACAACTACTTTACCTGCGTACTCGTCGCTCAATTGGTCAATGATTGGACCAACCATTCTACAAGGACCGCACCATGCTGCCCAAAAATCTACCATTACTGGTTTATCTGATTTTAAAACTACTTCATCAAAAGTAGCATCTGTTATTGCTAATGCCATAATATCTTATATTTAAATTATCGTCTGAATAGTTAAAAGCTTCAAACTAGACTACAAATTTAAAAATTAAATACGAATCAAACACCATTCGCAAATTAGTTTTGATTATAAATGTATTGTCATTAATTATAAGACTAATAAGTCATTTATTGACAAGCTATTAATTACTAATAAATTGAAAATCATAATTTTAATTAAGAAAATTTTTTATCTTATCTTTAATGATTAAGAAAATTCGTCCAGATGAAAGAAACTTTATATAAAATAAAAGCCTTTTTGCAATCAGCACCTTTTAAAAAATACGCCAAACGTTTTGGCTTTTTTGTTTTAGGACTTGTTGCATTGCTTTTAATTGTCTGTGGCGCATTGTCGGTTTATTTTAATAGAAATAAAACCGAAATCATTGCCAAAATCAACACGAAGATTAATGAAAATATAAATGGAGAATTTCATGTTGGCGATTTTCAGTATAAATTTTTAACGGGTTTCCCGAATTTTACTCTTGCCCTAAAAGATGTCGAACTCAAAGACAAACAATGGAAAACACACCAGCATACTTTATTGAAAGCCAAAGAAATTGAAGCGAGATTGAATGTCTGGAGTTTAATACAAAACGAAATCAACATTCACAAAATACTCATCAACGACGCCGAAATTTATCTTTATAAAGCCGAAAACGGTTATTCGAATTCTGATATTTTTAAACCAAAAAAGAAAAAATCTCCAGAAAATACATCGGATAGAGAAACTACAATTGACCAAGTTGACCTCAGTAAAGTTCATTTTATTTTAGACAACAGAATTGGACATAAATTGTTTGATTTTGATGTGGCCAGTTTAAAAACGAAAGTAGATTATGATGGAGACGATTGGCAGACCAATGTATTTTTAGATACTCAAATTAAAAGTTTGGCTTTTAATACCGTTCACGGAAGTTTTGCCAAAGAAAAACAGCTCAAAGGAACTTTTGATGTTTCGTATTCGTCTGAAAAAGAAAAAATCGATGTAAAAACAGAAAATCTCAAAATTGGAACTGATGCTTTTGACATTGTTGCCTTTTTTAATTTAGCCAAAGGAAATGCGCTTTTCGGAATCAATATTGGAACCACTATTTTATGGAAAAATGCTTCGAATTTACTGTCGGGAAACATCAGTTCTAAATTAAACCGATTTGATTTGAAAAAGGAAATTGATGTCAATTGCGACATCAAAGGCGATTTTAATGCCGAAGGAGACCCGAAAATTGTGGTTCAGGCGATAATTAAAAACAACGAATTAAGTATTCCCGACGGATTGCTGACAGACTGCAGTTTTAAAGGTATTTTTACCAATAATTTCAAGCCTTCTGCGGGTTTTAATGATGCTAATTCGGCTGTAATTATAACACATTTGTCTGGAAATTTCCAGAATGTTCCCATTATTGTACCGCAAGTAACCATCAATAATCTCGAAAAACCCATTGCAACCGGCCTCGTAAATGCTGATTTTGACGTTACCAGACTGAACGAAATGAGCAATGACAAATGGATACAGTTTTCAGAAGGACATGCTAAAGCGAATTTAAAATTCCAATTTGATATTGTCGATCTGTATATTACAAAACCCCGATTTATAGGAAATGTAAATGTAGAAAATACGTCATTTCATTTTATTCCGAAAGACATTCACGCCGAAAAAATCAATGTTCAGCTTGACTTTACTGAAAAAGCTTTGCTGATTAAAAAAATTGCCTACAAACACAAAAACAACACCGTTTTTATGGAAGGCAAAATCGATAATTTCTTGAATTTATATTATGATGCGCCAGAAAAAATGGTCGTAAATTGGGATATTTATTGCCCAAATCTCGACATGAAACAATTCTTGAGTGTTTTGTCGAGTTCGCAAAAAAAGAAAACAGCATCGAAACCTAAAAAAAGAGTTACGATGTCTGAACAACTGCGAAGTACCATTGAAAAATGCATTGTAGACATCAACTTTAAAGCCGACAAAATAGTATACAACCACTTGACGGCCAGCAACACAAAAGCCGAAATCATGATGATTGATTCTAAGCTCATCATCAAAAATGGTTCACTGCAGACTTCTGGCGGAAGCATTACTTTTAACAGCGTTGTATCGCCCAATGGCAAGAATTTTAATTTCAGCTCAAACGCGCAGGTTACTCGCGTAGATATTTCTAGTTTTTTGAAATCGTTTAACAATTTCGGCATCACCTCTTTTAGCCCGAAAAACCTAAAAGGCAGGCTGAGCAGTCAGGCAAATGTTACCGGTTTTATTAACAGCCAAGGTGAATTAATTACCAATTCGATGCACGGAAATCTGACTTTCAATGTCAACCAAGGCGCCTTATTAAACTTTGAACCTATTGTAAAAGTGGGCAAATTTGCGTTTCCTTTTCGCGATGTCAAGAATATTACATTCAGTGATTTATCTGGGAATTTTAAATTGCGCGGTGAGCAGGTCGATATTAATAATTTAACGATCAGTTCCAGCGTTTTAAATCTCGATGCTGAAGGTATTTACTCTTTCGGAAGCGGTACAAATCTAGCATTGACAATCCCACTCCGAAATTCTAAAAACGACGCTCAATTGTCCAGCCAAGCCGAGCGCGATGCCGTCCGCGAAAAAGGAATTGTTTTGCATTTAGTAGCTGTGGATGATGCTGGTAAAATGAAAATTAAGTGGGGGAAGAAGGGGAAGTAGGACTGATTTATAAGTAATCATAAAACCCGTATATGTACTCTGTTAAGATTTTTATCTTATTGTCATACTTGGATCAATAACTCAAACCATAAAAAACATACCACAGGAGATTCATTTATCACAACTTTAAAAAAGCGAATTTAGAATGGGGCGAATTTAGATATACGAATAGTCGCGAAATTAGAGTTGGAGAAGGATATTTACAAATACCCTCAGAAGCCACCTATAATTTTAACATTACAAATAATAATTCAAATATAAGATCTGCAGAATATGATTTTAGTAATTCTGATGGTTTTTTGGTTAATCAAAAATTATTAGCTTCAGATAATCAACACAAACAGGAATTTGAAAAACAATTTCATGGCTCAGGGAATCTAGAATTACTTGGTGATTGGTTTGCTCATATTAATGCTCAAATTGGGGACAGATTGAAATTAAATTTATTATTCCAAATGAAATTATTCTAACAAAAATATAAATCAATAACATATATTTTTTATATTGAAATTAAATATTTAAGACTATATTTCAGATATTGAAAAAGATCAACGAAATATTAATAAATTATAGAAAAAACACTGTTCAATAGATTGCCGGGCTTTTTTTAATGATTATAATTTTAAAAAAATGATACAAAAATTAGAAATATTTTTAACTTCTGACCAACCAACAACTTGTCCTAAATGTGGAAATAGAACAAAATTGGTCAAAGAGTTTGAGCTGGCTCAACAACATGAATGTCTTTCTGAAGAATGCAATTTTCAATTTGTTTTAGAAAGTGATAATGAAGATGAAATATGAAAGAAGGGCAAAAACTTTGGACAAGAGAAGAATTAATTGTTACAGTAAATTTATATTACAAATTACCATTTGGTAGATTACACCGTTTAAATCCGGCAGTAATTCACCTTGCAAATCTTATTGGAAGAACACCAGACTCAGTTGCCTACAAACTTGTAAATTTTGCAAGTCTTGACCCAAGTTTGAAAGCAAGAGGAATTAAAGGTGCATCAAACACGAGTAAATTAGATGTCAAAATATGGAACGAATTTTTTGAGAACTTAGACATTCTGCCTTTTGAAAGTGAAAAATTATTAGCAAATTTTGAGCATATGTCCATTGAACAATTAAATCATATTCCAGAATTTGAATTACAAAAAGAAGGAAAAACCAGAGATCAACTTTTAAAGGTTCGAGTTAATCAATCATTTTTTAGAAGTTCAATCTTAGCATCTTATAACAACACTTGTTGCATAACTGGGATTCAGCAACCAGAATTTTTAATAGCTGGTCATATAAAACCTTGGAGTGTTGATGAAAAAAACAGATTAAATCCTCAAAATGGAATTGCAATTAACGCACTTCACGATAAAGCTTTTGAAACTGGCTTATTGACTATTACAACTGATTTTAAAATCAAAATTTCTTCTACTTTATTAAAACAAAAAAAATCAAAATCGATTGAAGATTATTTTTTAAAGTTTGACAATCAAGACATAATATTACCATCAAGATTTTTTCCAGATATTGAATTTCTCAAATACCATAACGAATTTCGTTTTAAACATTGATTTTGTCTTAGAAAAATGAGATATTAATAGCAATATTAGATATCTCAACAAAACCCTTAATAAAAAAGAGAAGTCAATTTAGAATTAAATCTGGAAATTTATCAAATTTGTACAAAGAAAATGAAATTATTGACATTACAATTTAAGATCACTTTCAATGTAAATTATAAAACATTCCCCCAACAACCTATAACCCATAAAATACCACTAATTATTAAATTTAAACGCCTTAATAATTATTCATTATGGATTGTTTTACGCCGGAACAGCGCTCTAAAAACATGCGTGCGATAAAAAGCAAAGACACCAAAGAAGAAATCACTTTGGCAAAAGCGTTATGGAATATAGGCTTGCGTTATCGGAAAAACAACAAAAAAGTCTTTGGCTGTCCAGATTTAACTTTTACTCCTCTTAAAATTGCCATTTTTGTTGATGGTGAATTCTTCCACGGAAAAGATTGGGAAACCAAAAAAAAACCAAAAACCAATTCAGAATATTGGATCAAAAAAATTGAACGGAATATGCAAAGAGACATTGAAGTCAATGCCTATTTAGAATCTCAAAACTGGAAAGTACTGCGTTTTTGGAGCAACGATGTCAAAAAGAATCTAGGCTCTTGCATTATGGAAATTCTAAATA
The DNA here is from genome assembly GCF_015350755.1 of Flavobacterium sp. JLP. Lineage (NCBI taxonomy): Bacteria > Pseudomonadati > Bacteroidota > Flavobacteriia > Flavobacteriales > Flavobacteriaceae > Flavobacterium > Flavobacterium sp. JLP. Next base: position 561,367 of record NZ_JADKPS010000002.1, on the reverse strand, counting down.
TGATTAATTTTAGGAGAGAGCAATTATCAAAAATTCCTCCTTTATGGGAATGACAAAAAATCCCGAAATTTTTCATAATGTTTTATTAACTCGCTTGTCTTTTCATTCTAATTGAGATAGCTTTGAGAAACTATCATTAAATATATACCTTATGAAAATTCAAATAAATACAGATAAAAACATTGACGGACACGAAAGATTAGAAGCTTATTTTTCTGCAGAATTAGAAAAAGGCTTAGCTCGATTTGAGGAAAAAATTACCCGAGTTGAAGTTCATTTTGGAGATGAAAATGGAGAGAAATTCAGCTTAAACGATAAAAAATGCGTGATCGAAGTGCGCACTGCAAAATTACAGCCTTTAACGGTTACAGAGCATGCTGATACAATCGAAAAAGCTTTTAGCGGTGCTTTAAGCAAAGTAAAAAAATCACTTACTACAACTTTCGAAAAACTGAAAGCGCACTAGGGGGAAAAGTTGCAAAGGTTCAAAGGTACATAGGCTCAGAGGTTTTTCTTTGCGCCTATGTACCTTTGTCACTTGTACCTTTGTCACTTTGCCACTTTGAACCTTTGTACCTTTATCACTTTGCACCTTTGCCACTTTGTACCTCTAAAATTATGATTTTGGTAACGGAGCTCCAACTGCAATATCGCAACGGTGACCTGGTTTTCCGTGTGCGGGGTTCATTCCGTCTGCTGTTGCTACTGGTTCTTCTGTACTTAATAAAGCCGGAACAGCATTTCCTGCTGGTGGTGTTACCGTAAAGGTTTGTGAAGTGCTTCCCCCTTGTGTTGGAGTTGCAGCAACTGGTTTTGCAACTGGAGAATTTAAAAGTGCTCCAACCGGAATATCACATCTGTGACCTGGCTGTCCGTGCGACGGATTCATTCCTTTCCCTACTTTTACCGGCTGCGCAACAGTTGTTGTTGTCGTAATTCTATTTTGCTGATTCGGATTTACTTGAACAGTTTGAACAGGCTGTGCTGTTTGTCCTTGCGCTGGTGCCGAATTCAATGGTGCGCCAACTGCAATATCGCAACGGTGACCTGGCTGTCCGTGAGCGGGATTCAAACCTTTGGTTTCTCCTAAAACTGTATTTGGGTTTGTGGCGGGTGCCTGTACTACAGATTGGACTTTTGCCGTATCTTTTACTAAACCTAATTTAATTAATTCAGAAGTAGGCGTACTTTGTTGTGGTTCTAATTCTTTTTTGCAGGACACAAAAAGCAAAGAAGAAATAACGATCGAACTTATAATGGTTTTCGGATTCATGTTTGTGGTATTTTAGAGCACTCAAATATAAAAAATTAAACTATATAAGTAATGTAAGATCTTTTAAGTTTTTGATTTACTTTATGATTAAATCTCGCAAAAACGGTAAGGCGGGAAGTTTTTTTCTCGCAGATTTTAAACTGAATGAAATATTAGACTATCTGTCTAAATCTGCTAAATCTGGGTGAAACCTTTTATCCTTTAAAAATCATTCCTACCTTTAAACTCAAATAACTTAACTCATGAAAAAATCAATTCTACTCCTTCTATTCGTTACATTTTTTGCAAATGCACAAACTTCTGATAAAGACAAAATCAATCAAACACTAGACACTTGGCATAAAGCTGCTGCCGATGTGAAGTTCGATGCTTATTTTGATTTAATGGCTGATGATGCCATTTTTATAGGAACAGATGCAACTGAAAACTGGACTAAAAAGAATTTCAAAATTTGGGCGAAACCATTTTTTGATAAAGGAAAAACTTGGAATTTTACTGCTTTAGAACGCAATATCTTTTTTGACAAAACTGGAACCATTGCTTGGTTTGATGAATTGCTGAATACGCAAATGAAAATCTGCCGCGGTTCAGGCGTTTTAGTCAAAATAGGAAACGAATGGAAAATCCAGCATTATGTGTTATCCATGACGATTCCGAATGACGAAGTTGATGCCGTAACTAAAGCTAAAGCGCCAATCGAAGATATTCTGATTGCAAAACTTAAGAAGAAATAAAACATTTTAGAACTTTCTTATTATAATCCTAACTTTTCTAGCACTTTAGCAAACCTATTGTCAATTTAATTATAATACAATTGATAAAATTCTTTGTAATTTAGAAGTTCAAAATAAGATTGTCTCAAAAAAAAGACCTGTATTTTACAAAATCGACTAAAATAAAAGACAAGCCTCTATTTTTAAAGCCTTAAAAATCAAAATATCTATTTTTTTTTAACTTTGACCCCAAAAAAAATAGGGTTCAATAAAGTATTTGAAAAATGAAAATAGAAAGACGCTGGATCATCTCCTTTATTATTATAAGTATTGTTTGTATTACAGGGGCATTTTGGCCAACAGTTACTAAAAATAGTTATGTATTGTCTAAGTTTGGTACAATAGACCATATTGTTCCTGCAGATGTCGCTTGGATGCTGACTTCCTGCTGTCTTGTTTTAATCATGACACCGGGATTATCTTTTTTCTATGGCGGTATGGTAGGCAAGAAAAATGTTATTTCAACCATGCTGCAAAGTTTCATTTGTTTGGGCGTAGTAACACTTTTATGGGTTGCTGTCGGATTTAGCTTGGCTTTTGGAGAACCAGTAGGTTTTGGTTCTGGAGATCACTTTTACAGCTTCTTCGGAAATCCGACTACTTTTGCTTTTATGGATTATGTGGGCGTTTTGCCTCATAAACAATTGGCAAGCACAATTCCGTTTATGCTGTTTGCGCTGTTTCAAATGAAATTTGCCATAATTGCGCCGGCAATTATTACTGGTTCATTTGCAGAACGTGTTCGCTTTATATCGTATTTATTATTCATCAGTTTGTTTACTATATTTATTTATGCGCCTTTGTGCCATTCTGTTTGGTATCCAACAGGTGTTTTAGGAAGTTATTTCGGCGTTAAAGATTTCGCTGGCGGAACGGTAGTTCACATGAGTTCTGGATTTGCTGCTTTGGCAGGTGTTTTAGTTCTCGGAAAAAGAAAAAATAGCCAGCATATTCCAACCAATATTCCGTTTGTATTATTAGGAACTGGAATGTTATGGTTTGGCTGGTTCGGTTTCAACGCTGGTTCAGCTCTTGCTGCAAACGGAACTGCCGCAATGGCATTTGCAACGACAACAACTTCATCGGCAGCCGCCATGTTAACTTGGGTTTTCTTTGATAGAATGAACGGCAGAAAAGTTTCGGCATTAGGCGCTTGCATTGGAGCTGTTGTTGGATTGGTTGCCATAACTCCGGCAGCAGGTTATATTTCTGTTCCTGAAAGTATGTTCTTCGGGTTTATTACTGCTTTGGTTTCAAACTCAGTTGTTAACTGCAGTTTCTCAAAAAGATTCGATGACACTCTTGATGTTTTTGCTTGTCACGGCGTTGGCGGTATTATGGGGATGATCCTTACTGCGATCTTCGCACACGGAGAAAATGCGAGTTTATTACACGGTGGCTGGAACGTTTTTGCGCATCATATGATGGCTTTAGTTTTAGTATCGATATTTACTTTCTTCGGAGCTTATTTCTTGTTTAAAGTAACCAACTTTATTATTCCGCTTCGTGTTTCTGAAGAAAACGAACACATCGGACTTGATTTATCGCAGCACGACGAAACATTAGATCCAAAATCAAAACCCATTACAGAACCGCATTACGGTTGAAAATATACCACAGATTTCGCAAATTAAAATGATTTTTAATTAAATAATTAATCTTTCTAATTTGTGAAATCTATTGTAAAAACTTTTAAAACCTAATTGCACTATTTTCATTCGTTTATATTCCTTAATTTTGCGGAAAATTTTTGTACAAGTGGGAAGTAAAAATAAACTAAAAAGATTCAGAGAAAACGAAACATTTGAAAACGTTTTTCAACCAACAAGAGAAGAAGTTGTAGGCGATTTAATGCCTCTGAAAGGAAAATGGAATTCTGATTTCTTTAAAAATGACAATCCATTAGTTTTAGAATTAGGATGTGGAAAAGGAGAATATTCTGTTGGATTAGCAGAAAGATATCCGAACAAAAATTTTATCGGAATTGATATTAAAGGAGCTCGTTTCTGGAGAGGTGCAAAAACCGCTGTTGAAAACGGACTGCATAACGTTGCATTTGTTCGAACTCAAATCGAATTAATCAATCATATTTTTGCTGATAATGAAGTAGATGAAATCTGGATTACATTTCCGGATCCGCAAATCAAATACAAAAGAACAAAACACAGAATGACAAATTCTGAATTTTTGAAATTGTATAAAAAAATCCTTAAAAAAGACGGTGTCGTAAACCTAAAAACCGACAGCGAATTTATGCACGGATATACGCTTGGATTGCTTCACGGCGAAGGACATGAGGTTTTATACGCCAATCATAATGTCTATAAAAATGAAGGAAGTCCAGAAGAAGTTACTGCTTTTCAAACTTTCTATGAAAAACAATATTTAGAAATTAACAAGGCAATTACGTATATTCGTTTCAAAATTAAAGATTAATTTAATTTTGAAAACAGTTTTTTTCTAACCCATCAAATAATTGAATGGCATTACTTACTCCATTACTTTCAGGTTTTATTGCAGCAGTTATAGGGATTATTCCGCCAGGTTTAATCAACATGACAGCAGCGAAAATAAATCTGAAAGAAGGGAAAAAGAATGCAATGTGGTTTGTAATTGGCGCTGTTTTAGTCATTTTTTTTCAGGTTTATGTAGCGGTTTTATTTGCTCAGGTAATTGACAATCGGCCAGATGTGGTTACTCTACTGCGTGAAGTTGGATTCGGTATTTTTTCGGTCTTGACGATATACTTTTTGTTTATCGCCAAAGAACCCAAAGCAAAGAAATCGAAGATTAAAAAAAGCAGTAAAAAAAGCCGTTTCTTTTTAGGAATGCTGCTTTCGGGATTGAACTTTTTTCCAATTCCGTATTATGTTTTGGTAAGTGTTACTTTGGCATCTTACCAACTTTTTGTTTTTGAGAGCAACATCATTTTTACTTTTGTTTTAGGTTCTGTTTTAGGTTCGTTTGTTGTTTTGTACAGCTACATTGCCTTTTTTGGAAGAATAGAAAAGAAAACGGATTATTTGATGCGAAACATGAACACTATTATTGGCAGCATTACGGGTTTAGTTGCTATCCTTACACTTTTTAATATTTTGAATTACTACTTTGGGTAAAACATAAACCACAGATTTGGCAGATTATTTTTGCCACAAATTAAAGTTTTTTGATTTAATTTTAATCCGCTTAATCTGCAAAATCTGCGAGAAACAATTTTAAAAATCAAATTATGACCGAAGATAATTTTTTCGAAAAAGTGTATGCGGTTGCCAGGCAAATTCCGTACGGAAAAGTAACTTCTTATGGCGCAATTGCAAAAGCTTTAGGAACCGCACGTTCTGCACGAATGGTTGGCTGGGCGATGAATGCGTGTCATAATATGGACGATATTCCCGCGCATCGCGTTGTAAACAGAAAAGGACTTTTGACCGGAAAACATCACTTTGACGGAACCAATTTAATGCAGCAATTACTGGAAAGCGAAGGCATTAAAATTGTCGACAATCAAATTATAGATCTCGAAAAACATTTCTGGGAACCGGAAATTTCCACCTTATAAATGATATAAGTTCATTTTAAGTTTGCTTTACTTTATCAATTAATCGCGCAAAGACGCAGAGTCGCTAAGTTTTTCTTTTTTAAGTTTTTCTTTGCCACTCTGCTTCTTTGCGCGATTAAATACAAACAGCTTTGCTTGAAATTTTATACGCAACATTTAAATGAACTTATATAACCATATAAGTTCATTTTAAGTTTGCTTTACTTTATCAATTAATCGCAAAGACGCAGAGTCGCTAAGTTTTTCTTTTTTAAGTTTTTCTTTGCGACTCGGCTTCTTTGCGTGATTAAATACAAACAGCTTTGCGTCAAATTTTATACGCAACATTTAAATGAACTTAAATCACTTATATGGTGGGGAAAAAAATCAAATCAAACAAATAACAAAACTCGTTTTATCTTCATCGGTTTGATAGCTTAGATAACCGCCGTGCGCTTCTATAATATTTTTTGAAAGCGTTAAGCCAATTCCCGCGCCGTCTTTTCTAGTGGTAAAAAATGGAAGAAATACTTTGTCCCGAATTTCCGGATCGATTCCTTTTCCGTTATCAGAGAGCGTGATAAAAAAGCGATTGTTTTCTGTATAGCTGGAAAGAATCAGTTTCTTTTCTGTTTTATCTTTTAAAGCGTGAATACTATTGGTAATCAAATTTATAATTACCTGTTCCATTTGGTTTTTATCTATTAAAATAGAACGCGAACTATTAATTTCATTCATCAATTCGATGCCTTCAGCTTTCAAAATCGGATTCATAATGCGCAAACAATCTTCAAACAATCCGTTAATGGGCGTCATCTGCTTATTTGGTGTCGGCAACATGGCCAGTTTTCTGTAATTTTCAACAAAAACCTGCAAATGGTCGCTTCTGTTTATAATCGTAGAAATACTGCTTTTAATGTCATCAAAATCATCTTCTTCGAGTTTTTCCTGATCGACAATTTGGAGTAAATTCTGCGAAAGCGCACGAATTGGCGTTAAAGAATTCATTAATTCATGCGAAATAATTTTCATCAAATTAATCCAGGCTTCTTTTTCTTTTTTCTCAATAACGCGCTGAATACTATCTAATAAAATAATAAAATATTCTTTGTTATAGGTTTTTGTAAGCGAAGTCTGCAGCATAAAAGTCTGCAAATCCTGCTCTTCGATTTTAATAGAAATTGCCGATTTTAACTCGGTAAAACCAACAGTTTCAATTTCGGCACAAAGCGAAGGCAAATAATTTTTAAGGTATTTCCATTGACTGACTTTTGGCACTTTAAACAAAGTCGAAAAACAATCGTTCATCAAAAAAATATCCCAATCCTCATTTTCTCTTTCTAGGATTAATGTGGCGGTATCAATACTGTTCAAAATCGACTTATAAACTAATTCTTTAGAAGTTTGTTCTTGTTGCTGTACTTTTAAAGTTTCGTACAAAAGGTATAAATTTTCAAAATGGCCTTTTTTGTTCTCCTCTGGAAAATTGGATGAAAAATCATTTTTTAAAATGGAAAGCAAAGTTCTGTCGTAAAAAAGCAGTCGGTTTTTAACATAAAAATACATTTCTGACAACAATATAACGACAAAAACACCAACTACAAGAGCGTTATAATAAAACATATTATAAATTAGAAAAACGCAAAAGAAAAAGAGAATCATAATAAATAAGACTCTCACAAATAAGGCGTTATAGAACTTCCAGTTTTTCATTTTGTTTTTTTTATTGTCACAGATTACAAGATAAAAATGATTTTTAGTTGCTGTAATCTCTCGCAGATTCAGCAGATTTGGCAGATTGTAAATTAAAAATCATTTTTATCTGAGAGAAAAATTTTTAACCTATATTTTTTAAATCGTATTTCTCAATTCTTCTGTATAAGGCTGCCCTTGACAAACCGAGTTCTTCAGCTGTTTTACTAATGTTTCCGTGATGTTTAAATAATGCCTTTTCGATAGCATTTTTTTCCATTTCAGATAACGCATTGTCATCATTTTCCTGAACATCGTCAAATGCTAAAATATCTAAATCGTGAACTGAAATGGTATTATTATCGGCTAAGATTAAAGCACGTTCGATCTTATTTTCCATTTCGCGAATATTTCCTTTCCATGGATATTTTTCTAAATATGGTGCAGCATTCTCTTCAAAATGCCATGCCGAAGCTTCGGGACCATAATTGTATTTTTGGGCAATCTGATCGAGAATAAAATTGGCCATAGGAACAATATCATCTTTTCGTTCGCGTAGTGATGGAAGATGAATTTCCATCGTATTAATTCGGTAAAGCAAATCTTCGCGGAAAGTTTTGTTTTTTACCTCCGCTTTAATATCAATATTTGTTGCCGCAATTATACGGACATTTAAAGGCCGAGGTTTGCTTTCGCCCAAACGCGTAACGGTTTTAGTCTGTAAAACATGTAATAATTTTGATTGCAGATGAAGCGGAATATTACCAATTTCATCTAAAAAAATAGTTCCATTCTGGGCCATTTCGAACCTTCCGGGCGTATCTGTTTTTGCATCTGTAAAAGCACCTTTTGCATATCCAAAAAGTTCGCTTTCGAATAAATTATCACTTAATGATCCCAAATCTACATGTACAAAAGGTTCGTCTTTTCGTTGTGAATTTTGGTGAATGAATTCGGCAAAAACATATTTTCCTGTTCCATTCTCACCTAAAATCAAAACATTTGCATCCGTTTTAGCCACTCTTTCGGCAATAGAATACGCGTGTTTTATTTTTTGAGAAGTACCAACAAAATACCTTTTTTCTACTTTTTCAACTACTGTTTTTTTGCTGTTTTTTCGGCTTTCGGCGACAGCCTTATCAATTGTTTCCAGTAGTTTTTCGTTGTGCCAAGGTTTTAAAACATAATCAAAAGCACCTATTTTTATACCTTCGACAGCGGTATCAATTTTGCCAAAAGCAGTCATTAAAATAACTACTGTCTGTGGCGAAAGTGTCTTTATTTCTTTAAGCCAATGAATTCCTTCGCGTCCGTCTTCAAAACCAATTCGGTAATTCATGTCTAGCAAAACCACATTTATTTCATTTTCGCTTAAAAGTGAAATGATTTTTTTAGGGCTGTTTGTGGTAAAAATGGTTTCAAAATGTTTTTTGAGAATCATTTTTGCCGAAAAAAGAATTTCTTCCTGATCGTCAACAATTAATATTTGGGCTTGTTTTTTTCGCATGCTGTCTTTTTTTGTCCGCTTTTGAACGGTCAACTGTTCATTATCGAACAGTCCTTTTTTGGATTCGTTTTTAAAGTTTCTTTAAAATCAATGCTTTACAAATAATAAATTTATTGGCACAGTATTTACCTATTGGTAATCAGTAAATTATTAAAAAAATGGACACGATAATTCCTCGTAAAAATAGAAAATTTAGATATCTGACAATAGCAATTGCTGTTTTTTTAGTTTTGGGCGCCATCATCTTTTTTTCTTTTAATACCAAAAGAAGTCTGAATGTTAAGGCAGAAGAGATAACGGTTCAGAAAATCGAGAAAGCCTTTTTTGAAGATTTCGTTGTTTTTCAAGCCAAAGTCGAACCACTGAACGTAATGCTTGTAAATGTTACAGAAGGAGGATCTGTAAAAGAGATATTTGTAGAAAATGGCGCAATGGTAACCAAAGGGCAATCACTGGCACGTTTGTACAACCCAAATACAGAGTTGAATTATCTAACTCAGGAAACGGCCATTATTGAGCAGATTAATAATTTGAACAGCGGAAAACTAAACATTAGAAATCAAGAGCTGAATCTAAACAAAGACTTGGTTTTGATCGAACACGATTATAATGATGCCAAAAGATTATACGATATGAATTCGAAATTGTTTGAAAAAGAGGTGATTTCTAAAAATGACTGGAATACTTTTAAGGAAAGCCTACGTTTTCAGGAAGAACGAAAAAGAACCATTCAGCAAAGTATTCAAAAAGAAAAACAATCGAATCAAGTACAGATTTCGCAGATCAACCGCTCTATCCAGACCATGGAAAAAAGTTTGGATATTTTGAGAAACAACAAAAAGAACTTTTTGATCACTGCTCCAGAATCTGGCCGATTAACTTCATTCGAACCGGTTTTAGGAAAAACATTTCAGGCTGGAGAAAGTATCGGGAAAATTGACTCCAAACAAGGATATAAATTGACTGCTGATGTTGATGAGTTTTATTTAGAAAAGGTTCGCGAAGGCTTAAAAGGGCAAGTAGAATTTAAAGGAAAAACACTTGAAGTTTTAGTAACCAAAGTAATTCCGGAAGTAAAAAGTGGTCATTTTACTGTAGAATTGGCTTTGACCTCTAAAGAACAAATCGTTTTGCAAGACGGACTTAGTTTTGGCGTAAAGCTGATTTTATCGGAGAAAAATAAAACTCTAGTAGTTTCTAAAGGAAGCTTTAATCAAGAAACGGCAGGAAAATGGATTTTTGTAGTAAAAGGAAATAAAGCAGAAAGAAGAAACATAAAACTAGGAAGAGAAAATCCTTCTTATTATGAAATTCTAGAAGGCTTAAAAGAAGGAGAATCTGTTATAACATCATCTTACACAGATTATAAAGATGTTGAGGAATTATCGATTAATTTTCAGTAACAGTTCTCAGTTCTCAGTTTACAGTCACATTTTACATTTTACATCTTACATTTTACATTTTACAATTCACAATTAAAAAAAGTTTCAATCATCAATCAAAAAACATTTTAACAACATTTAATTCCAAAACAATATGATAACAATTCAAAATTTAACCAAAGTTTTTAGAACGGAAGAAGTAGAAACATCAGCGTTAAGCGGTATTTCTTTAGAAATTAAAAAAGGTGATTTTTTAACTATCATGGGACCTTCAGGTTGCGGAAAATCTACTTTATTAAACATTATTGGCCTTTTAGACAGTGCTACTGATGGAAGTTACAAATTATTAGACCAAGAAATGATTAGTCTAAAAGAAAAAGGAAGAGCTCAGGTTCGCAAAGAAAATATCGGATTCATTTTTCAGAATTTCAACTTGATCGACGAACTAAATGTTTATGACAATATCGAACTGCCTTTGCTTTACAACAATGTAAAAGCATCAGACAGAAAACAAAAAATTGAGGCTATTGCTGAAAAATTAAATATCTCGCACCGTTTAAAACATTATCCACAGCAGCTTTCTGGAGGACAACAGCAGAGAGTTGCCGTTGCCAGAGCTTTGGTTAATGATCCTAAAATCATTTTAGCCGATGAGCCAACCGGAAATCTGGACAGTAAAAATGGTAATGAAGTAATGGAACTTTTAACTGATCTGCACGCAAAAGGCGCGACAATTTTAATGGTGACCCACTCTGATTATGATGCTTCGTTTTCGCAAAGAACGATTCATATGAAAGATGGCGTTATATTTTCTGAAAAACTAAATCAGAGAAATGTTGATGTTTTTATGGACGCTAAATAATTTCAAAATGATAAAATTTATTATAACCGCAATCACAATCCTAATTGGATTTGTTTGCAAAATATTAGCAATGATCTAAAAATCTGTTAGGTACAGAAACCTTTTAGATCTTATTAAAAAACTAACAACTATAAAAAAATACACCATGATTTTTAACTGGTTTAAAATATTTGTTTATCATTTAAAGCAAAATAAACTGTTTTCGTTTTTAAATGTATTAGGATTAAGCATTGGCGTTGCCGGAGTAATTTTTGCAATTTTATACTGGAACAACGAAAACGCCTACGATCAATGGAATCCTGAAAAAGAGAATGTATATCAATCGCTGAATAAAATTGGTACAACTGGCGATACTTGGGCTACCAATTCAATTCCGTTTGGAGAAACCTGTAAGGCCACGATTCCTGAAATCGAGACTATTTCTTTCTTCAATAATTGGTACAATGAAGCGCCTATAAAATATCAGAATCAAAAAGTAATGGATAAAAAGATTACTGTTTCTGACAATGGCTTTTTTGATGTTTTCCCGTTCCCGATTATAAAAGGAGCTAAAACTAACATTTTAAAGGAGAAAAATAGCGTTGCCTTATCTGAAGAAGCTGCAAAATTGCTTTTTAAAGACGAAGATCCAATTGGTAAATCAATCAACTACAATAGTAAATTTTACATTGTCAAATCGATTTATCGCTTAATTCGACCATCGTCTATCGAACCAAATTACGTTTTTGGCGACGTTAAACGCGAACAGGATCAAAACAGCTGGGGAAATTTTAATTATGCCATGATGATTAAAATTAAAAAAAATGCCGATGCTGCAGCAGTTTTAAAGAAAATGCAAAATGTAGATTTTGTCAACAGAACCTTAAAAGATGCCAAAGAAAACGGACAAACTGCAGAAGAATATATTAAAGAAAACGGACAAACGACTGTAATAATAGACCAACTTAAGACGGCCCGTCTATATGGTACAAAATCGTCGGGAGGACGCAATTTTCCAGAAGGAAGAGGTAATTTGCAATTGCTTTACATCATGGTTGGATTGTCCATTCTAATTTTAGCCCTTTCCCTGGTTAATTACATCAATCTGGCAACGGCCTCTGCTATCAAACGCGCTAAAGAAGTTGGTGTACGCAAAATTGTAGGTGCTACTAAAAAACAAATTATTGCTCAGTTTATATTTGAAACAGCCATAATTGTCATTTTAGCTATCATCTTTGCATTAGCAATTGTAGAGCTTTCAATACCGTATTACAACAACTTTTTGAAAAAGAACCTGACTATGAATGGCGGTGAATTTTACCTGCAGCTTATTTTTATATTTGGATTAGTGATCGTTCTTGCGGGTATTTTTCCTGCTATTTATATTTCAAATTTTGAAACTTTAAAAGTTTTAAAAGGTAATTTCTCAAGAAGCAAAAGCGGTATCTGGATTCGAAATTCGATGTTGATTTTTCAGTTTGGAATTGCTGCATTTTTTATAATTGGTGCATTAATTGTAAACTCACAGGTTAATTATATGATGAATAAAGACCTTGGTTTTAGTGGTGATCAGATTATTAGAATTCCGTACAACCTAACTGATTTCCGTACGAAAACAGCTAAATATCAAGTTGCAAAACAAGAAATTGGTAAAATTGCAGGAGTAAAAGGAGTGACAACTTTTGCCGGAAGTTTTGGAAACAGCACCAATTCAAGCTCAGGATTTACACACAATAGTATTTTTGTACAGCCTCGAAATGTAGAAATGGATTTTGGTTTTCTTGAAATGATGAAAATTAAAATTGTACAGGGTCGTGATTTGTCGCCTAAGTTTGCTTCAGACACTATAGACAACTGGTTAATAAACGAAACGCTTGCTAAAAAATTAAACCTAAAAAACCCAATTAATACAATTATCACATCAGGTTGGGGAAATGAAAAAGGAAACATGAAATTTAAAATAGTAGGAGTTGTAAAAGATTTTCACATTACCGGTTTGCAGGATAAAGTGCCTCCAATGGTTTTCATCAACCTTAAAACTTTAAAATGGAATAACTTTGACAATATTTATGTTAAGGTTTCTCCAAACAATTTAAGTGAAACATTGGCCGGTTTAAAAGCATATTGGGAGAAAAATGTAAATCCGGATTATCCTTTTGATTATGAATTTGTAAATAAAGGTTTTGCCAAGACATATCAGGAACAGGTAAAACAAAAAGACTTGTTTTTTATCTTGAATCTAGTTGTAATAATTATCGCTATATTTGGATTGTTTGCTTTAGCCTCTTTCTCTATGGAAAGACGTTTGAAAGAAATAGCTATCAGAAAAACATTGGGCGCAGAAACTGATATTTTATTGAAAGAATTATCAAAACAATATATCATTTTTTGCTTTATGGGATTTGCAGTCGGAATTGTTCCAGCTTATATCCTATTGCAAAAATGGCTTGAAGATTTTGCTTTCAGAATCAATATTTCAGTTATTCCGTTTAGTATCGCTTTAGTTTCTTTATTGGTTCTGACACTGCTTATAGTGCTGGCAAAAGCCTATCAGGTAACTAAAATTGATGTTTTAAAATATTTAAAATACGAATAAGCTTGTAGACCATTTTTTTTGAAGAAACCCGCGATTACCGAAGCTTCGGTAGTGGCGGGTTTCTCTTTTATAAATAATTGTCGTGTGTGTATTATTGCATGGCAACTGAATCAGAAAACAGTAATTTATCTAAACGCTGATCTCTTTCATAAACATCTTTATAAAAACCTATTTCACCATTTTCATTTACCCAAGCTGTAAAATAACCTATAAATATTGGCACTTTATTTTTAAGTATACAAGGCGTTTCTTTTTCACCGCTCATAGATTCGTCAATTTTAGATTTTGACCATTCTTGATCTTCTTCTAACATAGCTACTGCTAATCCTTTTGCATCTTTAATATTGATACATCCGTGGCTGAAAGTACGTTTTTCAAAATCAAATAAACTTTTTGCTGGAGTATCGTGAAGATATATATCGTTAGGATTTGGGAATAAGAATTTTACTAAGCCTAAAGAATTTTTAGGTCCTGGTTTTTGTCTCACTGCTCCATCATTCCACTCCATATTATTTTCTGCCAAATAATTTTCATCGGCAGCCATTTTTTGTTTCAATTCATTATTGACAATACTTGCCGGAACATTCCAATATGGGCTAAATACAATTCGATCAATGTTACCGCTAAAAATAAAAGTCTCTGTCAATCTTGATCCCACAAAAACGTCAGATGTCAATCTGTTTTTCCCATTTTTTATATAATTCAATCTGTAAGCTGGAATATTAACCATTACATATTCAGCTGCCTGACCCAATTTTGCAGGAATCCATCTGCAGCGTTCCATATTCAGCATTATTGTTTTTATGCTGTTTTCGATTGGTTCATTCATTTGGTTAATATGCTCTAATGTAAGGGTATAGTTTAATTTAAGACCGTATCTTTTTTTATAATTTAAAACTCCTGCCATCATTTCTTCATCATAGACATTTCTTTTTGAATCTTGTTTTAAATCACCAATAACAAACAAGCGTTCTCTAATTTGTTTTACGGCAACTGACGAATCAAAAGGTTTTAAATCTTTATAATTTTCAGTATCGATATCAATTCTTTTCCAAAGATTGTTTTTCTCAATGTCACGATATTTTTTCAACATCGCCTGAAGTTTATAATATTGAGTGTTTAAAAGATTAGCATCTTTATTAATTTGAACCGGATTAGTGGCAAGTGAATCTAAAACAGTGTCGTAAGAAACATTTTTAGAAGGCAAAACCCATTCTATTTTTTTAAGCGTTTCCGCATCAACACCAGAATTGTTTGAATAAAAGAAATACATGCTTGAAAGCAAAAGTTCTCCCTCCGTTTTAGAAAGTTTATTTGAAGCTTTATCATCAAAAGCACTTTCAATAACATTCATATAAGCCATATTCGCTTTAATTCCCTGTTCGTTTAAAACACTGACTTTTTGATATAACAAAATTCCATATTCATTAATTGCTGCATCATCATACCAAATAGAGTTGTATTCTCTTTTTTGATAAAGATCTGAAACCTCATTTTGGTATTTTTTTAATTTGGTATACTTTTTAAAAAATTTGTCAATCAACACGCTGTCGAGAGCAACTGCAGAGAACCCTATTTTATTTACTAAAGTACTCTCAACTTCAATTTCATTTGTTTTTACTTTACTTTCATTCGCCATAGAATTAAAAGAAAAAGTTGTAAAACTCACCACAATACTCAAGGTTAAAAAGATAAAACGTTGCATTTTTTTGTTTTTTAATTATTTAGTACAAAATTACTTTTGCATGTTTATAAAATTATTTATGCATTTTTCAAAATGCTTTAAATCAGAAATTTAGGGTAGTCAAATTTACTTCAGAGGCACGTAAAACTTATTATCATATTACTTTGTAATCTATTAAAATTCGCACGTGGGAATGTTGAAACATCTCGATGTTCTGATTTAAGATTGAAAACCAGCAGGTCTAAAAAACAAGAGTATCATTTTGAATAATTTAGATATCAATAAATACGATTCAAAAAGAGAAGAAATCCAAACATAATCAGTTATCTTTGCAGTCTGAAATGAGTTTAAATTAACATAGTTCTTTAACAACGTTTCATCAATAGAAAAATACCTTATTAAAATGAAATTAGACAGAAAAGAAATTCTTAAAGCTTTAGAAACTATTACTATAGCTGGAGAAGGAAAAAATATGGTTGAAAGTGGTGCTGTTGCCAATGTCCTTACTTTCGGAGACGAAGTCGTAGTAGATTTAGTACTGCATACACCAGCAATGCACATTAAAAAAAGAGCTGAAGATGATATCAAAAAAACGATTCACGAATTGATATCTGCTGATGCAAAAATTAAAGTAAACATTAAGGTAGAAACTCCTGAGAAAAACGAAATTAAAGGTCGTGCAATTCCAGGAATCAAAAATATTATTGCTGTTGCTTCTGGTAAAGGAGGAGTAGGAAAATCAACTGTAACAGCAAATCTTGCTGTAACATTGGCAAAAATGGGTTTTGCTGTTGGCGTTTTAGATGCTGATATATACGGGCCTTCGATGCCAATTATGTTTGATGTCGAAAACGAAAAGCCGGTTTCAATTACTGTTGACGGAAAGTCTAAAATGAAACCAATTGAAAGTTATGAAATCAAAATACTTTCTATCGGTTTCTTTACGGCACCAAGTCAAGCTGTAATCTGGAGAGGTCCAATGGCTGCTAAAGCTTTAAACCAAATGATTTTTGATGCAGATTGGGGAGAATTAGATTTTATGCTAATCGATTTGCCTCCGGGAACTGGAGACATACACCTTTCGATCATGCAATCGCTGCCAATAACTGGAGCAGTAGTCGTAAGTACTCCTCAGGCTGTGGCACTTGCTGATGCAAAAAAAGGAGTTGCCATGTTTATGCAAGACAATATTAATGTTCCTGTTTTGGGAATTATTGAAAATATGGCGTACTTTACACCTGAAGAATTGCCTGATAATAAATATTATATCTTTGGAAAAGAGGGTGCTAAAAACCTTGCTGAAGATTTGAATGTTCCATTTTTAGGAGAAGTTCCAATTGTACAGTCAATTCGTGAAGCCGGAGATTACGGTCGTCCAGCTGCTTTACAAACAGCTTCTGCAATCGAAACTGTTTTTGAAGAAATTACTAGAAATGTAGTACAAGAAACTGTAAATAGAAACGATAGTCTACCTGCAACAGAAGCTATTAAAATTACAACAATGGCAGGTTGTTCAGCAGTAAAAAAATAATTAGATAATTGAGATAAGACTAATGAGATAATTTGATAATTAGATAAGTAGATAATTTTTACTTCAAAGTGAATTTTCTACTTATCTAATTGACTAATTTTCTAATTGATAAAATATTATGACAACAGAAGAATTAACTAGCAATGTATTACTTGCATTAGACGAAATCAGACCTTTTTTAAATTCTGATGGAGGCGATATTACACTTATCTCTATAGATGATGATAAGCATGTTAAAGTTCGTCTCGAAGGAGCGTGCATAAGCTGCAGTGTAAACCAAATGACTCTAAAAGCTGGAGTTGAAACAACAATAAAAAAATATGCTCCACAGATTGAAACTGTGGTAAACATTATGTAAAAGAAATGTTCTTCTCATTTTAGACCTTTAGATATTAACAAGAATAATAGCTCTTTTGCTTGTTTGCTTTAAAAATCTTAAGAAAAATGTTCAGAATAAGCGTAAACATTGAAGATTTAACAAAAAAGGGTATAAAGTTTTAAGAGTTTAAGTTAAGGAATTATTATATAATTAGCCTAAATTTGTAAAATAACCCTTTAATCCTAAATTATGAAGAACTATTACGCTCTATTTTTACTGCTGTTTTTCGTGTCAGTCAATTACGCACAGCAAACACAGACTCTTATTGTTGATAAAGCTTGGGTAAGTGAATCAGAAGAATGGTCCGATTTTGAATATTCAGGACAAATTGTTTTTAACACTACTGCAAATAGTGAAGAAGGCACTTTAAGAATTGGAAATTATGATTTCTTATATGATTTTGCCGAAGGAAAAGCAAAATTTTCAAACAAGGCAACTTATAGTACAGCTGAATTTACACATCCAAGAAAACTTTCTGCGACTACAGATAAACAAGGAGTTGTTAATTCAACTTACGAAGGAACATTAATCTTTCAGGCCAATAAAGATTATTATTCTGTTATAGCTGTTGTTACGTTGTTAGAAAAAGGAGGCAACATACTCGGTGTAAAAATGCACCTGAAAGAAAACAAAAGAAAAGAATTCGCATTTAGCATAAAACCAACCAGTTAATAAAAACAAGGGTTTTTTCACGTTATTAAATCCTAACCCATAAAATTCCAAATAATTAAAATGGATGTATTAATAAAGATTAAGGATCGAGAAGGAGTTATACACGAATTACAGGCTCCAACTGATATGGCAATGAATATAATGGAGTTATGCAAAGCATACGAACTTCCTGTTGAAGGAACCTGTGGCGGAATGGCCATGTGTGCCTCTTGCCAGTGTTATGTTCTGAATGACGTTGCATTACCTGAAATGGGTGATGAAGAAGAAGCCATGCTTTCGGAAGCGTTTTATGTTAAATCTAATAGTCGTTTAGGCTGTCAGATTCCAATTACTACAGAATTAGAAGGGCTTGAATTAGAACTGGCTCCGGAATATTAAAAATAAGAAAAAGCGAGAATTTAAAAGTTCTCGCTTTTTTTATATCCTATAATTAATACTCTTTTTTAATCAAATTATCCAACGAAAACGCTCTTAATAACTTATCCAAATATTTTCCTCTACTGCTTAATTCTCGCTGATAAGGCGCAAAATTACTTGTCGCTTTATTAAATTCGGCGTTGAGTTTTTCGAGCTCAATTTTTTCATCATTTGATAAAGACGCTGATTTCTTTTCTATGAAATCCAAAATTCTCTTTATGGCAATTTCCTTTTCAATAATGTCATTTTCATTATTATTCAAAGTGCAGATTCCGTAGATTCCCTGGCAGAAATAATTCCATTCTTCCTCAAGAGCAATATTTGCTTTTTGTTCATTTAGCTTCCCGTTTTCCTCAAAAACATTTCCATATGCAAATGTTTTGTAAGCATGGTTTTTCAAATTTGTCAACAAATTTTCCTTGAATGTCATTTTGAAACTTTCAGGATTCAGATTCTCATTATCTTTTATAAGCTGTAAAACACTTGGATGAAAATACTTTCTTTCAATAGTAACTTTAAAACTGTCATTTAAGGAAGAACGAATTGTAATATCTGAATTTATACTATATGAAGCCTCCGGAATAAGTTTATTTTCAATTAACTCATTCAGCTTTTCTGAAGAGATATTTGCTTCTCTAATTACTTCTTCAAACTCAATATAATTCGTTGCTATATATTCTAGGTCTATATGTTTCATTTCTTTAAGTCAAATTCAAATCAAATATACCATAAAAAAGTGCATAAAAACTGTAATTCCATTACTGCATCTTCGAAAGCTTAATTCTTTAAAACTACCCTATCCTATCATTATTATGTCTTTTAAGACTAGCCTTGTTTATAAGTACAAAATACTTTTGCAAAATTTTAAAGAGAATTTATTTCTCTAGCTAATCCATAATATCTTAAATAAAATGAACAAATTCCTAAACTACATCAGTATTACCTTAATGGCTGTCGCCTTATTCTCGTGCAATAAAAATGAATGGACACCAGAAAAAGAAACCGAATTCAAAAAAGCTTTTAAAGACAGTTTACAAAGCGCAGGAAAAGGTATATTCTCTGAAGATCAGATCGTTTATGTTTCTGATTGTGTTCTTGAGAAAATGAAAAGTAAAAATTTAAAACCGAATGACGCGCAAACACCCGAAACTTCGATAATGGTTATGCACATGGGAAAAGAATGTGCACAAGAATCATTCGTAAAATGCAAAACGCTATCTAAATCTGAAGTAAAAAATAGCTGGGATTCAAATACTGAAGAAAAATATAAAGCAATTTTAAAAGATGGTTTTGTTCGTACTGGTCTAAGCAACGAAAAAGCTTCTTTTATTGCAGATTGTGCTATTTCTAAATTGAAAGAACAAAATATCGGCCCTGCAGATTTACAAGATCCAAAAAATGGTGTTTTGGTTCAAAAAATTGGAAAGAATTGCGCAGAAGAATTAATGAAAAAGAAATAGGTTTAACTCAATTAAAATCAAAAAAGCCGTAATTACATTTCTGCAATTACGGCTTTTTCTTTATAACAATTTTCTTTAATCTCTAATTATACTAAACCAGCTTTAATCAAATATTCAGCTATTTGAATAGTGTTTGTTGCAGCACCTTTTCTTAGGTTATCAGCAACAATCCACATGTTTAGGGTATTTGGCTGGCTTTCGTCACGACGAATTCTTCCAACAAAAACATCATTTTTACCTTCTGCGTATAATGGCATTGGATAAGTAAAGGTATCTAAATTATCTTGCACCACCACTCCATCTGTATGGTGTAGAATTTCGCGAACTTCATTTACATCAAAATCATTTGTAAACTCAACATTCACAGCTTCGCTATGTCCGCCTACAACTGGCACACGAACTGCAGTAGCTGTAACTCTAATCGTGTTATCACCTAGAATTTTTTGAGTTTCACGAACTAATTTCATTTCTTCTTTAGTGTATCCGTTTTCTTCAAAACTGTCACATTGTGGAATTGCATTTCTGTGAATTGGATATTTATAAGCCATTTCACCCTGAATTCCAGCATATTCGTTTTCTAACTGTCTAACCGCCTTTACACCAGTTCCAGTAATTGACTGATAAGTAGAAACAATAATTCTTTTGATATTGTATTTTCTGTGCAAAGGAGCCAATGTCAAGACCATCTGAATAGTTGAACAGTTTGGATTTGCAATAATTTTATCAGCACTTGTAAGAGTATCAGCATTGATTTCTGGAACGATTAATTTTTTAGTCGGATCCATTCTCCACGCAGATGAGTTATCAATAACTGTTGTTCCGGCTGCAGCAAATTTTGGAGCCCATTCTAATGACGTATCACCGCCCGCTGAGAAAACCGCAATATCAGCTTTTAAATCAACTGCTGTTTGTAACCCAACTACTTTATATTTTTGACCTTTAAATTCAATTTCTTTTCCTACTGATTTTTCAGAAGCAACAGGAATCAACTCTGTTACAGGGAAATTTCTTTCCGCTAAAACTTTAAGCATTATCTCGCCAACCATACCAGTGGCACCTACAACCGCTATTCTCATTTTTATATTTTTAGTATGAATTAATCTAAATTACTCTGCAAAAGTATACATAATAAAAATCAAAACAAGACGATTCACAAAAAATAACAAAATGTTACAAAACAAACAAAAATAAAAAAAACCGCCTCATCAAGAAGCGGTTAAGTTAGACTTAGTGCAGCGGTATATTATATTATTGTTTATTTTTTAAAAGATCTCTAATCTGGATCAATAATTCTTCCTGTGTTGGTCCTGCCGGCGCAGCAGGTGGCGGCACTTCTTTCTTTTTAAGATTGTTTATTCCTTTAATGATTAAGAACAAAACAAAAGCCACAATTATAAAGTTAATTACAGCCGAAATAAATAAGCCATATTTAACACCTCCAAAAGCGGTAAGATCTTCGATTTTTGATAAGTGAGCAGCATCTAATGCCGGCTTCAATATCAATGGTGTAATTACATTCTCAATTAATGAGGTTACAATTTTACCAAAAGCAGCTCCAATAATTACACCGACAGCCAAATCGACTACGTTGCCTTTCATTGCAAATTCCTTAAATTCCGAAAGTATACTCATAATTGTTTCTTTTAGATTAAATTTATTTTATCGAAAATAAGAAATTTTCTCTATAATTTCTAAAGAATTACCTAAAAAATACCCGTTTTACTCGTTGTGAGATACTCGTCATAATTTCATACGGAATGGTTTTTAGCGCCTCGGCCATTTCAATTACCGTTGGGCTTTCGCCGAAAATAATTACTGAATCACCTTCTTTACAATCAATATTACTGACATCAACCATCAGCATATCCATACAAACACTTCCTACGATAAAAGCTTTCTGATTTTTAATCGTTACAAAACCAACCTGATTCCCCCATAATCTCGATATTCCATCCGCATAACCAATTGGAATTGTCGCAATTTTAGTTTCTTTTTCAGCCATAAACCTTCGGCCATAACCCACACTGTCTCCAGACGGAATTGTACGAACCTGCGAAATTATTGATTTTAATGTTCCAACATTTTCCAAATATTTTTGCTCCAATTGATCATTCGAAACTCCATATAAACCAATTCCTAAACGCACCATATTATATTGTGCGCTCGGAAAATTACTAATTCCAGATGTATTTAAAATATGACGAATCGGATTAATATTTAACTCAGAGATTAGTTTTGAAGATAATTTTTCAAATAGATTAATCTGAGAAATTACAAAATCATAATGATTCAAATCATCACTTGTAGCCAAATGCGACAAAACACTTTTTACCTTAACCGTCGTATTGTCTCTTAAAGTTTTAATTAATTCTTCAATTGTATTTTCTTCAAAACCCAAACGATGCATTCCGGTATCAAGTTTAATATGAATCGGAAAATCTTTCAGATTCTTTTCTCTAGCAATTTTCAAAAAGGCATTTAATCCTTTTATACTGTAAATTTCCGGTTCTAATTGGTATTGAATAATAGAAGGAAAACTTGTCGATTCTGGATTCAGCACCATAATAGGCAATTTTATTCCGCCATTTTTCAGCGAGATTCCTTCATCGGCGAAAGCCACACCCAAATAATCTACTTTATGATGTTCGAGTAATTTTGCAATTTCCAAACCTCCATTTCCATATCCAAAAGCTTTCACCATAACCATGATTTTCACATCATTGGCCAATTTTGATTTGTAGTAATTTAAGTTATGACTTATAGAATCTAAGTTGATTTCGAGAACGGTTTCATGTGTTTTTTCTTCAAGCAAAGCAACAATTTCTTCAAACTGAAATGACCTTGCTCCTTTTATCAAAATTGTCTCATTATTAAAATTTAAGCTTTCTATTTGGCTTATAAATTCGGCAGTATTCTGAAACATTATACTGTTCGAAAATTTAGCTTTGAAAGAAGAAATAGTAGCTCCAATACCTATTATGCGGTTTATTTTATTATCAGAAATTAACTGTGCCACCTTAGAATACAATTCTTCATTTGAAAAGCCACTCTGAAAAATATCCGACAAAATCACGGTTTTAGTGGCATTCTTTTTCTGCTGGCTTTCCAGAAAATCCAGAGCAATTTTAAGTGATTGAAAATCAGAACTGTAACTGTCATCAATAATACTGCAATTGTTGATTCCGTTCTTCACTTCTAAACGCATTTGTACCGGATACAACATTTGTACACGATTTTGAATCGTCGCAAAATCATATTTAAAATGAAGCAAAACCATCAAACACGAAATAGCATTTTCTACCGAAGCCGAATCGCTAAACGGAATTTCTAAACTAAAAATCTCCTCTTTATATTGATATTGAATAGTCGTTGTTTCATTTTTAGTTTCTTTATTCAGAATAAAAACATCTGCAGATTCATCTGTAAAACTCCATGAAAAAAGTTTGCGCGGATGCATCATATATTCTGCTGTAAACTGAGACAAACAGGAGTTGACAACTTCGTTTTTTTGATAGATAATTATCGGGCAATCTTTAAACAAAAGTAATTTTTCATCAATCTTTTGTACTAAATTTAAAAACCCTTCGTCATGTGCACTTCCAATGTTAGTAAGCACGCCTATGGTAGGTTTTATGATTTTTTCAAGCTTGTCCATTTCATTAACCGTCGAAATTCCAGCCTCAAAAATTCCTAAATTATGTTTTTCATTTATTGCAATTACAGATAATGGTACTCCCACTTGAGAGTTATAACTTTTTGGACTTCTGATAATATTATAATCCGGGCTCAGCAAAAAGTTAAGCCATTCTTTTACAATCGTTTTGCCATTGCTTCCGGTCAAGCCGATGATAGGAAAATCGAATAAATTACGATAATAGCTAGCAAATTGCTGCAAGGCATTCAAAGTGTTTTTAACGACTAAAAAATTAGCTTTTCCCTTAGCATTTTCAGGAATGTATTGAACGACAAAGTTTTGAACTCCTTTTTCAATCAGTTCATCAATATACAAATGAGCATCATTATTAACACCAGACAGGGCAATAAACAAAGTTTTTGATCCGTTTTGCAATGAACGGCTGTCGATCGAAATATGATCTACAAAAATATCAGTGTTAGAGCCAATCCATTCGGCATTAAGAACCGAGATAAGGCTTTTTAAATTTATGCTCATTTAGAATTTCTTTTTGTCAAATTTAAAAAAAGGTTTGCCAAGAATTGCACAAATTTTCACTAATTAATTTTTATTCATTATAGATTGAACTCAAAAATATTTGTCCTCAATTAAACGGTTCTTACAGATTAAAAAAAAAATTAATTTGTGCCAAGAAAACTGAAATTCGTGGCAAAAAAATAATTCATTATATTTGTTGAATACCACAAAATAAAGCGTTTTGAAAAAAATACTTCCCTTATTCTCCTATATCCTGCATCCGATTTTTATCTCGATGTATGCCACTTTATTTTATCTTTTTGTTAAAGAAGATGTTTTTACCAATCAAGAAAAATACTTTGTTTTATTTCAAATTCTGATTATTACGATTTTAGTTCCGGTGCTGTTTTTTCTTTTGCTAAAATCTACTGGGCATTTAAGTTCTGTAATGGTTCCGGAAACTTCTCAACGAAAAATCCCGCTCATTTTGCAGTGTTTTTTATATATTTTATTGGTAAAAAGAAGCATTATAATTAGCCGCTATCCTGAACTGCATTTTTTCTTTTTAGGAGCTTTATTCAGTACAATTTTAGCTTTGATCTGTTCTTTATTTAAGATAAAAGCAAGTCTTCATATGTTGGCAATCAGTAGTTTTGCCATTTTTGTAATTGGATTAAATGTTCATTTACAAATGAAAAATCCGTATTGGCCGGCATTTTTAATTTTAATGACGGGTGTCGTGGCTTCATCTCGATTAGAAATGAATGCTCATACTGCAAAAGAAATCATGCTTGGCTTATTAATTGGCGTTCTGCCGCAAGTGCTGTTTTTGTATTTGTGGTTATAAAATGTAAAAAATCAATCCGATATTCATTGTAGTCACATCTAATTTTTCTCCAGAAACTGTTTTTACATCCTTAAACAACGGATTCAAACCATAATACATATACACATTCCAGGTATTATAACCTGCTGAAATATAAGCACCGTATTGAAATTTATTGATGTCTGGGTTATTTACAATTTTGTATGTTGTCTCGCCATCATTCAAAAGAGATTTGCTTGAAATCACATAACTTAGTTTTACACCACCATAGATTCTCCAGAATTTATAACTGTCAAAAGTAGAATTTCTCCATCTAAACTCAATTGGCACATCTACTAAATATTGCCTGTATTTATTCGAGACAAACTCGTTATAATCGTTTACACCATAAATTATGGCTCCCGCTTGATCTTTAGAAATAGTAATATTTTGAAAGAAATTCTGATAGCTTAATCCCAAACCTGTAGCAACAGCAACTGTTCTTTTTTTATTGATTGGCATATCGCGAAGAAAACCTGCAGAAAGTCCTGCAGAAAATTTATCTTGTTTAAGTCCTTTAGGAATCTGAGCCAAAAGATTATAGGTAACCGTAAAATAAAATTGATCTTCACGATATAACGAATCGATTTTTACAATCGGTTCTATTTTAGGTTTTGTTTCTTCTTGTGCGAACACATTAAAAAACGAAACTAAAAACAAACAACTAAAAAGTAATCGCATATCGTATTTTGGTTTTAAGGAGGTTTTCAAGTAAACGTTTTTTGGAGTTGATTTATTTCACTTACAAATATAATATAATGCCAGTTCAAGATTAGATTTGAAAGTAATTATTCTGTTTTTCATGACGAATAAAAGCATTCGTTGCATTTTTTTCAAGAAATCTGCAACAGAATCAAAAAAATGAATCAATTTTTCATTGCTCTTTTATACCTTTGTCAAGTATGAAAAGAAAGCAACTCATAATAAGTGTTTCTCTGGCCGTAACGGTATTGTTCTCAATATTGTTTCAGTCGATACACAGTTATGAGCACATTGTAAAACAGCTTTCAGAAAAACAATGTCATCACGATTATAATGATCCGAGCGGTGAAATAACGCATCAGCATCATAATTATGATCTTTGTTACGTTTGTAATTTTGTCTTTGGAAGTTATATTGTTCCTGAGAATTTTTCTTTTCAATTTTATACTTTTCATAGTGAAATTCCATATTTCATTGCTTTTTCAGAAAACATCAAGTCATTTTCTGGAAGCGCCTATTTATTGCGCGGACCACCAGCTGCTATAGTTTCTTAAATTTCGAATTACTCGAAAATCAAAATCATTCAAATCTAATTCAGAAAATTAGTCTGTTTTTCCATCTTGAACAACAAGATCGGAAGGCTTTGTTAGTTTTTTAGTTTTTGTTTTGAAGAAAAAATCAATTAACTATAGCATCATTTTCAAATGAAAAAAATAATACTAGCCCTTATTTTAGGGTTTTCAAGTCTGCTTTCAGCCCAAAATTCTGTTTCAGGAACTGTAACCGATCTTCAAAACCAGCCTTTGCCAGGCGTTTCTGTTTATGCGCCAGAATTACATAAAGGAACAACAACCGACGCAAACGGAAAATACGAATTTACGAATCTTCCAAACGGAAGTTTTCGCCTTGCTTTTACCTTCGTTGGATATACCACTCAGAATAAAACTATTTTTAAATTATTAAAAGAAAACACTTTAGATGCAATGCTTTCAGAATCTGTTTTTGAAATGGATGAAGTTGTGGTTTCAACACCTTTTAACAAACTGCAATCGCAAAACGTAATGAAAGTCGAGCACGAAAGCATCAAAACATTACAGCAAAAAGGAACCTCAACCTTGATTGAAGGTTTGGCTACTATTCCTGGAGTTTCTCAAATTTCTACCGGAACTTCTATCGGAAAACCAGTAATCCGAGGTCTTAGCGGGAATCGTGTTTTGGTTTATTCTCAAGGTGTGCGTATCGAAAACCAACAATTTGGAGACGAGCACGGTTTAGGATTAAATGATGCCGGAATCGAAAGTGTTGAAGTTATAAAAGGTCCTGCTTCTTTACTTTATGGATCTGATGCTTTGGGCGGTGTTTTGTATTTCAATCCAGAAAAGTTTGCTGATGCGAATACTTTTAAAGCAAATTTCAGTCAAAAATATTTTACGAATACACAAGGAAGCAATTCTTCGATTGACTTAAAAACATCTACGGATAATTGGAAATTTTTAGCGCGAGGCAGTTTCAACACGCATTCTGATTATAAAATTGCTGATGGCGATCGCGTGACAAATTCACGTTATAACGAAACCGATTTTAAAACCGGAATTGGATACAGCAATTCTAGTTTTTCAAGTGTTTTAAGATACAATTACAATAAACTGGATATTGGAATTCCAGAAGACGGAATTGCAGAACAATCTTCCAGCAAAAACACGATGTTTCCAAGACAGGGAATTTTCAATCATTTATTAAGTCTTAACAATGTGATCTTTTTTGAAAACTCAAAATTAGATGTTGATTTGGGATATATAGCCAATGACAGAAGCGAGTTTGAAGACAGCAACAACGCCTCTTTAAGAATGAAATTGAATACTTTCAATTACAACGCAAAATATCATTTCGCCAAAATGGGCAAAATTGAAACAATTTTAGGCGTTCAGGGAATGCATCAAACTAATAGCAATTTCGGAGAAGAATATTTAATTCCGAATGCAACAACGAATGATTTTGGTGTTTTTGGAACTGCAAATTACGAATGGAACAGCAGTGTTCTGCAAGCGGGATTGCGTTTTGACAATAGAAATATAACTTCTGAAGCACACGGAATTGTAGATGAAGAAGGTTATTTTCTCCCTTTAAACAAATCATTTGACAGCTTTAATGCTTCTTTAGGTTATAAAACAAAACTTGCTGAACCCTTGACACTTCGTTTGAATGTGGCAACTGGATTTAGAGCGCCAAATTTAGCCGAATTAACTTCGAACGGAGTTCATGAAGGAACAAATCGATATGAAATTGGAAATACTGATTTAAAAACAGAACAAAACGTTCAAACCGATTTGAATTTAGAATACAAAAACACGCATTTTGAGTTTTTTATAAACGGATTTTACAATCATGTAAACAATTATATCTACACTTCGCCAACGGGAGAAACTCGTGACGATAATGACGTTTTTGCTTATGTTCAGGATAATGCAAAATTATATGGTGGAGAAGTTGGTTTTCACTTTCATCCGCATCCTTTAGATTGGCTTCATTTTGAAACCAGTTTTGAAACTGTAACTGGTAAAAAAGATAACGATGATTATTTGCCTTTAATTCCGGCAAATAACTGGAATAACACTTTAAGAACGGAGTTTAACATCAAAGATTGGTTTAAAGAAGGTTATGCTTCCCTAAACGTTTCTTCGACTTTTAGCCAAGACAATGTAAGCGGTTTCGAAACGGCTTCAAAAGGATATACGTTAGTAAATTTAGGTTTTGGAGGAACTGTAAAATTAGGAAAAACTGCTTTTGATGTAAACTTAAACGGAAACAATTTATTCGATAAAAGTTACATTGCTCACCTTTCAAGATTAAAAACAGATGGCATCCCGAACATTGGAAGAAACATCGTTTTAGGTGTGAATTTCAACTTGTAAAATTTTAACCGTAAAGTACGCTAAGATTCCGCAAGGTTCGCAAAGTTATTTCACACAGCTTTGCGAACTTTGTGTTTTTATAAAGGCTGCTTAATTAAAAAACTTTGCGTGCTTTGCGGTAAATTTATATTCAACTAAAAGTGGTATTTTTGCTATAACCGTTAAACAAAAACTATGAAAAAAACATTTCTAATAATGGCAATTACAACCGCAGGAATTTCATTTGGACAAAACAAAATTCAGTATCCAGAAACAAAAAAAGGCGAGACTGTTGATGTTTATTTTGACACAAAAGTAAGCGATCCCTATCGTTGGCTTGAAGACGATAAATCTGCTGAAACTGGGGCTTGGGTTAAAGCTGAGAACCAAGTTACTTACGGTTATTTAGATAAAATTCCATTTCGTGATGCACTTAAAAAACGCATGGAACAACTTTGGAACTTCGAGAAAATAAGTGCCCCGTTTGTAGAAGGAAAATTTACTTATTATACTAAAAATAACGGACTTCAAAATCAATCTGTTGTTTATAGAAAAGGACAAGATGGGAAAGAAGAAGTTTTCTTAGATCCAAATACTTTTTCTAAAGACGGAACAACTTCACTAGGCGGTTTAGATTTTTCTAAAGACGGAAACAAAGCTGCATATTCTATTTCTGAAGGTGGAAGCGACTGGAGAAAAGTGATTATAATTGATGCTCTTTCTAAAAAAGTTTTAGAAGATACTTTAGTTGATGTAAAATTCAGCGGTGTTTCCTGGCACGGAAATGAAGGCTTTTATTATTCGAGTTATGAAAAACCAAAAGGAAGCGAATTATCGGCAAAAACAGATCAGCATAAATTATACTTTCACAAACTGGGAACTTCTCAAAAAGAAGACAGAGTTATTTTTGGAGCAGATCAAAAACGAAGATATGTTGGAGGTTATGTTACTGAAGACGATCATTATTTAGTAATTTCTGCTTCGAATTCTACTTACGGAAATGAGCTTTATATTAAAGATTTAAAAGTGCCAAATAGTCCGATAATTACGGTTGTTGACAATTTTAACAGCGACAATTCTATTATCGAAAACGAAGGAACAAAATTGTTTATTGAAACCGATTTGAATGCGCCAAACAAGCGTGTTGTTACGGTTGATTTTAGCAATCCGAAACCAGAAAACTGGAAAGATTTCATTAAGGAAACTCAAAATATTCTATCTCCTTCAACAGGCGGAGGTTTCTTTTTTGCTAATTATACTAAAGATGCTGTTTCGTTTGTACAGCAATACGATTATAGCGGTAAATTAGTTCGTGAAATTAAACTTCCGGCAGTAGGAACTGCAGGCGGATTTGGAGGAAAAAAACTGGATAAAACTTTATATTATAATTTTACCAATTATACAACTCCAGGAACGATTTATTCATTAGAACCAAAATCTGGCAAATCAGCAATTTATCAAAAACCTAAAGTAGATTTCAAAAGTGAAGAGTACGAATCAAAACAAGTATTCTACACTTCAAAAGACGGAACAAAAATCCCGATGATTATTACGTATAAAAAAGGATTAAAATTGAACGGTAAAAACCCAACAATCCTTTACGGTTATGGCGGCTTCAACATTAGTTTGACACCAAGTTTCAGTATCGCAAATGCAGTTTGGATGGAAAATGGAGGTGTTTACGCAGTTGCTAATTTAAGAGGCGGCGGTGAATACGGGAAAAAATGGCATGACGCCGGAACGAAATTGCAAAAGCAAAATGTATTTGACGATTTTATTGCTGCAGGCGAATATCTGATTGCTCAAAAATATACTTCATCAGACTTTTTAGCGATTCGCGGCGGTTCTAACGGAGGTTTATTAGTGGGTGCAACAATGACACAGCGTCCTGATTTAATGAAAGTAGCATTACCTGCTGTTGGGGTTATGGACATGCTGCGTTACCATACTTTTACAGCCGGTGCAGGTTGGGCGTACGATTACGGAACAGCTCAGGACAATAAAGAAATGTTTGAATATCTTAAAGGATATTCTCCTGTACAAAATGTAAAAGCAGGCATTAAATATCCTGCAACAATGGTAACAACAGGAGATCATGATGACCGTGTGGTTCCTGCTCACAGTTTTAAATTCGCTGCTGAATTGCAGGAAAAACAAGCTGGCGACAATCCAGTTTTAATTCGTATTGATGTAAAAGCAGGACACGGAGCAGGAAAATCAGTTGCAGCTTCAATTCAGGAAAATGTAGACGTTCAAGCGTTTACACTTTATAATATGGGCTTTACAGCTTTACCTAAACAGTAAAATTTTAAGCACTTAACTTATTTTTAGCCACGAATTCACGAATTAATTTTGTGAATTCGTGGCTTTTTGTTTCACGCAGATTTTGCAGATTTAAGCAGATCGTTTATTAAGACTGCTTCATCTGCTAAAATCTTTTTAAATCTGCGTGAAAAAATAATTCGTGAATCGTTTTTTAAAAATCAGTTTCAAAAGAAAATTCGTTGTAATTCGTGTAATTCATGGCAAACGTTTTTTAAATTTGAGAAACTAAAAAACCAAACGATGAAAATTATAAAATGGGGAATTATAGGCTGTGGGAATGTAACAGAAGTTAAAAGCGGACCTGCCTTTCAAAAAACTCCAAATTCAGCATTAGTTGCCGTTATGCGAAGAGATGCAGCTTTAGCCGAAGATTATGCCAAACGTCATAATGTTCCGAAATGGTATTCGAATGCGATTGATTTAATTAATGATCCAGAAGTAGATGCTGTTTATATTGCCACTCCTCCATCTTCTCATAAAGAATATACCATTTTATGCGCTAAAGCCAGAAAACCAGTTTATGTTGAAAAACCAATGGCTTTGACATTTGAAGAATGCAATGAAATGATCAGCGTTTGCAAAGAACACAATGTACCTTTATTTGTAGCCTATTACAGAAGAAGCTTGCCAAGATTTTTAAAAATTAAGGAACTAATCGATCAAAATAAAATTGGAACTGTTAGACACGTAAATTGCGTTTTATATCATCCGTTTGAAGAACGCTATGATGACGAAATTAATTTGCCTTGGACAGTTTTGCCACATATTTCAGGAGGAGGAATTTTTGTTGATTTGGCTTGCCATACTTTAGATTTTCTAGATTTTGTTTTGGGTCCTATTAAGTCCGTGCGAGGGCATGCGAGTTCTCAATTAAAAGCTTATCCAGCAGAAGATGCTGTTTCAATGTCTTTTCTATTTGAAAATGGAATTCACGGAACTGGTTTATGGAATTTCGCCAGTTTTGAACGATATGACAATACCGAAATTGTAGGCGATAAAGGCAAAATCTCTTTTTCTACTTTTGGAAATGATCCAATTCATATTCAATATACAAACGGAGAAAAAGAAAGCATAACAATTGAAAATCCGCTTCATATTCAGCAGCCATTTATCGAAACTGTAGTTTCAGAGCTTTTAGGTAATGAAGGTGCTTCTCCATCAAAAGGAAGTTCAGCGTCAAGAACAACTTGGGTTATTGATGAAGTTTTAAAGGAATTTAGAAATTCAAAATAAATAATTTTACACATTTTTGTCATTTCGACGGAGGAGAAATCACAAAAGAAATTCCATAAAGAAATTCGCCAATCTCTGTCGAGTTTCGAGTGTGATTTCTCCTCCGTCGAAATGACAAAACAAAAAAGAGGATATTCAGAAATGAATATCCTCTTTTATATAAACTATAAATTTCTTTAGAATTATAGGCTGTATTTAAGACCTAAAGTCAAACCTAAACCTGAAATTCCAACATAAGAACTTAATTCGTCCATTGGTTTTGTAGTATCTACACCATTTGGATTAGTTAAAGCATTATTAGAATTAACGTCTAATTTATCAACATAATTTGTATGAGTTGCAGCAGTTGAAGCAGCTCTAAAAGAAGTTGTAGTATTTAATTTATCAACTCCATTTTCAGTATACTCAGTAGTTTCTTTAGTTTTTCCGTGTACAGTAAAGTTACGGTATTCTAACTCAGCAAAAGCAGAGATGTGTTTTCCTAATTTATAAGATGTACCTAAAGCGGCCATAAAACCTATTGTTGCATTTGGTTTTACAACATCTTTTGAATAAGCTTGAGTTTCAGCAACTTGGTTAGCTCCTGCAAAACTTACATAATCTCTATTTGTTTTAATGTCTAATGTACCGTGAATTGGAACAATAACTCCAACTTTAGTATATGGTTCAAAACCATGAGCTTCACCTAAAAACATTACAATCGCTGGTGCTAAATCAAAAGCTTTGATTTCTCCTTCAGCTGTAAAGCTTACATAAGTAGCAACAGTTGTCTGTGGGTTATAAGAAGCAAGCCTATTTGTTGTTTGAGCCATCGTTTTTTCATTACTTACATAGTAATTAGCAGACATCTCAACTCCTAAACGTGTAGAAAAACGGTAACCAGCTGTAATACCGCTTCTGAAACCTTGTCCAAAAGAACCTGTAACACTTTCTCTTGAAATTAATTTATTAGCAGTTAATGTACCTGCATAAACATCTCTGTTTGGCAATTGACCTCCAACTACTGGAAATTCTGTTGAAGCTGTTTGATTAAAATAAGATCCAGCTAATTTAAAATACCAGCTTTCTGGTTTATCTGCTTTTTCTGTTTGCGCCATTGTGGCCATAGAGCAAACTAATAATCCTAATAAAAATAGGTTCTTTTTCATAATTCTGATTTAATTAATTTATGCAAACTTAAAATATTTTAACATAACGTTAAGCATTGCAAGGTTAGACTTGGAACGAAATCGTTGTAATTTCGGACAATATTACTAAAAAACTATTATGCATGCATATTTTTAACATAAAAAATTCATATAATATTAAATTTTAACTGTTAAAATTTAGTTCAACTTAAAATTAACCTGCATTTTTTCTAATTCCTGCAATAGTTCTGTCGAAATTTTGACTTTTAGCCTACGGCTTGGCATCGTTAATTTAGTTACAACTTTTATTTCCTCGACCTCAGTTACTTCCTGAATTTTAGTATCTTCTAATGGCACATCAGAATCTTCATTTTCATCAGCAAAAACTGCATCTTCGGTTTCTTCAAATTCAGTATTGGTTTCGACCTCAACTAAACGTTTTATTTTTTCTAATTCCATTATTTCAAAAGTCACAGAATTATCGCCTTTATTCGCATTAAACAAATGACTTAACTGATGAATAAACTCAGTCTGTAAATCTTTTATATTTAACAGCAAAACAAGTTTTTTAGCAAACGCCTCTAGAATATCCTGCAATTGTCTTATCTCAACAAACTGCATTCTTGGTTCTGATTTTTTGCCTGTATCATGATTTACCCATCCGTCTTTTATCAATATTTTTAGATATGCAAAATTATTCTGAATTAAGAAATGACGGAATTTTAAGTATTCTTCACCAAAAATTTTAAACTCAAAACTTTCGTCATAACCTTCTAGATTAAATACTGCCCAGCCTTTTCCATTTTTAGCGACACGATGCTGTACGTTATTAATGATACCCGCAAAATTTAGATTTTTACCTACATATTCATTCATGCTTTTTAAAGCTTCTAAACGAGCATTACAGAAGTATTTCATCTCAAATCTAAAATCATCAAGAGGATGTCCAGAAATATAAATTCCCACAACTTCTTTTTCTTTGGCTAATTTCTCCATTGTGCTCCAGTCTTCGCAAGGAGGCACCACAGGCTCCGCTATTTGCACTTCACTGGCTTCACCAAACAAACTTACCTGCGATGAATTTTCATTTTCCTGAAACTTCGACCCATAGCGCATTGCTTTTTCATAAAAAGTGATTCCGTCGCCGTCATCATGAAAATATTGTGCTCTTGTAGTTCCTTCAAACGAATCAAAACCTCCTGCCAATGCAAGATTCTCAATTGCTTTCTTATTGGCTGCGCGAAGATCAATTCGTTTTGCTAAATCAAAAATCGATTTATACCTTCCGTCTTTTCTGTTTGCTACAATTGTTTCAACTGCTCCAGAACCAACTCCTTTAATCGCTCCCATTCCAAAACGAACAGCATATTCATCATTTACCGTAAATTTATAGTAAGACTCATTTACACAAGGTCCT
Source organism: Flavobacterium sp. JLP (assembly GCF_015350755.1). NCBI lineage: Bacteria > Pseudomonadati > Bacteroidota > Flavobacteriia > Flavobacteriales > Flavobacteriaceae > Flavobacterium > Flavobacterium sp. JLP. The sequence goes on along the minus strand of NZ_JADKPS010000002.1, from coordinate 526,912 downwards.
AACACCTGTAATCCCATGCGTTTACATTCTTCCATGAAAAATGACACTTGTTTGATATCATTCATATTATTTGAAAGAACCGCAGCCATATATTCAGCAGGGTAATGTGCTTTTAGATAAGCTGTTTGATATGCAATCCAGGCATAACATGTTGAGTGCGATTTGTTGAAGGCGTAACTCGCAAAAGCTTCCCAGTCTTTCCAGATTTTCTCTAGAATTTTGGCATCATGCCCTTTTTTCGCTGCTTGTTCAACGAATTTAGGTTTCATTTTATCTAGAACATCTTTTTGTTTTTTACCCATTGCTTTACGCAAAACGTCGGCCTCACCTTTTGTAAAGTCTGCCAGCGATTGCGACAAAAGCATTACCTGTTCTTGGTAAACGGTAATTCCGTAGGTTTCTCCAAGATATTCTTCGCAGGCATCTAAATCGTATTTAATTTCCTCTTCTCCATTTTTTCTTCGAACGAAAGATGGAATATATTCTAAAGGTCCTGGACGATACAAGGCATTCATGGCAATTAAATCTCCAAAAACAGTTGGCTTTAGATCTTTCATGTATTTCTGCATTCCCGGCGACTCGTATTGGAATATTCCAACCGTTTCTCCTCTTTGAAAAAGCGCGTACGTTTCTTCATCATCAATCGGGAAAGTATCGGGATCCAAATCAATGTTGGTTCTGTATTTTACCAGTTTAACCGTATCTTTTATCAGCGTAAGGGTCTTTAGACCCAAGAAGTCCATTTTAAGCAATCCCGCACTTTCGGCAACCGAGTTATCAAACTGCGTTACATATAAATCAGAGTCTTTTGCAGTGGTAACGGGAACGAAATTCGTAATATCAGATGGCGTAATGATTACACCACAGGCGTGAATTCCGGTATTTCGCATCGATCCTTCAAGGATTTTTGCTTGTTGAATCGTTTCTCCAGCCAAATCATCTTCATTGGCAATGGCGATTAACTCTTTTACATTATCAAATTCATCAGAACGAAGGGCTTTTTTAATATCATCTTCGTTTTCAGAAATAAAACGAGCCAAATTCCATTTCGATGGCATCATTGCTGGAATCAGTTTTGCAATTCTATCAGCTTCAAATAAAGGCAAATCCAATACACGAGCCGTATCACGAATCGCTGATTTGGTTGCCATTTTACCATAAGTAATAATCTGTGCAACCTGATTTTTTCCGTATTTATTGATTACATAATCCATAACACGGCCACGGCCCTCGTCATCAAAATCAATATCAATATCGGGCATCGATACACGATCCGGATTTAAGAAACGCTCAAAAAGCAAATCGTATTTAATCGGGTCAATATTTGTAATTCCGAGGCAATATGCAACGGCAGAACCCGCTGCAGATCCACGGCCAGGACCAACAGAAACATCCATATTTCTGGCTTCGGCAATGAAATCCTGAACAATCAAAAAGTATCCTGGATATCCCGAATTCGAGATTGTTAACAGCTCAAAATCCAAACGTTCTTGAATCGCTTCTGTAATTTCGCCATATCTCTTTTTTGCTCCAACCATTGTCAAATGGCGCAAGTATTTATTTTCACCTCTTACGCCTCCATCAACTTCATCTTCGGGTACAAAAAACTCTTCTGGAATATCAAATTTAGGAAGCAATACATCACGATAAAGAGAGTAAGTCTCTACCTTATCAACAATTTCCTGGATATTAATAATAGCTTCCGGCAAATCAGAAAAGAGTTTTTTCATCTCTTCTGAAGACTTATAATAATATTCCTGATTTGGAAGTCCGTAGCGATAACCGCGTCCGCGTCCAATAGGCGTTGCCTGCTTTTCACCGTCTTTTACACAAAGTAAAATATCGTGGGCATTGGCATCTTCTTTATTTAAATAATAGGTATTATTTGTTGCAATTAATTTGACATTGTGTTTTTGCGAAAATTCGATCAAGGTTTTGTTGACACGATTTTCATCTTCCTGATTGTGACGCATCACTTCAAGATAAAAATCATCGCCAAATTGTTCTTTCCACCAAATTACCGCTTCCTCTGCTTGGTTTTCTCCAATATTTAGGATTTTACTCTGAATTTCCCCATATAAATTCCCAGACAAAACCATGATATCTTCTTTGTATTTTTCGATAATAGTTCGGTCAATTCTCGGAACATAATAAAATCCGTCTGTAAAAGCGATCGACGACATTTTAGCCAAGTTGTGATAACCATTTTTATTTTTGGCCAGCAAAACCACTTGATTTCCGTTGTCTTTTTTGCTTTTATCCAAGTGATTATCGCAGACATTAAATTCGCACCCAACAATTGGCTTTATCTCCGTTTCTGTTGGTTCTTCACCAGCTTCAACTAAAGTTTTATTTTTGGCAGAAGCCGCCTTGTTATGATTCATTACCGCACTCACAAAGTGAAATGCACCCATCATATTTCCGGTATCGGTCATGGCAACAGCCGGCATTCCATTTTTGGCTGTAGCGGCTACAATATTTCCAATTCCGATAGTCGATTGCAACACCGAAAACTGCGTATGATTGTGCAAATGCGCGTATTTTGCAGCTTTAAAATCAGCTCTTTCAGAATCTGAAACACCAGTTTGTTTGTCTACAGATTCTAAAGCTTTTAATTGCTCTCTGATTTTATCAGAAGCCGCTTTTAAATTGATATGTTTTAAACCAATTAAAGGAAATTCCTGTGGATTTCTTTCTTGGAATTCTTTAAAATAATCCTTCGGGACATCTAGTTCTTCTTTGGTAAAAACTTCTCGTCTAATTAATTCTAAAAAACAACGTGTAGTTGCTTCAACGTCGGCAGTTGCGTTGTGTGCTTCTGCGAAAGGTTTATTGAAAAGATATTCGTGTAATTCTGTTAAAGTTGGCAATTTATAGCGTCCTCCACGACCTCCAGGAAGCTGTAATAATGAAGCTGTAACTTCCGTACAAGTATCTAAAACTGGCATTGCGCTCATAGGAGAATCGACTCCCAGTCTATGAAATTCGGCCCCCATAATATTAACGTCAAAACCTAAATTCTGACCCACAATAAATTTGGTTTTGCTTAAAGCGATATTGAATTTCTCCAAAACTTCGGCCAGCGTTATTCCATCGGCTTCCGCCAATTCAGTCGAAATTCCGTGAATACGTTCGGCATCATATGGAATATTAAATCCGTCTGGTTTTACCAAATAATCCTGATGTTCGATCAATTGCCCCATTTCGTCATGAAGCTGCCATGCGATCTGAATACAGCGAGGCCAGTTATCAGAATCTGTAATTGGCGCATCCCAACGTTTTGGTAATCCGGTTGTTTCGGTATCGAATATTAAATACATAGCTTTAAAATACAAAAATTAAGCTCCAAATTTCAAAACTTTTCCAGTGTAAATCCTTGATTATATGAACTATGAAAAAGCTAAAAATAAAAAATGGAGGAAGTTCAAATTTAAGCTTTTTTTGGAGAAAGAAAATGGATAATTTCTTAAAAAGACATTCTTATCAAGTAATCAGTTTTTCTCTTAAAATTCATAAAATTTGATAAAATTCATTTCTTTGGATGTCGTAGTATTTAGACAATTTATTGAATCTAAATAACAGATAAAAAACGGCTATAAATGCATTAAAAAATTAAAAAACTACAGTTTGGAAAAAGAAATCAATTTGACATTTATTATAACTTTTACATGTTTACTTATATCATTTAAAAGAAAATAATAAGTTTTTAGTCGATTTTAAAAGAAATTCGTAAATTATTAAAACAAAAAATAAGTAATAAAAGTTTAAGTGGAAAAACAAAAACAAAATCAATTTTCTATTCATTTTTCGACCGAAACTGAAAGTATAAATGCTAATCTCAATTTGTATTCTGTTTTGGGTATCGTATATAATGAAATATTGAAATTGACGCCCTTGTATCTTTTTTTACTTTTGTTTTGCTATTATAATGAACAGGAAAATGCTGTGATTATAGAAATTACAATTAAAAAAAATAAAAATGAGTAAGACATTATTTGACAAAGTATGGGATTCACATGTAGTGCGTAAAATTGAAGATGGACCAGATGTGTTTTTTATTGACCGCCATTTCATTCACGAAGTTACAAGTCCTGTTGCTTTTTTAGGATTAAAAGCCAGAAACGTAAAGGTTTTATACCCAGAGCGTACTTTTGCAACTGCAGATCACAATACACCAACCATAAACCAACATTTACCAGTTCAGGATCCTTTATCAGCAAATCAGCTTCAAGCACTTGAAGACAATGCAAACGAATACGGAATTTCGCACTGGGGATTAGGTCACATTAAAAATGGAATTGTACACGTAGTGGGCCCTGAAAACGGAATTACTTTGCCAGGTGCTACTATTGTTTGCGGTGATTCGCATACATCTACTCACGGCGCTTTTGGAGCCATTGCTTTTGGTATCGGAACTTCTGAGGTTGAAATGGTACTTTCTACTCAATGTATTATGCAGCCTAAACCAAAGAAAATGCGTATTAACGTAAACGGTCAGTTAAGCAAAGGTGTTGGTCCGAAAGACGTTGCTCTTTATATTATTGCTCAATTAACTACTTCTGGAGGAACAGGTTATTTTGTTGAATATGCTGGTGATGTCTTTGAAAACATGACTATGGAAGGCCGTATGACAGTTTGTAACCTAAGTATCGAAATGGGTGCTCGTGGAGGAATGATTGCTCCTGACCAAACTACTTTCGATTTCCTTGAAGGAAGATTATACGCTCCAAAAGGTGAAGCTTGGACAAAAGCTGTTGAATACTGGAAAACTCTTAAAACGGATGCTGATGCTGTGTTTGATGCTGAATTAAACATCAAAGCCTCAGATATCGAACCAATGATTACTTATGGTACAAACCCAGGAATGGGAATTGGTATCTCAAAACATATTCCGAATGCCAACCAGGTTGAAGGCGGTGAGGAAACCTATAAAAAATCTTTAGCTTATATGGGCTTTCACGAAGACGATGTGATGATTGGAAAACCAATTGATTATGTTTTCTTAGGAAGCTGTACAAACGGACGTATTGAAGATTTTAGAGCTTTCGCCGAAATTGTAAAAGGAAGAAAAAAAGCAGATAATGTTACCGCTTGGTTAGTTCCGGGTTCTCACGTTGTTGAAGCTCAAATTAAAGAAGAAGGTATTTTAGATATTTTGACAGAAGCTGGTTTTGTATTACGTCAGCCGGGCTGTTCAGCATGTCTAGCAATGAACGATGACAAAGTTCCTGCTGGAAAGTATGCTGTAAGTACTTCAAACAGAAACTTCGAAGGCCGTCAAGGTCCTGGATCAAGAACGCTTCTTGCAAGTCCAATTATGGCTGCCGCTGCTGCTGTTACAGGAAAACTAACAGATCCAAGAGAGCTTTTTTAAAGATTTAGAATGAAGATTAACGATTTCTAATTTAAGATTTCGGCACACTTCATTAAAAAATCTTCTAAAATTTCAATTTACATTTTACAAAAAAATTTAACGATTACAATTTTACGTTCTAGTAATAAATCTAAAATCAGAAATCGTTAATCTAAAATCAAAAATCAAATGGCATACGATAAATTTAATATACTTACCAGCAGTGCAGTGCCACTGCCAATTGAGAACGTAGATACAGATCAAATTATTCCGGCTCGTTTCCTGAAAGCTACAAAACGTGAAGGTTTTGGAGACAACCTTTTTAGAGACTGGAGATATAATGGAGATGATACTCCAAAAGCAGATTTCGTTTTAAACGATTCAACTTACAGCGGAAAAATTTTGGTTGGAGGAAAAAACTTCGGATCTGGATCTTCAAGAGAACACGCTGCATGGGCAGTTTATGATTACGGTTTTAGAGCTGTAGTTTCAAGTTTCTTTGCAGACATCTTTAAAGGAAATTGTTTAAATATTGGTGTCTTGCCAGTTCAGGTAAGCCCAGAATTTGCTGATACTATTTTTAAAGCAATCGAAGCTGATCCTAATACGCAATTAGAAATCAACCTGCCAAACCAAACCATTACTTTATTGGCAACTGGCCAGCAAGAATCGTTTGCGATTAATGGCTACAAAAAGAACAACATGATCAATGGTTTTGACGACATTGATTATCTACAAAATATTAAAGAAGATATTGTGGCTTTCGCCGATAAACTTCCGTACTAAAAAATCAGGTTCAGTCCTTTGAGACCCGACAGGTTTTTGAAACCTGTCGGGTCTTTATAAGTTAAGCAAGCAACACAACTAAAATTTACTTCCAAAAGGAAATTAGAATATCAATATGGAAAAAAGAAAAATTGAAATAATGGATACGACGCTTCGTGATGGTGAACAAACCTCGGGAGTATCTTTTTCTGCTGCAGAAAAACTAACCATTGCACAATTGTTGTTGGAAGAATTAAATATTGATAGAATCGAAATTGCTTCGGCACGCGTGAGCGAAGGCGAATTTCAAGCCGTTAAAGGCATTACTTCATGGGCCGAAGAACGAGGATACATAAACAGAATTGAAGTTCTTTCGTTTGTAGATGGAGGAGTTTCCATTGAATGGATGAAAAAAGCCGGTGCTAAAGTGCAGAATTTATTGACCAAAGGTTCAATGAATCACTTAACGCATCAATTAAAAAAAACTCCGGAACAACACTTTTCTGAAATCGCTGAGATTATCGCCTTAGCGAAAGAAAATAATATTGAAACCAATGTTTATTTAGAAGATTGGAGCAACGGAATGCGAAATTCACAAGATTATGTTTTTCAATTTCTAGACTTTTTAGCAACACAGCCTGTTAAAAGAATTTTACTTCCTGATACTTTAGGTGTTTTAATTCCGTCTCAAGCTTTTGAATTTATTTCTAAAATCAGAACAAAATATCCTGAGATTCATTTTGATTTTCACGCTCATAACGACTACGATTTAAGTGTTGCCAACGTCATGGAAGCCGTAAAAGCTGGCATAAACGGACTTCACGTAACCGTAAACGGAATGGGAGAACGCGCCGGAAATGCGCCGCTCGAAAGTACAGTTGCGGTAATAAACGATTATTTGCCAGAAGTTAGCATCAACATCAAAGAAACTTCATTATATACTGTAAGCAAACTTGTTGAAACTTTTACCGGTTATAGAATTCCAGCCAACAAACCCATTGTGGGCGATAATGTTTTTACGCAAACTGCCGGAATTCATGCCGATGGCGACAACAAAAACAATTTATATTTTAATGATTTGCTCCCGGAGCGTTTTGGAAGAAAAAGAAAATACGCTTTAGGAAAAACGTCAGGAAAAGCCAATATCGAAAAAAATCTTCAGGAATTAGGTTTGAAATTAAACCCCGAAGATTTGAAATTGGTTACCCAAAGAATAATCGAATTAGGCGATAAAAAAGAAACAGTTACTAAAGAAGATCTTCCGTACATCATTTCAGATGTTTTGGACAGTCATACCTATCAAGATAAAATCACAATCAAGTCTTATATCTTAATTCATTCCAAAGGAACGCGCCCATCAACAACATTAAGTTTAAATCTTGATGGAGAAATTATAGAAGAACATGCGCAAGGAGATGGTCAGTTTGATGCTTTTATGAATGCCTTATCAAAAATTTATAAAAGCAAAAAGTTAACCCTTCCAAAATTGATTGATTATGCCGTTCGTATTCCGCCAGGAAGCAGTTCTGACGCTTTGTGCGAAACAATCATAACCTGGGTAAACAACGGAAAAGAATTTAAAACCCGCGGATTAGATTCAGATCAAACCGTTGCTGCGATTATCGCAACGCAAAAAATGCTTAACGTGATTGCCTAAGATGCTAAGTTGCTAAGATCCTAAGGTTCTAAGATTTTTTCTTTGAACTCAGGATCTTAACGGCTCAGAAGCTTAAAAAAACATCCAGTTACTAAGCCTACTAAGAAAAAAACTTAAAGCCTTAGCAACTCAGAACCTTAGAACCTTAAAAAAAATTATAAATTAGAATTACGACTACTAAGAAAAACTTAGAACCTTAGTAACTCAGAATCTTAGAACCTTAAAAAAATGAAATTAAACATAGCCCTTTTAGCCGGAGACGGAATCGGACCAGAAGTAATAAATGAAGCTGTAAAAGTATCTGATGCTATTGCAAAAAAATTCAATCACGAAATAACTTGGACACCAGCACTTACAGGTGCTTGCGCAATTGATGCTGTTGGAGTTCCTTATCCAGATGAAACACACGAAATTTGCATGAAAGCAGATGCTGTTTTATTTGGAGCAATTGGCCATCCAAAATACGATAACGATCCGAGCGCGCCAGTTCGTCCTGAGCAAGGTTTATTATTGATGCGTAAAAAATTAGGACTTTTCGCGAATGTTCGTCCAACTTTTACTTTCCCTTCTTTAATCGATAACTCTCCTTTAAAAAGAGAAAGAATTGAAGGAACTGATTTGGTTTTCTTAAGAGAATTAACCGGCGGAATTTACTTTGGAGAAAAAGGAAGAAGAGACGGCGGAGAAACTGCTTTTGATAATTGTGTTTACACAAGAGCCGAAGTGCAGCGTTTGGCTAAAAAAGGTTTCGAATTAGCCATGACAAGAAGCAAAAAACTTTGCTGTGTTGATAAAGCAAATGTTCTAGAAACTTCACGTTTATGGAGAGAAACAGTTCAGGCAATGGAAAAAGATTATCCTGAAGTTACTGTTTCTTACGAATTTGTAGATGCTGTTGCAATGCGCCTGGTTCAATGGCCAAACTCTTACGACGTTTTGATTACAGAGAATTTATTCGGAGATATTTTAACTGACGAAGCTTCTGTAATTTCAGGTTCTATGGGATTAATGCCGTCTGCTTCTGTTGGAGAACATACTTCTTTATACGAACCAATCCACGGATCTTATCCTCAGGCAACTGGATTAAATATCGCTAATCCGTTAGCGACTATTTTATCAGCAGCTATGATGTTCGAAGATGCTTTTGGATTAAAAGACGAAGCTGAAGCGATTAGAGCAGTTGTAAACCAATCATTAGAACAAGGAATTGTCACTGAAGATTTAGCTCCAAAAGGATCTAAAGCATACAAAACCAGCGAAGTTGGAGACTGGCTTGTTGCTAACTTATAGTTATTTTTGTTTCAAGTTTCAGGTTTCAGGTTTTCCAACTTGAAACTTGAAACAAAATAAACCTGAAACTTGAAACAAAAAAAAAAGGGATCAACTTTCGTTGATCCCTTTTATATATTTAGAAAAAAATATTAATATCCTCCTCTGTTACCACCACGGTCATTTCCACCACGGCTGTTTCCTCCACCATAACCTCCGCGTGAATCTCCACCACGGCTGTTATTGTTAAAGCTTCTTCTTTCACCTTCAGGTTTCGGTTCAGATTTATTAACTACAATTGCACGACCTTGAACAGTAGCTCCGTTCAATTCATCAATTGCTTTTTGAGCTTCAGCATCGTTTGGCATCTCAACAAAACCAAAACCTTTGCTTCTTCCAGTAAATTTATCTGTAATAATTTTAACTGAATCTACTGCTCCGTAAGCCTCGAAAGACTCTCTTAAATCTGCTTCCTCAATACTGAATGGAAGGCTTCCAACAAAAATGTTCATATGTACTTATTTATAATAATGTAGCAAATGTAATCTTATTTTTCTCTAATCTACTATATATTAGCTTATTTATGTTTTTATTTTGATTTAAGAAAAATGAATCTGCTAAAACCGGACAATAATAAACAATAAAAAGAATTAATATTCTAATGTAGGCGTTACTGGAACTTTATAAAAAACACCTTCTGTAAAAGTAATCTTTGGATTTTCAGTATCTGTCGCATCTTCATTGACAGCATTAAATTTAAATGTACCTGAAACAGTATTGGTTTCGATATTATAATCTGTAACTATAATCTGCCCACTCCCTTTATTTGTTCCTGTAGTAAAAGAAGCTGTTTGTCCAGGCAGCGTGTTAGAATAGGATCCCTTGGTAACATCATCAACACCAAGAACGTAAGTCTGTTGTGCCGGAGAAACCATTTGCAAGGTTATCTTTTCAAATCCTAAAGAACCTTCAATAAGTAAATTGCCATTTGTAGTTAAATATGCCTTATAAGTTTGTGCTCTCCAAAAGACATTATCTTTTAAAGTTTGAAAGGCTGGATTATTAAATTTCACATCTTCAGTACAAGATGTAATGATAAAAAGCAGTGATAAAAAATAAAAGTATTTTTTCATATAGCATGAATTTGATGCAAAAGTACCTTATTTGAGATAAATAATTAAAATTTCGACTTAAAAACAATAAAAAAATGATGAAAATTCACCTCAAATAGATTTAATATTATTTGGAACGCATAATTCATAAAAAAATTATATCTTTGCGCCCTTAATTAACAGAGGTCGAGTACCTCAAAATTTAATCATAAGATTATGTCAGTAAAAATTAGATTACAAAGACACGGTAAAAAAGGAAAACCTTTTTACTGGGTTGTAGCTGCAGATGCACGCTCAAAAAGAGATGGTAAATACTTAGAGAAAATCGGTACTTACAATCCAAACACAAACCCAGCAACTATCGACTTAAACCTTGATAGTGCAGTTAAATGGTTACACAATGGTGCACAACCAACTGATACTGCTAGAGCAATTCTTTCTTACAAAGGTGCTTTATTGAAACACCACCTTGAAGGAGGTATTCGTAAAGGTGCTTTAACTCAAGAACAAGCTGATGCTAAATTAACTGCATGGTTAGAAGCTAAAGCTGGAAAAGTTGATGCTAAAAAAGACGGTTTAACAAAAGCGCAAGCTGATGCTAGAGCTAAAGCTTTTAAAGCAGAACAAGAAGTTAATGCTAAACGTTTAGCTGCTGCAGCTCAGGCTGAAGCTGATGCTATCGCTGCTGCAACTCCTGCAGTTGAAGAAGAAGAAGTTGCTGAAGTTGAAGCAGAAGCTACAACTGAAGAAGCTCCTGCTGCTGAAGAAAATAACGAAACAACTGAAGCATAATTTTACTTAGCGAGAATGCGTAAAGAAGAATGTTTTTATTTAGGTAAAATCGCTAAAAAATTTAGTTTCAAAGGTGAAGTTCTTGCCTATTTAGACACGGACGAACCTGAGTTATACGAAAATCTGGAATCAGTGTTTATTGAATGCAATAAACACTTGGTTCCTTTTTTTATTGAAAAAAGTTCATTGCACAAAAACGATTTTCTTAGAATTCGTTTTGAAGATATGAATACCGAAGAAGATGCAGATGCTATTATGGGTAATGCCATTTATCTGCCTTTAAATATGTTGCCAAAACTTACTGGCAACAAATTTTATTTCCACGAAGTTATCGGTTTTGAAATTGAAGACCAGCGTTTAGGCGTATTTGGAAAAATTGCTGCCGTAAACGATACTACAGCACAGCCTCTTTTTGAGGTTTTAAACGGCGAAGTAGAAATGCTGATTCCTATGATCGATCATTTCTTGGTTAAAATTGACCGCGAAAACAAAAAAGTGATCATGAACTTGCCTGAAGGTCTTGTTGAGATGTACCTTTAATTAGACTTTTAGACTTCTTAGAATTTTAGATTTTAGTTTAGCAATCACTTAATAATCTCCAAACACAAATAAATGTTTCAGTTTAAGCAATTCTCTGTTAATCAAGATCGTTGTGCAATGAAAGTTGGTACAGATGGCGTTTTACTAGGTTCTTGGACTCCTGTAGACCATCACCCTTTTAGTGTTTTAGATATTGGCGCTGGAACTGGAATTATTGCTTTGATGCTTGCGCAGAGAACTCATGCTGAACAAATTGATGCGTTAGAAATTGATGAAGACGCTTACGAACAAGCCGTTGATAATTTCGAAAATTCTCCTTGGGGAGATCGTTTATTTTGTTTTCATGCCGGATTAGACGAATTTATTGAAGAACCGGAAGACGAATATGATTTGATTGTTTCGAATCCGCCTTTTTATGCCGAAGATTATAAAACAGAAAATGAACAGCGTGATTTAGCCCGTTTTCAAGATGCAATGCCTTTTGAAGAATTAGTTGAAGCTGCCGATTTATTACTTTCTGAAAACGGAATATTCGCCGTAATTCTTCCATTCACAGAAGAAGAAAAATTCATTGCTTTAGCTAAAGAATCGGAATTATATCCATTAAAAATTACACGCGTAAAAGGAACTCCAAAATCTGAAATCAAACGCAGTTTATTGGCTTTTAGCCGAAATGAAAATCCTCAAATAGAAATTGATGAATTGACTGTTGAAATTGACAGGCATGTTTATACACCTGAATATATCGAGCTTACGAAGGATTTTTATTTGAAAATGTAAAAATATCTTTTTATCAAACTTGTTCAAAAACGCTTTTAAACTGATATAAGATTCTTTCGATGAGTCGTAAATCTTCGGTCACAATTTCGGCTCTTCCTTTCATTTCCTGCTGAAAAATAATCTTTTTGCTATAGGAAGTTTCTAGTCCGTTTGGCAGCGCAACATCGATCAATAAATTTCCATCCTTATCTGGAACCAAAGACATATTCTGGATTTTCCCTCTTAAAACACCAAATTCTCTGTCCGGGAAATTTGCCAGACGAATATTTACCTGTTGTCCAACTTTTATTTTACCTGAATTCAGTGCCGGAGCTTTTACCTTGCCGATAAATCCGTTTTTCGCATCTGGAATAATCGAAAATACATTATCGCCCACATTTATAGTTTGATTTTCATTCCAGACCTGCAGAAAAGTTACCACACCGCTAATGGACGATTTTAGCGTATAGGCTAATTCCCAGTCCTTTATTACTTTTTTTAGCTGATAAAAAGACTGTGCCATGTTTCTTCCTAAGTTTACTTCCTCTTTAGTACCGCTTATCTGCGAATTACGGCTTAATTTTGTGTTATCGATCAAAGAGGACTTTAATTCAGAAATCGATGATAAGAGGCTTTTATAATTCTTCTGCGCCTGAAGATACCCCAGTTTTTTGGCTTCCATTTCCTGAGCCGAAATAATTCCTTTGTTGAATAAAGTTTCAAAACGTGCCATTTCATTTTTTTGAAGCTGGAGTTCGCTTTCGTTGAGTACTTTTTGCTGCTGCAGAATTTCCAATCTTTCCTTTATCTGCACTTTTTCAGAAATCTGAGCTTGATTTTCGACTTCAAAAGGATGTAAATCTTCATTGAGCTGTTCTGCTTCATAATCTTTCTGAAATACTGCAAAAGCACTTTCAATTTCTCCCAACTGTAAATTTCGCAATTCAGAAAAAGGAAATGCTTTTTTAGAATTGATGTTGTAGGCGTCTACAATACTTTTCAATAAAAAAACATCTTTATAATTGGCTGTATTTTCTATAATAGCAAGCGGCGTATTTTTAGAAACAATGCTCTTGTCTTTTACCAAAATAGCTTCGATGCGGCCCGATGATTTTGATACAATTTTCTCTGGCGGAATATTAGTTGTAATCACAATTTCAGTATTTACAACATCTGGATATTTGATAAACCAAGAAACAAAAAACAGCATAAAAATGATTACAAAAATCAAAACAGTTCCCCATCGAATCATCCAATGCGGTACTTTGGTGAGAATGTCCTGAACTTCTTCACTTCGTAATTCGAATGCATTATTATCTTCGTCCATAATTTAATTTCCTAATTGAAGCTGATTTCTAACCAGCTCAAAATAATTTCCCTTTTTCGCTACTAATTCTTTGTGATTTCCAATCTCGATGATTTTGCCTTTATCCAAAACCACAATTTGATCCGCATTCATTACCGTACTTAAGCGGTGCGCAATAACAATTACAGTTTTGTTTTTAAAAAAGACATCCAGTTTCTCCATAATTTCTTTTTCATTATTGGCATCTAAAGCCGATGTCGCTTCATCAAAAAATAAGATTTCTGGATCTTTGTAAACAGCCCTTGCAATCAATAGGCGCTGTTTTTGTCCTGTACTCATTCCTAACCCTTCAGCACCAATCTTTGTATTATAGCCCAAAGGCAGTTCGCTGACGTACTCTTTTATATTGGCAACATCTGCCGCGTAAATCAATTTTTGCTTATCTACTTTATCAACGCCTATAGCAATATTATTAGCGATGGTGTCACTAAAAATAAATCCTTCCTGCATTACGGCTCCAATATTCGAACGCCATGCTTTCTGCGAAATATTTTTCAGCTGGGTATTTCCAATATTTATTTCGCCTTTTTCAGGCTCATAAAACTTAAGCATCAGTTTCATCAAAGTTGTTTTTCCGCTGCCGCTGACACCTACTATAGCGGTGACTTTATTTGCCGGAATTGTCAAATTCAAATCTTCTAAAACTGGTGTATCAGAGCCTAAATATCGGTAAGAAAGATTTTTTACCTCTATATCGGAATCAAAAGGAACCTCATTAGTCTGATAAATTTCCTGATCTGTTTCATCTTCTTTATCATGAATTTCAGATAATCTCGCCAGTGATATTTTTGCATCCTGTAATTCTCGCACAAATTCAATAAGCTGTGTTATGGGTCCGTTCAAACTACCCACAATCGAACTTATTGCAAGCATCATTCCAAGCGTAATTGATCCGTCGATAACCAGTTTTGCTGAAAGAAATATGATAAAGATATTCTTGAGTTCATTAATCACCGAAGAACCGATAGTCTGTGTCTGTTCTAAAACCAAACCTTTTATCGAAACTCTAAAAAGTCTTGCCTGCACATATTCCCAGCCCCAGCGTTTTTGTTTTTCGGCATTATGAAGCTTTATTTCCTGCATGCCGTTAATGAGTTCCATAACCTTGCTCTGCTCACTTGAAACCTCTGCAAAACGCTTATAATCCAGAACTTCTCTTCTTTTTAAGAATAATGTTATCCATCCAAAATAAAGCAGGCTTCCAATAAAAAATACTAAAAATATTTTAAGATTGAAATAAGCCAGGACACCTCCCATTACAAACATATTAATAACAGAAAAAAGAACATTCAGCGATGATGTTGTCAATATTCTTTCAATTCTTCGATGATCATTAATTCGCTGCATAATATCTCCGGTCATCCTTACATCAAAAAACGAAATAGGCAGATTCATTAATTTGATAAAAAAGTCAGAGATAAGTGAAATATTGATTCTGGTTGAAAGATGAAGCAATATCCAGCTTCTGATAAGTTCTAAACCTGTTTTTCCTGCAAAAAGAAACAATTGGGCAAAGAGAATCAGATAAATAAAATGAATATTCTGGTTCTGAATTCCGACATCGACAATACTCTGTGTCAGAAATGGAAAAATAAGCTGCAATAAAGTGCTTGCCAGAAGACCAATGCTCAATTGTACCAAAAAAGATTTATAACGCAGCACGTATTGCGCCAGCATGCCAAAACCCAGTCCTTTGTCTTCTTTATCAAATTCTGACTGAAAGAATTTTGGAGTTGGCTCCATCAACAATGCAATTCCTTCCTGAGTAGCATCATCAGCATTATTGCCAATCCAAAATTTAAGAAATTCTTGTTTATTATATTCAAGCAGACCAAAAGCAGGATCTGAAATGTAATACGTTTCTTTTTTTACTTTATAAAGAACTACATAATGGTCTTTATTCCAGTGTAAAATACAAGGCAGAGGCGCTTCTTCTAATGATTCAAGACTTAATTTTACTCCCAAAGTCCTAAAACCAATTTTCTCAGCAGCTTCACTTAAAAAAAGCAAATTACTTCCCTCGCGAGTTGTCTCGCTAAAATCTCTAAGCTCCTGAATGTTAATTGTCTTGCCGTAATGTTTTGCTATTATTTTCAAACATGTCGGTCCGCAATCTTTATTATCAGCCTGTTTGTAATTTGTGAATTTTTTCAACTACTTATTTGGTTAATTTTCTAACAATATTAATGCAAATTATCTTAATATTTCTCAAAAAAAACAGAGAGAAAACAATTTCCTCTCTGTTTGCAACAATTTTTTTTAAATTCAATAACTGACCAAGCAAAGTGCCGAGTCGATATTAACATAGAACAATGCAGCTATATTAGATACAAAGATCAGACTCTCTTCTGCATGGTCCGTTTTCTACAAACTGACAAAAACCGTTTGGACAAGATTCTCCAGGTCCTGGAACCCAGCCTCCGCTGATTGCTTTTTGTTGTTTTTTAGTTAATACCTTAACTCCTTTTAAATTTTTTAAATTTTTCATGATTTGTTTCTTGTTTGTTATTTATACTATTTTAACTAGCAGATTTGCTTCATTTCACAGATCATGCCTACTTGAGATTTTAATTGATCCGATTAATTCATCAGATTAATTAACTTTACAATATCCTTCGTCTCCATCTAAAATCACACAATGAAATCCGGCTTTACATGGCACAGTTGCTGAACAAGCAATTCCCCCTTTTATAGTTTGTTGCTGTTTTCTGCTTAATTCTTCAGTTCCTTTTAATTTTAAAATTTTTTTTAGCATAATTCGGGTTTTTTTGATTTGTTAATACTTCAAATCATTTAAAGACAGTTGAAGCTTCTGTCTACTCTTGCAAGAATATTTTTAATTGTGGTGTATTGCTTCTAAAAATTTATTTTCCTCTTCAAAATCATTCAGAAAATATTTTAAATCACTTAATTCATAACCATTTGGGAATTGTTTGCCATTTATAATTTTAATTGGAGTGTAATTAAATTCATTTTTTAAGCACCAATCATACTGTTCTTGGAGATTTTGGCTGATTGATGGCATTAGAGGAATAATATTCCATTTTTCTGTCCATTGCTTTAAATCTAATTTTTTAATATGCCAATCTGAAATTGCTTCTTCAACTTTAAGTGGTTCCGTTTTGTTTAGTGCCATTAATATATCGGCAATTACTTTATATGGATTATTGTTGTTTTCAGGATTGATATTAAATAAAACTCGGAGAAAAACTCTATCGGGGAATTTCGAAACTAAATCAAATGAATCTTTAAATACTTTATGGCAATGTCCGCAACTTGGACTAATGATTATAGAAAGGTGCAAGGATGATTCTTTATTTCCAAAATCTAAGCGTTTTAGATCTTCAAAACCTTCTGGCGAAGGAATTTCTTTTGACAGAAAGCTCAAAAGAGAATAATTTCTTTTAAACTTTATCATTTGTTTCAATTCCGCCTGAGCATTAATTGTATTATGAATAATTGGTTTTATCAATCTCCAAATAAAATACATTGACGCTAATAAAGCGAAAAACATTAAAAAAGTCGAAGACGTAAAATTTAAAGTAAAGCTACTTAAAAAGACCCAAGTCAATCCTTGAGTAAATAACAGAAAAGAAATTGCCAGACACAAAACGCACCATTTTTTTATTTGAAACTTTTGCATCCAAATAGAATAAAACAAAACAGGGAATGAAATTAAACTAAGAAAACCAATAAAAGCACTCGAGTTTGAAGGTTGAAGCAATAAAGAAGCCACACTTGTGCTAAAAAAAATTATAGGCCATTGATAAAAATTACCCCATTTTAGAAATTTGTTTTTTTCTGATTTAATGACTGAATCGCAGGAAGTGCTTGCGCCTATATTACAAAACTTTGAAGCTATTTCATTTTTTATTCCAAATTTCTCCTGAATTACAAAAACACTGATTATTAATCCGGTTATTGAAGTTCCAAGAAAAACAAAATCAAAAAAATTATAACGATTAGAAAAAACAGAGAGTAAAGCTAGAACCAATAAAGGAAGTCCGTATTTTAATTCTTTCAAATTATACTTTATCTCTTTTACACTATTTTCATTAGGTTCTATTGCGACAATTATTCCATTCCAGTCTGAAGCGAAAGCATCATATGAAATATTTTGAGCATTATCGTTCTGGTTGGTAATTTTTATGGCTTTGATGGTTTTATTAACCAGAACAAGGTTATTTTTAAAAAAAGCCAAAAAAGATTCTGGCAAATCAAGCAATTGATCTTTAGGAACATTTACTGCAATATTTTCTACAGACAATAAGTCTAACGAATCGGTTATAGCAAATAAGCTAGGATAATTAGGATGTGAGAGAAACAATTCTTCAAATTCGTTTTTAATTTGATTGTAATTATTTATTTCCAGCAGTTTTGACACCAATTTTACCATCGTTGCAGTAATTAGTTTTGAGAAAAAAACAACAATTTCACTAATTTTTTACGTCTTTCCGTAAATAAAAGTGTATTATCGTGTTAAATTATAAAATATTTTACTACTTTACATACAAAAAACACAATTTAACATTTTAAACCAAAACTGCAAGAACAAGAATTTTTATAACAAAAAAAGAGAGGAAACTAATTTCCTCTCTTTTGAATATATTATTAACATTATGTTTAACAACATATTTCTCTAGGACCTGCCACTGGTTAACTCTAACCAAATAAAATTAACGCAGTGGCCAATTTCCTGAGAATCCCGACACCAATCATCAATGTTGGGATATTTGCTCAATGTTCCACGATCGAGCGCCTACAAATTCAAAAAAAAACATGACTAAATTTCTGATAAGGCTTTATTTTTATATCGTATAATATTTTTTTTTAACAGCAAAGGCGACTTGTATCACAAATACCTGGAAGCGTATCCAAAGGACAAATTCCTCCTGCTGGTATTAAAACGCACCCTGCTTCAATTGCATAAATCCAACATTCAGGAATACCTCCTTTTATCGTTTTTTGCTCCGTTTTGCTAATTTGCTGGGCGTGCTCCAGATTTAAAATTTTCTTTAACATAACTATTTTGAATTATTTATTAATCTTTTAAACTTGGTGCACAGCTCTGATCCTTACAAAACTTTTATTCTTACTTAATTAGACTGGAAAAATTAATTTCTAACGGAAAATAATCTGAACAGTCTTCATATGATATTATTGACACATAATTCCACGCATCGCATCTTGATGTCGTTTCTTTAACATAACTTCCTACTATTGTTTTTTGTTCGCTTGCTGTTATTTCTTGCGAACCTTCTAAGTTTAAAATGTTTTTTAACATAACTGTAGATTTAGCGTTTGGGGGTTTCAATCTTTTAAGACATCTGATACTGCCTTTTTTACTGCTTTAGCACTAGGCTATTTTTTCGAAAACTTCAATTTCTTCAACAAAATCATTTAAGAAATATTTTAGTTCGCTTAGTTCGTATTCATTCGGAAACAATTTTTCATTTACTATTTTAACCGGTGTATAATTAAAATTATTTTTAGAACACCATTCATATTGTTTATTTATCTCCTGGCTTATCATCATACTGACAGGTTCTAGATGCCATTTTTTAAGCCATTTTTTAAGATTCATTTTTTTGATATGCCAATCTGAAATGGCTTCAACTGTTTTTCCTGGCGTTGATCTGTTTATTGTTAGAAGTCTCTCGACAACTATTTTATACGGATTGTCTGTGTTTTCAGGATTAATATTGAACAGCACGTTTAAATATATCTTGTCAGGAAATCTCAAAACCAAATCAAAAGCTTCTTGAAATGTTTTATGACAATGTTCGCAACTCGGACTAATAATTACAGATAACTTTACTGCTGCATTTCTGCTTCCAAAATTCAAACCTCTCAAATCTTCCAATCCTTGTGGATGAGGAACTTTTTTAGCTAGAAAGTTCAACAATGAATAGTTTCTTTTAAATTTTTTCAATTCTTTAAGTGAGTTTTCACTGTTAAGAACGTTTTTGATCATTGGTTTTACCACTAGCCATATTGGAATCAGAAGAACCAATGAAAATACAAATGGAAAAACACTCTCAAAGCTAAAACTCAATGTAAAAAGGTCTGACGCAAACCAAATAACACTTTGTGTAAAAATCAAAAATGAAACTACCAAACACATTACGCACCACTTTTGAATCTCAAATTTTTGAATCCAAATTGAGGATACTATAATAGGTATAGCCAATAAACTTAAAAATCCTATAAATATTGCCGAGTTTAAAGGCTGTATTAAAACAGCAATTAAGCTAGAACCGAAAAAAATCAGGGGTAAATCTGAAAAATTAAACAAATTGTTTTCTCTTCCTTCATTAGCATTGATAACCGAATTACAAGATGAGTTTGAACTCAAATTGCAGAATTTTGAAATTATGCTGTTTTTAAAACCTAATTTTTCTTGTACAATAAAAACACTTACAATAAATCCTAATAATGATGTTGTCAAGAAAACAAGACTAAACAAATCATATGCATTATAAAAAAAAGACAATCCAATTACGAGGAAAAGCGGCAAACTATATTTTAACCAGCTGTATTCTACTTTTAGATTTTCTCTTGCTATAACATTATTTGGTTCAATAGCGACAATTACTCCATTCCAGTCTAAAAGAAATTTTTCATACGCTATTTTATGACTTCCTTTTTTTATTGTATTAATACGAACATAATTTTTTGCCCTTTCTACCAATATAAGTTCATCCTTAAAATAAGCTAAAAAATTAGCTGGTAAATCTACTATTTGTTCTTTCGGAACTCTTATGGCCGCATTTTCAATTGATAATAAATCTAACGAATCCGTTATCGCAAATAAGCTTGGATAGTTTGGATGAGAAAGAAACAAGTCCTTAAACTCATTTTTTATATCTGAGTATCTATTTATTTGTAGAAATTTTTGGACAAGTTTTAACATCGTTTAGGATCGTTTAAATCATAATTACAATGCAAATATTGTTGTTTTTATTCAGAAAATAATCTTAAAAGCACACATTTTATCAATTATACTACATACAATTTATAAATTATATCAATCATAATAAAGCAGTTAATTGATTGATTTTTAGTAAATTAGACGCCTTAAAAAAATTGAAAAAGTGCCAAAACCGTATTCTCGATTAAGGGTTTTCCTTTTTGTCTAGTTTTGGTAAATCAATAACTTAATACATGAATAAAATGGCAAATCAGAAATTAAAACTTGAAGATTTTGAAGAAGGAAAGTTATCTAAAAACCAACAAAAAAAGGTTCGAGGAGGAGACGGAGAGGATCCACCAACAGATCCTGGGAAAACTGGAGGAGGAACAACACATGGTTAAAACCAGTAGAATTTAATAAAATTAATGTAATTAAATATTATTCGCAAATTGAGCTGGAGATACTCCAGTTCTTTTGCGAAATGATTTTGCAAATGAAGCTGCATTTTTAAAACCAACACTTTCTGCAGCAGCTTGTGTTGAAAATTTACGATAATTATCATTTGTAATCATTTCATTAATTACATAATTGATTTTTAATTCGTTGGCATATTCTCCAAATGTTTTTTCAAATCGCTTATTAACGACATGAGATAAGTAAGTAGTATTTGTTTTAATTTTCTTTGCTACATTAGACAATGTAAAATCAGCACTTAAGTATTCTAATTTATCTTCAAGTTCTAACAATTTTATTACGATTTCTTCTTCTTTAGCTTGATCAATATTTAAGCTGATAATTTCTTTTCTAGCACTTATTAATTGGGGGCTAACGGGAATAGGTTTAGGATGTGACTGTTTTTTATTTTCAATATTGAATTTAAACTCCTGAATTAATGCATGCATTTTTTTTCGCGCCTTTTTCTTGTCTATACTATTTTTAACCAATAGAAATACAAAAACCAGAACAAGAAGAGAATACAATATTTTCAGCGCTTTATCCCAAAATAAATCTTTTTCATATTTTTTCTCAATAGCTAACATTTCTGATGTTAAGCCATCAATTCCTTGTTTATAGTTTACCGCAGCCGTCTCTACTCTTAATTTACTTTCAAATTCATCTAGTTTATCCAAGTAAATTTTACAATGCTTATGCGCTAACTCTGGTTTATTAAGTTCTACATAAATACGAGCCTGATAGCAGTTAGATTTTAAATAAGTATTATCATTTGAATTTGTTAAAAGAGAAATTGAATCACTTTTTTTATAAAACAATAATGCCTTCTCATTTTTTCCGGTTGTGTGATACACGTCGCCTAAATTATAATAAGCATTGCTTAATAAGTCAAGCTGCTTATTTTTTTTACTCATGGACACAACTTCCAAATAGGTCTTTTCTGTGTTGTAATAGTCTCCCTTCCAATTAAAAATATTACCTAAGCTTAGAGTTGCTGTTGCTTCATTATACGGGAAAGTTTTAGAATAGTAAATTGCCTTTTTATAAAAGTAACCTGCTGAATCGAGTAAATCCATTCTGTGTTTATTCTCGACAAAATAGCTTTCGTACGCACTTCCTAAACCAAGATTAATATTGCTTCTTCTATTTAGCACATCTGCTTTCGGAAATAGATCTTCATTTTTAGTGATAAAATGGTCCAGTTCCTTAAGGTTTTTTATAGCCAGTTGGCTGTTTCCAACTGCCTCATTTATTAATGTGATATTAGCCTTAAATTTAACAATCTGATTAATATCCTTAATTTGTTCTGAAAATTTAATTCCCTGTTGCCATTTTTCTAGGGCTGCACTAAAATTGCCTCTGTTAAATTCTGCCAGACCTCCATTATTATATATATCCGCCTTGAGATGTGTTTTAGCAGGAGAGTTTGGTACTTTTTCTAAATAATTAAGTGCTATTTTGTACTTCTCTTTAGATTGCTTCGTCAAACCTTTCATTTGTAATAAGCTTGACATTGCAGCATTCGCAAAAGCCAAATGCTTATTGTTATTTGATTCCGCCATTTTATGAGCATAAAACAAAGAGCTGTCGATATTTGCATTAAAATAAAGTCTGATTTTACTTTTTAAGAATACAAAATCTTCCTCGTTCATGGTCTTTTTAGATTGAGCATGCGCTGTACTAAGAAAAAAGTAGAAGAATAAAAAAACACCTATCTGCCTCATCTAATTTGTTTTTTGAAAGCTAAAAAAGAACACATTAAATATTGCTTGCAAACTGTGCTGGAGATACTCCTGTTCTTTTACGAAATGATTTTGCAAAAGAAACTGCATTTTTAAAACCTACACTTTCTGCAATAGCCTGCGTAGAGTATTTACGATACATATGATTGGTAATCATCTCGTTGATCACATAATTAATTTTTAATTCATTAGAGTACTCACCAAATGATTTACCAAATCGCTTATTGACCACATAAGATAAGTAAGTCGTATTTGTTTTTATTTTTTTTGCCACATAAGGCAAAGTAAAATCTGCATTTAAATATTCTTGCTTGCTTTCTAAGGCTAAAAGTTTTTCGACTATTTTATTCTCTTTTGCTTCATCAATACTTAAATTAATATTTTCCTTTTTGAGATGAATTTCTTCGTGTTCAAGTATTGCTTCTTCTTTTTCTTCCACTTCAAAATCAGGCTGACTTTTCTTCTCGATATTAGCTTTAAATTCTTCAATTAAGGCATTCATTTTTTTATGTGCCTTATTTTTATCGCGTATATTTTTAATCAGTAAAAAGACTATCCCAATAAAAACCAGTACATAAAACACCTTTAAGCCTCTATCTAAAAAAACATCATTTTTATATTTCTTTTCAATATTGACCATCTCATTTGTTAGATCACCTACTCCCTGTTTGTAATTAACCTCTAAAGCCTGTTCACTTAATTTTGCTTCTAATGGCTCATAATTATCCAGATAAATTTTAGAGTGTTTGTAAGCCAGATCCGGTCTTTTAAGAATATTGTAAATTTTGGCTTGATAATAATTAGATTTTAAATAATCAAGCTCATTGCTTTTTGTTATTGCTGCTATCGAATCGCATTTTTTAAAAAAAACTAGTGCTTTATCATATTTTTTTGTAGTAAAATAAACGTCTGCCAAGTTATAATTAGCAATGCACAATGAACTTTGAATATTATTTTGCTGCGCTAAAAACACTACATCATAATAGGTTTTTTCGGCACTTTTATAGTCTCGTTTCCAGTTGTATACATTTCCTAAACTCAATTTTGCAGAAATTTTATTTCCGATAGAGTTTTGAGAATAATTGATTGTCTTCTTGTAATAATATTCCGCCGAATCGAGTAAGTATTTTTTACTTTTATTTTTCATGAAGTAGCTTTCGTAAGCACTTCCTAAACCATTATTATTATTACTCTTATAATTTAATAATTCTTCTTTAGAAAAAACATTTTCATTCTCATCTACAAAATCATTTAGGAATTTTAGATTTTTAATCGCCAATTGATAATTACCAACAGCATCATTAACAAAGGCAATATTTCCCTTAAGCTTAGCCATTTGTTTAACGTCTCCTGTTTCAAGAGCAAACTTCAATCCTTCTTGATAAGATTCAAGGGCTTTTCCTAAATTACCTCTTGTATATTCTGCAATTCCATTATAATTGTAGAGATACGATTTCATCTGCGTTTTTTCGCGAGAATCAGGCATTTTTTCTAAGTAATAAAATGCTGCTTTGTATCTTTTCTGAGACTCTTTTTGATTGCCTTTTGCTTGCATCTTTGCAATCATTACTCCATTTGCAAAAGCTAAGTGCTTATAATTATGAGATTTCTCCATTTGATAAGCATATACAAGTACGCTATCTGGACTCGAGTTCCAATGTAGACGAATTTTATCTTGCAACGCTAAATATTCCTGTTCTGTAATTTGATGATTTTGGGCAAAACCGTTATTAAGAACAAGAAAAAGTAAAAAAGAGATGATAAGCCTCATTAATTTGTTTTTGAAATTCAAAAATAGCGTATAAATTTTCAATAAACTAAAATTTATTTGCCATTTGCTTGTTAATTTTGTTAAAGACTGAAAAAAATATAACAATTTAGCTTTGTTTTGTTATATTTTTATTACGTAAATTTGTTTTGTAAAAACTATCAAAAATGAAACCAGATTTATTTCAATCCCCAGATTATTACAACCTCGACGATTTATTGACAGACGAGCATAAATTAGTTCGCGAGTCTGCTCGTGCGTGGGTAAAAAAAGAAGTTTCTCCTATTATAGAAGAATATGCTCAAAAAGCAGAATTTCCAAAACAAATTATAAAAGGACTAGGAGAAATTGGCGGTTTCGGACCTTATATTCCCGTTGAATATGGTGGTGCAGGTTTAGATCAAATTTCATATGGTTTGATCATGCAGGAAATCGAAAGAGGAGATTCTGGTGTACGATCTACTTCATCTGTTCAGTCATCTTTAGTAATGTATCCAATTTGGAAATACGGAAATGAAGAACAGCGAATGAAATATTTGCCAAAACTCGCAACCGGTGAATTTATGGGCTGTTTTGGGTTAACCGAACCTGATCATGGCTCAGATCCTGGAAGTATGATTACCAATTTTAAAGATATGGGCGATCATTATCTTTTAAATGGTGCCAAAATGTGGATTTCAAATGCACCTTTTGCCGATATTGCTGTTGTTTGGGCGAAAAATGAAGAAGGAAGAATTCACGGATTGATTGTTGAACGCGGCATGGAAGGTTTTACAACGCCTGAGACACATAATAAATGGTCGCTGCGTGCATCATCAACAGGAGAATTAATTTTTGATAATGTAAAAGTTCCGAAAGAAAATCTTTTGCCAAATAAATCCGGTTTAGGCGCACCGCTTGGCTGTTTAGATTCTGCTCGATACGGAATCGCATGGGGAGCAATTGGTGCAGCGATGGACTGTTATGATACTGCTTTGCGTTACGCTAAAGAAAGAATTCAGTTTGGAAAACCAATTGGAGGAACGCAACTGCAACAAAAAAAATTAGCCGAAATGATTACCGAAATCACAAAAGCGCAATTATTGACCTGGCGTTTAGGTGTTTTGAGAAACGAAGGAAAAGCAACAACGGCTCAAATCTCGATGGCAAAACGCAATAATGTCGACATGGCCATACACATCGCACGCGAAGCCAGACAAATGTTGGGCGGCATGGGAATTACAGGCGAATATTCGATTATGAGACATATGATGAATCTTGAAAGTGTTATTACTTATGAAGGCACACACGACATACATTTATTGATAACCGGAATGGATGTAACTGGTATTCCAGCTTTTAAATAGTAAACAACTATTAAAATATTTACAAAAACTATCTGAAAAGCTTCTTCTTACCGAGAAGCTTTTTATCTTTGCCCAAAATTTACTTAAATGAATATTGAAACTATAAACAATAGCATTCAACCTCAAAAAGAACAGCTCTTACAGCATTCTTTATACAATAAAATACAAAGCATTGATGATTTGCATAGTTTCTTAGAAAATCATGTTTTTGCCGTTTGGGATTTTATGTCTTTATTAAAAGCTTTACAAGCCAAACTTACTTGCACTACGACACCTTGGTTTGCAACTAAAAATCCGGAAACAAGATATCTAATCAATGAAATTGTTCTTGCAGAAGAAACTGATTTGACCATTGACGGAAGAAGACAAAGCCACTACGAAATGTATCTTGAAGCGATGGAAGATTGTGGAGCAGATACTACAGGAATCAATACATTTTTATCTCAAGTGCATTCGCTTCATAACATTTTTGTTGCTATTAAGCAAAGTTCGCTGCATCCAGATGTAAAAGCTTTTTTAGATTTTACTTTCAGAGTAATCGAACAAGGAAAACCACACGAAATTGCTGCCGCTTTTACTTTTGGAAGAGAAGATTTGATTCCGAGTATGTTTACTGCAATCTTGAAAAACTTTCAAAAAAACCTGCCAGAAACTGATTTGAGCAAATTGCTTTATTATTTTGAAAGACATATTGAATTGGATGCAGATGAACACGGACCAATGGCGATGCAAATGATCACAGATTTATGTGAAGATGATGCTCAAAAATGGAAGGAAGTGGAAGAAATTTCAATATTAGCCTTAGAAAAACGCATCGGACTTTGGAATGCAATCGAAGAGCAAATCCTGATGAAAACAGAAATGGCATAAAAACCAAAAGAAGTTATTTAACGTAACTATTTGTTTAAAATGACCCAGAATCTAATTTATATAAATTATGAAACCACATTTCAAACAAATAGTTACCGTTATTATCTCTATCTTTCTTTTGAGCTGCAGTGCCGATGAAACTTCTTCGCAAACTGCTGTTAATCCTACGGCTGTTATACCGCCAACAACACAAAATCCTACAACTCCTATCTCTAGTTCAATAAATTATCTGGCTTTAGGCGACAGTTATACAATAGGTCAAAGCGTTTGTGAAACTTGCCGTTTTCCGGAACAGCTTAAAACCAGTTTAAAAGCACTTTATCCTCAAACTAATTTTTCCTTAAAAATAATTGCCACAACCGGATGGACAACTACAAATTTAATTCAGGCAATTAAAGAACAAAATCCTTCTTCAGATTACGATTTAGTTACTTTACTAATTGGTGTAAACAATCAATATCAAGGAAAAGACTTTTCCAAATATGAAAGTGAATTTCCCGAACTGGCAAATAAAGCAATTCAATTAGCAAAAGGCGATAAAAAAAATGTAATTGTAATTTCCATACCTGATTATGCTTACACTTCTTTCGGAATGATGTTTGGAACTGAAGGAAGAATGAAAATCACCGAAGAAATCAATAAATACAACACTTTTGCCGAAAACTACTGTATCAAACAAGGAATTACTTTTGTATCAATTACAGAAATTACACGTCAGGGACTCGCTAATCCAAGCCTTGTAACAACAGATGGATTACATCCTTCAGAAGCTGCGTATAAATTATTTGTCGAGAAAATGATGCCAAAGGTAAAAGTAGCTTTGCAGGATTAAAGTTTTTACCGGAGCAGAAAAATCAGTTTTCAAAAGACAAATTGTCCCGCTATCCACTATATCTTTTGTGGCAGATACAGCAATCGGCAAAGCCACAAAAGGATGCCGTTTCTATCGGGGCTAAACTAGAAAATTTTCGTTTTTTTAAGAATTTTGGAGTTTAAAGATTTACTTTTGTCAATTCAATAATCTTCAGAATCATCTGTTCAAAATGGAATTTCTAAAAACCACAGCCAAAGATATCAATGCTGTTTTTGATCTTTATAATCAAGCAACATTATATCAAAAAACAGTCAACAATAAAAGCTGGAGAGGTTTTGAAAGGGCATTAATAGAAAAAGAAATTGCAGAAAATCGTCATTTTGTAATTAAAGAAAATAGTGAAATTGCCTGCACATTTGTTATCACTTTTGATGATTTGATTATTTGGAAAGACGCCAGTTTAGAACCTGCTATATATCTTCATCGAATTGCAACCAATCCGAAATTCAGAGGTCAATCCTACGTTAAAAAAATTGTGGAATGGGCAAGAGTATATGACAAAGAAAACAACAAAGAATACATTCGGCTTGACACACACAGCGGCAACGAAAGAATTAATAAATACTACATAAGCTGTGGTTTCGATTATAAAGGAATCAGCACTATCGAATGGACAAACGAATTGCCGGAGCATTATAAAGAAGGCTCTTTCAGTTTGTTTGAGATTAAGGTTTAGAATTGTATTTTAATCATTAAAGAAAGTATCAATAAAATTCAGAAACTTATTTAATATTGTATCTCCAACAGTAGCTCGCTGTAAGATAGATGGCTGATTTTCTAAAACAGCAACTACTTCCTGCTTAGTTGGAATACGCTGTGAAAACAAATAATCCTCCGTAAGCTTTTTCAATTTATCAGCATTTAGCTTTTCATCAGTAACAAATTGATTGAAGGCTTTTTGCTGTTCTATGATCATAAACGAATTATACCCTTCTTCTATATCTTCTTCTGGTATTAAGGGAAGGTTTTCTTCTATAAATCTTTCAATCAATTCTCGTTTGCTGCGCAATTTCACATCTCCCGAAACTAAGTCTAAAATCTCTTTCTGCTTACGTTCTTTCTCTGCAAATGTTATTCCTTTTAATTTTGCCAATAAGGTTAAAATATACGAAACGGTAATATCGTCACGATGAATCAGTTCTAATTCAAAATCGACTTCATTTAAAATCGACGTTTTTACTTTTTTACCTTTTTCAGAAAGATCAAGATATTTTGATTTGTAATTATCAAATTCCTGCTCTCCTAAATCAATATCTTCAAAACTAAAATCAACAAATGAACTGATTATGTTTTTTAATCTAATAATTTCTCGAAATGCTTTTACAAATTCCAGTTCTTCGTCTTCTGTATATAAATCATCAACAGCTTCATGCGTGGGCACTATACTTTTCAGTTTATCATAAGCTTCATTTATGTCTTCTACGTATTTCTCATAAGGCTGTAAAATGATAACTTCTTTAGCATTCTTGTCTGAGAAAAGAGCAATTGCATCATCTGTCGCTTTTTTGAGGTTTCTAAAAACTACAATATTTCCCTGTGATTTTTTATCTCCTAAAATTCTGTTCGTTCTCGAATAGGCCTGAATCAAACCATGATACTTTAAATTTTTATCTACAAACAATGTATTCAGTGGCTTACTGTCAAAACCGGTTAAAAACATATTAACGACAAAAAGCAAATCAATTTGTCTGGCGCGCACCCGCTGAGCAATATCTTTGTAATAACTATAGAAAGATTCGCTGTCTTTTGTACTGTAATTTGTTTTAAAAGTTTGATTATAATCGCCAATGTAACTTTCGAGTTTATCTCTCTTATGATAAGCGTAGTAATCTTCTCGATTATCTGCTACGATATTGAAATCTTTTTCATCAAAATCATCTACATCGCTTATCATTTCGTCATTAGCGCCAAAACTAAAAATAGTTGCTGTTTTTAAATTGTGCTTTCCTTCTTTTTTGAGCTTTAAAAACAAATCATAATATTTAATCAGCATATCTACACTGCTTACACAAAACATAGCTGTAAACGTTTTATTTTGCGTTTTTACCGGATGCTGCTGGATAATATAGTTTGCTATTTTTTCGATACGTTCTCTGCTTTCCAGTAATTCCTGTGTGTCGATTGCTTCTACTTCAATATCTATTTCGTTTTGAGAATCTTGTTTCTCTTTGTATTTACCAACATATTCAACGGAAAAACGCAATACATTTTCGTCTTTAATAGCATCTGTAATTACATAACTGTGCAATTGTTCTCCAAACAAACTCGCTGTGGTTTGATTTTGCTTATTTTTAGATAAAGCATTATCAACAAAAATTGGCGTTCCGGTAAACCCAAACATTTGATAATTATCAAAATATTGCGTGATTTTTTTGTGCGTGTCGCCAAACTGACTGCGATGGCATTCATCAAAAATAAAGACAATCTTTTTATCTTTTAGATTGTCCATCGTTTTTAAATGATGTTCACGAGTAATCGCGTTGTACAATTTTTGTATTGTCGTAACGATTAATTTATTGTTGTTGTCATTAAATTGACGAACCAGGTTTTTGGTATTATTCGTTGGGTCAATACAATCCGGTTTAAAAGCGTTAAATTCTTTTGCTGTCTGGTAATCTAAATCCTGTCTGTCTACACAGAAAACAACTTTATCAACTTTAGGCAATTGCGATAATATCTGACTTGCTTTAAATGAAGTCAATGTTTTTCCAGATCCTGTGGTATGCCAGATATAACCATTTTTATTGGAGTTTTTTACCCGATCTATAATTCGTTCTACTGCATAAAACTGATACGGTCGTAATACCATCAGCATTTTATCAGTATCGTGCAAAACGATATATTTGGTAATCATTTTAGACAAATGACATTTCTCCAGAAAGATATTTGCAAAATCTTCGAGCTTCGAAATACGTTTGTTATTATCGTCGGTCCAATAAAAAGTTTGTTTGAAATCTGGTTTTTTGTTTCCGAAATTGCTGAAATATTTTGTATTTACTCCATTGCTGATGATAAACAACTGCACAAAATTGAACAAGCCCGTATTGGCAGAAAATGAATGTTTCTGATAACGGTCAATTTGATTGTAGGCTTCTTTTAATTCCAGTCCGGTTTTCTTTAATTCAATTTGTACCAAAGGCAGACCATTAATCAAAATCGTAACATCGTAACGGTTTTTGTAAGTTCCTTCAACCGTAATTTGATTGGTAACCTGATACTCATTCTGACACCAGAAATCCATATTTAGGAATTCGATATAAACCAATTCATTGGTTTCATTTCTAAAAGCAAACTTATCCCGAAGCAACAATGCTTTCTCAAAAACATTATTCGTCTTGGTTAAATGATTTAAAATCTGTTTGAAATCACTCTCCGAAAACACTTTGTTATTGTGCTTTTCTAATTGATTTTTAAGATTAACCAATAAATCATCTTCGTCTAAAATGGTTACTTTATCGTATCCATTTGAAGTTAACTGATTGATTAGGTTTTGTTCTAAAATTAATTCGGATTGTGATGTCATTTGTTAAATTTGCTAATACTTTTGTCATTTTGTTGACAAAGACATTCTTTATTTTGTACATTTACGCCGAGTTCATTTCTCATTGTGAGAAAAGGAAATCGAGAAACGCAAGCCTAGATGCTCTGCGTTTTTTGTTTTTATAACACTTCTGTTAACCTTCTTGTATACTTCTTTTTTATTATACTTTCCTTACATACAATTACATTGAAACTAATTAAAAGCTTATTTCCACAAAGGTTCATTTTGCCAGTTAGGCTTCATACCTAAAGCATTAGGATCCACATTTTGATATTTTTCAAATAAAATTGTCAACTTTTGAGTAAATTCATTCTTCGGTATTATTGTATTTAACATATATTTCATTAAGCACATATGTACATACAACTTGCTAAACTCATGTTGTTTTGGAATATTGTCTTCGTCGGCAATCCACGCATTGGGAGGTTTAGGCAATAATTTAACAGTTCCTGGTAAATTTCTATTCCAAAGTCTTGAATGGTGTGCGCAAAAATTACGTATTTGAGCGATAGATTGCAACCAGCTAGGTAAAAAAGTATGATTAACAGCGCCAAATTCTTTGGCGATTGCATCTTTTGCTTTTACCGTGTGTTTTAGATTACCATATAATTTTGACAAAGCACCAAAACTCGTTTGTTCTAACGATTTCCAAGCAGGAGGAAACCGTCCATCATCGTTGTGTTTTTTATTATGTTTTTTAATTACTTCATCTTTGGTTCGTGAAATTTCATCTTCCAAACTTGATAAGGTTTTAACCAAAGCTTTGCTGTCAGTAAACAAATCAAAGTTTTGAAACCACCAAGGGTTAACCTCATGAGACAAATAATAAATTAATTTGGTACGTAAACTAATTTCAATTTTTTCAATCACATCAAACAAAAGCAATCGTAGTTCTGCATCAAAATTATACAATGCAATTACGTCCATAAAATTACTATTAGGCTTAAAGATATGATTTTCTTTATCTGACTGCATAACATACCAGTACTCACCCAAACGATAATAGCTGATATTAATAAGGTATTTTTCTGCGATACGAGGATGCTTAATTTGTAAACCTCTAGATTGTAGTTGGGCCACCTGCTCCTCAAGGGTAAATGCTTTTTTAGTAAACATACAGAAGCTAAAAAATATTAGGAACTACTGTAAAAGCAAAAGACACACCCTGGGACGCTGTTCTAACGGGTAGCGTGGTGTGTACTGTTGGTGCAAAAGTACAACATTTATTTAATTTCGCAATCATATTCAAATATTTTATTTATTACTAACAAAAACAACAATTCCTGTTTTGATTTGACCATTCCGCCAAAATTAAAAGTTAAATCTAAGTATTTTATATTATTTTATCTGCAATTTAAACAAACATTTGTTGCAACAACCCTTTTTTATATTCATGCATATCTTTTATTTGTGTTGCCACCAAAGCAATTTTTTCGTCTATTGCGGAAAGAAAATTGGCGATTTTGGTTTGTTCTGACAAACATGAAACTCTTATAATAAATTTTGAGAATTCTGTTTTATTAATAATTGGTAGAGTTGTATTTGTTTGAGTAGACTTTATAAACGGAGTTATATATAGTAAAGAATAATATATGTATTCATTGTCAAAATTCTTATGTGGTACTAACGCATTTATTTGTTGATTTGTAATACAAGGAAATAACGAAAGACTCATTTTCCCAATTGAAGCAATGCAAGTATAAATAATACTCTTTGATGGCAAAATTTTTAGCTTATAATTAAAACTTACATTTCTCTCACATTTTTCTTGATATTTGAGACCTTCTTTTATATCTGTAGGTGTGATAAATTGTATATCTCCGTTCCACAAATCAGCATCACTAGTACTAGGAGTTTTTCCTGTAATGATTTCACCAACCTCCCCCAAAGTTTTCTCCTCCCACTCCTCAAAATCATTCCCATTATCATCTTTAAATCGAATCTCCTGATTAAAGATTTTCTGCATCATTCCTTTTTTGTATTCTTCTAAAAGGGCTTTTTTTTCTTTTAATAAATTGATTTTTTCATCTATTGAAGAAAGGAATTTGGCGATTTTGGTTTGTTCTTCTATTGAAGGAATCCTAAAGCTTAATTTTTTAAAATATGGCAGCCCAATAGTTTTAATTGTATTGCCAATTGCAATTCTTTCAAATTCTGGTTTTAAAATCTGTAATTTATAATATAAGAACCAATTATTCAATCTGTTTTCTATTGGTTTCCAGACAATAAAATGTTGACTAACTGCCATGTCTGTTTTCATAACTGCGCTTTTTCCAACTCCAGCATCTCTGGATAAAATAACTGTTTCTTTAGGATGTAATACTGCAGATGAATTTTTTAATCCATCAGTTGAGATTTCATATAATGTTTTTTCAATATAACCTTTATCTAAATTTTTACTATCAGCTAATGAAACCCATTTTATATCTCCATTATAATAGTTTTCAAATTTCTTATTTGGAGTATGCCCAGATCCTCTCACTGAAATATCGTCAAGTAATGTATTTTGCCAATCACCTTCAAACTCAGGAAACCGTAATTTTGGTTGTAACATTTCCATCTTAAAAAGGAGTTTTTATATTCAACTCAGCACAAAAAGAAGCAATAGTTTTATCTACTGTTTCCATTTTACTATCAATACTTTGCAGTTTTTCAGCAATGGCATTTACATCAATACTTATCGCTTCTTCAAAAGTATTTACATATCTCGGTATATTCAGGTTATAATCGTTTGCTTTTACCTGCTCCAGCGTCGCAACGTTAGAGTATTTCTCGATTATTGCTCTCGATTGGTATGTGGTTACAATTTTATTAATGTGTTCGTCGCGCAGCACGTTTTGGTTTTTTACTTTTTCAAAATCGTTGCTGGCATCTATAAACAAAATATCATCTGGGTTTTCTTTGCATTTTTTAAAAACCAAAATACAAGTCGGGATACTGGTACCGTAAAATAAATTGGCAGGTAAACCAATAATGGCATCAATATAATTGCGGTCTTCTATCAAAAACTTACGAATATGTCCTTCGGCTGCACCGCGAAACAAAACCCCATGTGGTGCAATACATGCCATGATGCCGTTATCGTCAAGATGGTGCACCATATGTTGTATAAAAGCAAAATCAGCTTTGGTTCCGGGAGCTAGTCTTCCGTATTGCGAAAAACGTTCTTCGTTAGAAAATAAAGGGTTCGCACTCCATTTTGCCGAAAACGGCGGATTGGCTACAATCGCCTCAAATTTTAATCCTTCGTGCTGTGGCCGCTCGAGTGTATCTTCATGTTTAATGTCGAATTTATGATAATTTACATCATGCAAGATCATGTTCATTCGCGCCAGGTTGTAAGTCGTGCGGTTTTGTTCCTGTCCATAAAAATGTCCAACATCATCCACTTCTTTCGCTACACGAAGCAATAACGAGCCACTGCCGCAAGTTGGGTCGTAAACCGATTTTAGCTTGCTTTTTTTAGTAGTTACAATTTTTGCCAATATCGTCGAAACTTGTTGCGGCGTATAAAATTCTCCTGCTTTTTGTCCCGCTCCTGCTGCAAACTGCGCAATTAGATATTCATAGGCATCACCCAAAACATCGCCTTCGGTATTATCCAAATCAAAATCGATCGCATCAAGAGCTGTTAGAATTTTTACAATAACATCGTTTCTGTCTTTTGTGGTTCGACCAATTTTGGTAGAATTTAAATCGATATCATAAAAAAGCTGGTCAAAGTCATCCTGACTTTCAGAACCCATAGTACTTTTTTCGATACTGCTTAAAACATTGGCTAAATCTTCGAGTATAAAAGTGCTTTGTATTTGTTCTTCATCATCTTCATTAATTACTTTGGCATTTCCTTTTTTTGCAAGAGTTCCAAATAATTCTGAAGGTTTCAAAAAATAACCTAAAGCATCAACAGTTGCTTCTTTTAAAGCGCCTAAAATTTCTTTTCCGTGTTCGCTGGTTTCATCAATTTCAGCAAAAATTAAATTATCTGTTTTTAGAAATTCATTGGCTTTTTTCTCCAGTTTTTCCGAAAGATATTTGTAGAAAATAAAACCCAATATATAATCCTGAAATTGATTGGCGCTAATTTTTCCGCGCAATATATTGGCAATATCCCACAGTTTTTGTTCAAGAATTTTCTTTTGGTCGTCTGACATTATAATGTATGATTTGGTAATTGGAGAAAGTTAATAAAAAACCCCGAAATACAGATTCCGAGGTTTCATATTATTTAAGTTAAATTTCGCAGAGAGGAAGGGATTCGAACCCTCGATACAGTTACCCATATACTAGCTTTCCAGGCTAGCTCCTTCAACCACTCGGACACCTCTCTTTATTGGTTTGCAAAGAACACAAAAAAAATTGAGTTAGAAAAACAAAATCAACTATTACTTTCCATGCTTTTTCTGAACTCTTCTATGAATAATTTTACGGCCTTTTTTTGGTAAGCACCTTCAATAGTCAATATAAACGAATCACGCTGTGTTCCTACACCTGTAATCTGGATCGCTTTCAAATTATCCCAGCCTTTTAGCGCTTTTTCGGTTACAATTGTCGCCCAATCACTGTCGCCTACCAAGCGTAATAACGCATGAACAGCATTTAATTCAATAGAAACCTTTGGCTTCATGTTGTTTTTTAAAAATAATTCATCTAGAAATTCTCTAGAATTAAATCCTCTTACCGGCAAAATAAGGGCAACATCTTCTATTTTTTTAAATGCAATTTTATCTAAAACAGCCAAAGGATGCGATTTCGAAACAGCCATAACTAACTTTGATCGAAACAGCGGAATTTTTTGAAAAGGTTGCTTAATTTCATTTGACGAAATAACCAAAACCAAATCTAGTTCATTATTTAGCAGTTTTTGTTCTAACGGTTCTGTTGTACCATATTCAACAACAATTTTTAAATTTGGATATGTTTTTGCAAATGAATTAACGATTGGCAAAACCAAAAGTCCAAAAATATAAGTAACGCCAATTCGCAATTCACCGCCAATCATTTCATTCAAATCATCAATCGCCTGCTTGCCGTTTTGAACATTTTCGATGACTTGTTTGGCGTGAATCAAAAAAACAGAACCCGCTTCCGTAAGCTGAACTTTTTTGCCAATTCTAACAAATAAGGGCATTCCAAGCTCTTCTTCCAGTTTTTTTATCTGCTGAGACAAACCAGATTGTGTAACAAAACACAATTCTGCTGCTTTTGTAAAATGCAGCACTTCGGCAGTTTTAATAAAATATTCTAATTGATAGATTTCCATTTTGATAAGTTTTACTACTTATTATCAGTAAAATTATTAATTTTTCTAATGAAATCATAATCGCGAACTTTGTAAAAAAATATCAAAGGTTATGTTTAAAGCGTTAAAATCAAAAAACTTCAAATTGTTCTTTTACGGGCAATCTGTTTCTGTTATTGGAACCTGGCTTCAAAAAACAGCTGTAAGTTGGATGGTTTACAGCGTCACTGGTTCTGTTTTTCTTTTGGGATTAACCACTTTTTTAAGCATGATTCCGTCTTTATTTCTCGCACCATTGGCCGGAAGTATTATTGGCCGTTACGACAGACATAAAAGTATGATCGTATTGCAGTCATTGGCAATGTTTCAAGCGGGAGCTTTGGCTTTATTGATTTATCTAAAAATATACAACATCAATTTTATTCTGGCTTTAAGTCTTTTTCAGGGCATTATAAATTCTTTCGACATGACCTGCAGACAAACCATGATGATTGATATTGTGAATGACAAAGAAGATCTTCCAAACGCAGTTGCCTTAAACTCTACTTTAAATAATTTTGCCCGTATTGCTGGTCCAGCTTTGGCCGGAATTATTCTGCATAATTATGGTGAAGACATTTGTTTTATCGGAAATTTTTTGAGTTATATCCCGGTTTTGATTTCATTGTTGATGATGAAAATCAAGCCACACATAAAAGCAACTGACAAAATGAAAATGCTGGATGATTTTTTTGAAGGCTTAGACTATGTGAAAAAAGAAACTGAAATGGCAAAAATGCTTTTAATGTTAATGTGCAGCAGTTTGTTTGTTATATCTTTTAATACGTTGATGCCCGTCTTTGCCAAAGATATTTTTAGCGGTAATGCACAAACTTTCAGCTGGTTCGAGAGTGCTGCCGGAATTGGCTCAATTTTATCTGCTATTTATTTGGCTAATCTTAAAAGAGCAGACAATATGAGTAAAATAATGATCGCTGCCAGCTTATTATTAGGTTTCAGCATAATTATACTTGCTTATTCAAATAGTTTAACTATCGCACTTATTTGCATGGCATTGAGCGGTGTTGGCATGATGGCACAAACCTCAGCAATAAACATTTACGTTCAAACGCAAAGTCCTATCAATATGCGCTCTAGAAGTATCAGTTATTATTTAATGGCGTATCAGGGAATGATTCCGGTTGGAAGTTTAATTATCGGATACGTTTCTCACATTATTGGAACTAGAAATACGGTTGCCATTCAGGGAATAATCTGTATTCTATCAGTAATTGTGTATGTGTATTATAAAAATCGCAGCTCTGAAGAGGAGCTGGAGACTTGTCAGGTTCGCTATAAAGATTAAATTTTAAATTTCAATTAGCGCAAAGTTGTCATTTCGATCCCGAGGCTTCGGGATCGAAATGACAAACGGAATCGGTTTAACTTAATTAAATTAACTTAAATAACTTATATGGTGAAAAAAAATTAAAGCGAAATCTCGCCACGCAAAGCGGTTTCAAAAACATCTTTAAATTCTTTTTGAGCAATATTTTGTCCCAGCAAATACATCAATTTTGTAATTGCGGCTTCTGTAGTAATATCTTTTCCTGAAATAACGCCAAGAGATTTTAAGGCTGTACTTGTTTCATATTGTCCCATATTCACACTTCCGCCAGAACATTGCGTTACATTTACAATGTGCATTCCGGAGTTGATTGCTTTCTCAATTAAATTTAAAAACCAAACTTCTGTCGGAGCATTTCCTGAGCCATACGTTTCTAAAACTATTCCGCGCAAATCTTTAATAGCCAAAATAGAAGAAAGAACAACTTCGCTCATTCCGGGAAACATTTTTATAATGGCTACATGATTGTCTAAGTTTTTGTGCACAATCAACTTTGCATTTTCCTTTACAGGAAGAAATAAATGAGTGTTTAATTTTAAGTGCACCCCAGATTCTACCAATTCAGGGTA
This sequence comes from Flavobacterium sp. JLP, assembly GCF_015350755.1. Lineage (NCBI taxonomy): Bacteria > Pseudomonadati > Bacteroidota > Flavobacteriia > Flavobacteriales > Flavobacteriaceae > Flavobacterium > Flavobacterium sp. JLP. The sequence goes on along the minus strand of NZ_JADKPS010000002.1, from coordinate 488,594 downwards.
ATTTGGCGCAGTAAAAGCTCTAAAATGTTCTGCATTTACTTTTGAAGTTCTATTTCCTCGGTACAATTTATATTCAAAATACAGGCAAACTTCAGTAATAACCGGTTTCCCGTTTTCTTGAAGAGAAGCAATTTGAATTGCAGTAATTAAATTTTCTTTTGCATCGGTACGAAGATCTCCTATTGGCAATTGAGATCCTGTAAATACAACCGGTTTGGCTAAATTCTCCAGCATAAAGCTCAATGCTGAAGCCGAATATGACATGGTATCAGATCCGTGCAATACAACGAATCCGTCATATTTAAGATAATTTTCTTCGATAATGACTGCAATTTTCGTCCACATTTCAGGATTCATGTTCGATGAATCTATTGGGTTTTCGAAAGAAACCGTTTCGATCTCACAATCTAATTGTTTGATTTCAGGAATTTTTTGCAATAATTTACCAAAGTTGAATGCTTTAAGCGCACCCGTTTCAAAATCCTTGCTCATACCGATGGTTCCACCAGTATAAATCAGCAATATTTTAGGTTTAGATGACATCTTGGTATTTTAATTTATTGACAACCGGATTTGCATACATCGACAAAAATCCTTGTCTAGTAACAGGATTGTCACTGCCAATACGCATTTCTAAACGACGCTCAAAAAGTGATTTTTCATTTTCTTTATATAAATGAGAAAATTTATCAGTGTTGTTTAAAATATCGTAAGCAATAAAATTAGTTGGCCACAATTGGTAATTTTTCAAAATAGAATCATCAATAACTTGTGCCAAGGCCTGAATTTGTTTGTTGGCGTTATCGTTTTCAGCTACAATCTGATCGATTTCAGTATCTAAAACATCTCCAACAGAAATATGTATTCTTTTTTTAGTTCCCATAATACCACTTAAAATGGTCATGAAATCTTCATTTTTATCTTTAACGTAAACTTCGTTATTTGCTTCTGCCATTAATTGCGGCATTTTTAAAACATCTGTCGGATCATATTCGTACGAAATTGAAACTGGAACTATTCTTAATTTCTTGAAATAATCCATTAAATTGGCTTCATCAGAGCCCATTCCGATCATTTTTAAAACGCCTGGATTGGTTTCGTCATTTCCATCTTTTGTACGTCCTTCTCTTTGCGCAATCCAAACCGAACGATTTTCGCGAAGCAATAACTGCCCCATATATTCTGCCAATAATTTAGAACTTTGCAACATTTCTCTTGGTGTCAAACCTCTTAAAACCAAGAAGTTTCTATTTAATTTAGCCAAAGTTGCCAAGAAAGCTTTTTTTACCAAATTATCTCCAATTGCAGATGCGGTCATGACCAAACCATGTTCGAACAAACAAACATTCAGCAATGTTGTGTCTAAAAGAATATCTCTGTGATTTGAGATAAATAAATAGGATGTGTTTTTTTCTAGTTTATCAAAACCTGAAGTTGTAAGACCTTCAGAGCTTTTTTCAAGCACTTTTTGAATAGTATTATAAATAAAGTTGCATTGAAAATCACGAATCGAATGTGTTTTCTTCAGCTGATCCTTCCAAACCTCATCTTCTACTTCCGGAAAAGTAAAGTTCATCATGGTTTTCATCATCGGGTGATTTACAACATCATGAAGTGCTTCATTTATTTCAGAATCATAAAACGGTCGAATGGCATCAAATTTCTGCATTATTTATTGGTTTTAAGTCGGCAAAAGAACAAAAAAAAAATTAAAGTATTGTAAGGTGCATATTAAATACCAAAAACGTCTTTAGAATTTTGTGTTGTTGTCGCTGCAATCTCTTCTTCAGATACATCATAAATAGCGGCCAGCTTCGAAATTACATTCACTAAATAACTGCTTTCATTTCGTTTTCCTCTATAAGGAATTGGCGCTAGATAAGGCGAATCTGTTTCTAACACAATATGTTTTAAATCGATTTGATTTAAAAACTGATCAATTTTTCCGTTCTTGAATGTTACCACGCCTCCAATTCCTAATTTCATATTATAGGAAATTGCCTGTTGTGCTTGTAATAAAGTTCCGGAAAAACAATGAAATATCCCAAATAAATCTTCAGATTTTTCTTCTTCTAAGATTTCGAAGATTTCATCAAAAGCTTCACGACAATGAATTACAATAGGAAGTTTGTATCTTTTTGCCAGCTGAATTTGTCTTCTAAAAGCGATTTGCTGTTCTTTTAAATGTGTTTTATCCCAATACAAATCGATCCCAATTTCGCCTACAGCATAGAATTTTCGTTTTGATAATTCGGTTTCAACATGCTGAAGCTCTTCTTCGTAATTCTCTTTCACGTAAGTGGGATGCAAACCCATCATTAAAAAGACATTATCCGGATAATTCTGTTCTAAATCGTACATAGACTGTGTTGCAGCGGCATCGATAGCAGGAATAAAAAAACGGGTTACTCCGGCATCTATAGCTCTTTGAATCATTTCGTCACGATCTTGATCGAACTCTTCAGAATATAAATGAGTATGTGTATCGGTAATAATTGGTGTTGAATTCAATTGTATAATTTTTTTAAAGTTGTCAAAATTACGACAATATTAAAAGAATAGCAATTGTGGTTAAATGGAACACAGATTTTACGGATTCACATTGTGAAAGTGCTGATAAAACAGATTTTTTGAATAATATGTCAGACTGAGCGATCCCGATCCCAATCTCAAAGCGCCGGGACGGGAAAGAACGAGACTGGACGACAGAAGTCCTGCAAAGAAAAGCCCCCAACTTTTCGAATTGCTTGTAACTTTCACCTGTCCCATCGGGATCACTCAGAATAACAAAATGCTTTATTTTCCGCTTTCTATAAAAACCAAAGCTCGATCTAAAACTTCATCTCTTCCTTCTTGAATTCCTTTAATGGTTTGTTTTACTTCAATATCCGGAATGATCCCAATTCTTTGGGTTTCTCTTTTGTCTGGGTAAAAAACTCCAATTCCTGAGAATAAAGTATGAAATCCTGCAAAATCAAATTCAGAAACATTTCCGTCAGCCCCAGCGGTTTGACTTCCAACAATGGTAGTATGCCCAGAAGTTTGAAAGCACATTGCTGTCCATTCTGCCTGACTTTGAGATTTCTCGTCTAGTAAAACGATAACTTTTCCTTTGTAATAATCCTTATTATCAAAACCAATTGAGGTGTCGCCGCTCCACTTAAATCTTCCTGGGTAACTTAAATCCGGACGTGTATATATGGCAAATTTCTTTTCTTGAGGATTTATAAAATTTGCTATGGGCTCGAAAGTTCCGTTTGGATAATTTCTCATATCAAAAACGATTGCTTTGGTATCTTTTAGCGCTTCAATCATATCTGGAATGTTTTTAATTTTGATAATTCCCATATCAACATACCCTATATTATTTTCTAAAAGCTTAAATTTTTCCTTCTTTTTCTTTGCTCCTTTTTTAAATTCATTTCTATGAGAATCATGATAATCAGACCACGTCATTGTTTTTGTAATATACTGGCCATTTTTTAAGAACTCTACATTTACAATATCTGAATTGCTTAACAAGATTTTATCAACCAGCTTCTCTAAGTATTTAGGTTCATTAGAAGCACAAATCAAATCTCTGTTTTCTGAAATAATATCTTTTATTGTTTTGTCATTTATTTTAGTAATTACATCGCCAATTTTTATATCATAGGCTTGAGCCAAACTATCGCCCAAAATTTCTGTAACAACCAGTTTCTCGTCAATGATCTTTCCGTCAGCAGGAAAATATCTCTTTGGTTTATGAGTTGCCGAAGAAGGATACGTATAAAATTCTGTGTGGCTGTCATCAATTTTAGACACTAATTTTCTCATTGCTAGATAAAAATCATCTTGATTTTCAGCTTGAATGGCAAGAGGTATAATTTTTTCTAAAGTTGTATCCCATTTCTGATCCATTAAATATTTATCAGGAAAAAAATATTCGACTAAATTCCAGTACATAAATACCATTCGAAGTTTTGAATTCTTATCTGTAAAATCTGGATGTGCATTGCTTTCATTTTTTAGATAAACATTTCCAACATTTTCTACACCAGAAATATAAAAATGCTCACCTTGAAATCTATTTTGTTCAATAAACTTCAATTTTTTTGAAAGTTTTTTAGAAAACGCTTTATTATTAAACCAGCTTAAATCGAAGTTTTTATCAAAATACTCCACATCTTTTGGTGCTATTATTGGTGCGATTTCTTTTACCGTTCCCAGATTATCAATCCAGTTTTCGAGTAATAACGAAAACTCTTCTTTGGTTTGTGCTTTTTCTACTTTTGGTAAAATCTCCAAAAGCTGATTGTCCCAATTAAAGTCGCCTTTAGCCACATTTGGATGATAATATTTTAAAAATCCCCACACTTTGCAGGTTGCAGCAAGTTTTTCAGTTTCGGTGATTTTGGTGGCACTAAAAATGGTTTGAGTAAATACAATAAGAAAAAATAAAGTAATTTTTTTCATTCAGTTAAAGCCGTTTTGGTTGATTTTTTGGTTAATTTTTTTTGGTTGATTTTTTATAAAAAATAAATCGAATTTAGATTTTTAATTCTAATTTCTATTACGCCTTTACGTAAAGGGTAAAAAAAATCCGCAAAGCATTTTACCTCTTTGCGAATCTCTGTGAAATTCTTTGTGTATTTTGTGAAATCAAAACCTCTAATCCAATTCATCTAAAAGAAGCTGTACCTCATCATAATTTTCATAATCCTCAGATATGGTCTGTAGAACTGCTTTACAGGCTTTATAATCTTTTTGTTTTAATTTAGACAATGCAAGACTCCATTTTGCTTTTTCTTTATAAACTGAAGTTCCTGATATTACTTTATTAAATTCTGTTTCGGCTTTTTGATATTGACTTTCTTCTAATAAAGAAACGCCATAATAATATTGAATTTCTGGTGTTTTGTTTTGTTTTAGAATTGTTTCAAAAAGTGGAATTGCATCGTTGTATTTTCCTTTATTAAAAGCTGTTTCTGCAGCTTTTAAAGTTTGATTGGCAGTACTTCGTTCTGTAAACGAAGCTTGTTCTGGATGATTATAATCTGCAAAAGTTGGATTTTGATTGTAATTAAAAAAGAACAACCCGAATAAAACCGCTACAGATGCCGCTGCTGCAAGATACCAAGATTTTAATCCTATAACTTTGGGTTTGCTTACATTGAAATGCTTGTCTGAAATTTGAGTCAGATTTGCTTTGAACGCTTCTCTTTCTTCTTCGTATTTAAATTTATTTTCTAATTGAAGCTGAACAGATTTAAACGTTTTAAATGCTGAAGCAAATTCTGGATCTTCAGATATTTGTCTTTCAAAATCATTTTTTTCATCAACATTCAGTTCGCCTTTAAGATATTGATCAAATAATATGTAGCGCTCTTCATTCATGACTAATTATTTTTTAGAGAATTAAAATTTTTGGCTTCCTGAATCCACTGGGTTAATTGGCCTACACATAACGATTTCTTTTTACGAACGTAACCATACGTAACATTAAGTTTTTCGGCAACTTCTTCCATCGATTTAATACTGAAGCTAAGTTTTAATAATTCTTGGCATTTTTCGCCAAGCTTAGCAAACATGGTATCAAAAAGCTGTTGTTTTTCGTCAAATTCTTCGGTTTGTCCAATCAATTCGAGTGCAGATTCATTCATAGATACTGCGTCTTCGTTAATTGTTACCCCTTTATTTGATGTTTTTTTAAATTCATTCAGCCATTTTCTTTTGCATAACAAGAAAAAATACGCATCAAAAGGGCAAGTCAATTTTAAGGTATTGGCTTTAGCCTGATTAAAAAGTAAAATCATAACCTCCTGCACAACATCCTGCGCATGCTCTTTATCGCCGGAATTGTTCATAACAAACATTACGACTTTAGGAACGAACTTTTTATAAATAGACTGAATGATTGCCGAATCGTTTGCAGCAAGTCCTTCAATATACATTTGGTCAGGATGAATCTTAGTTTGGCCCATAAAAAACTTTTTGTAGCTAATTTAGAAAACAATTGTAAATAAATTTCACATAATAAGGTAACAATTAACAAATCAAGTTGATATAAGAATACAAAAGTCTTTTAAAACAGTTAAAAAATTAAGAGAAATGGAAACCTATCAATTTATAAACGAAAAAAATCTGGATCAATTTCACGAAATGATTTCTGCTAAAAAGCGAAACGGTTTTGTAATTGTCGAGCATAACGAAAAACTGCCTTATGTAGTTTTATCTAAAGAAAAAAAAGCCATCAACCATTCTTTGCATCTCTTCCTTACTTGCCTTACTGTAGGCGTTTGGTCAATTGTATGGCTGTATTTAATTGTTACGCTTTCGCGGAAGAAAAACATTCTGGTCGCTGTAGATGAAGACGGAAATCTGTTTGAAGACAAATGTCTTTCAGTGTAAATTAAAAAAAATAAAAAACAGGGGTAACAAATTTATAAGACTGTTGATATAACAATAAAACAAGAGTTGAAATTCATTATTTAAAGTTTGGAATTTATTTTTAAAAACAAGGGTAACAATATCAAACCCAAATTGATATAAGAATATAAAAACTATAATTAATAACCAGAATCTGAAAACCGCTTGAAAAATTCAAGTCAGATTTATAAAATTAGAAATCATGAACACAAATTTTAAAACTATCAGTCTATTATTTTTAGTACTAATCTCTTTTGTAAGCTGCGACAACAGCGATGGCGACGATATTGTTCTTTCGCCTCCAACTGCAGCTGCATTTAAGGGAATTACCGAAAAAGGAATCAAAAAAAATACGCAAAATTTCACGCTTACGGCCGGAGCCGGAATGGTAACATTAACTTCTGCAAAAGGTGTAAAACTAAACATCAACGGAAACTGTTTGACTAAAAACGGAAATCCGGTAACTGGAACTGTAGATATCGAGTACATCGAACTTTTTGACAAAGGAAACATGTTAATAACTAACAAACCAACAATGGGAGTTACAGCAGACGGAAAGAAAAACTTGCTGATTTCTGGCGGAGAATTCTTCATCAAAGCAACTCAAGGCGGTGTTGAACTTCAAAATTCTTGTACTATGAGCTTAATCATTCCGACTGCCTTAACAGATGGTCTTGACAACACTATGACTTTATGGAATGGGACAATTGATGAAGCTGGAGAATTGGCTTGGAGAGAAAACAAACCAAATGCTGATGGAACAGGCGGCGGAAAAGGCGGTGTTCAAGGTGAAGGAACAAACTATTATGTAACTTTTGGAAACTTTGGATGGACAAACGTAGATCGTTTTTACAGCGATCCTAGACCAAAAACTACTATTTTGGCTGATGCTCCTGATGGTTACGACAATAACAACAGTGCGGTTTATTTATCATACGACGGCGAAGGAACAAATGCGCTTGCCAAATTAGATACGTATACAGCTGCAGGATTATTCAGCGAACATTACGGTCAAATTCCGATTGGTTTAAAATGTCATGTGATTTTTGCTACAGAAGATAATGGTCAATGGCGCTATGCAATCAAAGCGGTAACCGTTGCTGCAAACGATGTTTACACTTTTACTTTAGCCGAAACAACAGTCGGTACAGAAGCTCAACTGGTGGCTGCAATCAATGCTATTCAGTAACTTACAAAATACTTTTTAAGAAAAAGTGGTGATTTGCTCATCACTTTTTTTTACATTTAATCCTGTTTTAAAATTGATTCTTAAGATTTTAGAACCCAAAACTATCTCGTTATGAAACCACAACTGTCTATTTTCTTTATCCTTTTCTCTATTTTTTCAATAGGACAAACCAAAGTAAAAGACACCATAACCCGAAGAGCTAATATTGTTTTTATTCAAAACGGCAATGCGGTTTCTTATAAACCCGAAACCCCGCCTTTAATTCCGATTGCGGGTGCACCAAAACCAAGCTATTCGTATTTATGGGAACTCGGCGACGGACATTACAGTAAAGAAGCAACGCCAAAGCACGTTTATAAAAATAAAGGCACCTACACTACAAGACTTGCCGTAACGAACAATTACGACAACGGAAAACCGCCGGCAACACGACCAAAAAAAGTAGCTGTTAATGATATTACAGATACTGATTATAAAGACATTGGTTCAATTGCAGATCAAAACGGATTTGCGATTATCAAAAACTGCGACCCAATTCCGGAACAAGAAATGGTAGTCGTGGTAAGTTATCAAAATCTGGAAAATTATATTGCAAGCGGCAAGCTTTATCTTTTCTATAATGAAAAACAATTTAAAAGCAATAATTTCGAATTGATCGATTTTAGAACGTATGCAAACGAGCGCGAGGTAAAGGAAAACAGTATTGCTTCTGCAGATGATCTTGAGGATTCTAAAAATTATCTGGCTTCCGCCGAAAATCCAATGCAGTTTAAAAAATACCGAAACACAACTTCTGAAGAAGATTTGGATGCTTCACTTTTGGACGCCAACAAAACCTATCATAATGTTTCGATTTTAGAATTTGATGATCAGAATCCGAGTGAAACGCGCAATGTTTTTTATACTTTTAAAACCACTCCAGAAATGATCAAAGACACCAGCGCAACGGTTACGATGCGCGGGATTTTTGTTCCGAATCGGAGTTATAAAAACCATAAAATAAAAAACCTGGAAATGGAAATTGTAACTTCTCACGATCCTAATAAAATGGGTTCGAACGGAAGTTTTATGAATTATAGATTAGTCCGTTTTAAAAGAGTGAATTTTAAAACCCGTTTTCAAAATAACGGCGAAGGGCCGGCTAGAATGATTCGGCTAGAAACGGATGTTCCGGATATGTTCGACAAAAAAACTTTTCAGATTGAAGACATGTATCCAAAATGTCCGATTTGCCCAAAAGGCGAAGAACCGACCGTAAGTTGCCTGGATACGATTATTAAGCAAAAACAGATTTTCTTTACTTTCAAAAATATTTATTTGCCGGGAAGCGAACAAAAAAACGTACACGAAAAAGACAGCACAAAAGGTTTTGTAAAATATTCAATGAAGTTTGCAGAAGATTTTCATAAAGTAAAAACCAAAAGCAGAACTGCTATTATTTTCGATAAAAACGAGCCAATAATTACCAATTACGCCACTACTCGATTCCTGCCCGGAATTTCGATTGGCGCAAAAGCAGGTTATAATTTCTATCCAGATTTAGAAAAATCTACGAGCTATTTTGTTGGCGCGACCATTTCGCCATTTAAATCGTATCGCTTTTATTGGCAAGCAGAATGGGTTAACGCTTTGAATAAATATGAAAGTGCTGCAAACATTGTGAATGAAATCGTGACCAACCCAAACGGACAAAAACAATTACAGCGCACTACAACTATAACAGAAAACAAAAATGTAAACTGGGAAATTCCGGTTTTAATTCGCTATAACATTAATAATTACATTGGAGTTGGTGCAGGAATTCAAGCTAATTTTGATGTTTCATCAGAACAAAATCTAACTAGAAAAATTGAAACTTTTGAAGGCGGAACAGATCAGTTTTTAATGGATACGAGGACAGAATCAAGTTCAGTGAAAAACTCGTTTATCAATTTAAAAACAGGTCTTTTATTTGATTTAACGGCCGGTTTTGCTAGAATTGGACCGAGTTTGGGCGCGCGCTACGTAATTAATTTCGAACAGAATTTTAATTATGTTCAGTTTTATGGGATATGGAAGTTTTAAGCTTATTTCACAAAGATACACAGAGGTTTTGCACAGAGATGCACAAAGTTTTAATCTATGAAAAAACAATATTGCTATATTTTTTATTTCTCAACACTCTTTCTATTCTCACAGAATCAGGAAGATAAAATATACAATGCAATTGATGTTTTTGTGGCTCATCCTTCCGCGAAAGCGTTACAAAATTTAACGAATACAGAAGTTGCTTTTTGGAAAAATTCAAAACCAAAAACTAATGATGAATTGCTGGCGATTGTAGTTTTAAATTGCAATAAAGCGTATTATGAAAATCAATTTGGGCAAACTCAAAAAGCAATTTCAAGTTATGAAAAAGCGTGGCAGATTTATCAAAAAAAGAAACTTTCTAATTACGATATTATTGAATATTGCTTAAAACCTTTAGGGAATTTATATACCGTTTTAGGCGATTATGATAGTGCCGAAAATACCATTAAACAATACTTTTTTATTGTAAATACTGCTAAAAATTATCCTGATGCACAAAAACAAAAGTTTGCTGGGATTTTGAATTTATCGAACGTTTACCAGAATTCTGGAAAGATTGCTTTGGCAATTGAATTGTTAGAAAACACTTTAAAAACAGAGAATTTATCCAATTCTCAGAAAGGCATTTTATTGAATAATTTGGGAAATAGCTATTGGGTGAATTCAAAACAATTTGTGTTTATTAAAAATTCTCCTGATAATGCCGAAAAAGCATTTTTATCTTCCATAAAATATCTTAAAAACGAAAAAGATCAGCTAGAAACATTATCCAATTCTTATCGAAATTTAGCTTCGATGAACCGACAATGGCAACGATTTGAAATTGCCAAATCTTATATGGAAAAAGCAGAAAAGCTGTTTCTGGAAATGCCAAAACCTCAGCCTCGAAAATTAGCAAAACTGTATTATGAAAAAGCTTTGTTGCTCTTTGATGAACAAAAAGCGGAAGAAAGCCAAAAGCAGATTACTTCTGTTTTTAAAATTTTAATTCCGAATTACAATTCAAAAAACATACTTCCAAATCAAAATCAATTGTATGCTGAAACGGTTTTGATTGATGCGCTGGATTTGCAGGCAGAAATTTTTCAAATTAAACAGCCAAAAAAAGCACTTCAGGCTTTCGAACTTTCATTTTATATTGAAGATTTATTGATGAATTCTTTGGTTTATGAAAATTCAAAAATCATTTCTCAATTGCGGTCTCGAAATCGAACAGAAAAATGCATTACTATTTACGATCAATTGTACCAAAAAGAAAATAAAATTGAATATTTAGAAAATGCCTTTCAGTTATCTGAAAAAACAAAATCAGGCATTCTAAAAAGTTATCGTTCGAATATTAAAAATGCTTCCGCAGAAGAAAAACAGCTTTTACAGCAACTTCAAAACTTAAATAATGCAATTTCAAAAGAACAGCAAAAAGGAGATTCGGCAGATATTTCTAAAATAAATCAGATTATAAAAAAGCAAAATGAATTGATGCTTTCGCTGAAGAAAATTCAATCTGAAAACGTTAATTTTTCTGAACAGTTTGATTTAAAAGCTTTATTTTCAAAATTAGAAAAAGACAAAGCCGCGATGGTTTATTATTTTATGGGTTCTGAAATTTTATATTATTTCACTTTACAAAATAAGCGAATTACTTTAAACCATATTTATATTACTGATACTGCAATTCCTAAAATTGCACAATTTATAGATTATTTTAATTCTGCTGATGCCATTACAAACGATATTTCGGGTTATAATAAATACGGAAAAGTTCTTTATGACATGCTGAAATTACCTTCAAATGTAATCTACAAAAACCTCATCATTGTTCCAGACGGAATTTTAAATTTTCTTCCTTTTGAAGCTTTAATTACAAAAGAATCAAACACAACGAATTTTGCTAAAATGCATTATTTATTAAATGATTTTAAGATTGGGTACAATACTTCGGCCAGCATTTATCTAAATTCTAAACCGGTTTCTAATTCGGATAAAACAGTACTAGGCGTTTTTCCAGTTTTCGAAAAAACGGCTTATGAATTGAGTTATTCCAAGAAAGAATTAGAATTTATCAGAAGTAATTTTAAAGGAAAATATTTAGAAAACGCTGAGGCTTCATTTGCCAATTTCAAAAAGTATGCAAACCAATATTCGATTTTACATTTAAGTACACACGCATCCTCTGGAGATATTGAAACTCCAGCAAGCATTAAGTTTTACGATCAGGAGATATTGTATTCTGAATTATATAATTTGAATATTACTCCAGATTTGGTTGTTTTAAGTGCGTGCGAAACCGGAATTGGCAAACTCTATAAAGCGGAAGGCGCAATGAGTGTTGCGAGAGGTTTTCAGTTTGCAGGTGCACAAAATTTAATGTTTTCTTTATGGAAAGTAAACGATTATACCACTTCTGTTTTTATGTCTGATTTCTATAAAAACATAAAAAACGATGTTCCGTATTTTGAAGCGAACACCAATGCTAAGATTGCTTTTTTGAATGACAAAACTATTTCAAATGCAAAAAAATCTCCCTATTACTGGAGCTCATTTGTGTATTACGGGTCAATTTCAAGCGAAGAGAATTCAACAAATTATATCTTTTACATCATTAGTTTATTGGCTTTAATTGGTTTATTTTTGATATTCAATCAGTATCGAAAATGGAAAATCTTCACCAAGTTCTCAAAAAAGAGAAATACAAAAAAATAAAATTCAAAGTTACCAAAACGCAACATCTTTCGATAAAAGCCAAAATTAACGGCGTTTCTGGAAATTTTATTTTAGATACGGGCGCATCAAATACCTGCGTTGGATTTGAAAGCATTGAACGTTTTGAATTGAATGCAAAAAAATCGAAAACAAAAGCCTCTGGAGCAGGAGGAACAGGAATGAAGACACAAATTTCAGCTAGCAATCATTTACAGCTCGGAAGCTGGAAAAGCAAAGATTTCAGTATCGTTATTTTTGATCTTTCTCATGTTAATGAAGCTTTAGAATCTTTTAAAACCAAACCCGTCCACGGTATTATTGGTGCTGATGTTTTGCTGGAAGGAAAAGCAATTATTGATTATTATAATCATTATTTGTATCTTAAATTATAAATTCCAATTCTGTAATTAATAGAAATATAAAAATCCCAAACTCCTTTCGGAATTTGGGATTTTTCAATCTAAAATTAAATCAAAATTAATGCGTATGTTTCGGATTAAAACCGTCTTCGCTTAATTCAGTATGCTCATAATCGGCAACCATTTCAGCTTCGTAATCGATTTTTTCTCCTTTAGATAATCTGCGAATAATACCTTCCATTATTTGGTAAATTACAGGAACTACAATCAAGGTTAAGAATAACGAAGAAATTAATCCTCCGATAATTACCCAAGCCAAACCATTTTTCCATTCAGCTCCTGCTCCAGATGCTAATGCAATTGGGAACATACCAAATACCATCGCAATTGTAGTCATCAAAATCGGACGTAAACGAGCGTGGTTTGCTTGAATTAATGCCGTTCTGATTGATTCTCCAGCCGCTCTTCTTTGGTTTGTATAATCTACAAGCATGATCGCATTCTTACATACCAGACCAATCAACATAATAATACCTAAAATCGTAAAGATATTCAATGAGTTATTTGTCAAGGCTAATGCCAGTAAAGCTCCAATAAACGAAAGCGGAATAGCAAATAATACGACAAACGGGTGAACGAAACTGTCATACAAACTCACCATTACCAAGTAAACCAAAATAATTGCAGCAAGTAAAGCGATTCCTAAAGTACCAAATCCTTCAGATTGGTTTTCTTGATCACCACCCCAAATATAGTTTACACCAGCTGGTTTTTTAATTTTATCTAACTTAGCCTGCCATTGCGTTACAATTGTTCCTGATGGAACCCCAACGTTTTGTCCTTTTACAGTTACCGACGCCGATTTGTCTCTACGCTCTAACTGGCTAGGTCCAGAACCTTCTGTCACAGAAGCAAATTGAGATAATTTAATTTGTTGTCCTGCAGCATTGATGAAAATCAAATTACTTACATCAGTAATACTTTTTCTATCAAATGCATTGTATCTGATGTTGATGTCATATTCGTATTCTCCAGCTCTGTATTTACCGTCAGTGTTTCCGCTAAAAGCAGTTTGCATGGTTAAGCCGACAGTTTGAAGTGTCAATCCTAATGCCGCCATTTTATCACGGTCAACTTTTACGTTAATTTCAGGGTTCCCGTCTTCAACAGTTAATTTAATCTCAGTTGTTCCAGGAATAGTGCGTAATGCAGCTTCAGCTTGTTTAGCATATGCCATTGCAGCTTCAGTAGAAGGACCAGTTACGATCAATCCTAACGTAGCATCTTCTGCAGTTCCTAAGATACCTACAGGAACAGTTTTTACTTTTGCCCCAACCAATACTTTCTCCAGTTTACGTTTAATCTTTGCAGCGTAAACATTTGCATTGTCAGTACGATCTTTTTGCTCGATCATTTTTACGTCAATCTCCGCTTTATAAGCAGTTGCTTGCGATGCTCCAAAACCTTCACTGGTTTGTCCTACCGTTGTAATTTGACTGTGAACGTACTCTTGTCCTTTTAGGTATGCTTCGGCTTTTTGTGTCATGAAGTTGGTTTGTTCTAACGAAGCATCTTTTGGCATTTCGATCTGAACTAAAAACTCTCCACTATCAGATGATGCAAAAAACTCTCCTCCAATGAAACCACCTAAGCCAAAAATTGATCCAAAGAACAATATTAAAACAAGAACAATTGTTTTACCGTAATTATCTAAACACCAAGTCAATAATCCAGAAATCCAGTTAGTAAAACGTGTTAAATAATTTTCGAAACCAAGAATAACTCTTCCAAAGAAATTTTTCCCTTCAATATGCTCTAATTTACCATAACGAGATGATAACCAAGGAATAATTGTAAATGAAGCTAAAAGTGATAGTAATGTTGAAATAATTACAGTAACACAAAATTGTGTAATAATATTAGATACTAAACCAGAACTCATTGCGATTGGCAAGAACACCACGACAATTACCAAAGTAATAGAAGTTACGGTTCCGCCAATTTCTGCAGTTCCATCATATGAGGCACGGATTCGGTTTTTACCCATTTCCATATGTCGGTAAATATTCTCGAGGACCACAATCGCATCATCGACCAGAATACCTACAACAAGAGATAAACCTAATAAACTCATTAAGTTTAACGTATATCCCATTAAATAAATTCCGATGAACGTTGCAATTAACGATGCAGGAATAGAAACCATTACAATTAATGAGTTTCTAATACTGTGCAAGAAAAATAACATTACTAATGCTACCAGAACTACCGCAATTAACAAATCATGAACTACAGAGTCTGCAGCTTCAAGAGTAAAAATTGTACTGTCTTTTGCAACTTCTAATTTTAAATGGCTTTTTTCATAATCTTTTTCAAGAACAGCAATTGTCTTCAATAAGCTCTCACTCACAGCAACCGCATTGGCATCTGATTGTTTTACTATTTGTAAAACGATTGCACTTTTTTGATCTACACGAGATATTTTTTCTGCAATTTTCTGCGTATCCTGAACATCGGCAATATCACTTAAACGAACTTGAATTCCATTTTGAGATGAAACTACTAAGTTTCTCAATTCTTCAACACTTTTATATTTACCCGCTAAACGAATTAATATTTTTTGATTACGAGTCTGAATGTTTCCTGTTGGGAAATCTAAGTTCGATGTTAAAATATTTTGTTGTACCTGCGGAACAGATAATCCGTAACCCTGCATTTTTAATGCATCAAGGTTTACTTGAATTTCACGTTCTTCACCACCAATAATATTTACTTGAGCAACACCTTGTACACGAGATAAAATAGGCGCAACTTTTTTATCAATCAAGTCATAAAACTGTGCTTCGTCCATTTTTCCGTTGGCACCAAGTGTCATAATCGGTAAATCACTCAGCGAGAATTTAGTTAGTGCCGGTGTTTTCACATCTTCTGGCAAATCACTGATGATGGCATTAATTTTTCGCTGTGCATCATTCAGAGAAAAATCGACTTTTGCATTTGATGTTAAGGTAATCGAAACAATAGACAAACTTTCGTACGATTTTGAGTCAATTTTCTTAACATTCTCTAAGGATGCGATCGCGTCCTCAATTTTCTTAGTTACCGTGTTTTCAACCTCACTAGGAGAAGCTCCAGGATAAATAGTAGAAATTGTAATAACGTTTTGTTCAAACTTCGGTATCAGCTCATAGCCTAATTGGCTGTAGCTGAACAATCCACCAAGTATCAGAATTGTAAACAATACAATTACTAACGACGGACGTTTTATGGATATTTCGGCTAATTTCATATATTTTGCTTTATGCTTTAGGCTATAAGCAATAGGCTTTAGGCTTTTAGATTGCTTAAAGCTTATTGCTTACGGCTTACAGCCTGTAAATTATTTAATAATCTCTACTGTATTTCCGTCTTGTAAGTTAATCTGACCTGTAACAATAACTTTTTCTCCGTCAGTTAATCCGCTGATAATTTCAACTTGATCTCCTAAAATTCTTCCAGCAGTTACTTTTCTTAATTTTGCAATACCATTTTCAGCTACGAAAATTTCATTGCTGCTTACA
The DNA here is from genome assembly GCF_015350755.1 of Flavobacterium sp. JLP. Classification (NCBI taxonomy): domain Bacteria; kingdom Pseudomonadati; phylum Bacteroidota; class Flavobacteriia; order Flavobacteriales; family Flavobacteriaceae; genus Flavobacterium; species Flavobacterium sp. JLP. Next base: position 472,305 of record NZ_JADKPS010000002.1, on the reverse strand, counting down.
CTTCCTACAAAAGCATTTCTAGGCACAACCATTAAGTGTTGTTTTTGCTGATTTGAAGCAAAGTTTGCAGTTCCGTACATACCTGCTTTAAGGTCGTTGTTTACATTATTTGCAATTTCAATTTCTACAGGAAAGTTTAAACTCTCATCTGCTTTTGCAGCAATAAAAGTAATTTTTCCAGAAAAAGTTTTATCAGGATAAACACTAGCAGTAACATTAATGTTGTTTCCTACTTTCAAACTAGCCACTTGATTTTCATTTACTGTAACAACTAATTTTAATTTAGAAACATTTACAATATCAAATAACGCAGTTGCCGGCATACCTGTTAAGATAGATCCTGGCTCAATGTATTTTTTATTGATGAAACCGCTAATTGGAGCTTTTACTTTAGTATCACCCACATTAATATTAGCTTGTTTTAAGCTAGACTCAGCATTTGTCAATGCTAATTTCGCCTGATCTACTTGCTGTTTTGTAACACCACCAGTTTTAAATGCATTTTCATATCTGCTGTAATCAGATTTTGCATTTTGATAAACTGCCTGAGCTTGCTGCGCACTTACATTGATTACATCGCCTCTCATTGTCAATAAAGTTTGACCAACTCTAACGTAATCTCCTTCTTTAGCTAAAACGCTGATTACTTTTCCAGATTTTTCAGCAGAAAAAGTCAATTGTTGAATAGGCTGAAAGTTTCCGTTTGCCACGAAATCCAATGAAATTTCTTCTGTTTTTACAGGTGTTACTTTTACTGAAACTGCAGCATTTTTTTCTGCAACAATATCTGTTTTTTCTTTATTCTTCTTCTTATTATTATTTAAGACATATCCAATCACACCTAAAGCTGCGATTATGATTACGATAGTTATAATAGTTTTCTTCATTTTGTTTAGTTATTTAATAAGAGTTTTAAGTTCGCCTTTTGATTTGATTAGTGATATTTCGGCAATTTTATAATTTAAAACTGCTCTGGTATAATTATTTTGAGCTTCAAGTTGTGCATTTTCAGCATCTAATAAATCTGTTAATGATGCTAACCCCTGAAGGTAATTATTTTTTGTATTGCTTAAGATTTCAGTTGCAAGCTGCATGTTTTCTTTTTGATTTTGAATTGTAATAAGATTGTTTTCAATATCAGCCATTGCATTTCTGTAATCTAAATCAAGTGAAAGTTTTGTGTCTTTGATATCTTCCTGAAGCGATCTGATTTCTACATCTGCTTGTCTTACTTTAGCACGAGTACCGAATCCTGTAAAAATTGGCACATGCAGATTCAATCCAATTGCAGAGTAATCTGACCAATAGACGCCGTCTTTAGGTTTTGCGAACCATGGCATTTGAGGACCTTGACCAATATAATTGTATCCTGCAGTTAATGAAAGTGTCGGATAATATCCAGCTTCAACTGCTTTCTTATTAAATACTAAAAGCTCTTCTTGTTTTTTCAAAAGCAAGTATTCCGTTCTGTTTTCTATATTAGGTTCTTCTGTTAATGCAGCTGGGATAACTTCAAATTCTTCTTTCGGAATCTCGATTACCGTTTCAATAGGCATTCCCATATAAAACTTCAAAGCATTTTCCTGTAAAATAATTTGATTTTTAATTTGCTGACGTTCTGTGTCAATGTTTGACATTTTTACAACAATACGGTCTAAATCAATTTTTTTAGCTAAACCATTATCAAATTGTCCTTTTACGATATCACGAACTTTAGTAGTATTCACATAATTACTATCTAATAAAGTTAGTCTTTCGCGTTGAACGTATACAGAATAGTAGTTATTTGCAACTCTTTCAATTACTTGTTCTTCTGTCAATTGATCGTTTATTTGATAAAATTCACGAGTAGATTTAGCTGCTCTTAATCCGGTAAAAACAGATTGATCAAATAAAGCCTGAGTTAACGAAAGTCCAGCTCCAGAAGTCCATTTTTGGCCAAATGCTGCCTGAATTGTAGTTCCTGGCTGACCAAATCCTGCTCCATCAATAACTGTAGTTTGTATAACTGGATTATAAGTTAAACTTCCGTTTGCAGAAATTTGTGGCAACGCTCTTGAACGTATTTCCTGAATTTTGTACTCGCTGTTTTCAACCTGCAGTTTCGATTTCTTAGCGTCAGATTTGTTCTGAAGCGCATATGTAAGAGCATCTCTTAAGGTTAAAGTTGTGACTTGCGCATTGGCTGAAAGACCAATTGAACACAAAAATATAAGAATTATTCTTTTCATAGATTGATGATTAAATAGTAAATTTTTTAAGTTGTTTTTCTAATTCTATTATTCCTTTTTCGGTCGCCATAGCTCTAGTATGATATTCCAAAGCTTCCAATTCTATTTTTTGAGCTTCTCTTTCTGAAATTGTTGTTTCATTAATATGAAAAATCAGCGTATAGTAAAATTTCACATAAATGTCTATATTCAAATCTGATCGATATAAACCTTCTCGAATTCCTTTTAAAATATTATCTCTAAAATAATGGTTGCACTGATCAATTTCATGTGTCATTACATTTTGATAAATTTCCGGATAATGCTTTTTAAGCTGATAAAGAGGTGAAGTATCTGTTGCGTTTTTAAACATATCACGAAACATCTCTCTAATCTCAAAATTCTCGTGAATTGCATTGTAATTTTTCGCTACAATAGTGTCGATTACTTCATGTACTTGTTTATGAACTGTCGAAGTACTCTCTTCAATCAATACTTCTTTATTGCAAAAATATTTGTAGATCGTTTTTTTCGAAATACACATTTCTCCCGCAATATCATCCATTGTAACACTTTTAAAACCGAGTCTTAAAAACAATTCACTCGCTTTTGATATGATTTTCTCTTTCATTTTAATTTCAAATTGTATTACAAATATAATTAGGAAACTAAAATATGAAAAATAGTTTCCGTTATTTTTGTAATAATTTTACATTAATTTATTCAACAAGTAAGATTTATATGCTAAATTCTAGATTAGCAATTAGCTTAATATCTCTTCCAAGTGCTAAACCTCCATTGTGGTTAAATGAATTATAATCTAAACCAAAATCTTGGCGTTTAATATCTCCTTTAATTTCAAAAGCAACTTTTTTCTCTCCATTATAAGTATTAATACCAATAAATTCAGCATCAAGTTCAACAACTTTAGTTACATCTTTTATTGTTAAATCACCTTTAAAGAAATTGATGTTATGATTTACTTTTTGAAATGAAGTCGATTTAAAACTAATAATAGGATGTTCATCTACATCAAAAAAATCTTGCAGCTGCAAATAAGTATCAACTTGCTGAAAACTGTCATTTTTGTTATTGATGTCTAAAGAAAACTCAACCGAAGCATCTTCAATTTCATTGTCTTCAATGTTTACATAACCATCAAATTTATTTGTATTGCCACCCATATAAGCAATTATCGAGTGTCTCATTTTAATTAAAACATCCGATTGGCTAGAATTTAAGGTCCATGTTGTTTTCATAAATATTTGGTTTTGTTTAGTTTATAAATTATCTAAACTGCTTAAGGAAACTTTTTTAGTGTTTCGAGTTTCCAATTAAAAGTGCAAATATAGACAGGAAACTGTAAACACCAAAAAAGTTTCCAAGTATTTTCAAAAAAATATTTGGTTTGAAAAAAATTAGGGCAGTTATTCCAAAAATTGTTAATAAAAAATAAGTAATGTTTTATTAAAAAATATTACAAATTCACATTTTTAATAGTATCAAAATAAAAGCCGGAGCCGTATATTTCCTAAACAGTAGTGTTGGACTAGAAGTAGCTTTAAACTATCTAAATCAAAAAGCTAATAATGATATGACAAACAATGCAGTCTTTCTAGGAGTTGGATTTCAGATACATTTAGAAAAAGAATAATCATTTTGAAGTAAATTTCACAACAATCTGATAATTCATATTTGAGTTGTATCTTTGAGCCTTGGAAATCAGAATTTCATTTTATGCACAATATTAGTCAGTACCAAGATTTTTTTATTAGTTATCTAAAAAACCAAAGCATACAAAAAGAGCCAAAAAACCTTTATGAGCCTATTGAATATATTTTAGGACTTGGTGGCAAACGAATGCGTCCGGTTCTTACATTAATGGCTTCAGAGGTATTTGACGCTGATTATAAAATGGCGCTTCCGGCGGCAATGGCGGTAGAAGTTTTTCATAATTTCTCACTTGTACATGATGATATTATGGATGATGCTCCTTTGAGAAGAGGAGAGGAAACGGTGCATGAAAAATGGAATATCAATACCGGAATTCTGTCTGGAGATGCCATGCTGATCTTGGCTTATCAGTATTTTGAGCAATATGAACCAACCATTTTTAGAGATTTAGCAAAACTATTCAGCAAAACTGCACTTGAAGTTTGCGAAGGCCAGCAACTGGATGTCGATTTTGAAGAAAGAAACGACGTTACGATTCCTGAATATCTAAAAATGATCGAATATAAAACAGCTGTTTTGGTTGCTGCTGCGATGAAAATGGGTGCAATTGTAGCAAAAACTTCTGAAAAGGAAGCCGATTTAATTTATGATTTCGGATTGAATCTAGGATTAGCTTTTCAGCTTCAAGACGATTATTTAGATGCGTTTGGAGATCCTAAAACTTTTGGAAAACAAGTTGGCGGCGACATTATCGAAAATAAGAAAACCTATTTATATCTAAAAGCAATAGAATTTTCATCAGATGAAAAAGCAACAGAATTAAAACAATTATTCGGTTTGCAATTAGATGATAATTCAGAAAAAATAGAAACTGCCAAAGCCATTTTTAATGCATCTGGAGCATCAAAAGCAACACAGGAAGCTATAGAAATGTATACTTTTAAAGCTTTTGAAACTTTAGAAAAAATGGAAATTAATGCTGAAAAGAAAAATGTTTTGAGAACTTTCGGCGAAAATTTAATGGGACGTAAGGTTTAGTAATCAATTTTCAGTGCCAGTTTTCAGTAAAAAAATCTACAATCATAAATCAGCAATCTAAAATCTAAAATAAATATGTTTGTAGCACCAATAAGTACAGAAGCACTTCTAGATCAAGCGCAAGCCGAGACTTTATATTTAAGTTTGATTGAGCAAATCAACAAAGATTTTAATTTAGCTAATGAAGGAATCGACTTTCCGTTAAGCATTTCTCCCGACGAATTAAAAATTCAGCTGCACGAAAAAATATACCGAATGATTCAGTACAAATTCGCTGAATATTTAAACCTATTATATATTATTGATGTTTCTGAAATCGAAATCAAAAAACTTGACGGATCAGATTTAGTCATTCTTGCAGAACAAGTTGCTTTTTTAATTTTAAAAAGAGAATGGCAAAAAGTTTGGTTTCGAAATTATTATAAATAAGGTTCTGAGGTTCTAAGATCCTAAGGCTCTAAGTTTTTTTCTCAGTAGGACGAACGATATCGTGCAATTTCTCTAATTCGTCAAAAAGTCCAAAATACTGTGTATCAATTTTACTTCCAACAATTTGGAAACGACCACATTTAAAACAAATCTTTGCTACTCCAATCGTCTTTTCTTTCTTTTTAAAAATAAAAATGTCGCGGTATTCGGGAACACACGCATATGCACTCATTTGCAGAGAATCTTTTTCGCTGAATACATTTTCAATTTCCTTTTGCTGTTTAATTGTAAGATTGGATTTCTTATAATTATGACTTAACAAAATTTCTTCAAAACTCTTTTTAGGAATACTATCCGGAAAATATCCCATAAATATATCTTCAAACTCCTTCTCTTTTTTTGATTTTTTACTTTCTCCTCCAGAAATAATTATACTATCAAGAGTGTAATTCACAAAATAATGATCGATTTTATCCGCATCAAAAAAAGGTCGTAAATCTTTTTTTACAACCTTTTCATTAGTGTTTTTTGACTTCTCCCAGTTATTACAACTAAAAGTAATAACTCCAATGATTATAAAAATATATTTTTTCAAATTCCTGCATTTAAAATTTAGAATCTTAGCATCTCAGTCCCGAGACTTCGGGATAGCAACTTTAAAAATAAACTCTCACAAAAGGCATAAATCCAGATCCGTAAAGGCTTTTATCAGGATTATACAAAACATCGTAACGTGCGCCAATGGTGACACTTCCGGTTCTGTAACCTGCTCCGAGATATAAGGCGGTATTCCAATAATTATCAGAGAATCCTGGTCTATTAACATTAGATTCATATCTAGTATCAACTCTTACTTGCTCCAATTCTGCAGACAATTGAATTTCTGGAATTGGATTTACAAGTCCGATCAAACTTCCTCCATAAACAAAAGATTCGTAATAATTTTTTGAGGATAAATAGCCAAATTGCAAACCAACTCCAACCGCAACTATTTCATTTACATTATAGATTGCACTTGGCATAACAGAGATATCTGTATATCCAGATCCAATTCCTAAACCAAGTCCCCCTCCCAATTGAACTCTGTCCCAAAAGTTATCACGCTGATCTATAGTATAATTTTGCTGTGCGATTGCAAAACTGGAAAATAAGACTGCCAAAATCACAAAAAAAGATTTAAAAACGATTGAAATTTGATTATTATTCATAGTTGAGTCTATTTTTAACAAATTTTTACGTAAAAGTACGTAAAAAAAAGGTTTAAATAAAGTCGATTGTTGTACTTTTGCCATTCTATTTAACAAAAAGTATATTCACTAATATTATGGATAGGTTTTCATTTTTAAATGCAGCGCATACCGAGTTTTTCGCACAATTATATGATCAGTATTTAGTAAATCCAGATAGCGTTGAGCCAAGCTGGAGAAGTTTTTTTCAAGGTTTCGACTTTGGACAAACGACTTATAATGACGAAAATCCAGTTCAACAGATTGTTGAATATGTGACTAGCCCCAACACAGATTACAATCAAGTTTCAGAAAAACTGCAAAAAGAATTTAACGTTCTTAAATTAATTGATGGATACCGTACTCGCGGACATTTATTTACAAAAACGAATCCAGTTCGTGATCGTAGAACATCTTCTCCAACTTTAGACATTGAAAATTTCGGATTAACAACTGCTGACCTTTCTACAGTTTTTGATGCCGCTCAAACTATTGGAGTTGGACCATCTACTTTACAAGACATTGTAACGCGACTGAAATCTATTTATTGCCAACATATTGGTATCGAATACATGTATATCAGAAATCCTGGCGTTGTAAAATGGATTCAGGAAAAACTGGCTGTAAATGTTAATCAGCCAAACTTCTCTTCTGAAGAAAAGAAAACTATTTTAAATAAATTAAATCAAGCGGTTTCTTTCGAGAACTTCTTGCATACTAAATATGTAGGTCAAAAAAGATTTTCGTTAGAAGGTGGAGAATCTATCATTCCAGCCTTAGATGCTTTGATCGAACAAGCTGCTGAAAAAGGTGTTGAACAATTCGTAATGGGAATGGCTCACCGTGGCCGTTTGAACGTTTTGGCTAACATTTTCGGAAAATCAACTCAAGATATTTTTGGTGAATTTGATGGTAAAGATTACGATCAGGAATATTTTGATGGTGACGTAAAATACCACTTAGGCCTTACAGCTGACAAAAAAACAAGAACAGGAAAAAATATCAATATCAATTTAGCACCAAATCCTTCTCACTTAGAAACGGTTGGAGCAGTTATTGAAGGAATTACCAGAGCTAAGCAAGATAAATATTATGCTGACGATTTCTCTAAAGTATTGCCGATCGCAGTACACGGAGACGCTGCAATCGCGGGTCAGGGTATTTTATATGAAATCATCCAAATGGCGCAGCTTGACGGTTACAAAACCGGAGGAACAATTCATATTGTAATCAACAACCAAGTTGGTTTTACAACTAATTATTTAGACGCTCGTTCCTCTACTTATTGTACAGATGTTGCCAAAGTAACGCTTTCGCCTGTATTACACGTAAATGCTGATGATGCTGAAGCTGTTGTACATGCAGTATCTTTTGCATTAGATTATAGAATGCAATTCGGTCGTGACGTATTTATCGACTTATTAGGATACAGAAAATACGGTCATAACGAAGGTGATGAGCCTCGTTTTACACAGCCGGTTTTATATAAAATAATCGCAAAACATAAAAACCCAAGAGATATTTATGCTGAGAAATTATTGTCTGACGGCGTAATCGATGCAACTTATGTAAATGCTTTAGAAAAAGAATACAAATCTTTAATGGAGGAGAATTTAGAAGCCTCACGTAAAAAAGATTTGACTATTATAACGCCATTCATGAAAAATGAATGGGACGGATTTGTTCAAGTAACAGATACGCAAATGCTTGAAAAAGTAAATACTACTTTTGACAAAAAAGGATTGGATTCTATCATAAATACAATCTCAACTTTACCGGCAGACAAAAAGTTCATCAACAAAATAACTAAAATTGTTACGGACAGAAAAGCAGGATACGACAATAATACTATTGATTGGGGAACTGCAGAAGCGTTGGCTTACGGTTCGCTTTTGACTGAAGGATTCGATATTCGTATTTCAGGTCAGGATGTAGAGCGTGGTACATTCTCTCACCGTCATGCAGTAGTAAAAGTTGAAGATTCTGAAGAAGAAGTAATTCTTTTAGATGCTATCGAAAACAAAAAAGGAAAATTTGGCGTATTCAATTCTCTTTTATCAGAATATGGAGTTCTTGGTTTTGATTATGGATATGCATTAGCTAATCCAAAAGCATTAACGATTTGGGAAGCACAATTTGGAGATTTCTCTAATGGAGCTCAAATTATGATTGACCAATATATTTCATGTGGTGAAGATAAATGGAACAACCAAAATGGTATTGTTTTATTATTGCCTCACGGATATGAAGGACAAGGAGCAGAACACTCTTCTGCGAGAATGGAGCGTTATTTACAACTATGTGCAAGACAAAATATGTATGTTGCAGATTGTACAACGCCAGCTAACTTCTTCCACTTGTTGAGAAGACAAATGAAAACAAATTTCCGTAAACCTTTGGTAGTTTTCTCTCCAAAAAGTTTATTGCGTGATCCAAGATGTGTGTCAACAGTTGAAGAACTAGCTAACGGAAGTTTCCAAGAAACAATTGACGATAATACAGTAGATAAAAAAGCAGTAAAAACTTTAGTTTTTGTTACTGGTAAATTCTACTACGATATTGTTGCCGAAAGAGAAAACAACGGAAGAAAAGATGTAGCTGTTGTTCGTATCGAGCAATTATTTCCATTACCAGTTGAGCAGTTAAAAGCCATTATCGCACAATATCCAAATGCTGATGATTATGTTTGGGCTCAAGAAGAACCTAAAAACATGGGAGCTTACAGCTTTATGTTAATGAACTTTGATCTTGTAAAATGGAGATTAGCTTCATTAAAAGCTTACGCTGCACCAGCGTCAGGAAGTTATACACGTGCAAAACGCCGTCATGCAGATGCAATTAGAATGGTATTCGATAAAGATTTATTCAGATAAAAAAGAATGTTTCAAGTTTCAGGTTTCAAGTTTAACGACATGATCCTGAAACCATAAAAACCTTAAACAAAAAATAAGATGATTTTAGAAATGAAAGTCCCATCACCAGGGGAATCAATAAAAGAAGTTGAAATTGCAACTTGGTTAGTAAAAGACGGAGATTATGTAGAAAAAGATCAAGCTATTGCTGAAGTTGATTCAGACAAAGCAACTCTTGAATTGCCAGCTGAAGCTAGCGGAACAATTACGCTTAAAGCAGAAGAAGGTGATGCAGTTGCAGTAGGAGCTGTAGTTTGTTTAATTGATACGAGTGCAGCAAAACCATCTGGTTCAGCACCTGCTGCTCCTGCAGCGGAAGCTCCTAAGGCTGAAGCGCCAAAAGCAGAAGTTAAAGCGGAGGCACCAAAAGCAGCACCTGCTCCGGCAGCAGCACCAGCACCAACAAGTTACGCAGCAGGAACTCCATCTCCAGCAGCAAGAAAAATACTAGACGAAAAAAATATAGCGCCAGCAACTATTTCAGGAACTGGGAAAGACGGAAGAATTACTAAAGAAGATGCTGTAAATGCAGTACCATCAATGGGAACTCCAACTGGAGGAAATCGTGGATCTGAGCGTACAAAATTATCAATGTTGCGTCGTAAAGTAGCTGAGAGATTAGTTGCTGCTAAAAACGAAACAGCAATGTTAACTACTTTTAATGAAGTTAACATGACGCCAATCAACTTGATTCGTAATGAATACAAAGATGCCTTCAAAGCAAAACATGGCGGTCTTGGTTTAGGCTACATGTCTTTCTTTACAAAAGCAGTAACAAGAGCTTTAGAATTATATCCAGATGTTAACTCTATGATGGATGGTGATTATAAAGTAGCTTACGATTTTGCTGATATTTCTATCGCCGTTTCTGGACCAAAAGGTTTAATGGTTCCTGTAGTTCGTAACGCTGAAAATTTATCTTTCCGAGGAATCGAAGCTGAAATTAAAAGATTAGCACTTAGAGCTCGTGATGGTCAAATTACTGTTGACGATATGACAGGAGGAACTTTTACTATTACTAATGGTGGTGTTTTTGGAAGTATGTTGAGTACTCCAATTATAAACCCTCCTCAATCAGGAATTTTAGGAATGCACAACATTATTGAGCGTCCGATTGCTGTAAATGGTAAAGTTGAAATTCACCCAATGATGTACGTTGCGCTGTCTTACGATCACAGAATTATCGACGGACGTGAGTCAGTTGGTTTCTTAGTTGCTGTAAAAGAAGCTTTAGAAAATCCGTTAGAATTATTAATGAATGGCGATGCTAAACGTGCTTTAGAATTGTAATTTTTAATAATTTCTTCAATAATTTAAAACCTGTTCATTCATTTGAGCAGGTTTTTTTTCTTAATATTAGCTTAAGATGTTAATTTTTTAAACAAATGTAAATTTTACCCTTTAAAAAATATTTTATTTAGAATAAATAAAAATAGCTTGTGTAGTTGGTACTCAACAATTAAATTTGCACTATTAAAATCAATTCTAAATAAGATGAAATATAAATTTACAATTTCTTTTTTAAGTATTTGTTTTTTTCTTTTAGCAAGTACCTCAATTTCTGCACAAGAAAAAGCAACACTTAAAGGTCAAATAACTTTAAATAATAATGAATCTCCAGAAGGTGTATCAATTATTTTAAAAGGAACCAGATTTGGAACTATTACAGACCAAGAAGGTAATTACAAAATAAAAAATATTAAACCTGGAACATATACTTTAAAAGTTTCTGCTGTTGGCTATACAACTAGTGAGAAAAAAATAACTATTAATGAAGGTCAGGAATTAACTGAAAATTTAAGCCTTACTTCAAATTCTGAAGAATTAACTGAAATTGTTGTTAATGCCGGCAAAAATCATTTTGTTCGTAAAGAAACTCGACAAGTAGCAAGATTACCTCTTAAAAATCTCGAAAACCCACAATCATATACTACCATTACTGGAGAATTACTTAAAGAACAAGTAGTTACTAATTTTGATGATGCTTTGAAAAATGCATCTGGTATTACACCGCTTTGGGCCGCAACAGGACGTGCAGGAGATGGAGCTGCTTATTATTCTTTAAGAGGATTTCCAGTGCAGCCAACCATGGTTAATGGTTTGCCAGGTTTAACAAACGGAAGTCTGGATCCTGCAAATATCGACAGAATTGAAATTATTAAAGGTCCGTCTGGAACTTTATTCGGAAGCAGTTTAATCTCTTATGGAGGATTAATCAACACAACTACAAAAAAACCGTACAAAACATTTGGCGGCGAAGTAAATTATACTGTTGGAAGCTACGGATTAAATCGCGTAACCGCAGATATTAATACACCTCTGAACGATAAAAAAACTTTAAACTTTAGAATTAATTCGGCATACAACAAACAAGAGAGTTTTCAGGATGCTGGTTTTAGAGAATCCTTTTTTGTTGCTCCATCATTATCTTATGAGGTGAATGACAGATTATCATTCTTGATTAATACTGAGTTTATGAGCAACGAATCTACAAACCCAACAATGCTGTTTTTAGATAGAGGTGCTCCATTAAGAGTTCACAATATTAATGAACTTAAGTATGATAACGAACGTTCTTACACTAGTAATGAACTTACTATGAAGACACCTTCTTACAATATTCAGGCTCAAATGTTTTATAAGCTTTCAGAGCAATGGACTTCACAAACTATATTTTCTACAAGTTCAGCAAAATCTAAAGGAAATTATACTTACTTGTACGAAGGAACACAATTTACACCTATTACAGATGGGATTGTATTCGCGCGCTATTTTACCGATCAGGACAATCAAAATATAACAACTGATATTCAGCAAAATTTTAATGGTGATTTTAAAATTGGCAGTTTAAGGAATAGAATTGTTGTAGGTTTTGATTATTTCAAAAGAACTGCTACTGATCATAGTACTGGATATTTTGGAAATGGATACGTTTATATAGGAGATAATTTGGCATCTTTTAATGCATTTGTTGGACAACCTACCAATGGTGATACCGGAAATTTGACAAAAGCTGGAGCTGATGCAATTATTGCAAATGAGCCAAGAAACGACAACAGAACAAAGCAAGAGGTTTATAGTACTTATGTTTCAGATGTAATCAATTTTACGCCTGCATTGTCTGCTATGTTAAGTTTACGTGTTGACCGTTTTATGAATGCTAAAAACGACGGATATAACCAAACTGCTTTTTCTCCAAAATTTGGATTAGTATACCAGCCAATTCTGGATAAAGTTTCAGTATTTGCAAATTACATGAACGGATTCGTAAACGTAGCTCCAGGGCAAAATCGTACTGCCACTATTGTGACACCAGTAATACTAAATCCTGAACATGCGAATCAGTTTGAAATTGGAACAAAATTGAATCTTTTTAAAGATAAACTTTACGCTACTTTCAGCTATTATGATATTAAGGTTACAGATCAGACTTATATTGTAGAAACTCCTTATGTAGATCCTGCAGACCCAACAACTCCACAACCAAATAATCAGACTACATATCAGGACGGAGCGCAGCAAAACAAAGGTTTTGAGGCAGAATTTGTTGCAAACCCAATTAACGGTTTAAACATTGTTTTGGGATATAGTTATAACGATGCCGTTTTAACAAAAGGAGATCCTGATTTTGTAAACCGCAGATCTGAAAATTCAGGACCTAGAAACCTAGCAAACCTTTGGGCTAGTTATAAAATTACAAACGGCTTATTGAGAGGTTTTGGTTTAGGTTTTGGAGGAAATTATGTTGGAGACAACATGATCATGAATAGAAAAACTACTGGCGTATTTACAATTCCTGAATACACAGTTCTAAACTCATCTTTGTTTTACAGTGCTGAAAAATTTACAATTACAGCTAAATTAAACAACATTGCAAACAAGGAAATTTATGATGGCTGGTCAACGATTCATCCTAAAGATCCAAGAGCTATAATAGGAAGCTTTACTTATAGATTCTAATAAAAACATATAAAAAATACCTTTCTATTGAACCAGAAAGGTATTTTTAAAATTTTAAAATTATGATTACAACAGCCAGCCTTATCGTTTTTTTAGCTTTTTATACGTTGTACTATACATCAAAAAGAGCTGCGTTATCTTATGATTTAGGATTTGAAAAATGGATGAAGAAAAATCCAAAGCAAACTAAAATTACAGGATTAGCACTTTTATTATTGGCTTACAGTTTATGGCTTTTTACTAAGTCTTTGTGCTGTGGCACTTTGATGTTTTTTATTCAGCTTATGATGATTGGAAGTTTAATTGTCATTTTAACTCCACTAAAAAAAGTAAACAGCAAAGCTATTTTATTGCTTTTTGTGATCGTAGCATTATTAGAATTTTATTACTACTAAACTATTCCTAACCACTATATGCCAGCAAATCCAAAATATCTAACCCAATCTAAGTGGCAACGATTTGCCAAAATAACAGCTGCTATTTTAGGGGGTTATTTTGTTTCAGTTACTTTTCACCTGGCTCTAGCGGCTTGGTTTAACCGTGCAGACGTTCTTATGACAATGGCTTTTACCGGGTTTATTCTTTGGGTAGCATTAATGATTGTAGCCTTCTTAGCAAAAAGCGGATGGAAAATTTGGGGTATTTATATCCTTATTTCATTACTTTTTTCTCTTCTAATTTATCTAGGTCAAACCTATAATCCTGCGCAATAACATGAGTAATCGTAATTATAATATTTATTTTCATACACACACTGTCAGCGGGATTGTCATTAGTGTGGTTCTTTTTGTAATTTTCTTTGCAGGATCTTTTTCTTTTTTTAGAGATGAAATCATCAATTGGGAAAGAAATGAATCTGTTGCTCCAACTAAAGAAATGCAGCTCGACTACAGCACGGCATTAAAAAAGCTTGACAAAGAATATATTTTACACGGAAGAAACCTTACCATTTCTAAACCTAGCAACGAAAGAAGAGTTGCCATTTATTTACAAGGCACCAAAGATATTTTGGCTCCAGCCAAACAAAAAGAAGGAACATTTTTTTATCTTGACACTAAAACTTTTAAATCATATACTTACGAAGAATCTTATTCGCTGGGGGAATTTTTATACCGTCTGCATTTCTTAGCGCAGATTCCTTATCCTGTTGGATATTATCTTTCTGGTTTTACCGCTTTATTTTTCTTGTTTGCGATCGTAACCGGGCTTTTATTGCATTGGAAAAAAATTGTTTCTAATTTTTATGTTTTCCGGCCTAAGGAAAAATTAAAAACATTGTGGACAGATGCACACACTGCATTAGGAATGATTGGTTTGCCATTTCAGTTTGTTTATGCAGTAACCGGAGCATTTTTTATGATCAAACTCTTGATTGTAGCTCCTGCAGTAATGGCATTATATAAAGGCGATCAGGATAAACTTTACAAAGAATTAGAATATACAGATCCTGATTACAAATTTGAAAACAAAAAATTAGCCACTCCTTTTAATATCGATCAGCTGGTTGCAAAAGCAAAAAGCAATTGGTCAGATATTGAAATTACTCGCGTTTTTATTCAAAACTATGGTGATGCAAACATGCATGTTTTGGTGGAAGGTGAAATGCCAAGTCACAAAAAATTTACAGGAATTGGAAAAGTAGTGTATCGCATTTCTGACGGAAAAGAAATTGCTAAGAAAAACCCAATTACACAAAATAATTACTTAGATATAGTAAAAAATGTTTTGTACAGAATTCATTTTGGTGATTATGGAGGCTACGCTCTAAAAATCGTGAGTTTTATTTTAGGAATAATAACTTGTTTTGTTATTATTTCTGGTGTAATGATCTGGCTTGTCGCGAGACAAAAAAACAATCTGCCTGAAAAGAAAAGACGTTTCAACGCCAGAGTGGTTCGTATTTATTTGGCAATTTGTTTGAGTATGTATCCTGTTACAGCGCTTGCTTTTATCGGAACTAAACTATTTCATCCGTTAAGTCAATCTAATTTGTTTTTGCTTTATTTTGGAGGATGGTTAGTGCTGACAGTATTTTTTATTATCAAAAAGAATGACGCTTTCACCAATAAATTTTGCATGATTTCAGGAAGTATTTTAGGATTTTTAATTCCGATTGCAAACGGAATTGTTTCTGGAAATTGGTTTTGGAATTCCTTTATGCAAAATAAAATTCAAGTTTTCTTTATCGATGTTTTTTGGATAGTTCTTGCTTCAGTATCACTTTATGTCGCTTATTCTTTAAAAGCTAAAAAAGTAATTGTTTCTGAAAAATAACTAAAATAACTTGTCCCCAATTGATTTAGCGCATACTTTTACGCTTTTATTAAAAAATGGGATTCAAAAAACAAGTACGTTTTATACATAAATGGCTCGGATTAATTTCCGGGCTTATTGTTTTTATTGTAAGTATTACAGGCTGTATATTTTGTTTTCATGATGAGATAAAAGATATTACCAGAAAAGAATGGCGTTTTGTTGAAGATCATAATAAACCTTTTTTAATGCCTTCTGCTCTGCAGGAAAGAGCAAAAGAAATTGTTCCGAAAAACAAAGCAAGCATGGTTTCGTATTATGGAAGAAACCGTTCTGCAATTGTTTATACGTATTCAGGTAACGAAAATCTATACCTATATTTCAATCCATATACCGGAAAACATCTAAAATCTGAAAATCCGGAAACCGATTTTTTTATTATTGTTGAATATATCCATTTGTATTTACTTCTGCCTGATTATATTGGCAAACATCTTGTTGGCGGTGCTACTATAATCTTCATTATTTTATTGATTTCGGGAATTATACAATGGTGGCCTAAACGAAAAAGCGATATTAAAAGAAGTTTTTCAGTAAAATGGTCTGCCAAATGGCGTCGTATAAATTACGATTGGCACAATGCCTCAGGATTTTATATTTCTATTATCGCTGCAATTATTGCAATTACAGGTTTAACTTTTACTTATGAATGGGTTGGTGACGGCATTTATAAAACTTTCAATTTTGGAGGAGATAAAGCTCTAGAAACAAAAGCGCCCATAATTGACACTACAAAGTTTAAAGCTAACACTCTAAATGCTGTTGACCTTGCTTTTGTTAAAACAATGAAATTTCAGCCACAATCAGAAATGTATTTTGTTACTTTTCCGCATCAAAAAGGCGATATAATTAATACAGGTGCATATCCGAACACGCTGCGATTCGATCATCAAAGCAATTACTATTTTCATCCGCTTGACGGAAAATTAATTAAGAGCGCTCCTTATCATAAAAAAAGTTTAGGCTTGCAGGTTGTCGAATTGAATTACGGAATTCATACAGGACAAATTTTAGATTTACCTGGAAAAATTATTGCTTTTACAGCAAGCTTACTTGCAAGCGCTTTGCCGGTTACAGGCTTTGTAATTTGGTATGGTAGAAGAAAAAAATCTAAAAATAAAAAGCAAAAAAAAACCGCTAATTAAAGCGATTTAGTATTTATTTTAAATTTCTTAGTTTCTATTAGCTAAAGCATTTTTTTGTAAATTTTTAACTGAACTGATTTTGCTGTTATCGTAAGCAACCTCACAAAGATTTTTTTCGTTAAAAAATACCCATTTCCCAGTTTTCAAACCATTTGTATACTCTCCTACTGCAACTTTATTTCCTTTTTCATCATATGATACCCAAACGCCATCTAACTTACCGTCCTTAAAAAAACCTTGTTGCTGGATATTACCATTCTCATAATAATAAGTAGCTTTTACTGTGTTTCCAACAGCTTCTAACTCAGGTTTTGTCTCTTGTGCAACTAAAATTCCAGAGAACAATATTGCAACTAAAATTACACACTTTTTCATATTTTTGGGTTTTAATGTTATCAAATCGTTATCAAATATAATTAAATGTTTACATTAAACAAACTTTTACTTAACAATTTGGTAACATTGAATAAAAACTTAACATTGGAAATCAGTGAAAACAAAAAAAACCAGCGCTCAAGCACTGGTTTTACTGGTGTTTTAGAAAAAATCTAAAATTACTATATCGTTATAAATTTTATACTAAATTACTTTAATAATGTATCTAATTGTACCTGAAGCTCAGGAGAAGAAGGTCTAGAAGCATTAGCCTCCAATACATTACCTTTAGGATCAATCAAAATAAATCTAGGAATTCCTGTTACATTATAACTGGTTACAAAAGCAGATTTCCACTCATTATCAGAAAATAACTTAATTCCGCCTAATTGTTTATCATTTACAAATTTTTGCCATTTGTCATGATCTTTTAATGCATCTATAGAAACACTTACAAACTCAATATTTTTTCCGTGATATTTTTCTTCAATTTTTTGCAGATAAGGAATTTCAGCCCTGCAAGGTCCACACCAAGTAGCCCAAAGATCAATATAAACGTATTTTCCTTTTAGATCAGAAAGTTTAGTTTTTCCACCTTTATGATTTTCATAATCAAAATCTGGAGAAGGAGAATTATTTAATTTTGCCATTTGTTGCGCCTGCTGGCGATATTCAGAAATTTCAGCAACAGCATTTACTCCATTTTCTGTTTCGATTTTTACAAATTCAGGATCTAGTTTTTTATTTTTTAATCGAGCTAAATCAGCAGTTTTTTTAGCTTCTATTAGTTTATTAAATGCAGCATCATCTAAAGTTAAAACGCTGTTATCATACAGTTTTTCATCGGCTAAAATACGTTGCGCCAAAATATTATTTTCTAAACTTCCCTTACCGCTGTAAACAATTGATTCATCAAATTGCTTAGCGTCCATTTTTAGTTTTAGGTCGTCGCCGTTTTTCAAAAATAATTCTGTTGTTTCTACTCCATCAGATAACCTGCTTCTTCCTCCATCAACCACTAGAGTATCTTTAAAAATACCTTTTTCATTAACGGTAATCGTCTTTATTATTTTTCCGTTATTGATAATCTTTATTACGTCGCCATTTCTATTGGCAATATTAGCTTCAAAAGTGACATATTTTTTAGATTGTCCAATAACATTCAAAGTGCTGAAAAGCACTAAACCGGCAATAAAAAGTTTCTTCATAGATCTTTAAAGTTTGTTTTTAGTACTTCAAATCTAAAGAAATAACTGTCTTGAAATTAACAATTAACAAAATATTTAAAATTAACACACATCAAGTTATCACTTTACTATATTAATTTGAATTTTGTGTTTACTTTTGCAGTCTAAAATTTTGATCATGTATAGAAGTCATAATTGCGGCGAATTAAACGCCTCAAATATTAATACCGAAGTTACACTAGCGGGTTGGGTACAAAAATCACGCGATAAAGGATTTATGAACTGGGTTGATTTGCGCGACCGTTACGGAATAACACAGCTTATTTTCGACGAAAGCCGTACTGATAAAACTGTTTTTGAACTGGCTAAAACTCTTGGAAGAGAATTTGTAATTCAGGTAAAGGGAACTGTTATTGAGCGAGAAGCAAAAAACAAAAACATTCCGACTGGTGAAATCGAAATTTTAGTTACTGAATTGACTATTTTAAATGCAGCTTTAACTCCTCCATTTACTATAGAAGATGAAACGGATGGCGGTGAAGATATCCGAATGAAATATCGTTATTTGGACATCAGAAGAAATCCTGTAAAAAACAGTTTGCTTTTCCGTCACAAAGTAGCGATGGAAGTTCGTAAATATTTATCTGATTTAGATTTCTGTGAAGTGGAAACTCCTTACTTAATCAAATCGACTCCAGAAGGAGCGAGAGATTTCGTTGTACCAAGCCGTATGAACGAAGGTCAGTTTTATGCTTTGCCACAATCTCCTCAAACTTTCAAACAATTGCTGATGGTAGGTGGCATGGATAAATATTTTCAAATCGTGAAATGTTTCCGTGATGAAGATCTACGTGCAGACCGTCAGCCTGAATTTACACAAATCGACTGCGAAATGGCGTTTGTAGAACAAGAAGACATTTTGAATGTTTTTGAAGGTTTGACAAGACACTTACTTAAAGAAATTAAAGGTATTGAAGTAGAGAAATTCCCAAGAATCACCTATGATTATGCCATGAAAACATACGGAAATGACAAACCAGACATTCGTTTCGGAATGAAGTTTGGTGAATTGAACGAATTTGCACAACATAAAGATTTTCCAGTTTTTAATGCTGCAGAATTAGTTGTGGGAATTGCCGTTCCCGGAGCCGGAAATTATACTCGTAAAGAAATTGACGGTTTAATTGACTGGGTAAAACGCCCTCAAGTTGGTGCGTCTGGAATGGTGTATGCAAAATATAATGATGACGGAACGATTAAATCATCTGTAGATAAATTCTACGATCAAGATGATTTGGCAAAATGGGCAAAAGCAACAGAAGCAAATCCTGGAGACATGATTTTTGTGCTTTCTGGTCCAGCAAATAAAACGCGTGCACAGCTTTCTGCGCTTCGAATGGAATTAGCGACTCGATTAGGATTGCGCAAACCAGAAGAATTTGCACCACTATGGGTTGTAGATTTCCCATTATTGGAGCTTGATGAAGAAAGTGGTCGTTACCACGCGATGCACCACCCGTTTACATCTCCAAAACCAGAAGATATGGCTTTGTTAGAAACAGAACCAGGAAAAGTACGTGCAAACGCCTATGATATGGTTTTAAACGGAAATGAAATTGGCGGAGGATCTATTCGTATTCACGATAAGGCAACACAGCAATTAATGTTCAAATATTTAGGTTTTACCGAAGAAGAAGCAAAAGCACAATTTGGTTTCTTAATGGACGCTTTTCAATTTGGAGCACCGCCTCACGGTGGATTAGCTTTTGGTCTGGATAGATTAGTCGCTATTTTAGGAGGTCAGGAAACTATTAGAGATTTTATTGCATTCCCTAAAAACAATTCTGGACGCGATGTAATGATCGACGCGCCAGCTGCAATTGATGATTCTCAATTAAAAGAACTTTCAATTAAATTGGATTTAAATTAATTAGTTCAATTTTATAAATACATACAAAACTGCCACTAAAAAAAGTGGCAGTTTTTTTTATTTTGAAGTAAAAATTTAAAAAAATAGCAAAAAATGGCATTTATCATAAAGTAGTCCATTTATTACAAAGATTTGACTTCAATCTTTGTTTGAAGTATCATTAATGATTCGTTATTTTAGATAGCGTGATATGATATTAGATGCAATATAAATAGCGAAAACACTGTGAATCAATAATTTTTACAAAAAATTAACAGCTTATTGTCTTTTGTATGAATTTATATGTTACATTTGCTACATTATAAATTATTATTACAATTACAATGCGTACAGGTACAGTAAAATTTTTCAATGAATCTAAAGGTTATGGATTCATTACAGACGAAGAAACAGGAAAAGATATCTTCGTTCACGCTTCAGGAATTAACGCGGAAGAATTACGCGAAGGTGACCGTGTAAGCTATGAAGAAGAAGAAGGAAGAAAAGGGAAAGTTGCTGCTAAAGTAGCAGTAATCTAAGAAAAATATAGCAATTTATTTTTTTTGCCTCTGAATGGTTTTAAAAACGTTTCGATTTATTTCGAAACGTTTTTTTTTGTTCATTTCTTAAAAATATATTAAAAATCCTTCATCTTATTTATAATCAATAAAAATTAGATGTAAACGCCGTTTTAGAGTTCACTTAAATCATTTTTTAGCTTGTGATTTACAGAGTTGAAAGTTATCTTTGTGGCTTATTCTTTAAGTAAAAAACCTAAGTTTATGCAATCTGATCAATACAGTTACATTCCTATTTTAATGCAGTTCATTTTGGCTGTTGGTTTTGTGGTAGGAACAATCATTATTTCTGGAAAATTAGGACCAAAAAGAACCTCAGAAGTTAAAGACAAAAACTTCGAGTGCGGTATCGAATCTGTTGGTAATGCTCGTATTCCGTTTTCAGTAAAATATTTCCTAGTTGCAATTTTGTTTGTATTGTTTGATGTAGAGGTAATCTTCCTTTATCCTTGGGCAGTAAACTTCAGAGAATTAGGAATTGAAGGAATGTTAAAGATGATTGTTTTCATGGCGCTTCTTTTGGTTGGTTTTTTCTATATCATCAAAAAGAAAGCATTAGACTGGGAATAAGAAATTTTAGATTTCAGTCCCGAAGTCTCGGGAAAGATTTCTCAAATTAAAAGATTTAATGATAATAAATTGATTTTGATTTATATGATTTACCCAAATCTAAAATCTGAAATCTAAAATCTGAAATAAAATGAGCGATTCAAATGTAAATATGGTTGCACCGCCAGAAGGAGTTGTAGGAGAAGGTTTCTTCGCTACAAAACTAAATGATGTTGTAGGTTTAGCAAGAGCCAATTCATTATGGCCATTGCCTTTTGCCACTTCATGCTGTGGTATCGAATTCATGGCGACTATGGCTTCACATTATGATTTAGCACGATTTGGTTCTGAGCGTGTGAGTTTTTCTCCTCGTCAGGCTGATATGTTAATGGTAATGGGAACTATTTCTAAAAAAATGGCACCTATTTTAAGACAAGTTTACGAACAAATGTCTGAACCTCGCTGGGTAATTGCAGTTGGAGCCTGTGCATCGTCAGGAGGAATTTTCGATACTTATTCCGTTTTACAAGGAATTGACAAAGTAATTCCGGTTGACGTTTACGTACCAGGATGCCCGCCAAGACCAGAACAAATTGTTGATGGCGTAATGAAACTTCAAGAATTGGTAAGAAGCGAATCTGTCAGACGCAGAAGCTCCCCAGAATACCAAGAATTATTAGCTTCTTATAACATTTCATAAAATGGCTTTAGAAAATACCCTGATTCAAGATAAACTTACAGAAACATTTGACGCAAGTGTTTTTAACTTTCAACAGGAAAGAGATATTTTTTCACTAGAAACAACTGCTGACAAAATCACTGCTTTGATTCTTTTTTTGAAAAACGATTCTGATTTACGTTTTCATTTTTTAACCGATTTATGCGGTATTCATTATCCAGACAACGAAACAGATCGTCAGTTTGCGATCGTTTACCATTTGCACAACTGGTATGAAAACACAAGAATAAAAATCAAAGTATTTCTTAACGGTGAAAAACCAGAAATTAAAACCATTTCAAATATTTTCCTAAGTGCAAACTGGATGGAAAGAGAAACTTACGATTTCTTTGGCGTTAACTTTATTGGTCACCCACAATTGAAACGTATTTTAAATATGGATGAAATGATATCTTTCCCAATGCGAAAAGAATTTCCAATGGAAGATAGCGGAAGAACCGATAAAGACGACAGATTCTTTGGAAGAACAACAACAAATTGCTAAAAAATAAATAATTCAACATTATAAAATG
The DNA here is from genome assembly GCF_015350755.1 of Flavobacterium sp. JLP. Classification (NCBI taxonomy): domain Bacteria; kingdom Pseudomonadati; phylum Bacteroidota; class Flavobacteriia; order Flavobacteriales; family Flavobacteriaceae; genus Flavobacterium; species Flavobacterium sp. JLP. The sequence goes on along the minus strand of NZ_JADKPS010000002.1, from coordinate 449,549 downwards.
TCAGAACTATTATTACCCCCAGAGCATCGTTATGCTAAAATAATTAAGGAGAAACTAAACGAAGACGGAAGCGAGCTTTCAGTACTGAATTTAGGGCCAACCCACCCAGCAACTCACGGTATTTTTCAGAATATCCTTTTGATGGATGGAGAAAGAATTCTAGAAGCTGAACCAACTATTGGCTACATCCACAGAGCTTTCGAAAAAATTGCCGAAAATCGTCCTTTTTATCAAATTACGCCACTTACTGATCGTATGAACTATTGCTCCTCTCCTATTAATAATATGGGATGGTGGATGACTTTAGAAAAACTTCTAGGAATTGAGGTTCCAAAAAGAGCGCAGTATTTAAGAGTAATCGTAATGGAGCTGGCTCGTATTACAGATCACTTAATCTGTAACTCGATTTTAGGAGTAGATACTGGTGCATATACTGGTTTCTTATACGTTTTTCAATTTAGAGAAAAAATCTACGAAATCTACGAAGAAATTTGTGGAGCTCGTTTGACTACAAATATGGGAAGAATTGGTGGTTTTGAAAGAGACTGGTCTCCAGCTGCTTTTGCAAAACTAGATAAATTCCTAGAAGACTTTCCTGTTGCATGGAAAGAATTCGAAAACTTATTCGAAAGAAATAGAATTTTCCTTGATAGAACCGTAAACGTAGGTGCAATTACAGCTGAACAAGCAATGGCTTACGGATTTACAGGTCCGAACTTACGTGCTGCAGGGGTTGACTACGATGTTCGTGTTGCACAGCCTTACTCATCATACGAAGATTTCGATTTTATTGTTCCTGTTGGAAAATCAGGTGATACTTATGATCGCTTCTGTGTACGTAATGCTGAAGTTTGGGAAAGTTTAAGCATTATTCGTCAAGCATTAGATAAAATGCCTGCCGGAAATGAGTATCATGCAGAAGTTCCTGATTATTACCTTCCTCCAAAAGAAGATGTTTATACTTCGATGGAATCTCTAATTTATCACTTTAAGATCGTAATGGGAGAAGTTCCTGTACCAGTTGCAGAAATTTATCACCCAGTTGAAGGAGGAAATGGAGAATTAGGATTTTATTTAGTCACTGATGGAAGCAGAACTCCATACAGATTACATTTCAGAAGACCTTGCTTTATTTATTACCAAGCATATCCAGAAATGATTAAAGGTGCTTTACTATCAGATGCAATTGTTATTCTATCAAGTTTAAACGTAATTGCAGGAGAATTAGACGCATAAAATATTGTAGATTTTAGATTGCTGATTAATAATGCAGATTTTAGTCCCGATCCCGAAGCCTCGGGACGGGATTAGATTTAAAAATTATAATTAAGAATTGAAAAAATCAGATTGAAGAATCTAAAACTTAAACAATGGTTGAAGAATCATAGATTGTAGACAAAGATTGAAAAAATCTAAAATCTAATCCCGTCCCGAGGCTTCGGGATCGGGAGTAAAATCCAAAATTAAAAATGGAACGTAAACATTACAAACAAGAAATAAACATGACTGAAGCATTGATGACTCGCATCAATGAATTAATCAGTCATTATCCTGAAGATAAAAGAAAATCAGCTTTGTTGCCTGTTTTGCACGAAGTGCAGGATGCTCATGATAACTGGCTAAGTATTGAGCTGCAGGATAAAGTTGCTGAAATTTTGCACATTAAACCAATTGAGGTTTATGAAGTGGTTACTTTTTATACCATGTACAACCAAAAACCAATTGGAAAATACATGTTCGAATTTTGCCAGACTTCTTGTTGTTGTTTAAATGGGGCCGAAAATTTAATGGATTATACTTCTGAAAAATTAGGCATTAAAATGGGCGAAACAACTCCAGACGGGATGTTTACCATTGCCGGAGTAGAATGTTTAGGTGCTTGTGGATACGCTCCGATGATGCAGTTAGGTGATTTCTACAAAGAGAAACTGACAGAAGAAAAAATCGATCAGTTAATCGCTGATTGCAGAGATGATAAAATAATATTACACGATAAATAATATGTCACAAAAAATATTATTAGATAAAATCAATGTTCCTGGTATTAAAACCTATGAAGTTTATCGCCAAAATGGCGGATACGCTTCTGTAGAAAAAGCTTTAAAAACACTTACACCAGACGAAGTTGTTGAAGAGGTAAAAAAATCAGGACTTCGTGGGCGTGGTGGAGCAGGTTTCCCTGCAGGAATGAAATGGAGTTTTATTGATAAAAAATCAGGAAAACCTAGACATTTAGTTTGCAACGCTGACGAATCTGAACCGGGAACTTTTAAAGATCGTTATTTGATGGAATTTATTCCTCACTTATTGATCGAAGGGATGATTACTTCAAGTTTTGCTTTGGGGGCTAACTTATCCTATATCTATATTCGTGGAGAATATATGTGGGTTTTCAAAATTTTAGAAAGAGCAATCAACGAAGCAAGAGCTGCCGGTTGGTTAGGAAAAAATATATTAGGAACAGGTTACGATTTAGAGTTACATGTTCACTGTGGAGCTGGAGCTTATATTTGTGGAGAAGAAACTGCACTTATTGAGTCTTTAGAAGGTAAAAGAGGAAATCCTCGTATTAAGCCACCTTTTCCAGCGGTTTCAGGACTTTGGGCAAATCCTACAGTAGTAAACAATGTTGAAACTATCGCCACTGTGCCATGGATCATCAACAATTCTGGTGATGATTACGCTAAAATAGGAATTGGACGTTCTACAGGAACTAAGTTAATTTCTGCTTCTGGACACATCAAAAACCCTGGAGTTTACGAAATTGAATTAGGTTTGAGCGTTGACGAATTCATGAATTCTGATGAATATTTAGGAGGAATGTCTTCAAGCCGACCATTAAAAGCATTTGTTCCTGGAGGATCTTCTGTGCCAATTCTACCAGCTGAATTGATTTTCAAAACAGCAAACGGCGAAGATCGTTTAATGACTTACGAATCTTTGAGTGATGGTGGTTTTGCTACTGGATCTATGTTGGGTTCTGGAGGATTTATCGTTTACAACGACACTGCCTGTGTGGTAAGAAATACTTGGAACTTTGCTCGTTTTTACCACCACGAATCTTGCGGACAATGTACACCTTGCCGTGAAGGAACAGGATGGTTAGAAAAAATATTATGGAGAATCGAAAACGGTCAAGGCCGTGAAGAAGATATCGAATTACTGTGGAGTATTCAGAGTAAAATTGAAGGAAACACAATTTGTCCGCTTGGTGACGCCGCTTCTTGGCCAGTAGCAGCTGCGATTCGTCACTTTAGAGATGAATTTGAATATCACGTTCGCTTCCCAGAAAAAATTAAAAATAGAGATCACTTTGTTGCTGAACCTTTTTCACAAGTGAAGCATTTAGTAGGCAGACAAACAGTTTAAAAATAGTTTAAAGTTTCAAGTTTTTTTAGTTTCAAGTGAAAACCTGAAACGTGAAACCTGAAACTAAAAAAACAAAATATAGAGATGAAAGTAACCATAGACGGTCAAAGTATAGACGTAGAGCCAGGAACAACGATCCTGCAGGCTGCACGTATGATTGGTGGAGATTTGGTACCGCCAGCCATGTGCTATTACTCAAAATTAAAAGGCAGTGGCGGAAAATGCCGTTGTTGTTTAGTTGAAGTTTCGAAAGGAAGTGAAGCTGACCCAAGACCAATGCCAAAATTAATGGCATCTTGCGTAACAGGATGTATGGACGGAATGGAAGTAAACAGTAAATCTTCTGACAGAGTTACTGAAGCTCGTAAATCTGTAACTGAATTTTTATTGATCAATCACCCTCTTGACTGTCCAGTTTGTGACCAAGCTGGAGAATGTGATCTTCAAAATTTAAGTTTCGAGCACGGAAATCCGAAATCACGTTTTATCGAAGAAAAAAGAACATTCGAACCAGAAGATATTGGTCCGCATATTCAACTGCACATGAACCGTTGTATTTTATGCCAAAGATGTGTACAGGTTGCAGATCAATTGACAGACAATAGAGTTCATGGAGTATTAGATCGTGGTGACCACGCTAATATTTCAACTGGAATTTCAAAAGCTATCGACAATGAGTTTTCTGGAAACATGATTGACGTTTGTCCGGTTGGAGCTTTAACAGACAAAACTTTCCGTTTCAAATCAAGAGTTTGGTTTAACAAACCTTACAATGCACACAGAGAATGTACAACTCCGGGATGTTGCGGTAAAACAACCGTTTGGATGTTTGGTGGAGAAATTCAACGTGTTACTGGCCGTAAAGATGAGTATCATGAAGTAGAAGAATTCATTTGCAACTCTTGTCGTTTCGACCACAAAAATGTTAATGACTGGGTTATTGAAGGACCAAGAGAATTTGAAAAAGATTCTGTTATCAATCAAAATAACTACACTCAAAAATTAGAGAAAGTAGAAATCGCTACAGAAAAAAATATTCTTCTAGGCAGAGATGTTGACCGTAAAAAAATTAGTATGGCTGAAATTCCATTAAACACTAACAACAAAAATTCTTAACAATGGTAGATGGTGCATTTATTATAGAAAAAAGTGTTGTAATTGTTGTGGTTTTTGCCGTAACAATGATTATGGCGATGTATTCTACTTGGGCTGAACGTAAAGTTGCGGCTTTCCTTCAGGATCGTGTAGGGCCTAACCGTGCTGGATGGGGAGGATTATTACAGCCTCTTGCTGATGGTATGAAATTATTTTCAAAAGAAGAATTTTTCCCAAATACCCCTAACAAATTTTTATTCATTGTTGGACCGGCAATCGCCATGAGTACAGCTTTGATGACAAGTGCTGTTATTCCGTGGGGAGACAGACTGCATATTTTTGGACGCGATGTTCTTTTGCAGGCTACTGATGTAAACATTGCTTTATTATATGTTTTCGGAGTTATCTCTGTTGGAGTTTACGGAATCATGATTGGAGGATGGGCTTCAAATAATAAATTCTCATTGATGGGAGCTGTTCGTGCAGCTTCGCAAATGGTTTCTTATGAAGTTGCCATGGGATTATCAATGATTGCTTTATTAATGATGACTGGAACTTTAAGCTTAAAAGAAATTTCTGAACAACAAGCAGGAATGAACTGGAATATATTTTATCAGCCATTATCCTTTTTAATTTTCTTGATTTGCGCATTTGCAGAAACAAATAGAACTCCTTTTGACTTAGCAGAATGTGAATCTGAGTTAATTGGTGGTTATCATACAGAATATTCATCTATGAAAATGGGATTTTATTTATTTGCTGAATATGCAAATATGTTTATCTCTGCTACTATTATTTCAGTATTGTTTTTTGGAGGATACAACTATCCAGGAATGCAATGGATGGTAGAAAATGTAGGTGTAAATACCGCTAATATTTTAGGAATTGTGGTATTGTTTGCTAAAATATGTTTCTTCATATTTTTCTATATGTGGGTACGTTGGACAATTCCGAGATTTAGATATGACCAATTAATGAATTTAGGCTGGAGAATTTTAATTCCGCTTTCGATTATTAATATTATGATTACCGGAGTAGTTATTCTAAGACATGAAATCGCAGTATTTTTAGGATTATAATAAAAGCTTGAAATTAAAACTAAAATAGATTTGGAATTTGATTTACCTTCAAATTAAAAATCGTAACATATATTATAAAATGTCAATAGAAACTATATCATTATCGGGTAGAAAAAAGATGGTCTCTAATAAAGAGATGACCTTTTGGGAACGATTGTATCTTGTGGCGATTGTAAAAGGATTGATTATTACTTTTAAACACTTATTCAGAAAAAAAGTAACTATTCATTATCCTGAACAAGTGCGAGAAATGAGTCCAGTTTATCGTGGTCAGCACCAGTTGAAACGCGATGAACAAGGCCGTGAAAATTGTACTGCTTGCGGATTATGTGCTTTATCATGTCCTGCAGAAGCAATTACAATGAAAGCAGCTGAGCGTAAAGCAGATGAGAAACACTTATACAGAGAAGAAAAATATGCTTCGATCTACGAAATCAATATGTTGCGTTGTATTTTTTGCGGTTTATGTGAAGAAGCTTGTCCAAAAGACGCTATTTATTTGACAACATCAAAAGTATTGGTTCCTTCTAGCTACGAAAGAGAAGATTTTATTTTTGGAAAAGACAGATTAGTGATGCCTCTTGACGTGGCAATCAAAAATGCTCAACTTAATAATGCTAACTAAATGATACATATTCCTGATTTTGCACACGCAACTACTGTACAAATTATATTTTGTTTCTTAGCGTTTATTACGGTAATTACAGCATTTTTGACCATTTTTAGCAGAAATCCAATTCACAGTGCTATCTATTTAGTAATTTGTTTCTTTTCGATTGCTGGACATTATTTACTATTAAATGCTCAATTTTTGGCTGTCGTACATATTATAGTCTACTCGGGGGCGATTATGATTTTGTTCCTGTTTACGATCATGTTAATGAACCTAAATGAGCGCCATCAAGTTCACAGGCCAAGAATTACACGTTTAGGAGCAATTGTTTCTTTCTGTTTGATTTGCATTGTACTAATTACAATTTTCATTAATTCTAAACCAATTGTTGGAGAATATGATTCAACTGGCGAAGATTTTCAATCAATTAAAGTATTAGGGAAAATATTACTAAACGAATATATGGTTCCGTTTGAATTTGCTTCGATTTTGCTTTTGGTTGCAATGATTGGAACTGTATTATTGTCTAAAAAAGAAAAATTAAATAAATAATGGGTAATATATTAAATCAAATAGGTATTGAAAATTACATCTTTTTAAGTGTTGTACTTTTTTGTATTGGTATTTTTGGTGTATTGTACAGACGAAATGCGATTATCGTTTTCATGTCTATCGAAATCATGTTGAATGCGGTTAACCTTTTATTTGTTGCTTTTTCAACGTATCATCAAGATGCACAAGGACAAGTTTTTGTGTTCTTCTCGATGGCAGTTGCTGCGGCAGAAGTTGCGGTAGGATTGGCCATTTTGGTTTCTGTTTTTAGAAATTTAGGCTCAATTAGTATCGATAATTTAAAAAATTTAAAAGGATAAATGGAAATGGATACCAATTTAGCTTTAGTTTTAGTTTTAGCTCCTTTTTTAGGATTTTTAATCAATGTTTTCTTTGGAAAAAGCTTAGGAAAAACAGTTTCTGGAATCATCGGAACTGTTGCAGTAGCGATTTCATTTGGAGTTATACTTTTTCTTTTCAATCAAATTACTACAACTGGAAAAGCCATTCAAGTAACTTTATTTGATTGGATTCAGATCAGTAATCTTCATATCAACCTTGGATTTTTATTAGATCAATTATCAATTCTTTGGTTGCTTTTTGTAACCGGAATTGGATCTTTGATTCACTTATACTCTATCAGTTACATGCACGACGATCAAAATATGCATAAGTTTTTTGCGTATTTGAATCTGTTCGTATTCTTCATGATTACACTTGTAATTGGAAGCAACTTATTAGTTTTATTTATTGGCTGGGAAGGCGTTGGTCTTTGCTCTTATTTACTTATCGGATTTTGGTATAAAAACCAAGATTATAATGATGCGGCAAAAAAGGCATTCATAATGAACAGAATTGGAGATTTAGGTCTATTAATTGGAATGTTTATTATTGGTTCAATGTTCTCAACTTTAGATTACGCAACTTTAAAAACTGCAATTGCGGGAGCAACAAATTTAAATTTACCATTGCTTTCATTAGCTGCTTTATGCTTGTTTATTGGAGCTTGTGGTAAATCAGCACAAATACCTTTATATACTTGGTTACCAGACGCAATGGCTGGACCAACTCCAGTTTCGGCTTTGATTCACGCTGCAACCATGGTTACTGCTGGTATCTTTATGGTAACTAGATTAAACTTTGTTTTTGATTTAGCGCCAGATGTTCAAACCGTTATTGCAATTATTGGAGGTGTAACTTCATTGGTAGCGGCAACAATAGGCTTAGTTCAAACTGATATTAAAAAAGTATTAGCATATTCTACAGTTTCACAATTAGGATTAATGTTTTTAGCATTAGGTTTTGGAGCTTACGAAGTAGCTGTTTTTCATGTAATTACTCACGCTTTCTTTAAAGCTTGTTTATTCTTGGGTTCAGGTTCTGTAATTCACGGTTTACATGGAGAACAAGATATGCGAAAAATGGGAGGCTTGCGTAAAGCAATGCCCGTTACTTTCTGGACCATGTTAATTTCATCATTGGCTATTTCTGGTGTTCCATTATTTTCCGGTTTTTTCTCTAAAGATGAAATCTTAATGACCGCTTTTCACCATAGTGTCCCACTTTATGTTGTTGGGTCTATTGCTTCTATTATGACAGCTTTCTATATGTTTAGATTAATGTTTTTAACTTTCTTTAAAGATTTTAGAGGAACTGAAGAGCAAAAACATCATTTACATGAAAGTGACGGATTAATAACGTTTCCCTTAATGATTTTAGCTGTTCTAGCAACTTTTGGCGGACTTATCAGTTTACCTGGAAACAGTTGGTTAAACGAATATCTGGCACCTATTTTTACGAAAGTGGCTGGCGAAGAACATCATTTAGGCACAACAGAATATACCTTAATGGGAGTTGCCGTTTTAGGCGGATTTATTGGAATTTTAATTGCTTATATTAAATACTTCAAACAAGACAATGTTCCTGAAGCTGATGAAAACATTAGCGGCTTAACCAAAGTTTTATATAACAAATATTATGTAGATGAAATCTATGATGTAATATTTGTACGTTCTATAAACGGATTATCAAGATTCTTTAGAGATCGTATTGAAACAGGCTTATCAGCACTTGTTTTCGGATTAGGAAAAGTAACCAATGAAATAGGTTTTCAAGGTAAAAAATTACAAAATGGAAGTGTGGGATTATATCTTTTTGCTTTTGTTTTGGGTCTTTGTGCCATTGTTTCCTATATATTTTTAGCTCAATAATTTTATAACTATGAACGTTTCTCTTATATTAATTATTCTTTTAATTGGTGCATTTGTCACTTATTTTGCAGGCGATAAACTAGCATCAAAAGTAGCTTTGTTCTTTAGTTTGGCAGCTTTAGGCTGTTCGGTTGTATTGCTAAATCATTTTTGTGCTGGCGAAAACATCAGCTTAATCAATGCTTGGATTACACAGCCTAAAATTTCATTTGCGCTAAATGCTGACGGATTGGCCATTGCTATGGTTTTATTAACTGTATCCTTAACACCAATTATTATATTCTCTTCTTTCGGAAATGAATATAAAAATGCTAAAGCTTTCTATTCTTTAATTTTATTTATGGCTTTTGCTATGACAGGAACTTTCTTGGCAGCAGATGGTCTTTTATATTATATTTTCTGGGAATTAGCTCTTATTCCAATTTATTTTATTGCTCTTATATGGGGTAATGGAGATGCAGAAGAAAGAAGAAAAGCAGTTGTAAAATTCTTTATTTATACACTTGCTGGTTCATTATTCATGCTAATAGCTTTTATTTATTTGTATCAAAAAGCAGGAAGCTTCTTAATTGAAGATTTATACAAATTGAACCTATCAGCCGATGAACAGCTTTGGATATTTTTGGCTTTCTTTTTAGCGTATGCTATTAAAATTCCAATTATTCCTTTCCACACATGGCAGGCAAATGTTTATCAAAAAGCACCAACTGTCGGGACAATGCTTTTATCTGGTATCATGTTAAAAATGGGATTATACAGTGTTATTCGTTGGCAGTTGCCAATTGCTCCCCTTGCAGCAAAAGAATACATGAATATTTTCATCGCTTTAGGAATTGCTGGCGTTATCTACGGATCAATAGTCGCTTTAAGACAAAAAGATCTAAAAAAATTATTAGCTTATTCTTCTTTAGCGCACGTTGGATTAATTGCTGCAGGAACTTATACTTTGACTCTTGATGGTTTGCGTGGAGCTGTTTTGCAGATGATCGCTCATGGTTTTGTTGTAGTAGGGTTATTTTATGCTGCTGAAATCATTTATAGAAGATTCGAAACTAGAGAAATTGGTGCATTAGGAGGTATTCGTGTGCAGTCGCCAAAATTTACTTCTATGTTTTTAATTTTGGTTCTAGCTTCAGTAGCTTTACCAAGTACTTTTAATTTCGTTGGAGAGTTTACCGTTTTATATAGTCTTTCTCAAATAAATATTTGGTTTGCTGTTTTAGGCGGAACAACTATTATATTAGGAGCTTATTATATGCTTAAAATGTTTCAAAATGTAATGCTGGGTGAAACCAATTCGAAAAATTTTGCGGATATTACTGTTAATGAAGGTATTTCATTAGTTATAATTATCGCAGTACTGATCTTCTTCGGATTTTATCCAAAACCAATTACAGATTTGATTACACCAAGTTTAGAAACGATTTTAAACGTTATCAATAAAAATTAATATTTTAAATAAAAATAAATTAGGGCGTCATTAGTTTTAGATTTCCTAAATCAAAAAAACAAAAATGAATACATTAATAGCTATAACAGGATTGGGTATTTTCTGCCTATTGTTTGAAATTCTTAATTTAAGAAAAGCCATTGTTCCTTTTACCATTGTTGGTTTACTAGGTGTTTTGGCTCTTAATTTTTATGAATTTGAAAACGCAACAGCAACACATAGTTACTATAATAACATGATTACAGTGAGTAAATTCTCAACTGCATTTTCATCATTGTTTATTATTTTGACTATTTTCCTTGTAGCTTTAAGTCATAATTTTTACGAAAATCATCAAACTAAGATTTCTGATTTCATCGCAATAAAAATATTTTTATTAGCTGGAGGAGTTGCAATGGTTTCTTTTGGAAACTTAGCTATGTTCTTTTTAGGAATTGAAATTTTGTCAATCGCACTTTATGTTCTTGCAGCAAGCGAACGTTTGAATTTGAAAAGTAACGAAGCTGGTATGAAATATTTCTTAATGGGATCTTTTGCATCAGGTATTATATTATTCGGAATTTGTTTGATTTACGGCGCTATGGGAAGTTTTGATGTTGTTGAAATCAGCGAAAGCTCTTTATCTGCTGAATTGCCAATCTGGTTTCCAATCGGGATGATACTAATGACAATCGGAATGTTATTTAAGGTAGCTGCAGTTCCATTTCATTTCTGGGCTCCAGACGTTTATGAAGGATCTCCTGCTTTAACAACTGCTTTAATGAGTACTTTGGCTAAAGTAATAGCAATAGCAACACTATTTAAATTGGTTGCAGAGCTTAACTTAATTCCATCATTAGAAAATCAAGGTCTTTTAGGAACTTTTGAAAATATCATTGTAATAATTTCAATTGCTTCGATGACTGTTGGAAATATAATGGCATTACGTCAAGTAAATGTAAAACGTATGCTGGCATTTTCTGGAATTTCGCATGCAGGTTTTATGCTGATGACTTTTCTAACAGTTGCATCTTCAGCTGGAGTTTTACTATATTATACAGCAGCTTATGCTTTGGCGGGAATTGCAGCGTTCAGCGTTATTTTATACGTTTGCAAAAACCAAGAAAATGAAGATATTACAAACTTTCACGGTTTAGGAAAAACAAATCCGTTATTGGCAGCAATACTTACAGCTTCATTATTATCAATGGCCGGAATCCCAATTTTTTCTGGATTTTTTGCAAAATTGTTCTTATTTGACCAAACCATCAAGGCCGGATTTATTGCTTTAGTAATTGTAGCTGTTATAAACTCGATCATAAGCGTTGGATATTATTTCAAGCTAATTTTAGCAATGTATTCTAAAGAACCAAATCAAGAACGTACCGGAAAACCATTTCTAATTTACGCTGTAGCAGTTATTTCAATTGTTTTAAATATTGCTTTAGGTTTATTTCCATCCTTAGTTTTAGATTTATTGAAATAAAAAAATCAAAATAAAATACCAATCCATCAAGAGTTTCTTTTGGTGGATTTTTTTATTTAAAAGCAGTTTTTACAGAAGAAAAATTCATGTTAAAAATTTAACGCAAAGAATTGCACTTCAAAAAAACTCCATATATTTGAGTACAATTAAATGTATTAGAAATATGAACTTCAATTCAAAAAATCCGTTTTTAAGTGACAAGCGTTTCTCATCAAATGCTGTTTCAAAAACTCAAGAAGTGCACGAAGCACAAATTATTGATTATAATCAAGAAATGACCTTGTCTGGTACAATCAATAAAACAGCTATTTTATTTTTAATATTAACTGCTTCTGCTATAGTAACGTGGTGGATGGCATTTAACGGAATGAATCCTATTTTACCTGCAATTGGCGGTGCAATAGTTGGATTAATTTTGGTTGTAATCTCTTCTTTCAAACCGCAGGCTTCACCCTATTTAGCTCCAGGTTATGCCTTATTTGAAGGTTTGTTTATTGGAGGAATCTCTGCGATATTTGAATTAAGATATCCAGGAATCGTAATTAACGCTGTAAGCGCAACCTTAGTAACTTTTTTAGTTTGCTTAGGTTTATATAAATTTAAAATCGTAAAAGTTACGGAGCAATTTAAATCTGTTGTTATTGCCGCTACATTGGCAATTGCAACTTATTATTTATTTTCATGGTTAGCTTCTTTGATCTTTAACTTTACTCCAGTTCATTATGGAAACGGAATGATGAGTATAGGAATTAGTGTTTTCGTGATTATTATTGCAGCTTTGAATTTATTCTTAGATTTCGATCAAATTGAAAAAGGAGTACAGCAAAGAATGCCAAAATTCATGGAATGGTTTGGAGCAATGGGATTAATGATCACATTGGTTTGGCTATATGTGGAATTCTTACGATTATTATCAAAACTATCAAGCAAAGATTAATTTTCTCTTTAGATAATGAAAGCCTTTTTGAAATTCAAAAAGGCTTTTTTTTTGCGTTTAAATTTAAAATGAGTCTCTATTAAACATTTAATTCAGAAAGTAAAAACACCTTATTTTATTTATAAAACCAGTTCATTATTTAATTCAAAGAATTACTCTTAATATTATCTTTTGACCATATTTAAATAAAAAATCATTGCTTAGAGCATTTGTTTAGATGAAAATCTTATATAACTGAGCTTAAAAAGTAATCTATTTCCTATTTTAATTTAATTTCTTTAAATTTTTAAAAAATTCAAAATAAACTGATTTTCTTTAATCAAAACACTTCTGTAGTTTTTAAAAATAGTAGTAAAAGTAAGACTTAACAAACAAATCAGCCATTATGTAATAAATTACAATTTATGTAATTTATTACATAATTACAAAATAAGATACAATTATTTTACATTATATGTTTTTTTAAACGTAAATAATTATGAATTTAAAAAAATTATATATTTTTGTGTAATCGATTACAATTGACCACTGTATCTGATATTCAAAACCACTTAATAACTTTTACTAATTATTTAACCAAACCAATTATGAAAAAAAACTTACTTTTATTAGTAGCTCTATTTGCGAGTATGCAAATATGGGCACAAACAGTACAAATTAGCGAAGCTTCTGGATGGCTAGAATCAGCTTTTGTAAAATGGCAGCCTGTAAGCGGCGCACAAACGTATAATGTATATTATACTGGAGAAGGAATAGCCGACAGAAAAGTAGACGATCAGCTTATTAGAAGTTACGGTAGTTATTTTCGCGCCGATATTCCTGGACTAAAAGCGGGTTCTTATACCGTTAAAGTAAAACCAGTTATTTCAGGAACAGAAGGATCTGGATCTACGACAAGCAGCCTAACTGTTTTAGCTCAGGATCGAAACGGATTCGCTTTTGAAGGCGGACGTGTTCCAGGAGGTTATAAAGCAGACGGAACACCAAAAGACAACGCTGTAATTCTTTACATTACACAAAATACAAAAAATACCATTTCGATGAATATTACTGGCGCAAGTGCAAATCCTTGTGTTGGCCTTCAAAACATTTTGTATGCCATTAAAAAAGGAAAAGATACTCGCCCTTTTATCTTTAGATTAGTTGGAAACATAACAGACATGACCGTGATGGAAGGCGGCGATGTTGTTATTGAAAATGCAAACAATGCATCGAGCTATGTTACGATAGAAGGTGTTGGAACAGATGCAGTTGCAAATGGCTGGGGTGTTCGTCTTAAAACTGCTTCAAACATCGAAGTAAGCAATCTTGGCTTTATGAATTGCAACAGTACAGCAGGGGATAATGTTGGAATGCAACAAGATAATGATCACATTTGGGTTCATAATTGCGATTTGTTTTATGGAAATGCAGGAAGTGACGCTGACCAAATAAAAGGAGATGGCGCATTAGATAATAAATCTTCTACATACATTACACTGTCTTACAACCACTTTTGGGATAACGGAAAAGCAAGTCTTTTAGGATTAAGCGAAGGAACTACAACAGGTTTATATATTACGTATCACCACAACTGGTTCGACCATTCTGATTCCCGTCATCCTCGTGTTCGTTATTATTCAGCACATATTTACAACAATTATTATGATGGAAATGCAAAATATGGTGCAGGATCAACTTTAGGATCTTCTCTTTTTGTAGAAGGAAATTACTTCCGAAACAGCAAACACCCAATGCTGACTTCATTGCAAGGTTCGGATATTTGGGACGAAGCAAATCAAGTAAATAATGCTGGAACCATGGGAACTTTTTCTGGTGAAGCTGGAGGTTTTATAAAATCATATAACAACACTTTTGATGCTTCAAACGGAACAAACAATATGCGTTTTGTAGCTTATAATGATCCAAATCCTTTATACAATATTTCAGGAAAAATCAGCTCGGCTACAGATTTTGATGCCTATGCTGCTTCAACTAGAGGAGAAACTATAAGCAGTTCTATTAAATCTAAATCGGGTGCAAACACTTATAACAACTTTGACACCGATGTGGCTCTTTATGTAAAAAATTTAGTGATCGACCAGCCGGCAGCTGCAAAAACAAAAGTAACTCAATATTCAGGACGTGTATCTGGAGGAGATTTAAAATGGACATTTAACAATAGTGTAGATGATACTTCATCATTAGTAATTACGGCACTTAAATCTGCCCTTACTAATTACACTGGAACATTAGTTGCTGTTCAGGGAGAAGGAAATCCCCCTGCAAGTTCTCAAACATTAACTTCTACAACAAATAATAACCAGACAGTTGTAAGCGGAACTGCAATTGGAACTATTATTTTTACATGGGGGGGCGACGCTACAGACGCAACCGTAACAGGTCTACCAGCATCTGGATTAACTTTTGTAAAAAATGCTACAGCCAAAACAATCACGATTACAGGAACTCCCACTGCAACTGTGTCCTACTCTATTGCTACGACTGGAACCGGAACACCAGCAACAGGATCAGGAACAATTACTGTTACGGCTGCGGGAGCTCAAACTTTAACTTCTACTACAAATAACAATCAAACTGTAGCTAGCGGAACAGCAATAAGCTCAATTGTATTTACCTGGGGAGGAAATGCCACAGATGCAACTGTAACGGGACTGCCAGCATCAGGAATTAGTTTTGTAAAAAATACAACAGCAAAAACTATTACCATAACTGGAACTCCAACTGCAACAATATCCTACTCTATTGCGACTACAGGAACTGGAACGCCAGCAACAGGATCAGGAACAATTACTGTGACCACTGGAACACCAAGTGGAGACCAAAATCATAATTTTACGACATCAGGAAAAACCAGTTCATTTTATACTATTACAGGAAACATGAATTCAACTCCGGGATCTGTAACGTATGCTGGATTAACATTAACAGAGCGCTTAAAAATTGAATCAAGTACATCTATTACTTATACAACAACAGGTGCTTCAACATTAACTTTGGTTTTTGATTCTAACTTTACTGGAACAATAAAAGTTAACAACGTTTCATACACAGCATCAGCTGGTGTCGTAACAGCTTCAATTCCTGCAGGTTCTAATACTATTACTAAAGGATCAGTCGCTAATTTATTCTACATCAGTACACATTATACAGGTGGAACTTTAAAGGCAGCAAAAGCTGAAGCAACGGAAGAAGTGGAAAGTTCAAAAGTGATTTTATACCCTAATCCAGTTTCCGATGTTTTGTATTTATCAAAATCAAGCCAAACTGTAGAAAAAGTTTTGATTTACAATATGTCTGGAACCTTAGTTTTAACCACTGGGAAAAATGCTGAAAATATTGATTTAAGTACTCTTATTCCAGGAACTTATTTGGCTAAAGTATATACTTCTGACGGCTCATTCAATCAAACGATTCTTAAAAAATAATTGATTAAAATTTAAAAGAAAAAGGCTTCCAAATTTGGAAGCCTTTTCTATAATATCATTTTTCAAAAATATTTACAAATCAAATTTGATTCCTTGTGCCAAAGGCAAACTAGTCGTATAATTGATTGTGTTCGTTTGACGGCGCATATAGATTTTCCATGCGTCAGATCCTGATTCGCGTCCGCCTCCAGTTTCTTTTTCTCCTCCAAAAGCGCCACCAATTTCTGCTCCAGATGTTCCTATATTTACATTTGCGATACCGCAGTCAGAACCAACAACAGATAAAAATCTTTCAGCTTCACGCAAATTATTTGTCATAATTGCAGATGATAATCCTTGTGCCACACCGTTTTGAATTTCGATAGCATGATCAACATCTCCAGAATATTTAATTAAATATAAAACTGGAGCAAATGTTTCATGCTGCACAATTGCAAATGAATTTTGAGCTTCTGCAATAGCTGGCCTTACATAACAGCCACTTTCATAACCTTCTCCAGAAAGTACACCGCCTTCAACTAAAATTTTTCCGCCTTCAGCCACCACTTTATTTAATGCAATGGCATACATTTCTACAGCATGCGTATCAATCAGCGGTCCAACATGATTGTTTTCGTCAAGCGGATTTCCAATACGTAATTGTTTGTACGCAGCAACAAGAGCATCTTTTACTTTATCATAAATACTTTCGTGAATAATCAATCGACGAGTTGATGTGCAACGCTGTCCTGCAGTTCCAACTGCTCCGAAAACAGCACCGATTACTGTCATTTTTATATCGGCATCTGGAGTTACAATAATTGCATTATTTCCTCCTAATTCTAATAACGATTTACCTAAACGTCCAGCAACTGCCTGCGCTACAATTTTCCCCATTCGGGTTGAACCTGTTGCAGAAATAAGCGGAATTCTAGTATCAGACGTCATTAATTCACCAATTGTATAATCGCCATTGATCAAACAAGAAATTCCTTCCGGAAGATTGTTTTCTTTAATAACCTGCGCAATAATATTTTGGCAAGCAATACCACAAAGAGGTGTTTTTTCAGAAGGTTTCCACACACAAACATCACCAGAAATCCAAGCTAAAGCTGTGTTCCAAGACCAAACAGCAACTGGAAAATTAAATGCAGAAATGATTCCAACAACACCTAACGAATGATATTGCTCGTACATACGGTGTCCAGGTCTTTCAGAATGCATCGTTAATCCGTGCAATTGACGAGATAAACCAACAGCAAAATCACAGATGTCAATCATTTCTTGCACTTCGCCATACCCTTCCTGCAATGATTTTCCCATTTCATAAGAAACTAATTTACCAAGTGCATCTTTATTTTCGCGCAATTTTTGCCCAAACTGACGCACAATTTCTCCACGCTGTGGTGCAGGAATCAAACGAAATGTTTTGAAAGCTTCTGTTGCAGAACGCATTACTTTTTCATAATCTTCAAGAGTAGACATTTTTACCGAAGCAATCAATTTTCCGTCAACTGGTGAGAAACTGTCTAACATTTCTCCAGAAGAAAAATTCTCTATTCCTGTTGATGTACCTTCATTTATCAATTTGATGCCCAATTTATCCAGAGCCTCATTCATTCCAAATTGCGATGCTATTGTTGTCATTGTAACTTTTTTAGTTAAAATTGTTATATTTTTATGTAAAGATATTATTTCGAGTTGAATTTCAATTAAATTGACTTGTTAAAATCAAAGTAAATTTAGCGTTAATTATAATGAATTAGAGAAACAAAAGTCAATTTATTCAGCTTAAATGATGAAATTTGCAACAACAAAATTACCCAAATATGGCCACGTTAAATAAATTTTTAATCTTCTTCGTTTTAATTTCTCTTAATGCATTTTCTCAAAAAGAACAAAAGACTTCTTTTCAAGTTGTTCCGTTAGGAATAAAAGGAGGTATTGATGAAAAAAATCTTTCAGCGTACTTAGTAGCTCCAATAAATACAAATGATTATATCAGTCTCGATGCCGGAACGATAAACGCAGGAATAGAAAAAGCAATTGAGAATAAAGTTTTTAAAGTTTCAACCGAAGAAGTTTTACGTAAATACATTAAAGGTTACTTTATTTCACATGCACATTTAGATCACGTTTCTGGCTTAATTATCAACTCACCAGCAGATTCTTCTAAAACTGTATACGCAACCAATAAATGTATGGAAATGATGGAAAACCATTATTTTAACGATCAAACTTGGGCAAATTTTGGGGATCAAGGACCTGGAAAACAATTAAAAAAATATCATTTTCAGACTTTAACTATCGGTGAAGAAACCCCAATTACTAACACAGCAATGACGGTAAAAGCTTTTCCTTTAAGTCATGTAAATCCGTTTGAGAGTACAGCTTTTTTAATTAAAAATGGAGATTCTTATGTGCTTTACTTAGGAGATACAGGACCTGATACAGTTGAAAAAAGCGACAAATTAAAAGGGCTTTGGACGGTGGTTGCACCACTTATTAAATCCCAACAATTAAAAGGAATTTTTATCGAAGTTTCTTTTCCAAATGAACAGCCAGATCAATTTTTATTTGGGCATCTAACTCCTAATCATATAATGAAAGAACTTCATATTTTAGCAGATTTAGCAGGAAAAGATAGTTTGAAAGGTTTCAATATTATCATTACACACTTGAAACCGCCAGCTAAAAATATAGCAAAATTGAAAGAACAATTGCAAAAGCAAAATGATTTAGGATTTAAAATTATTTATCCTGAACAAGGAAAAAGATTTGAGTTGTAACTAAATTTTATCCATGTTCTTATATAACTTCCAATTTAAATCATATTTTAAACAAGTTTTTTTTAGAATTTGAAAAGTAAATTCACACATAAAATCCATTAACCTTTTAAACTTTTCAATATCAAGATTGACTTTTATCTCATTCTTTTTAATTGGTTTATATTCAAACAAATCAACAAAAAGATTTTTCTTATTTGTTGAGCAAAAGATTTTTGATTTTGACAAAATATAGTCATTGTGAATTATATTATGTCTTGTTTCTGATAAAACAAAAAATGAATCTTTTAAATCAAATTGAAGAATATCTTTTTGATAAGAAAACGAATCAAAAAGTTTATTAATAATTTCGAGAAGGGAATTTCCGCTTGGTATATTTTTTCTACAAAAAATTTGATTTTTTTTCTTTAATTCTATTTTCACAATTGTCTTTAATTCTTCATCTATTTCTGCACATTCAAAAATCAAATTCTTAAAAAATCTTTCTAGTCCTTCAAATGATTGTGCATACATCAAACAGAATTGTTTTGATAACAAATCATTTATAAATTCAGAATAATTATCTTTATTAGTGCATATCTTGCTATCTGTAGGATACGTATATGCCCAACCATTATCTGATCTGCCACTCCAATCTTTCAAAATCAAAGAAGAACCCAAATGCAAAATTGAATCGGGTGTATTATATTTTTCTATGTCTTTTAAAAAAACTGTATTTAATCTAGAAGCAATATGCTTATATTCAATTAATGAATCATAATATTTATCTAAATGAGATTTTAAAATAATTTCCAAGATGTCAAATTTAATTTGTAAAAAATTCTTTTGAAAACGAATGCCCTAGCCCCGATAGAAGTGGAAATCCTTTTGCTTTTTTCTTTAAAAAGCAAAAGATTGTAACGGATAGCGGGATTAGCTCCTAATTAAACTACTTCTTCGCCACAAATCTAGGATCAGATTCCATTACAGTCCCGCAATTATCACAGGTTCTTAATTCTTCTGAGTTATAAAAATGTTCAAAATGAGGCAAGAAATCTTTTTCGATATTGTGAAGTTCAAAAAATACTTCATACAATTTATGATTGCAATTGTCGCAATGCCAAAGCAAACCGTCAGTATAGCCTTTTCCTGCACGTTTACGCTCAATTACCAATCCAATTGAACCTTCAGAACGAACTGGAGAATGCGGAATTTTTGCAGGATGAAGATACATATCACCGGCATTTAATTCCATTTCTTTACGTTCGCCATCTTCCTGAATTACAACTTTTATATTGCCCTCAAGCTGATAAAAAAGCTCTTCGGTTTCGTTGTAATGATAATCTTTTCGGGCATTTGGCCCCGCAACAATCATTACAATATAATCTCCAGAATCTACATAAAGATTTTTGTTTCCAACGGGCGGTTTAAGTAGGTGACGGTTTTCGTCGATCCATTTAGTAAGATTGAAAGGTTTTGCTATTGCCATTTTTAAGGTACTGAGTTTCTATTTAGCTAAGTTAGTGAAAAGTTTTCAGTCGTAACAATTTAGTGTTTAGTCTCAGTTTGCAGTCGCAGTATTCAGTCGCAGTATTCAGTCGCAGTATTCAGTCGGAGTTTACTGCTGTAAGTTTACTGCGACTGAATACTGCGACTGAATACTGTGACTGAATACTTAAAACTACTTCATCTCTTTTATCAGGTAAATATAAACTGGAAAGTGATCGCTAAAACCAACTTCATTCTGACTGTGGCGCAAGGGATATCCTTTATATTGCCCAGAAGTTTGAACAAGATAGGATCTGTTGAAAATGCCTGCTTTCCAAAACATAAAAGTCGAAAAATTGGGTTTTATAAGCGATTCTGTAATTATAATCTGGTCGAAAATATCCCAAGAATCTCGAAATGCAATTGTTCCCATTCCTTTGTTCATCATTTCTTCGAAAGGATTAAAAGTACCAAATTCAGGAACTTCAGCCTTTTTTGCTTTTGCACCCAAAGCGACTTTCACACTTTTATTGTACGGGCCGTCGTTTAAATCTCCCATCGTAAAAACTTTTGCATTCGGATTTATTTGTTGCAACGAATCAATAATTTTCCTGTTTAATCGTCCAGCAGCTTCACGAAATTGACTGCTTGCCTTCTCTCCTCCTGATCTTGACGGCCAATGATTCACTATAATACTAATTTCTTCTCCTTCTAAGAAACCTGTAATTAAAAGCTGGTCGCGCGTAAAAACACGATTTTTATCAATTGTTGTTTCGATTTTGTCTTCAAGTTCATCATCGGCTTCTTCCTTTTTTTCTTCTTTAATTTTTGTTTTATTCTTGTAAATCAATAATGGAATATTTGAAAAGGAAGTAGGCTTAAAATATTTCTTTTGATAAAGCAGCGCCACATCGATGCCTCGTTTGTCAGGCGAATCAAAATGAATAATTCCGTAATCATAATTTGCCAATTTAGGTTCTTTAATTAAATCTTCGAGAACACCGCGATTCTCGATTTCAGAACCTCCGATAATAGTTGGTGCATTTGGATTTTCTGGTCTTCCAATTTCTGAAATAACGCTAGAAAGATTTTTAAGCTTTTGATGGTATTTTTCTTCTGTCCATTGCTGTGCACCTGTTGGCGTCCATTCATCATCATTTGTATTTACATCGTCATTCGTATCAAACAAATTTTCGAAATTGTAAAATGCTACGGTATGAATGGCATATTTTTTTGATTGCGCGTGAAGTGATAATGAGAAAAGAATAATGAAGTAAAATTGAAACCTAAAGATTTGCATAGTTTTTTATATTT
Organism: Flavobacterium sp. JLP; assembly: GCF_015350755.1. Taxonomy (NCBI): domain Bacteria; kingdom Pseudomonadati; phylum Bacteroidota; class Flavobacteriia; order Flavobacteriales; family Flavobacteriaceae; genus Flavobacterium; species Flavobacterium sp. JLP. The sequence goes on along the minus strand of NZ_JADKPS010000002.1, from coordinate 427,805 downwards.
AAAATTGCAAATTACTATATTGTAAGAAATTTACAGTATTTATTCTAAAATAATTCTTTGTTTCTACTAAAATGTCTTGTAAATTGCTGACTTAATTTACTGCTCTTCAAAATGAAAAAACTATTTTTTGCTCTTATCATATTTGTTCTTTGCAACAACGCTCACAGTCAAAAAAACAATTCATTTGCTGACAGTATCAGAGTAAAATACAATATTCCTGAACTCGCATACGCAGTAACTTCATCTGATTCTATTTTAGAAATTCAGGCTTTGGGTTTTCAGCGTGTTAGTTCAAAATTTAAAGCAAAAATTGATGATCGGTTTCGTTTAGGATCGGTTACAAAAACAGTTACAAGTTATCTTGCTGCCGTCTTAGTCAAAGAAGGAAAAATAAAATGGGAAACTAAGTTTTTTGATTTATATCCGGAATTAAAAGCGCAAAGCAATCCCGCGGCTTATAATTTTACTTTACAAGATTTTATAACTTTTCGTGCCAATATCAATACTTGGTCGTATGGGAATGAAACGCCAGCTCAAAAAGAAATTACAGGGAACAACCAGCAACAGCGATATGAATTTATCTCGTGGTTTTTTAAGCAAAATTCAATTATTTCCGAGAAACAAGCTGTTTATTGGTCCAATCCTAGTTATGTTGCTGCCGGGCTTATGCTGGAAAAAGCAACGGGAAAAACGTATGAAACTTTAGTGCAGGAATTGGGTAAAAACTTAAATATCGATTTTGATTTTGGACAGCCCAATTTAAAAGATATAAAACAGCCTTGGGGACATAATGAAGATTTAAAACCAGAAAAACCAGCTTTAAATTACAAATTAAACTGGCTTTCTTCTGCAGGAAATATAAATGTCAGCTTGCCCGATTATTGCAAATTCACTCAAATGCAGCTTCAAGGTTTACAGGGAAAATCTAAAATATTTAGTTCAGACGAATTTAATAAAATGCACTTTGGCATAGCCGAATTTTCTTTTGGATGGAATTCAGAAATTAATGAAACCAGCAAATTAAAGTATTCTTTTCATAACGGAAATCCAGGCACATTTTTAACCAAAGTCTATATTTGCAAAGACATTAATAAGGCATTTATAATTTTTGCCAACGTTCAATCTGAAGAAGCAGACAAAGGATTAATGCTGCTTTTAGCCAAATTACAGCAAAATTATGGCGGATAATTTTTTACCTTTAAAATAAAATTCATTTATTGACGATTATTTATATTACACATCAATACACTATGCAAATCATCATGAACACGAAAAACATCAATCAAATCAAGAAACACTTTGTTTTTTATAAATTCGTATTTGTTATTTTTGCCTTACAATCATTCACCTGCCAATCTCAACAAAACATGATAACACCACCTTATTTAAAAAAGGGAGATACAATTGCAATTGTTTCAACTGCCAGAAAAAATATTGACGATAATTTAAAACCAACTTTAGATTTAATTCACAGCTGGGGTTTAGAAGCTGTAATTGGAACAACAATTGGACTTGATGTCAACCAATTGGCTGGAACTGATGAACAGCGCGCGGCCGATTTTCAGCATCAATTAGATAATCCGAATATTAAGGCAATTTGGTGTGTTCGCGGCGGATACGGAACAGTTAGAATGGTAGATTTGCTTGATTTTACCAAATTTAAACAGCATCCAAAATGGATTATTGGCTTTAGCGATGTAACTGTTTTGCACAACCATTTAAACACAATGGGTTATAAATCCATTCACGGTACTATGCCGGTAAGCGTTGCCCGTAATACTCCAGAAGCGATTAGTTCACTAAAAGCCAGTTTATTTGGCGATCCACTATCGTATACAGTTGGTCCAGATAAAATGAATCGTTTTGGAAAAGCAACAGGCGAATTAGTAGGAGGAAATTTATCTATTTTATACAGTTTATTAGGTTCTCAATCTGCGATCGACTGCAAGGACAAAATTTTATTCATTGAAGATTTAGATGAATATTTATATCATATTGATCGTATGATGATGAATTTAAGAAGAAACGGCTGTATCGAAAATTTAAAAGGAATTGTAATTGGCGCCATGACCAGTATGAAAGACAATGAAGTTCCGTGGGGAAAAAATGCACTTGAAATCATTGATGATGTTACTAAAAAATACAATATTCCGGTAATTTTTAATTTTCCTGCCGGACATATTAGAGACAACAGAGCCTTAATTATGGGAAATACGGTTACTATTGATGTAAACCAATTTGGAAGTACGCTTACTTTCCAAAAATAATATTCTCTCCAAACTTCTTTATTAAGGAATTTTAAATACCACATAAAATCTCACAAGACGCAAAGTCGCAAAAGATAAACTTTTGCGACTTTGCGTCTTTGTGTAAATATTCTCAGTCCAACTCAAAACTAATAACTATAATTTACAACTAAAAAAAAATGGCTGAACATAACGAACTCGGAAAAAAAGGAGAAGAACTTGCTGTAGAACATCTTCGGCAAAATGGCTATGAAATTTTAGATCGAAATTGGACTTTTCAGAAGGCAGAAATAGATATTATTGCAAAAAAAGAATCGATTTTAGCCATAATTGAAGTAAAAACGAGGTCAAGTTTAGATTTTGGTTCTCCGCAAGATTTTGTTAAGCCAAAAAAAATTCAATTGCTTATTAAAGCAGTAAATGCCTACATAAACTATAGGGAAAAGGATTTTCAAGATGATTCAGAAATTCGTTTTGATATAATTGCAATTCATAAAAATGGCGAAACATTTGCAATTGAACATCTTACAGATGCTTTTTATCACTTTTAACATAAATTTTTATTGTTATAATTGTAACAAATTGTTTTTTTATTTATATTTGCACAGATTTATAACATCAAATTAACTAAACCAACCCAATTAAGTTACAAAAAAAAAGAAAAAAAATTATGAAAACCGTTTCTTCAATCGTCGAAAATTACATCAAAACAAAACCTTTTTTATTAAATGCGTTGTCGCTTGGAATCATTAATCTTACCTCGCTTTCTCGGAACATTATGACTGAATTGGAAAGCGAATTTGGAAAAGAAGTGAAACAAGGTGCTGTTGTAATGTCGCTAAAACGGCTTACCGAAGAACTGGATTTTAAATTGAATCATAAAATCAATAAAGTAATTAAGAATATTGGTGAAATTACAGTTCGATCTGAATTGACTGATTACACGTTTGCAGCTTCAGAAACTGTTCTAAACAAACAAGCCGATTTAATTTCTGATATTAATGCTTTATCTGATATTTTTTATACCTCATCTCGCGGTGTAAACGAAACAAATATTGTAGTAAGCAGCAGTGTAAATCATTTGGTTGAAAAACACTTTATGCGCGAAAAATTAATTCAGAAATTAGATAATTTAGCTTCGATAACGGTTAAGTTACCAAAAGAAAACATTGTCGTTCCTGGTATTTATTACTTCATTTTCCAGCGTTTGGCCTGGGAAGGAATCATTATAAATGAAGTAATTTCGACTTCAAATGAATTTACTATTTTAGTAGGAGAAGATCAGGTTGATGTGGCTTTTAAAGTAATTAAAGACTTGAAAAACTAGTCAGATTTTAAATTAAAAAAGAGTCATTCAGATTCTTCATATTATATAATTCCTTTGTTTTTTGCAGAAAAGACAAAGGAATTTTTTTATGCTAAAACATCATTATTAAATTTTCATTCATTTAATACACAAATAAGAATATTCTCAAAAAATCAATTTCATTATTGTAATTTTTAAAATATCAAGCAAAAAGATATTGACTTGATAAAAAGCCATTTACTAAGACGTTTATTGCTATTCAGCATAAATTTAATTAAATAAATCACAATTAAGTTTTTTTGTATCCTATTTGTTGCGAATAATATTTTTATATATTTGCTAACCAGACAACAAATTAGAGTACCAATTTTGATAGTATCATAATATAATTAGATTTAAATAAAGACTAATTAAATTAATGTTAGAAGCGAACGATCATAGCGAAAAATTATTGGTGAGTGAACTCAAAAAAGGCAACGAAAAAGCATTTCGCAAGCTTTTTGATTTGTACTATCAGGATATCTATGCTTACAGCATCAGTTTATTAAAATCTAAAGAAGCTGCTGAAGAAAATGTTCAAGATGTTTTTATGAAAGTTTGGCAAAATCGCGAAAACTTAAATCTGGAACAATCTTTTAAAGCTTACATTTTTACCATTGCAAGAAATCAAGCTTTTAATGTTCTTAATAAAGCAGCGAACGATTTAGTACTCAAAGAAGCTGTATTTTATGAAAGTCAAAAATCGCATGAATATGGCGATTATTCTATTCGGGAAGTCGATTGTAAAAAGCTTCGAAAGCAGGCCATGAAACAATTACCACCAAAACGGAAACAAATTTTTAAAATGTCAAGAAAGAAAGGCATGAGTTACGAAGAAATTAGTCAAGAACTCGGCATCTCTATAAATACTGTCAGGAACCAAATGAGCAAAGCATTAGAATCTATGCGAGTCTTTTTTCAAGTTCACGATGAGATTATCTAACCAAAACCATGTTAACCAATTAAATCACTCTTACGGAGTGATTTTTTTTGTTTTAAAGTTTGTCATTTCGACCAAAGGGAGAAATCACACTAGAAGCTCTATAGAGTTAATCTTCACTCTTTGTCGAATTTCTGGTGTAATTTCTTCCTTCGGTCGAAATGACAAAAATCTGTTCAACTAAAAAAGCAAAAAATTATTTAAACAGAACCTCAACAAAATCAACACTTAACGTATTCTTTGATAAACTTAAATGTTAAAATTGAAAAATTTACAACGTTTGAGTAGTAGTCAACTTGCTTTCAACTGTATTATATCAGAACCGGATCTTAAAATCAATTCATAATGAATTCAAATTCTGAAATAAAAAATCTTTTGCAAAAGTTTGTTTTAAACCAATGTACGCTCGAAGAAACAAACGAAGTAATTGCTTATTATAAAAAAAATAAACTTACTGACGATTTTCCGACTGTGGAAGATATTCAGCATCTTTTGACGGAAATGCCAAAAATGGAACAGCAAACTGCTGACGATATTTTCTTGAACATTTTATCAGCATCAAAAGAAAATGAAAATACTATTGAATTCATCCCGAAAAAATCAAATTTCAGAAAGTATATTTCTATTGCGGCTTCAGCAGTTATTTTATTAGGAATTGGTCTTGCGTATCAAAAAGGTGCTTTCAATACTAAATCTGAGCAAAAATTCGATTTTAAAAGTACTGATATTGTCTTGCAGTTAGAAAATGGAAATGTTCAGATTATTTCTGAAAACAACACGGTTCAGGTAAAAGATGCTGAAGGAAATGTTGTGGGAAACCAAAACGGAGACAAAATTGTTTATGAAAACGATTCTGATTTAGATAAACTTACATACAACACAATCAAAATTCCGTATGGCAAAAGGTTTCAATTGCAATTGTCTGACGGAACTGTTGTTCACTTAAATTCTGGGACAACTTTAAAATATCCGGTAAAATTTATTGCCGGCGAAAACCGTCAAGTTTTTTTAGATGGAGAAGCTTTTTTTGATGTCGCCAAAGATAAAAAACATCCTTTTATAGTAAATGCAGACAACTTGAACGTTCGCGTTTTAGGAACACATTTTAATGTTTCAAACTATCCTGAAGATGAATTAACAGATGTAGTTTTAGTCGAAGGTTCTGTTGGAATGTACCGCAAAAACGAAGATTTTGACGCAAACAAAAACACAATTCTAAAACCTGGCTTTAAAGGAAGTTTTAATAAAGCGAACACCTTGATTGCTACAAAACCTGTGATTACAGATATTTATACTTCATGGATTACTGGCGGATTGACTTTTAGAAATATGACTTTCAAAAACATTATCACAAAACTCGAAAGACGTTACAATGTTACAATTATAAATAAAAACGAAAAATTAGCCAATGAAAAATTCAATGCCAGTTTCAGCGACGAATCTATAGAAAAAGTAATGAGCTATTTTAATGACATTCACGGCATTAATTACACGATAAAAAACAATCAAATACTAATTAAATAACCACTAAACCAATGAAGAAAAATGAAGAAGTAAAATTACAAGAATAAAAAAATCGGAAAGAGCTGCGAACAATTTCCGATTTACTAAGTGATTGAATATAACGAATTAACTACAATCAATTAACAAAATTATGAAAAAAAAATCTAAGAATACTGGGTTTCTATACTCATTATTCCAAAATGACCTAAAATTGAAACTAACTACATTACTTATTTTGGTCGCCATGTTTAACATTAGAGGAAATACTTATGCCCAAAAAACTAAAGTAACTCTAGAATTAAGCAATTCAACAATCGAAAAGGTTATTGAGACCATAGAACAAAAAACAGATTTCAGATTTATTTACAAACTGAATGATATCGACTTAGATCGCATAATTTCTATTTCCGTAAAAGAGCAGCCAATAAATATTGTTTTGGATAAACTTTTTAAAGGAACTCCAACCGAATTTAAAGTTCGAGACACTCAAATTATCTTAAAAAAACCAGAGCTTAAAACCGAAACTGTGAAAATTCAAAAGCAAACTGTTTCTGGAATTATTACAGATGAAAATGGGAGTCCTCTTCCGGGAGCATCAGTCTTTGAGGAAGGAACAAAAAACGGTGTGGTTACAGATTTTGATGGAAAATATCAAATTACCGTCGAAAGCAGTTCATCTGTAATTGTCGTTTCTTTTGTGGGATATAAAGATAAAAAAGTAGTTGCAAGCGAAAGCAAAATCAACATTCAGCTTTTGCCAGACGCAACTAACTTAAATGAAGTTGTTTTAGTTGGATACGGTTCTTCTGCTAGAAAAGATGTAACGGGCTCTGTATCTTCTATTGCAGCAAAAGACATGAATCAAGGTGCAATTGTAAATCCGTTGCAATTGATTTCAGGAAAAGCTGCGGGTGTCAACATCAACCAAATCGGGAGTGAGCCAGGCAGCGCTCCAAGCGTGCGTATTAGAGGTATTTCTTCTTTAATTGGAGGAAATGATCCGCTTGTAGTTGTAGACGGAATTCAGGGAAACTTAGATTTGTTAAGCCAAATTCCGCCAACTGAAATCGAAAGTATTGATATCTTAAAAGATGCATCGGCTACAGCTATTTACGGTTCTAGAGGTGCGCCGGGTGTAATCATTGTTTCAACTAAAAAAAATAAAGCAGGAAAAACGACAATCGAATATATTGGTTCTACGTCTTTAGATTTTATCCCGAAAAAACTAGATATGCTAAACGCCGACCAATGGTGGGAAACGGCTCAAAGTGTTGGTGTTCCGGCTTCTGCAAATCACGGTTCTGATACAGACTGGTACGGAATTTTAACTAAAACCGGCGTTACTCAAAACCATACTTTAGCATTTGGCGGAGGAGCAGACAAATTTAGTTACAGAGCTTCGATCAGTGCTATTTTGCAAGATGGAGTTGTAATAAATTCAAACAACAAAAAATACATTGCACGCGTTCAGGCAAGTCAAACTGGACTTGACGGAAAATTAAAATTGACTTATAATTTAAACAACGGAACAGATTATACGACATCTAGTATTCAATCTATTGGCCGTGTAAATTATGTTTCGAATTTAATTACAAATGCATATTTAATGCGTCCAACAGATCCAGTTTACAATACGGACGGAACCTATTTCACAGATCCAAATGTATTTCAATACTTAAATCCTTATGCTGTTGCAGAAACAGTTACTAACGAAAGTCAGGCTGATAATTTATTCGGAAGCTTAAAAGCAGATTTAGATTTATTTGATGGCTTAACGGCAAGCTGGTTTGGAAGCTGGAGAAAAACAAACAAAACAACTGGTTTTTATAATCCGGTAGAATCAACAGATTCTCATGCAATTGATCAAAAAAGTTTTGCTAACATCAGAAACGAAAGACAAAATGAAAGATTAATGGATATTAGTCTTAACTACAAAAAAACATTTGGTGCCCACACTATTAACGTTCTGGCTTTGTATGAGTGGCAAAAACAATTGTACCAAGGAGATTATGCGCAAGCAAGAGGTTTTATCAATGGTCTAGCTACTTACAACAACCTTGAATTGGCTGATATTTCTAAAGCATTATCTGGAGATTTAAAATCATACAAAAATGACAGAACTGTAGTTTCTTTCTTAAATCGTATTAACTACTCGTACTTAGACCGTTATTTATTTACAGGAAGTATTAGAAAAGATGGTGCGTCTGTATTTGGAGCGAACAATAAATGGGGCTATTTTCCATCTGCATCTATAGCTTGGCAAATTACCAAAGAAAACTTCATGGCAAATCAGACTATTTTCAACGAATTAAAATTACGCGTTGGATATGGTGAAACGGGTAACCAGCAAGGTCTTGGTCCGCAAAGTTCATTATCATTAGTTGGAGGTTCTGGCGTTACTTATTTTGGAGGCTCTCAAATCACCAATTTTAACATCAGTCAAAATGCAAATCCTGATTTAAAATGGGAAACTAAAAAGCAGACCAATATTGGTCTTGATTTCGCTCTTTTAGACAGTCGATTAAGAGGAACAATTGATGTGTACACTTCTACGACAGATAATTTATTATTTGATTACACTGTACCTCAGCCTCCTTATCCTTTTGATAAAATTAAAGCAAATGTTGGAAGTATTTCAAATAAAGGTTTAGAGATTGCTCTTGGATATGATGTCATCAGGTCTGAAAATACAACTTTAACATTAGCAGGAAATGTTTCTCTAATGAAAAATGAAGTACTTAATTTAAGTGGAAGTATCAACGGAGTTCCTTTAAATACTGATTATGTAAGCTGGGGAGCTCCAAACTCCTATTTGATAAAAGGACAGCCAGTAGGAACTTTCAATATTTTACAACACACAGGCGTAGATGCGGCTGGAGTAGAAACTGTTTTAGATCGTGACGGAAATGGCATTATCGATCAAGGAGACAGAAGTCCAGACCGATACTTAAAAGGTTCTGCATTGCCAAAATATACATATGCTTTCAACCCAACTTTCGTTCATAAAAACTTTGATGCTTCGATGTTGTGGAGAGGTTCTGGAGGTAATAAAATTTACAATCAAGTACGATCTAACATAAGCAAATTGGAAAATATTGGTAAATCAAACATTTTAGAAAGTGCTGTCGATGAAGGAATTTATACCTCTCCTTATGCCTCAGATATGTATTTAGAAGATGGTTCATTTTTACGTTTAGAAAATGTTACTGCCGGATATAACTTTCGTTTTACTGATGTTAAATACATCGAATCTGTTAGACTTTCGCTTACCGGAAACAACCTTTTACTTTTTACAAATTATTCGGGTATAGACCCAGAAATAACTTTGAGCGGAAGTGGTAAACTTGAGGACAACTTTGGTGTTGATAAAGGGATTTATCCACGTACCAGAAGTATCGCAATCGGTTTGAATGTAAAATTTAAATAGTAAAAGAAATGAAACTTAAAAATATAATATTATTAGGAAGCGTTTGTTTCCTATCTCTTGTTGGTTGTACCAATGTAGATGAAAATGTTTACGATAAATATCGTTCTGAAGACTTTTACGGAACTCCAGAAGGAGCTGATATCGCTCTTGCTAGTGTTTATGCTCAAGTTGGAGGAAACTGGAATGGTGTAGGTTACGCCGGAGCTGATAATGGATGGTACGATTTAAACTGTATGTCTGCTGATGAACAGGTGATTCCGCATAGAAATACAGGTGACTGGCAATTAGATTTTGCGCGTGTATACATGCACCAATGGCTGCCAACTGATTTAATGGTAAGCAACACTTGGAACTGGCTTTACAAATCGATCTTCAATGCAAACTTGGCCATTTCGCAATTAGAAACTGCAAAAGCCGATGCTTCAAAAATTGCAGAAGCTAAAGTATTACGCGCTTTTTTCTATTATTTATTAATGGACGATTACGGAAACATCCCGTTCTATACAGACAATAATATTACAGTAGATAAAATTCCACAAGCTGGCCGAAAAGAAGTTTACGACTTTATTGTAAAAGAACTGACTGAAAACGTAGAATTACTTTCTGGAACAAAAGGCGGTAATTATTACGGAAGATTTAATAAATGGGCTGGTTATACCTTATTGGCAAAAGTGTATTTGAATGCTCAAGTATATACTGGCGAAGCAAAATGGGCTGAATGTTTAGCAGCCTGCAACAAAGTAAGCGAAGGCGGTTTTAGTTTGCATCCTGCAAATGCAAATGCTGCAAGCGCACTTGGGAATACATATTATGAGTTATTTGGAGATGTGCTTCCTGCTGATGAGACTATTTTATCAATCTACACCACTGTTGATATTGTTTCTCGTAACATTTTTACTGTCCGCAGTTTATTTGGCCCTCATGCTCAAGCCTTATTTGGTTACAGCGGCTGGAACGGTACTATTGTTCCTAAAGATTTTTATCAGCAGTACACAGACACCGATGTTCGTAAAAAACAATTTTTAATTGGAGAACAGCCAGGCGGTACAAATTACACTCTTGACATTAGTTCATTAGATAATCCAGGAGCTGGAGCACAAGAAGGTGTTCGTAATGTGAAATTTTATCCTGTAACACCACGTAATGGTGGAGGCGCATCTAATGATTTCCCTATTTACAGATATGCCGATGTTCTTTTGATGATTGCCGAATGTAACGTTCGCTTAAACAATCCAGCAGCAGCAAAATCTTTTGTAGACGCCGTAAGAACACGTGCGGGAATTGGAGCGTTAGCTGCTAACCCAACTCTGGATGATATTTATACAGAAAGAGGCCTTGAACTAAACTGGGAAGGTCACAGAAGACAAGATATGATTCGTTTTGACAAATTTTTACTGCCAAAACAATTCAAAGAAGCTTCTGCAGCTTATAGAAAAATCTTCCCGATTCCTACTTCTGCCTTAAACGCTAATCCAGGTCTTAAACAAAATCCAGGTTACTAAAAAAAATATCACTATGAAAAAATATATAAGTACATTATTTGCATTTGGCGCCTTGCTTTTTTTAGGTGCATCTTGCGAAAATGATGCCGAATTGACTTATTTGAAAGAAGTAAATTTTCCGGCAGACATTAAAATAGCACCAAGCAGCAAAATTGTTTTACTAGAAGACAAAGCGGATGATAATGCGATAACTATTTCTTGGGAAGCTGTTACTTTTCCAATTGAAGCACCGGTAACGTATGCTGTACAGTTTGATGTTCCGGCAGATATTACGGGTTCTAGTGCATGGCTGAAAGCTACTCGATTTGAAGTTGGCCAAGATGTCTTAAGCAAATCTTTTTCAGTACGGGATTTAAACAAAATTGCAACAGATCTTGGTCTACAGCCAAACTCAGCCGGTAAACTTATTGTTCGTGTCGAGGCAGCAATGGACAGAAAAGTATTCTCAAACAATGTAGAACTAACTGTTACGCCTTTCGAAAAAAGTATTGTTTTTGGTGAAATTTATATGCCGGGTGCTTATCAAGGCGAATGGGATGTTAATAGTGCATCTGTCTTAACAGCTATTGAAAAAGGTGTTTATCAAGGCTATGTTACTGTTCTTCCAGGTTATGGACCGGTATTTAAGGTAAATACAGCAAGAAACTGGGCGGAGTTTTATGGCGCTGGTACCGGAGAAGGCACAATTCAAAAAATGAGTGATGCCGACTTAAAACTTCCTGGAACTGGTTCTTATCAAGTTAAAGTAAATCTAAATACTTTAAAATGGTCTGCTACTGCTTATGCATGGGGAATTGTAGGAACTGCTCAATCTGGAGGCTGGGATAAAAGCACTCCAATGAACTATGACCATCAAACTAAAACATGGAAAATTACCGCTGATTTAGTTCCTGGAGCCTTAAAATTCAGATTAAATGATAATTGGTCTGTTAATTACGGACCAAAAGATGCCACAACAAACACTATTAATCGTGATGACCAAGGTGCGTACACCATTACCGAAGCTGGAACCTATGAGGTAACATTTACAATCGTTGAAACTGATCCTGCAACTGCAGGTTATCCAGCAACGGCAACTTGTACTATTATAAAAAAATAAAAATATATAAAAGTTGAGTTTGGTTAGTTAATGCCTGTCTTTTAATCCTGAAAAAAGGCAGGTTTTTTCAAAAACTAAACAGATTTAAAAGCCTGACGATCAAAGTCAGGCTTATTAAAAATTAAATTCCTAAAATTATGAAGTCTAATACCAACATCGTTTTTATACTGCTTTTTGTTTTAGCATTTGTTTCCTGCAGCTCTTCTGATGATAATCCTAAACCTGATCCGGGAACAGGAACAGGAAATGAATATCAGCAATACGGAACTGCTTTTGATAAAGTTCCAGCCAATGAAGATGCTGTAATTTATCAAGTAAACCTTCGCTCTTTTAGTCCGGAAGGAACAATAAAAGGAGTTCAAAAACGTCTTGACTCTATTCAGAAATTAGGTGCGAATGTGATTTATTTAATGCCGATTTATCCTGTTGGAAAAATAAAATCTGCCGGAAAACTAGGCTCGCCTTATTCGGTAAAAGATTATAAGGCAGTAAATCCTGATTTTGGATCTTTGGAGGATCTTCGCTCTCTAGTTACAGAAGCGCATAGTAAAAACATGGCGGTTATTTTAGACTGGGTTGCCAATCATACTTCGTGGGACAATCAATGGATCACAGCACATCCAGATTGGTATCAAAAAGACACAAATGGAAATATTACAATTCCGCCTGGAACGAACTGGCAAGATGTTGCACAATTAAACTATACCAATACAGACATGAAAAAAGCCATGATTGATGCTATGTCGTATTGGGTTTATAATGCCAATATTGATGGTTTTAGATGTGATGCTGCTGATTTTGTTCCGATGACATTCTGGTCGCAGGCGATTACTGAAATCCGTAAAATCAAAAACCAAAAAATGATTTTAATGGCCGAAGGTTCCAGAGCAAACCATTATGATGCCGGTTTTGATTATACTTTTGGCTTTGCCTATTTTGATGCTTTAAAAAAGGTTTTTTCAGAAGCACAGCCCGCTTCTTATTTGCAAACCGAAAGTTCAAAAGAATATGGACAATTAGAGAGTTCAAAAAGAATTGTACGCTACACTACAAATCATGACGTAAATCTTTCTGACGGAACGCCACTAGAACTTTATGGAGGTAAAAAAGGATCTTTAGCGGCTTTTGTTGTCGCTTCAAGCATGAAATCTGTTCCGATGATTTATGGCGGACAAGAAATTGGCTACTCAAAACGAATTGATTATTTTGATAAAATAGCAATCGATTGGACTGCAGCAGACTACGATATGCTGAAAGAATACAAAAAAATTATTGCTTTTAGAAATACAAGCGAAGCTTTAAGAAAAGGAAAACTGACAGGATACAGCAGCAACGAAACTAGTGTTTTTACTATGGAAACCTCTGCTGATAAAGTTTTAATTATAGCAAATCTTAGAAACAAAGCCGTTAAATATACTGCTCCTACAACATTAGCAAATACAAACTGGACAGATGCTTTAACTGGAACTGGAATTTCAATTGGTGCCGAAATAAATTTAAATGCATACCAATATTTAATCCTAAAAAAGTAATAAAAAGCCTTTAATAGAATTAGCTTTGCAAAAAACTAAATAATATGAATTTTCAATCCCAAAAAATGCAGCTTCAAATTCGTTTGAGCAAAAAAATCGCGCTTTTATTTTTTTTATGTGCCAACTCCTTATGGATTCACGCACAGGAAATAACTTCGCCAGACAAAAATCTTTCTTTAAAATTCGAATTGAAAGAAGGCGGTATTCCGTCTTACCAATTATCATATAAACAAAAAGCAGTTATAAAACCAAGTTCTTTGGGATTAGAACTTCAAAATATGCCTTCGTTTTTGGATGGTTTTACCGTTACAAATACAGCACAATCTTCTGTTGATGAAAATTGGAATCCAGTTTTAGGCGAAGAAAAAACGATTCGTAATCACTATAACGAATTGGTTGTCACTTTGGCGCAAGCAAAAAATAATAATAGATACATTCGAATTCGTTTCCGTTTATTCAACGACGGATTAGGTTTCAGATATGAATTTCCAAAGCAAAATGATTTAAGTTATTTTGTAATTAAAGAAGAGCGTTCTGAATTTAATTTAGCCGGAAATCATAAAATTTTCTGGATTCCGGGAGATTATGATACCAACGAATATGCGTATACAACCTCAAAAATTTCAGAGATTCCTTCGCTGATGAAAAAAGCAACGATCGAAATCAATTCGCAATGGCCAATAAAAGAACTTTCTGTTCAAACGCCGTCAATGATGAAATCTGATGACGGTTTGTATATCAACATTCACGAAGCCGGACTAATTAATTATCCAGCAATGTATCTTGAAGTTGATGCTGCAACAAACAAAATGCGCAGCCATCTAGCGCCAGATGCTGTTGGCGCAAAAGGATATATGCAGACTGATGCACAATCGCCTTGGAGAACTATTGTGGTGAGCGATAAAGCAACAGATATTTTAGCTTCAAAATTAATTTTGAATTTGAACGAACCAACTAGTTACAAAGATGTTTCATGGATTAAACCGGTAAAATACATCGGAATTTGGTGGGAATATTTTGTAGCTGGAAAAAGTACTTGGGCTTTCGGAAAAGAAAACAATGTGAAATTAACAGATGATTTCACAAAACTTACTCCAAACGGAAAACACGGAGCTACAACAGAACGTGCAAAAGAATATATTGACTTTGCCTCTAAAAATGGTTTCGATGCGATTCTTATCGAAGGCTGGAACATTGGTTGGGAAGACTGGATTGGTAACTGGAAAGAAGAAGTTTTTGATTATGTAACGGCTTATCCTGATTTTGATGTAAAAGCTGTTCACGCCTATGCTGCTTCAAAAGGAGTAAAAATTATTATGCACCACGAAACTTCAGGATCTGCAACTAATTACGAACGTCGTTTAGATCGTGCTTTTCAGTTTATGAATGACAACGGTTATGACGCTGTAAAAACAGGTTATGTAGGTAAAATTATTCCGCGTGGCGAACACCATGACGGACAATGGATGGTAAATCATTACATTAACGTAGCTAAACGTGCAGCTGATTATAAAATTATGATTGACAGTCACGAAGCAGTTCGCCCGACTGGTTTGAACAGAACTTTCCCAAACTGGATTGCTCAGGAATCTGCACGCGGAACAGAGTTTGAATCTATGGGAGGTTTAGCTCCGGATCACACAACTATTCTCCCTTTTACAAGATTAATGGGAGGACCAATGGATTATACGCCAGGGATTTTTCAAACGGATCTTTCGTACTACGGAACAGGAAGTTCACAGCGTGTCAATACGACTTTGGTAAAACAATTGGCTTATTATGTAACCATGTACAGTCCGTTGCAAATGGCGGCTGATATTCCTGGGAATTATGAGCGTTTTCCAGATGCATTTCAGTTCATTAAAGATGTCGCTGTAGATTGGGATAACAGTTATATTTTGGAAGCTGAACCGGGAGATTACATTACTATTGCCCGTAAAGCTAAAGGAAAAGACGCTTGGTTTATTGGTGGAATTACAGATGAAAATGCTAGAACTGCAAATATCACTTTTGATTATTTACCTGCCGGAAAAAAATTCATTGCCACCATTTATGCCGATGCTAAAGAAGCAAATTGGAAAGAAAATCCACAAAAATATACTGTGACAAAAGTTGTTGTAACCTCAAAAACAATTTTAAAACAGTATTTAGCTCCAGGCGGTGGTGTTGCCATCAGCATTAAAGAAGGAAATGCCGCAGAACTAAGGGATTGAAAAAATTGTAATTTAAGACACAAAGGTTCTGAGACTAAGCTTCTAAGTTTTTTGCCACAAATTTCACGAATTGACACGAATTAAAGCTGCAGATTAAAATTTGTGCTAATTCGTGAAATTCGTGGCAATCCCTATGTCTTATGGACAAAAATTAAAAATTTTACTACTTGAAAACTATTAACCACAAAATGTTTGTCGAATTTAAAAACAATGCGAGTGAGAATGAATTTTAGTTAGAAATGCCGACAAGCATTCAAAAAACTATTATTATGAAAATCAAAATTACCACTAGATTATTTCATATCATGAAAACACTAGTTTGTTTTCTATTATTATTTGCAAGTTCAGTTTATGCACAAGATCCGCCTCAGTACGGCACGCCATTCGCTAGTGTTCCAGATACTCGAGATGTAAACATGTATCAGGTACATATTCGTCCGTTTAGTGCTAACGGAGATTTAGCCGGAGTAACCGCCCGATTAGACAATATAAAAGCACTCGGTACCAATGTTATTTATTTAATGCCAATTTACCCGCACGGTACTGATTCTCGAAGCTCAGCTTCACCTTATTGCATTAAAGATTTTAAAGCCGTTGGATCAGAGTACGGTTCGCTTTCAGATCTACGAACTTTAGTGGATGGCGCTCACAGCCGCGGAATGGCCGTTATTTTAGACATTGCCATTAATGGAACTTCTTGGGATAATGCTTGGACAACCACGCATCCTGAGTATTATATGAGAAGCGGTACAACAATTCAGCAATTAGGCAACTTTTCAGATATTGCAGCGCTTGACCTTAATAGCTCAGCTACACGTGGCGCTATAAAAGATGCTATGCGATATTGGATCTTGGCAGCAAATGTTGATGGATACCGTTGCGATTATGCAAATAATCCTCCGCTTGATTTTTGGTCAGAAGTTATTTCAAATATCAGAGGAATTTCTTCTCATAAATTATTAATGTTAGCAGAAGGAGACAGACAAGCCAACTTTACAGCTGGTTTTGACATGAATTTTGGCGACAGATGGTTTTGGAATGCTTTAAAAGATGTGGCTGCCGGTGGTCCGGTTTCAACACGTTTTCAAACCATAAACGATTACGAATATGCAAATGCAACGGGTTCAAATCAAGCTGTTCGATATACAGGAAATCATGATACGTATACGAACGATAATGGTGTACAAAGACCTTTTATAATCTTTAATAATCATAACGGAATTGTGGCCAACTTCTTAGTTTCAGCTTATATGAAAGGTGTTCCTTTTTTAATGAGCGGACAAGAAATTGATTATGAACCAAAAACCGATTGGCCTTGGACAAATTTTAAATTCAATTGGTCACAAAACCCAACTGCAGCTGCTGATTTTGCTAAAATCTTAAATTTTAGAACTTCGAGTGCTGCTATAAGACGCGGTGATTTAACGATTTATGCAAATGATGACATTAGTATTTTCACCAAAACTTTAGGCACAGAAAAAGTTATTGTAATGTCGAATTTAAGAAATGCTTCTAAATCATATAATATTCCGGCTGCCTTAGCAGGAACCTATGTAAATCCGTACAATAACAATGCTTCTGTAACTTTAACAACAGGCACAACAAGAACGTTTGCTGCTTATGAATATTTAGTTTTAACCAATACTAATGCTCCTGTTGTTGCAGTAACTGGAGTTTCTGTAAATCCGACAACTGCAACTGTTGGTTTAGGATCTACGCAACAATTAAATGCAATTATTGCACCAGCAAATGCTACCAATCAGAATCTTACTTGGACATCAAGTAATACAGCCGTTGCTACTGTAAATGCTTCTGGATTAGTTACGGCAGTTGCTACAGGAACGACTACTATTACTGTTAAAACTGCTGATGGAAATAAAACAGCAACATCAGCAATAACCGTTGCTGCGATTCCGGTTGCGTCAGTTAGTGTTTCACCAACTACAGCTAGTTTATATGCTGGAAATACGCAACAGCTCTCTGCAACAATTGCTCCGGCAAACGCAACAAACAAAAATATAACTTGGAGTTCTAGCAATACAGCGATTGCAGCGGTAAATTCTATCGGACTTGTAACAGCTGTTGCAGCTGGAACAGCAAATATTACTGCAACAACACAAGACGGAAATAAGACCGCAGTTGCAGCAATTACCGTAAATCCAAATACTAATTTTACGGTTTATTTCTATAAGCCATCAAACTGGGGAACTGCAATTAAAATCTATTATTGGAGTGCTCTGCCTGCGGGAGTTTTAGCAAATGCAACTTGGCCAGGTGTAAACATGATCGATGCAGGAAATGGCTGGTACAGTTATACCTTTACAAATGTAACTTCAACTAATTTAATTTTTAACGACGGAACGAACCAAACTGCCGACTTAAGCCGAAATAAAACAGGCTGGTACATGAATAATACTTGGTACGATTCTAATCCCGGAACTGGCGTTGTTGCTGTTACAAGCGTAACTTTAGCTCCAACAACTGCAACTCTATCAGTTGGCGCAACACAGCAATTAACACCAACAGTTAATCCTTCAACAGCAACAAATAAATCAGTAACGTACAGTTCAAATAATACTGCCGTTGCCACTGTAAATACATCAGGATTAATAACTGCTGTCGCTTCGGGCGCTGCAACGATTACAGTTACAACTCAAGATGGAGCAAAAACAGCAACTTGTGCCATAACCGTTTCTTCTTCAACAGGAACATATTTCACAATCAAAAACAGATGGACTGGAGCTTATTTATCTGATGCCGGAACAAACGTTGGTTATGGAGCAACAGTTTCAGGCAACAGCTACAAATGGCAAAAAATCGCTATTGATGCCACTTATTTTGTACTTAAAAATGTAGCAACTGGAGAGTTAATTAATATTGAAGGTCAGACTGGAAGTGTTCAATGTAACATAACAGATACTACTTTCTGGAGTGCACAATGGTCAAGCGACTATATTGATGGAACTTGGGTAAGACTAAGAAACAGATGGCAATCAGGAAATATTATTCATGTTGAAAACCAAACAGGATCTGCTCAATACGGAAATTCACAAGATGGATGGTTCAGTGCGCAATGGCAATTGGAACCAACAACTATTGGAACAGGAAAAGCATCTATAAAAATTGATGATGTTTCTGAAACTGAAAAAGTAATCGGCATTTATCCGAACCCAGCAACAGACAATGAATTTCATGTTTTACTGCCAGAATTACAAAATGGAGATGCAGCTTCAATTACGGTTTCTGACATGAATGGGAGAACGGTTTTAACAGACAAACTTTCTGCTTCAGGACAAATCAATCATCATTTGGCATCCGGCATGTATATTGTAAATATTGCTTCTAAAGATTTTAATGTTACTAAAAAACTGATCGTTAAATAGTCATTTTTAGTTTAAAAGAAAATGGCGTATGGAAATCTCATACGCCATTTTTTAATTTTATTTTTGCCACGAATTTTAAGAAATTTCACTCTCAATAATTCGTGAATTCGTGGCTTTTTTAAAAAACTTATTCCTCAAACAATTCCATCAATTCCAAAGCTCGTTTAATTGACTTCACATTTTCAAAAGTCAATAATAAACGTAATCCGTTTACGGTTTGTTTTTCTTTCATTTTGCAAAGATTACTATGCTTCTGAACAAAATTTAAAACATTTCTAAACTTCACTGACTGATAATAATCAGATTGCTGATCTGACACAAAATAACCAATCATTTTACCTTGTTTCAATACTAATTTCTCGATTCCGACTTTTGTAGCAATCCATTTTATACGGATGCTGTTTAGTAAGGCAGTTGCTTGTTTTGGTAAAGGTCCGAAACGGTCAATTAGCTTTCTTTCGAATTCCTGTAAACCAGCTTCGTCTTTTATAGTGCCTAATTCGTTGTATAAAACCAAACGTTCTGAAACGTTATTGATATATTCATCTGGAAATAAAAGCTCAAAATCGGCATCAATTTGAATGTCTTTTACATATTCCTTAGTATCGATATTATTTTCTTCCGGATATAAATCTTTGAACTCGTTTTCTTTCAATTCTTCAATCGCTTCATTCATGATTTTTTGGTACGTATCAAAACCAATTTCATTGATGAAACCGCTTTGTTCTCCACCTAATAAATCTCCAGCACCACGAATCTCCAAATCTTTCATTGCAATATTAAAACCGCTTCCCAATTCACTGAATTGTTCCAACGCCTGAATACGTTTTCTTGCATCTTCCGTCATAGATGAATATGGCGGACAAATGAAATAACAGAATGCTTTTTTGTTGCTTCGCCCAACACGCCCACGCATTTGATGTAAATCTGACAATCCGAAATTATTGGCGTTATTAATGAAAATTGTGTTCGCATTTGGAACGTCCAGACCACTTTCTATAATTGTTGTCGCCACCAAAACGTCGAAATCTCCGTTCATAAAAGCCAGCATCAATTCCTCTAATTTTGCTCCGTCCATTTGTCCGTGACCAATTCCAACTCTTGCATTTGGAACCAAACGCTGAATCATTCCGGCAACTTCTTTTATATTTTCTATTCGGTTATTGATGAAAAAAACTTGTCCGTTTCGCTGAATTTCATACGAAATTGCATCACGAATTATTTCTTCATTAAAACCAACAACATTCGTTTCAATCGGATAACGATTTGGCGGAGGTGTTGTAATAACGGATAAATCGCGCGCTGCCATTAATGAGAATTGTAAAGTTCTCGGAATTGGCGTTGCTGTTAATGTAAGCGTATCAACATTAGCTGCAATGGTTTTCAGTTTGTCTTTTACGTTAACTCCAAACTTTTGTTCCTCGTCGACAATCAACAAACCTAAGTCTTTAAAAACTACATTTTTGTTGACCAATTGGTGTGTTCCGATTACGATATCTAGTTTTCCATCAGCCAAATCTTTTAAAGTCTGTGCTTTTTGTTTTGCCGTTCTAAATCGGTTTAAATAACCTATTGAAACCGGCATATCTTTCAATCGTTCCGAAAAAGTTCTAAAATGCTGATAAGCCAAAATTGTTGTCGGGACTAAAACAGCAACTTGTTTACTGTTGTCAACCGCTTTAAAAGCAGCGCGAATGGCAACTTCTGTTTTTCCAAAACCAACATCACCGCAAACCAAACGATCCATTGGGCGATCGCTTTCCATATCGGCTTTTACTTCTGCCGTTGATTTAGTTTGATCTGGCGTATCTTCATAAATAAACGAACTTTCTAATTCGTTTTGCAAATAACTGTCCGGCGCAAATTGAAAACCTTTTTCTAAACGGCGTTTTGCATACAACTGAATCAAATTGAATGCAATATGTTTGACACGCGCTTTGGTTTTTTGTTTTAAAATTTTCCAGGCGTTCGATCCTAATTTATAGATTTTTGGAGGCGTTCCGTCTTTTCCGTTGTATTTTGAAATTTTATGAAGCGAGTGAATGCTGACATACACGATATCATTATCGGCATAAACCAATTTGATGGCTTCCTGCGTTTTCCCTTCCACTTGAATTTTCTGTAAACCGCCAAATTTTCCAATTCCGTGATCGATGTGCGTTACATAATCACCCACCGAAAGTGCTGTTAATTCCTTAAGCGTAATATTCTGCTTTTTCGAATAACCGTTTTTGATGTTGAATTTATGATAACGTTCAAAAATCTGGTGATCGGTATAAGCCGTTATCTGATTTTCTTCATCTATAAAACCTTGGTATAAAGGCAATACAATAGTGTGGTATTGTTTTCTTATGTTCTCAGAATTCGCTTCATCAAGACTTTCAAAAATATCATGAAAACGTTTGGCCTGCGTTTCATTCGAACAGAACAAATAATTTTTGTATCCGTTAAAATGATTATCGCTCAGGTTATTCAGCAGCAAATCAAATTGTTTATTGAAAGAGGGCTGAGGCTGAATATGAAATTCGAATTTTTTAGTGGTTTTAAAAATGGGTTTTGAAGCCAATTCTACTATCGAAAAATCTAAAGCGCGTTTAATGAACGAAGCCTGATTTAAAAATAATTGTTCTGGTTCGGCGTGTTTTATTTCTCCCGAAAGTTTTCCAAAAGCTTCTTCTGCTCTTGCAAATTGTTTATCAAGTTGACTAAAAAGTCCGTCTGTATTTTGAATAAAAAGTACCGTTTTCTCAGCAATGTAATCTAAAAAGCTTTCTCTGTTTTCCTGAAATATCTTGTTTTCGACATTCGGAATAATGGTAATTTTTTTATGTGTTTCAACAGACAATTGTGTTTCTACATCAAAGCTTCTGATGCTGTCTACTTCATTTCCAAAAAATTCAATTCGATACGGATGATCGTTTGAAAAAGAAAACACATCGACAATACCTCCACGAACTGAAAATTCGCCGGGTTCTGTAATAAAATCGACTCTTTTGAATTCGTATTCGAACAAAACTTCATTAATGAAATCAATTGAAATTTTATCGTTTAAAGAAACTTTCAACGTGTTTTTATCCAATTGCTGACGCGTCACTACTTTCTCAAAAAGTGCTTCTGGATATGTAACAATTATGGCCGGTTTTTTTCGAGAATTTATTCGGTTTAAAACCTCAGCTCGAAGCAAAACATTTGCATTGTCTGTTTCATCAACTTGATACGGACGGCGAAATGAAGCGGGATAAAACAAAACATCCTGTTCGCCAATCATTTGTTCGAGATCATTCAAGTAATAAGCCGCCTCTTCTTTATTGTCTAAAACAACTAAAAATGGCAATTCGGCTTTCTTGAAAACGGCACGTATTACAAATGAAACTGCAGAACCCAACAAACCGCTGAGATGCATTTTCACTTGATTTTGTTCTAGTAATTGTGTGGCAATCTGCTGTGTTTTAGGCAGATTGTCATACATTGTATATAAGGCGTTTTTACTCAACTTGTAAATTTTTATCTAAAGGCGTATTCGGAATCGCGCGTGTTGTATCTAACATTTTAAGAAAATCAGCTTCTCCTTCTTCTTTCGGAATTTTAGCCTTTTCGACAATTTTATCCATTTGTCTTTCTAATGAAACCAGTTCTTTGTTGATATCTCCAATTAAAAAAGTCACTTTTTCATCTGGAATTTTATTTAAATTAATAAACAAATCCAACATTCTGACTTTGGTAATCAAAATAGAAATCCGGCTTTTGATTACAGGCTGGTTAAATTCTGGAGGAATATTATTGTTTAAAGCCATTGCTTTTTTTGAAATCGCTTTTGACTTTTTTTGAAAAGCTCCAATTGTCTTTCTTGGTTTATCTCCGATTTCTTTTAAAAAATCGCGCCATTCAGTCCACGAACTTATTTTTTGTTGTGCGATATCGTTAATTGGCTCGTCGATGAAAACCCAGCCTTTATTTATATTATTAAAAATGATTTCCTTTTTTTTAGCTTCTTTTTCGTTTTCAGCACGACGTTTTTCATCTTCATTTTGACATGAATTCAGTACAAAAATCAAAAGCAGAAAAAGAGATATTTTATATTTCATTTGGTAAAACATTAAGCTACAAAGTTACAAAGTAAATTTACAATTACGAATTCTGATTTTTGCTAAAGATTCTATAAATCGTTGTTATTATTTGCTTGTGAAATTTAACCGCAAAGCACGCAAAGTTTCCTATCTTATAGAAAGTTTAGAAAAGATAAAGTTCGCAAAGCTAGTTCAACATTTAGCTTTGCGAACTTTTTGTTTTAAAAAAAACTTATTGATTAAAAATTTGCGTGCTTTGCGGTTAAATTTCATTTCGAGAATAATCCAAAAAACAAACTTTATCTTTATTAAATTTATAATTTCATCTCGCAAAAAGTAAAATTATTTGCGAAAACGTTATATTTGCCATACTAAAATCTTCATAAATGAATCCAAAAATATTGATCATTGGCGCTTGCGGTCAGATTGGGACAGAGTTGACTCAAAAGCTGCGTAAGTTATACGGAACAGAAAATGTAATTGCTTCTGATATTCGAAAATTAAATACTGACGTTGTAAATTCTGGACCTTTTGAAGTGGTCAATGCTTTAGATTTTAATCAAATTGAACATCTTGTTGAGGTGCATCAAATTACCGATATTTATTTGATGGCAGCACTTTTGTCTGCTACAGCCGAAAAAAATCCTGCATTTGCCTGGGATCTAAATATGAATTCATTATTTCACGTTTTGAATTTGGCGAAAGCAAAAAAAATAAAAAAGATTTTCTGGCCATCGAGTATTGCTGTTTTTGGACCAACGACTCCAAAAGAAAATACACCGCAGTATACTATTATGGAACCTTCTACAGTTTACGGAATCAGTAAACAATCTGGCGAAAGATGGTGCGAATACTACCATAATATTTATGGTGTTGATGTTCGCAGTATTCGTTATCCAGGTTTAATCAGCTGGTCGACACCTCCAGGGGGCGGCACTACAGATTATGCGGTTGATATATTTTATAAAGCGATCGCCGATAAAAAATACGAATGCTTTTTGTCATCTGAAACCAAAATGCCGATGATGTATATGGATGATGCTATTGAAGCCACCATCAATATTATGAAAGCTCCGGCTGAAAAAATCAAAATACATTCTTCATACAATTTGGCTGCAATGAGTTTTACTCCGACCGAAATTGCTGCAGAAATTAAAAAACATATTCCTGAATTTGAAATTACCTATAATCCAGATTTCCGTCAGAAAATTGCGGACAGCTGGCCGGCAAGTATCGATGACTCGTCTGCAAGAGAAGATTGGGATTGGAAACATACTTTTGATCTTGAGTCAATGACAAAAGATATGCTGGAACATTTAGGAGCATAAAAAATCCGTTTTTGGTTTGAAAATTTGCTATTTTTGATTGTTATTTATTGAATTTCAATTATTTAATTAACCTATTTTCAAACCAAAAACATTATGAAAAATATTTTCATTCTATCTTCCATTTTATTTTTTTCGATTTTTAGCTGTAATAAAAAACAGGACGATTCTTCAGGATCTGGCGACGAAGCTTTTCTGAAGTTATCTGAAGAATACATTACCCAAAATCTAGAATGGAACCCGCAAATGGGTGTTTATTTAGGACTTCACGAATACGACGGAAAAGTAGGCCACTTTAATAAAAAAACTATTGCTGCCCGAATTGCTGCACTTAAAAAATTCGACAGCCAATTCGCTGCTATTGATTCTTCTGCTTTAAACAAAAAAAACTACTACGATTGGAAAATCATTAAATCGAATGTCAAAAACGAATTATTTTCTTTTGAAGATTTAAAACCTTTCAACAAAAACCCCATGACATATGCGGGCGCAATTGATGTCAACATTTATATTCAACGAAATTTTGCTCCGTTAGAACAACAAATAAAATCGATTATTGCCATTGAAAAAGAAGCGCCGAGAATTTATAAAGATGCTAAAGAAAACTTGCAGGATTCACTTGCCCTGCCTCACATTCAATTAGCGATCGATATTGCAAAAGGTTCTGCTTCGTTTTTGGGAAATGATTTATTAGTTGCTTTAAAAAGTGTTAAAAACGACAGTTTAATGAAGGCTTTTACAGAAGCCAATAAAAATGCGATTGCGGCCATTAATGATTATGCCGCATTTTTAGAAAAAGAAAAACTGCCAAAAGCGACTAACAAATATGCAATTGGTGTAGACAACTACAAAAAAATGCTGTTGTATCAGGAAGAAATTAAATTGTCTCCAGATGAAATTTTGGCAATTGGTTTAAAGGAATTAAAAAAAGAACAGGCTTCTTTTAATGCTGCAGCAAAAATCATCAACCCAAATAAAAAACCGATTGACGTTTATAATGACATGCAAAAAGAGCATCCAACGGCTCAAAACCTTATTCCAGATGCCAAAAAGAATATCGAAGCAATTCGTCAATATTTAATTGATCATAAAATCGTAACGATGCCTTCGGAAGTTCGTGTCAAAATTCAGGAAACTCCTGCTTATGCACGTGCTACAAGCACTGCTTCTATGGATTCTCCCGGTCCGTTTGAGACAAAAGCTACTCAGGCTTTTTACTACATAACTCCCGTAGATCCTAAATGGACACCAAAACAGCAAGAAGATTGGCTGGCACAATTTAATTATTATACAACTGATATTGTTTCTATTCATGAAGCATATCCTGGACATTATACACAATTTTTACATTCGAATGCTTCTAAAACATCTAAAATACAAAAGGTTTTTATGAGTTATGCTTATGTTGAAGGCTGGGCGCATTATACTGAAAAAATGATGATTGACGAAGGATACGGCAACAACGGAGATCCGATTAAAGCCGCAAAATATCGTTTGGCGCAATCTGGCGATGCACTTTTGAGAATTTGTCGTTTATGTGTTTCGATCAATACTCATTGTCACGGAATGAATGTTGATGATGCCACTAAGTTTTTCATGAATAACTGGTATCAAGGCGATAAACCATCACGTCAGGAAGCTTTAAGAGGAACTTACGATCCAGGTTATTTGTTTTATACTTTAGGAAAATTACAAATTTTAAAACTTCGTGAAGACTATAAAAAACAAGAAGGCAGTAATTACAGCCTGCAAAAATTTAACGACGCCATGCTGGATAACGGCATGCCTCCAGTTCAGATTTTAAGAGAATTATTATTGAAGGACGAAAAAAGCTGGGGAGAAATTTTATAGAAAAACTAAAAAAATGCTCATTTTAAAAAATGCATCATTATAAAAGCCTGTCTTTTATGATGATGCATTTTTTTATTAAAATAAATTAAGATAAAATTTGCCAATTACATAATTTTCTTACTTTTGGTTGCGTTAAAATAATTTCAAGTTTATCTTAAATCATCAATCAAATCACAAACAAAAATGTTAATCAAATGACAAATTCTTATCATCCGATCGAACAAAGCAAAAGAACTGCTATTGTCGATATCCTTAGAGGCTGGGCAATTTTAGGTGTTGCTATTGGCAATTACTCTGATTTTTTATACATCGGTGTGCCTCACAAAATCAACAACAGTATTTTATCTGAAGTACTTATTTATTTTAACCGGTATTTTTTTGCCGCAAAGTCTTGGACTTTATTAACGCTCTTATTTGGCTATGGCTTCGCAATTTTAATTAATAATGTAGCTGCGAAAGGCAAAAACCCAGTCACATTTTTTGCCTGGAGAATGATCTTGCTTTTTGTATTGGCTTTTATTAATTCGGCTTTTTGGCTTGGAGACATCTTAAAAGATTATGCTTTTTTAGGACTAGTAATGTTGCTTTTTTACAAATGTTCTGCTAAAACATTGGCCATAATTTCAGGCGTTCTTGTTCTTACTATTCCGTTTGTAATGGCTTATGTTAATGGTTTGAAAGTCGAACATCCTGAAATTGCCACTAATCCTGAATATTTAAAACTATATCATTCCGGAAACTGGATCGACTTTTTTAGATTTAATTTATTGGCTTCATTTTACGAACAAATTATTATTCCCGGATACGCCATTACTGCACATATTGTAATGTTTGCGTGCATGCTTTTTGGCTTCTTGCTTCAAAAATTAGATTTCTTTAATCGTTTAAACGAATTGAAAAAAGTATTAAAACGCACACTTTGGATTAGTTTAGCCATAGCCCTTATTATTGGTGTAGGTTTTAATTTGATCATTTTTTATAAACAAGTTGCCATTTTCAAAATCTTTCATCCAATTTATTGGTTGTTTTTAAGTACAATGATTTTTATCGCAACCGGGATTTCTTTATTGTATACAAATGGAAAACTAAAAACGATTTTCAGTTATTTTAGTGCCGGCGGAAAAATGACTTTAACCAATTATATGACACAAAATATATTGGGTGCTTTTATCTTTTCCGGAATTGGTTTTGGGATTGCAGACTCAATGCCGTATTGGTTTTACTTTACCTTGGCTGTTTTTGTTTTTATTCTTCAATTGTTTATCAGCAAATGGTGGCTTTCAAAATTCAATTACGGACCAATCGAATGGTTGTGGAGATCGGCAAGTTACCGAAAATTATTTCCTTTTAAGAAAGAAGAAACAACCGTTGTTACAGAGATAAAAACAACATAAAATCCTTAGATAAATTTGAAAAAGAAAAAGCCCTTAAAATTAGTTTTAAGGGCTTTTTTTATTTGATTTCTTTTTGAAATTACTTCACTTCAAAAACATTATTTGCAGCTTTTACATCAGCCATTAATCCGCTTGGATCGATCGTGATTTTTTTGATTGCTGTTTTGTTTTTGTCGATTGTAAAACTGTAGTTTGACTGTGCCCAAGCCCAATCAGCTAAAACAGTTCTTTTCTCGTTCGGGTTTGGATTTGGCTTAATGAAATTCATCATTCTTAACGGAATGTAGAAAGCTTCAGAAGTTCCGTCTGTATACTCTACTTTTAAATCTATTGGCATTGGCATTCTTCCAATTCTTTCTAGACTAACTGTAGTTTTCCCTGAATTATCTTCTACATTTTTAATTCCATAATCAATTGTGTTAGTCGTTTCAGCCCAGTCAATTAAATACCAATCTAATTCTGCTCCAGAAACTCTTTCCGCAGATCTTTTGATATCGTTTGGCGTTGGGTGCTTGAATTTAAAATCATTAAAATATCTTTTTAAAGTAGCATCTAAATTCTCTTGTCCGATAACATAAACTAATTGCGACAAGAAAATACTTCCTTTTATATAAGATGAAACACTGTAAGGTCTGTTTTCGTCATAACGGTCACCGTGAGTAGTTTGCGGCTGTTCTTTTCCTGATTGAACTAATTGATAGTAAGAGGTATAATTTCCTTTAAAAGGATTTACTTCTTTTTTATCTCCTTTTAATTCATTCAAAGCGCTGTCTTCAATATAGGTTGTAAAACCTTCATCCATCCATGGGTGTTTAGACTCGTTTGAAGCTAAAATATGCTGAAACCAAGAATGTCCTAATTCATGTGTTGCAGTCCCTAAAATTCCTTCAAGAGTACCGCTTCCTAGCATCAAAGTACACATTGCATACTCCATTCCGCCGTCTCCACCTTGAATAAATGAGTATTGTTTGTACGGATAAGCGCCTACTTTATGATTGTAGTAATCCATTACTTTTACCATTAAAGGCTCTAATTGTTTCCAATTTCCAGTTGTTTTTGGATCGTTTTTGTAGAAGAAGTGCAAATCAACATCGTTTGGTCCTTTTACAATATCATGCGTATAATCTTTATCAGCGGCCCAGGTAAAATCATGAACGTTTGGCGCGATAAAATGCCAAGTCAGCGTTTTTGCTTTTTTTGGATAAGTAACTGTTACGCCAGCATCTTCATATCCATGACCAATTTGATTTTTATCTTGTAAATATCCAGAACCTCCTATTGTGTATGCTGCGTCTATTGTAATTTTTACATCAAAATCTCCCCAAACCCCGTGAAATTCTCTTGCAATATAAGGATCTGCGTGCCAGCCTTCAAAATCGAATTCAGCTAATTTAGGATACCATTGCGACATCGAAAGTTCAACTCCTTCTTTATTATTTCTACCAGAACGACGAACTTGAACCGGAACCTGACCGTCAAAATCTAACGTAAAAGTTGTTTTAGAATTTGGTAAAATAGGCTTAGCCAAAGTTACTTCTAAAATAGTATTTGAAGTTCTTGTCTGTGCTGTTACGCCATCTTGCTTAAAATTGCTGATTTTTAAAAATCCTATTTCGTTTGGTTTTAAAGTTTCAATTCGGCTTTGCTTAATATCTTTGCCGTCAGCGTCTTTTATTTTATTTACCATTCTTGCATCCGGATCTTTTATAGAATGCAAACGAGCATCCATTTCGCTTCCTGGCTGAAAAGCGTTTGGGTATAAATGGTAGAAAACTTTTCTTAAAGTATCAGGAGAATTATTGGTATAAACCAATTCTTGTTTCCCTTTATATTGGTAGGTTTTTACATCCATTGATACTTCCATTTTGTAATCAACATGTTGTTGCCAATAGGGAGCACTTTGTGCAAATGCAGTGTTTAAACCTAAACTCAGAAAGGATAATAGTATAATTTTTCGCATGGTTGTTTTAATAAAAATGGAAGAGTTGCCACTCTTCCATCGGATTAGTATTTTATCTTAATTAGTTTTTAGACATTTTTTCAGCCATCAATAAGGCATTGTATGCATTAACTATTTTACCTGTTGTAGAAGTTTCCGCAGCTGGTTTCGGTGCTCCGTCTTCACCTAAATTTACGGTTGCAGGAAGTAAAATCCCTGAATCCATCAAGATGTGTTTTACTTGAGAGGCCGTTAATTTTGGATAGTAAGAACGAATTAATGCTGCTACTCCAGCAACATTAGGAGATGCCATTGATGTTCCTTCTAAATATTGGTATTTGTTGTTTGGTACACTTGCATAAATTTTTACACCCGGCGCAAAAACATCAACATTTATTTTTCCAAAATTAGAAAAATCTGCGATAACATTTTCTCCGTAAGCATTGTTTATGGCTCCAACTGTTATTACGTTGTCTACAAACTCTTTAACATTATCTTGAGCGTCATTTGGATAACTGATGTTTTTTACATCATCAATATCATAACCGTCGTTTCCTGCTGCATGAACAATTAAAACATCTTTATCGGCTGCATATTTTAAAGCATCGAAAACCCATTGTTTATGCGGAGAAAATCCTTTTCCAAAACTTCCGTTAATTACTTTTGCTCCATTATCTACTGCATAACGAATTCCGAGTGCAATATCTTTATCGTATTCATCACCATCAGAAACAGATCGAACTGGTAAAATTTCAACATTCTCTGCAACACCGTCTCCTCCCAAATTGTTGCCGCGAAGCTGTGCTATTATTCCGGCTACGTGAGTCCCGTGAAGTGCTTTTTCTTTATTTGGACCAAAAACAGTATTGTTTCCGTAATGATTATCATTGATATCATCTGGATTATCTCCCACTATTTTTCTTCCGTCAAAATCTTTGTTTAAATTAAAATTCAATTCATTGTAAACCTGTTCTCTGTATTCTTCAAGCTCAGCTTCTGGATCAAAATCATCGTCAGAGTTAGCAAAAACCTGATTCATCACCATTTTGCTTTGCGCCAACTTGGGATCAACAGAAGTAAGTGATTTTAAATCTTCGGCTTTATAAGTTGATTTGTTCAACGCTTTTTTTATCGTGTTATGAACATCTAATAAAAAATCTACTTGTTTTTTGCTTTCTAATGCCTTGCTCATTTTTTCGTTGTACTGAGCCAGAGCATTTTTATATTCTGCAGATCCGTCGTCTACTTTTTTAATGATACGAGTCATTTCAAGATTTTCGTCTACAGCATCTCCCAGAAAATTCCATCCGTGAATATCATCTATAAAACCATTTTTATCATCATCGATTCCGTTTCCTGGAATTTCTTTTGTATTGGTCCAGATTTTTCCTTTTAGATCTTCGTGGTCAATATCTATACCTGAATCAACAACACCTACAATTACTTTCTGGCCTGTTTTTCCTTTTAATATTTCGACGTAAGCCCTGTCAACGCTCATTCCCGGAATAGTATCTTTCACCAAATCTAAATGGCTCCATCTTTTTAAATCATTCTCAGAAACTGGTGCTTTTTTTACGGTTGTTACCGGAATTGCAATTGGTGTCAATGTTTGTGCAGCAACAGTAATTGATGCTTGTTTTCCTGCTCCACAGCTTGCTAAAACAAGCATTGCAAATGCAGAAATACAAATAGGTTTTATGTGACTCATGTATCTTATTTTTAATAAAAGTTAAAAGATGCGCCTAAATTATGGTTTTTTGTTACAAAAAGCTAACCGTTAACACTGTCTTATGACTTTTTGATTAAAATTTAAGAAAAACCAAAAAAGAATTCAAAGTCTTTTATACCAAACAGTTATGTATATTCTTATAAAAAAAGTTATAGTGTAAAAAAAAAGCTTCAAAAAATCATAACTCTAAAAAAAACCAAAAAAATAGCAACTCGATTACGTTTTCCCGTAAGGAAACTTGGTTTAATATGAGTACACTTGCGCGACCAATCATAAAATCATTCTATGAAAACAAAACTACTCTTATTGCTTTTACTGGCAAATTTTTCAATTTATGCACAAGTTAACTTGGTTCCGAATGGAGGACTGGAAAGTTGGACAGGCAATGTACTTCAAAATTGGAACGTTACAAACTCTGTTGCTTCCAGCACTGATAGAGTGTTAGGAAATTATAGTGCAAAACTATCGTTTACAACAGTATCTCCAAAAATTCTTGCTCAAGTTCCTATGAAAGCCGGCGTAACTTATAGTGTTAAATTCAGGTATAAATATGTGAGTGCAAATTATAGCGGAGATCATCCTATTGCTTTAAACATATCAAAAGCCGGAAGTGCAAGTACTTTATCAAGCAGTACTTTTGCGACTAATAATTTATGGACTGAAAAAGCAACTACTTTTACTGCAGATCAAGACCTTTCGTACGATTTGTCTATCTCTACTTTTAGTTTTGACAGCAAAACTTTTGATGTTTTGATTGATGATGTTCAAGTTTATGTTCAAGGTACAGAACAATATACCCTTATTCCTGATGTAGAATTTGAAAAAACATTAATATCGATGAGAATTGACTCTGGTGTACCTGATGGAAAAGTACC
The DNA here is from genome assembly GCF_015350755.1 of Flavobacterium sp. JLP. Lineage (NCBI taxonomy): Bacteria > Pseudomonadati > Bacteroidota > Flavobacteriia > Flavobacteriales > Flavobacteriaceae > Flavobacterium > Flavobacterium sp. JLP. Next base: position 395,435 of record NZ_JADKPS010000002.1, on the reverse strand, counting down.
CACTTCGAATATCAATGCTTTAAAATCCCTTGATATTGCATCGATAGGAAATAATATTACCAATTTGACAGGTATTCAGGATTTTGCAGCTTTAACTACTTTAAATTGTAATTTTAGTCAAATATCAACTTTAGATGTTTCTAAAAACACCTTGTTAACGAGTTTATCTCTTCGCTTTAATAAATTAACCTCGATTGATTTGTCAAAAAACACTTTGCTGACAAATGTCGATTTATATTCTAATAGCCTGACTACTTTAGACGTATCAAGCAATACAGCGCTAACTTCTTTAGTATGCGGTTCGAATAAGCTCACTGTGTTAGATGTTTCATCTAATCTAAATTTAATTGGCTTAGATTGCTCTGGCAATAAACTTAAAACCTTAAATGTTTCTAAAAATACTTTATTACAAACATTGATTTGTCCTTTGATTGAGGCAACAAGTTTAGATTTGAGCAACAACCTAGCTTTAACTGATTTAGATTGTAGCGGTAACGCTTTAAAAACTTTAGATGTAAGTAAAAATACTGCTTTAATTAAATTAGCTTTTGGATCGAATAACTTAACAACTATAGACTTAAGCAAAAACACTAATTTAACCTTCTTGGACGCAAGTTCTAATTTATTAGAAACCTTCGATGTGACTTTAAACACAAATCTTGAATATTTAGTTGGTGGTAATAATGGAGGCAATAATAAGTACACCACTTTAGATGTTTCTAAAAACACTAAATTAATTGAATTAAATCTTAGCAGACTTCCTTTAAAAACACTTGACGTAACAAAAAATATTGCTCTTAAGCAATTAGACTGCAACGTTAATAACCTGACGACATTAGATGTTTCGGCAAATACAGCACTAGAAACATTATTGCTTGATGGCAATAAACTGACAAGTTTAGATGTAAGTAAAAATAAACTGTTAAAAGACTTATCATGCAGTTCTAATCAATTAACCTCATTAGACGTCAGCAAAAATAATTCTTTAGTTTTGTTAAGTGCAGGCTATAATAAATTAATCAGCCTTAATGTAAAAAATGGAAACAATTCTAATTTATTAAAAAATCATGGAATTTATTTTAGATATTTTTACGGAAACGCAGGTTTAGACTATACTTTTAATTTTAAAGGAAATATTGGTTTATCATGTATTCAAGTTGATAATGTTGATTATTCTAGAACAAATTGGGAAACAATAAAAGATGCTGAAGCATATTATTCTTCGTTAGATTGTAATCTTTCTACAAATATTGCTGATCCGAAATTTGAAGATAAATTAATTGCTCTTGGAATTGATACCGATGGAAAAAATGGAGGTGTTTTAAATTCAAGCATTAACACAATAACTTCATTAGATGTCTCAGGAACTTCTATTTCTGATTTAACAGGAATTCAAGGCTTTACTGCCTTAACGAATTTAAATGCATCTGCTAATTCATTACAGAAATTAGATCTTTCTAAAAATGCTGTTTTAAACACATTAAATACTTCAAGTAATGCGGCTTTGACTTGCATTAAAGTTTCAGATTTGGCAGTCACTTCAAATTGGAATGTTACTAAAGATGCCGGCGCAAGCTTTAGTTTAGACTGTAATGTTTATACGCTTATTCCTGATTCAAAATTTGAAGACAAACTTATTGCTCTTCAAATTGACAGAGATGGTAAAAATGGAAAAGTTAAAACCGAAAGTATTGCAAATATTCTCTACTTAGACTTATCACTCAGTAATATTTCTGATTTAACTGGAATTCAAGATTTTACCTCTTTGTTACAACTTACAGTTAACAATAATAATTTAACTTCGATAGATATTTCAAAAAATTTAGGCTTGAATTATTTAAATGCTAGATCAAATCAACTGACAAGCGTCGATGTTTCTAAAAATGTTGCTTTATTCTCTTTAACTTTAGGTTCAAATTTTATTTCAAATATTGATATAACAAAGAATATAAATTTAACTTCATTACAAGTCGACAATAACAAACTTTCATCTTTAGATTTAAGTTCAAATACAAAATTGGCTGTTATTTCTGCATATAATAATAGTTTAGTTACTATTGATGTTTCAAAAAACACAGAGTTAGCTCAATTATCTTGTGGAGATAATCAAATTAGAACATTAGATTTATCAAAAAACACAAAACTGTATTCTTTGTATGCCTCTAACAGCAAGCTGGTAAACGTGAATGTTAAAAACGGAACGAATGTTACTCTAAAATTAGATGCTTATTTTACAGGAAATCCTGATTTAACATGTATTCAAGTTGATGATGTTTCTTATTCAAATACAAATTGGGCGACTAAAAAAGATGCCACAGCAACTTTTTCAGCAGTTGCTTGTCCTGTAGTTGTGCCTTACACTTTAATTCCTGACTCGAATTTTGAAGATAAGTTAATTGCTCTTGGAATTGATAAAGACGGAAAAAATGGAAAAGTTGCAACAATGAGTATTACTTCTCTAACAAGTTTAAATGTATCGAACAGCAATATTGCAGACTTAGCAGGAATTGAAGACTTTACTTTGCTTACTTCGTTAGAATGTAATAACAACCTATTAACAACGATTAACATTTCGAAAAACCTTTCGCTGACGAAATTAAACATTAGCAATAATAAAATAAGTGTATTAAATGTTGCATCTCACACGTTACTAAGTAATTTAAACTGCAGTAATAATGAGATCTTAGTTTTAGATGTTTCTAAAAATACTAAACTTACTAATCTTAGTGCAAGCTTTAATAAATTGAAAGATTTAGATGTTTCTAAAAATACTATTTTGAAAGAATTTGATTGTGCGGGCAATGACTTGTACAATTTGAATTTGAAAAACGGAAACAACGCAAATATGCAAAATGTAATTTTTGGAAATTTCACAAAAAATCCAAACTTGCTTTGTATTGAAGTTGATGATGCCGCTTTCTCTACCGATAAATGGATTGCAAAAGATGCAATTGCAACATACTCGACAGCAGCTTGCGAAAAAAATTATCAGTATACTTTAATTCCTGATGCTAATTTTGAAAGAAGATTAATTAGCAGCGGACTAGATTCTGGTGTAGTTGATGGAAAAGTTTTAACCTCAAATATTGTAAACGTAAAATCTTTATCTGCTTTTGGTACTCCTGATAAAATCACAGATTTAACTGGTATTGAAGATTTTGCTTCACTAGAAAATTTAAGTTCTTACCATGAGGCGATTACAAAAATTGATCTTTCAAAAAACGTAAAACTTAAAACACTAGATATTGCAGACAATAAAATTGCTGTTTTGGATTTATCTAAAAATACAGCTCTAGAAAGCGTTAATTGTGGTACAAATAGTTTGACAGAATTGAATGTTTCTAACAATTTAGCCTTAAAGACTTTAATTGCTTCAAGCAATAAACTAACAAGTATTGATCTTTCTAAAAACAAAGTATTGACTAGGCTGGATATTAGCTCAAATCAAATATCAAATTTAGATGTTGCTGCAAATACAGCCTTAACTTATTTAGATTCATACAATAATAAGATAGCTGTGTTAGATATTTCAAAAAACTTGGCTTTGACTAGTTTAAGTACAGGTTTGAATGCATTATTGACAAGTGTAGACGTTTCTAAACAAACGGCTTTAACTTATTTAAATGTTAAAAGCAGTCAGTTAACTTCGATAGATGTATCTAACAATAAAGCTTTAACAGGCTTAGATGTTTCTAGCAACAAAATCACAGCGATAGATCTGTCAAACAACACGGCATTGACATCCTTGAAAGTAAATTCTAATCAATTGACGAGTTTAAATTTAAAGAATGGCAAAAATAATTTACTAACAAATGTAAATGTATCCTTTTCAGGAAATTCAAAATTATACTGCATACTTGTTGATGATGTAACTTATGCAAATACAAACTGGACGAATGCTAAAGATGCTATTGCAACTTTCAACACAGAATGTTCTGGAGAATTAGTTTTACCAGCAAACAATTTTACTGTTGAAACTAAAGGAGAGTCTTGTCTTGGTGAAAACAATGGTGAAATCAGTATCGTAGGAAAAACTGCATTGGCTTATACAGCAACTATAAACGATAAAGCATATACTTTTACTAATAATAGCCTAAAAGTTACCGCTCTAGCTCCGGGAATTTACAACATTATGATTAGTGTTCCAGGCGTGATTTTCGAACAAAACTTTACAGTTACAATTGTAAAAGGCGGCACTATCGCTGGAAAATCTACTGTAACTTCTAAAAAAGTTGATGTTGAGATTACTGAAGGAACTGCTCCTTTTACAGTTTATATTGATGGAGCTGAGCAATTTCAAACTTCTGAATCAGCTTTTACTTTGGATCTTAATCAAAATGTATTATTAGAAGTTGCGACATCAAAAGCATGCGAAGGTGTTTATGCTAAAAAAATTGACAACATTTCAAGTTTAAGTGGTGTCTTGACTGCATATCCAAATCCCACTTCTGGAAGTTTTGAAGTCGAAATTCCAACCGGAAAAACTGAGGTTGCTATAGAATTGTACAATTTCGCTGGTCAATTAGTTTCTAAAGGAACTTATACAATCGAAAGCGGAAAAGTAACATTAAATCTTGAAGGTCAGCCATCAGGAATTTATGCTGCAAAAATCTATTTAGAGACTCCAGAATATATCAAAATTATAAAAAAATAAAAATGAAGAATTTTATATACCTATCAATTATCGGTTTGTTATTTGCATCTTGTGGTAGTGGCGGAGATGATCCTGTAACTCCACCAGTTGTAAACAAAGCGCCATCTGTTCCCGTTTTAACAGCTCCTGCTGACAATAAATTGTGTTTGGACAATGTTGTTTCTTTTCAATGGAATGAATCTACGGATACTGAAAAAGATGCTATTGTTTATCAGATTCAAGTTGCAAAAGACAATGCATTTTCACAAATCATCACAACTTTAGATAATACATCAAATCCGACTAATATTTCATTAGAGAAAAATACATCTTACTATTGGAGAGTAAAAGCTACTGATGCTAAAGGCTTAGCAAGTGCATATACTGCAACGTACAAATTTTATACAGCGGGAACAGCAGTGGTAAATCATTTACCATTTTTACCAACATTAGGATTGCCAGCTATAAACAGTGTTTTGACTGCTTCGACTGCCACTTTAAGCTGGACAGCTTCTGATGTAGATACTGGAGATGTTTTGGTGTATGATGTTTATTTTGGAACTGCTAATCCGCCAACAGTTAAAATTGGTGAGAATATATCCGCAATTAATGTTACCACTGCAGTTGAACCTACGAAACAATATTTCTGGAAAGTTGTTGTAAAAGACAATAAAGGCGGAGAAACCATTGGCCAGGTTTGGAAGTTTAAAACAAATTAAAATTTGATTTTAAAATCTACATAATACTAAAATCCCATTTTCATTGCGTTGAAAATGGGATTTTTTTTGCATCTGGTTTGACACTATTATTATTAGCCAATGCGTAAAGATCAATAATAAACAACTTTTATTTTCCAATTGAAACTAATTTCTTTAAGAATGTATTACAGTCGAATCTTTAATTTTATTTAATAATACTTGCTTAAAACACAATTTCACATTCTTATATCTACAAAAAAAGGACCGTCTAAACGACAGCCCTTTTATTAAATTATACTTGAAATCAAGATTATGAATTACCACAAAATTTACTGTAATCATCATACATTTTGATATACGTTTCTTTGTTTTCAAAGTCATAAGCACCCTTATCGATACTTTCCATCATTTGAGGACAATCAGAGAAATATTCTTTTAATGCTTTTCTTCTTCCAAGGAAAATTGGCGGAGAAAAGAACTCATCCTCGATTGATTTTTTCAAAGTATACGCGTCTTGTGGGAAGAACTCATGATATAAAGAAACTTTTCCGCCTTTTTTAACTTCTTCAAACATTGAATATCTTTTTGAGCTTGTTGCCGGCTTGTCTCCAAATGAAATTGCAGGAACTCCTCTTCCAGTTTTACCTACAATGTAGATTCTGCCTTCTTCATCTTTAATATTAACTACTTTTTTCAAGTTTGTTCTTTCCGGTTTTTTCTGTCCGTCAATATAGATGTAAACACTGCTTTTTTCAGAACCAATTCCGTCCATCATCGATCTTAAGCCCGATACAGTTTCTTGTGTTCTTAAATCTACCAACTCAGGATAATCACTGATAACCCTAACTTTACCTTTCCAAACTTTAGAATCTGTATCTAAAACTTCACCTGGAAATTCTGCATATCTAAACGCTGTTGCTGCTTTTTTGTATGAAGGTAAAACTGGTTCTTGAGGAATTGCCTCAATAGTAAATGCTTTTTCAGTAAGTTTTTTGTATTTTTCAATATCCTCAACTACACTTGTCATATATGGAAAATCTTTTCTAATACCCAAAAAGCTTTTTTCATTCTCTTTTATTCCCGGTAAATACTTCGAAGCTTCCTCTGGATTTCCTAAAAGAATATAAGTTGCCGCTAAATTATAGTTGGCACTGAATCTGATTTGTTTGGCTAAATCTTCATCATCTTTATCTTGAAAATTCACAAGCTCTTTCCAGAATTTTTGAGCTTCTCCAAATAAATCTGCCCAGTTTTCTCTGTCTACATCAACTAAAGTTGGCATAACCTGAAGCGACTGATTGTACTCTTCAATGTTAAATGTTGATTTTGATTTTTTCTTTTTTTCAAGATCAGAATATCTCATGTTTGTAATCTTTGGCCCGTACAAGTAAAAACCTTCAAATTCTTCAATCATGCTGTAGAAATTGTCAGTCAATATTTTATACGTTAAATTATCATAAGTCTCTGACGGATTTATCACATACATACAAACCTTAGGAGTAGTATATCTTTTGTAAATCACTTTTCCTGTTTTGTCTGTTATTTCAAGATTAGACTCTAAACCAATGTAATATGCTGGAGCCTTTTGATATGTATTTTGCACATAATCCTCATCATTTACAAGTTCAAAACGAGTTAAATTGTATTTTACTTTAAAATCGCCTTCCTTTTGTTTTTTCAAACCAGAAATTGCAAAAGCTTCATAATATTTTTCTGCAGAATAAGGAATTTTTCTATTATTCATACTGTTTTCTAATCCAGGTGCAAGATCCAGAATCATCTCGTATGATTTATATTTTCCGTATTCTAAGTTTGTTGGGGGTACAGGACCGCGTAAATTAAGCGAGTTAGATACTACTGCTTTACCAAACCAACCTGTAGATTGAGCACTGACAGTCTGATTCATTCCTGCTAGTACAACAAGTAAAATAATCTTTGTAATTTTTTTCATGAATTTCTATTTTAAAGCTGGGTTATGTGTCGTATTCAATTTTGATGCCTTAAAGCTTGCAATTAAATTATTTGCTCTTTCTATCAATGCTTTTCCATCACTTTTATCATAATCATTTGCGATTAATTTCTCAGATTCGGCAATAGTTTTTTCCGGCTGATCTAACATAAGGTAAATAACAGCTAAATTATAATAAGCTGAATATCTCATTTTACGCGAAGGTTTATTATCCTCAGTATATTTTGTTTTCAATGACTCAAAGTACTCGATAAGAGGTTGCATATTTGTTTTTAATTCATCTATTGGCTCGTCAGCTTTCATGGTAGCAAATAAAGCTTTAACTGCCTGAATTGCTTCAATCTGAGTTTTTCCTTCATCACTTTTGGCATCCAAAATCCATAGAATTTCGTTATCGCTTTTAGGTTTAAAACCATAAACTCTATCAATATTATTACCGAAAGCAGACAACGAATTATTAGCAAAATCTCTTAATGTTTGATCTTTGATAGCAGTTCTGTTCATGTTAAACTCCTTCAAAGGCAATGACGGATCTAAAGATTCTTTTGAAGTGTATTTTAGTTCACCATTGAAGCTAACATTAAAACCTTCGTTTGATGCAGTAGAATCTTTTTTCACAACTGCATTTTTCAAAAATCTGTTGCTTGCAGCTGCAGCTTGTTTTGCTTTTTCGGCTTCGATTTGTTTATCTGAAACTGGCACCGCAGTAACGGGCCCTTTTACTTTAGCATAACCTCTAGTCGCATAGGTTGCAACTACATAATAATATACTTTTCGAGGTGTTGTAACTTTGCCGTCTTTATCTCTTTTCTCATCTTCAATTCTTGTCTGGGTTGAAACACCTCTTTCAACAAAATCTTCTAAATTAAGTTCGATATCAACAGTACCATTCGATTCAACTTTTTTCCAGCCTGTTATATAAACTTTTTCATTTGCAGTTTCTGGATTTACATAACTGTATAAAGCTGAGCCTAATTTTACTCTTGATGAGAATGTTCTTTTTTCGAACGGAACGTATTCTTTTGGAAGAATTTGATAATTTACACCAAAATAAAAACGATCAAGGTCTACTTTCTGAGCTTTGGAGCTAAAAACAGACATTAATAAGGTAAAAATAATGATTTTTTTCATAGGTTAATTATTAATAATTTTGAGTTGCAAACCTATCTAAAAAAATTTTAAAAAACAACATTAAAAGCCTGTAAATGAAAGAAGTTTTGAATTTATATTAACAAATATAAAGCCTCTCTAATCAGTTGGTTATAAAAAAATATGTGTTAAAAAAAAGGAATAAAATTAACGAATAAAATCTCACTGAAAAGAAACCAAAAGTAATTCAAATTCGTGTTAAAATCAGGAAAAACCTCTCACTTTTTATATTAAAATGAGAGGTTTTTTTTGTTTTTTTAACAAGTATTAAAAAATAGCTTCGCAAGAAAATACTTCTTTTAATCGAACGCCTTTCTCGGTATGTTCGACAGTGATGATTTGGTTATGAGCATCATGCTCTAAAAATAAATAATAATTTTGATCAGCAGCACTGTTTAACAATTTTGCTTTTTCAGGCATTGTCAAAAGTGGTCGAGTATCATACCCCATAACATACGGCAACGGAATATGGCCGGCAGTAGCAAGCAAATCGGCACAAAAAACGATTGTTTTATCCTTATATTGAATATGTGGAATCATTTGTTTTTCGGTATGACCGTCGGCATAAAAAATTCCGAAACCTAATTCTTTTGAAAATCCGAAATCGCTATCAGGTTTTTCAACAAAATGCAATTGTCCACTTTCCTGCATTGGCAAAATATTCTCCGATAAAAAAGAAGCTTTTTCTCTCGGATTGGGTTTCGTAGCCCATTCCCAGTGCTTTTCGTTGCTCCAATATTTAGCATTTTTAAAAGCGGGCTCGTATCCGGTTTTATCGGAATTCCATTTTACGCTTCCGCCACAATGGTCAAAATGCAGATGCGTCATAAAAACATCGGTAATATCATCCCGGTGAAAACCATATTTTGCGAGAGATTTATCAATAGAATGCGATCCCCAAAGCGAGTAGTAGCCAAAAAATTTCTCTGATTGCTTATCGCCCATTCCAGTGTCAATCAAAATCAAACGATTTTCATCTTCAATAAGCAAACATCGCGCTGCAATGTCTATTAAATTGTTGCTGTCGGCAGGATTTGTTTTGTTCCAGATTGTTTTTGGTACAACTCCAAACATAGCGCCGCCATCTAACTTAAAATTTCCAGATTCTATAGGGTAAAGTTTCATGTAGCTATATTTCTAATAAGAAAACAAAACTAGGAAATCCAATTTCCTTACGCTACAATTTTCAAGTTAAAAATTCGGATTCCGTTATTCTAATGTTATCGAAGTGCTTCCCATTATTTCTTGTTTGTCGAAGAAATTGACAAAATAAGTTCCTTTTTTAAACTGGCTTTCATCAGCATTTAAAACGCCATATACATTTGCAGTTTTGCCCTGAAAATCAAGAGCTACTAAAAAACTATAAACTAAAGCCTTATCATTATCAAATTCAATCAGTTTATTTTCTCCCAAAACTGTGTTTTTCTGATCTAGAACCTGTACATAATATACTCTCTTACCGGTTTTTGCTACAGCATTTCCATTAACAGAGAAACTTATTTTTAGTTTTTTTGTGTTTTTTGCCTTTTCTGTTTCTAATTCTTTCCCGGAACTTTTTTCGCGAAGCGCTATTGCTTTAAAATTACTAAGAGATAATTTTGAAGCATCTTTTAGCGTCGATTCTAATCTTTGCTGTTTAGAAATTAACGTGTCATTTTCAGCTTTTTGCTTGTACATGACCACATTTTGAGTTTCAATTTCCGTTAGCAGATTTTTATTTTGAGACTTTAATTTTTTAATTTCTACAACTTTTTCATCCAATGAAGTTTTTAAATCTGAAAGCTGCTTTCGATAAATTTTAATTTGTTGAATGGAGGGATTTTTAGATGCTTTTATGATTTCCATCAAATTTTCGATATTCCTTTTTTGGAGTTCTAATTCTTGTGAAAGTGCTGTTTTTTCAAAAATAGCCACGTCATAAGCCAGCTTTAAGTTATTTAAGGAATCTAATATATTCTCCTGAGCAACTGACTCATAATTTGATCCCATAATTTCCAGTCTGTCATCATCAGACTGTTCTATCATTTGTTTTGGTTCATTGCTAAAAATCAAGTATGTAGCACCTATTCCAAAAACAAAAACTACCGCAAACAGCGCTTTGATCCAGCTATCTTTGTAATGTTTTTTCATAATTACTCATAATTTTCTGCAAAAATAACCTTATTTCATCATCTGTAACAGGTAAAAATACGGTATTTTAACCCTTTTAAGCCATTATTATTAATTTATCAACAACGGAAAAGCAATTTTGTAAGTTTTTATTTTATTTTTCTTCAAAAAATTGAAAACAATCTAATTTCTTGGAAGCAAAATAACTTCTATCTATTTTAACATTTGTTATAATAATGTGAACCGTTATGGAAAAAGGTTTTTAAGTCGTATCTTTGCAGACAATTTCATTTGAACATTGTAACAGCATTAAAAATTGTAATCCTTTAATTACTATTTATATGCGAATTAAAATGAATGAAAACAAATACCATAAACAATGATAAAAGTTTCTGATACAGCCAAAAAGAAAATCATCGATTTGATGCATGATGATGGTTTTGATGCCGCTAGCGACTACGTACGTGTGGGCGTGAAAAGTGGCGGATGCTCTGGTTTGTCTTATGATTTAAAATTTGATAAAACCAAGGGTGACGACGATAAAATATTTGTAGACAACGACATAACAATTGCAGTTGAAAAAAAATCATTCCTATATTTAGCCGGAACAATTCTTGAATTCTCAGGCGGATTAAACGGAAAAGGATTTGTATTCAATAATCCAAATGCTAGCAGAACTTGTGGTTGCGGAGAATCATTCTCTCTTTAAAATAATTAAATGATTGCAAAATTTAAAGATTTAAAAATTACAGAAGTGATTGTATTTAAATCCTTCAATTTTTAAATCTTTCAATAAAAAAAAAATGAGCAAATACACAGAAGACGATTTAAAAATCGAACTCGAAACTAAAGAATACGAATACGGATTTTACACCGATATTGAATCGGAGACGTTTCCTATTGGTCTAAACGAAGAAATTGTAAGAGCTATTTCTCTTAAAAAAGGAGAACCAGAATGGATGACCGATTGGCGTATAGAAGCTTTTCGTGCATGGAAAGAAATGATCGAGCCAGAATGGGCAAATGTTCATTATCAAAAGCCAGATTTTCAGGCAATTTCATACTATTCAGCTCCAAAACAAGTTGATCCGAACAAAACTTTAGACGATGTAGATCCTGAACTTTTAGAGATGTACAAAAAGCTTGGAATTTCTGTAGATGAACAAAAAATGATGAACAATGTCGCTATGGATATTGTTGTCGATTCTGTTTCTGTTGCTACAACTTTCAAGAAAACGTTGGGAGAAAAAGGAATTATTTTCTGTCCGATTTCTGAAGCAATCAAAGAACATCCAGAATTAGTTCGTAAATATTTAGGAACTGTTGTACCTCAAAAAGACAACTTTTATGCAGCATTAAACTCAGCTGTTTTCTCTGACGGAAGTTTCTGTTATATTCCAAAAGGCGTTCGTTGCCCAATGGAACTTTCAACGTATTTCAGAATCAATCAGGCAGGAACGGGACAATTCGAAAGAACTCTTGTTATTGCTGATGCAGGAAGTTATGTGTCTTACTTAGAAGGATGTACAGCTCCGAGCCGTGACGAAAACCAATTACACGCTGCTGTAGTTGAATTAATCGCTTTGGATGATGCGGAAATTAAATATTCTACCGTTCAAAACTGGTTTCCTGGAAACAAAGAAGGAAAAGGTGGAGTTTATAACTTCGTAACCAAAAGAGGTTTATGCGAAACAAACGCTAAAATTTCATGGACACAAGTAGAAACTGGTTCTGCAGTTACGTGGAAATATCCTTCTTGTATACTTAAAGGAGATAATTCGGTAGGAGAATTTTATTCAATTGCCGTTACAAATAATTACCAACAAGCAGATACGGGAACGAAAATGATCCATTTAGGAAAAAATACTAAATCGACTATTATTTCTAAAGGTATTTCGGCTGGTAAATCACAAAACAGTTACCGTGGATTAGTGCAAATTAGCCCTAGAGCTGAGAACGCAAGAAACTTTTCGCAATGTGATTCTCTCTTAATGGGAAATAATTGTGGAGCGCATACTTTCCCTTATATCGAAAGTAAAAATCCATCGGCTAAAATAGAACACGAAGCAACTACAAGTAAAATTGGAGAAGATCAGGTTTTTTATTGCAACCAAAGAGGTATTCCGACTGAAAAAGCGATTGCCTTAATTGTAAACGGTTTCAGTAAAGATGTATTGAACAAATTACCAATGGAATTTGCTGTTGAAGCTCAAAAATTATTAGAGATTTCTTTGGAAGGATCTGTTGGATAATTGCAGGATGGAAAATAGAAAAGTAATCATTTTAGGTTCTTCAAGAAAAAACGGAAACACAACAAAAATTGTTGATGAGATTTCTAAAGAACACGGAATAGAAGTAATTAATTTAAGCGATTTTAATATTTCTTATTATGATTACGAAAGCAAAAACAGAGAAGATGATTTTTTCCCTTTGATAAAAGGAATTATTGAAAATTACGACACTTTAATTTTTGCAACGCCTGTATATTGGTATAACATGAGTGGAATATTGAAGGTCTTTTTTGATCGTTTTTCAGATTTAATCCGAATTGAAAAAGAGACTGGAAGAAAACTTAGAGGAAAGAAAATTGGCGTGATATCAAATTCGCACGATAATGAAATCGAAGAAAGTTTTTATATCCCGTTCAAAAAAACAGCCGATTATTTAGGCATGGAATATTTAGGTCACGCGCATTTTAATGCTAACATCCTAAACCAACAAACAAAAATAGAATTGACATTTATATAAAATAAAAAAAACAATGTTATCAATAAAAAACCTTCACGCCTCAATTGGTGATAAAGAAATCCTGAAAGGAATTAATATAGAAGTTAAAGCTGGCGAAGTACACGCTATCATGGGACCAAACGGTTCTGGAAAAAGTACACTTTCGGCTGTAATTGCCGGAAACGAAAACTACGAAGTTACTGATGGAGAAGTTATCCTTGACGGAGAAGATCTTGCTGATTTAGCTCCTGAAGAAAGAGCTCACAAAGGAGTTTTCCTTTCTTTTCAATATCCTGTAGAAATTCCTGGAGTTAGTGTAACTAACTTTATGAAAACTGCTATCAACGAAACTCGCAAAGCAAACGGTCAAGAAGAAATGCCGGCAAACGAAATGTTGAAAGTAATTCGTGAGAAATCTGAATTATTAGAGATCGACCGTAAATTTTTATCTCGTTCTTTAAACGAAGGTTTTTCTGGAGGAGAGAAAAAAAGAAACGAAATTTTTCAAATGGCAATGTTAGAGCCAAAATTAGCCATCCTTGACGAAACCGATTCTGGTCTTGATATCGATGCTTTAAGAATTGTAGCTAACGGAGTTAACAAATTAAAAAGCGACAAAAACGCAATTATCGTTATCACGCACTACCAACGTTTGTTAGATTATATTGTTCCAGATTTCGTTCACGTTCTTTACAACGGAAGAATTGTAAAATCTGGCGGAAAAGAATTGGCTTACGAATTGGAAGAAAAAGGATACGACTGGATTAAAGCGGAGAACTAGATTTTTGTTTCAGGTTTCATGTTTTTTTAGTTTCAAGTTACAAACTATATTTGTAAGTTTTAACTTAAAATAACAAAAGCAGAAATGGCAACAATTAATAGATTTGAGGATTTAGAAATTTGGAAAGAGGCTCGACGATTAGCAAAAGAAATACATTTTATTTCTGTTGAAACAGAGCTAAGATCTGACCTCAGATTTAAAAATCAAATCAAAAGTTCTTCTGGCTCAGTAATGGATAATATTGCTGAAGGATTTGAAAGAGATGGAAATTTAGAATTTCGACAATTTTTATCAATTGCAAAAGGTTCGGCCGGAGAAACAAGATCTCAATTATATCGGGTTTTTGATTTTGAGTATATTTCAGAAGAAAAATTCGAAGCTTTAAAAAAGGATTATGAAAATTTAAGCGGTAAAATAAAAAACTTTATCACTTACCTAAATAAAAAAGATTTCAAGGGGAATAAGTTTCAATAGGCAACCTGAAACTTGAAACCTGAAACACCGAAGGAAACAAAAGAACAATGGATTTAAAAGAAAAATTAGTATCGTCTTTTATGGCTTTTGAAGAGCGTGTCGATGTACATTCAGATTTACATGACATACGCACAAATGCTTTAAAAAACTTCGAAAATAAAGGTTTCCCAACCAAAAAAGAAGAAGCTTGGAAATATACATCGCTAAACGCCATCTTAAAAAATGACTTTACGGTTTTTCCAAAAGAAGAAAATGCAATCGAATTTAATCAGGTAAAAAAATATTTTTTACACGAAATTGATACTTATAAATTAGTATTTATTGATGGGGTTTTTAGTTCGCATTTGTCTTCTACAACTCACGACGGAATCGATGTTTGTTTGATGTCATCGGCATTGACCAAACCAAAATATAAAATGGTTATTGATACCTACTTCAATCAAATTGCAAGCAAAGACGAAAGTTTAACTTCGTTAAATACTGCTTTTGCATCTGAAGGAGCATTTATCAATATTCCGAAAAAGAAAGTTGCAGACAAACCTATCGAGATCATGTATTTCTCAACAGGAAACGAAGCTGCATTAATGGTTCAGCCAAGAAATTTGATTATTGTTGGAGAGAATTCACATGTTCAAATTATAGAGCGTCACCAAAGTTTAAATGAAAACCCTGTTTTAACCAATTCGGTTACAGAGATTTTTGCTCAAAAACGTGCAATTGTAGATCACTACAAAATTCAAAACGACAATCTTGAAGCGAATTTAATTGACAATACTTATGTTTCGCAACAACAAGAAAGTCATGTTTACGTACATACATTCTCGTTTGGAGGAAATCTAACTCGTAACAATTTGAACTTTTATCATTTTGGAGAAAGATTGACAAGCACCTTAAACGGAATCACTATTATTGGCGAAAAACAACACGTTGATCATTATACTTTGGTAAACCACGCGACACCAAATTGCGAAAGTTTCCAAGATTATAAAGGAATTTTCTCTGATCGTTCAACAGGCGTTTTCAACGGAAAAGTTTTGGTAGAAAAAGAAGCTCAAAAAACAAATGCTTTCCAAAAAAGTAACAACATTTTATTGAGCGACAAAGCTACTATCAACGCAAAACCACAATTAGAGATTTTTGCAGATGATGTAAAATGTTCTCACGGTTGTACAGTTGGACAATTAGATGAAACAGCAATGTTCTACATGCAGTCTCGTGGAATCCCGAAAAAAGAAGCTAAAGCTTTATTGATGTACGCATTCTCAAATGCAGTAATCGAAAGCATCAAAATACCAGAATTAAAACAAAGAATTACTAAAATCATTGCCATGAAATTGGGAGTGAATTTAGGGTTTGATTTGTAGTTTTAGTTTTACCGCAAAGACACAAAGTTTACGCAAAGTTCGCAAAGGTTTATTACAAAACTTTGCGAACTTTGCGCTTTTTACCTTTTGCTTTACGGTAAAACTTTAGTTATTTTTTACTCTTAAAATAAACAATATAAATCCTAAAAAGATTAATCCTAATCCCAAATAAAAACAAATAGTACTTATTGGATGTCCAAGCTTTGTAGTAAAACCAAAGCCTCCAATAAACCAACCAATTATCACAATGAAAACTGGAAACAAAACATTACTTCTTTTCATTTTACATTATTTCTTCACACTATCAATTACCTCCTTCAAAAACCCATTAAAGTCAAAACTTTTATCACCTTCTCTTACTCCCATTCTCACAATTACCATATCCAGAGACGGAATAATCGCCACCATTTGTCCTTGATATCCGCTGCAATAAAACATATCACGAGGAACATCTGGGAATTTCCCTCCTGCGTTTAACCAAAATTGGGCACCGTATTTACCCTCAGAAGTATTGGTTGGTGTTGCGGTGTATTTTACCCAGCTTTCGTCAAGGATTTGCTCTCCATTCCAGTTTCCTTTATGTAGATATAACAATCCAAATTTTGACCAATCGCGCGGGGTTGCCCATCCGTAAGAAGAGCCCACAAAAGTTCCTGACATATCCTGCTCGACAATCATCGAGTTCATTCCGATTTTGTCGATTACAGCGCTGTACCAAAAATCTAGATATTCTTGCTGTGTTTTAAATTGTCTTCTTAAAATCAGGGATAATAAATTGGTTGTTCCAGAAGAATAATTCCAATGTGTATTGGGTTTAAATTGTGCCGGTTTATCCATTTGTACTTTTCCCATATCTTCAGCTTCAAAAAGCATTTTTGTCGCATCGCAGATTGTACTGTAATTCTCTTCCCATTCTAAACCAGAATTCATGTGAAGCAAATCGTTAAGCGTAATATTTTTGCGTTCGTCATTTTTCCACTCGGCAACTGGAGCAGGTTTATAAATGTCGATTTTACCTTGTTTGGCTAAAACTCCAAAAGCAGAACTTGTAATGCTTTTCGTCATCGACCAGCCTAAAATTTTACTGTCTTTATTAAATCCTGTATCGTATTTCTCAGCTATTAATTTGTCTTTATATAAAACTACAACGGCACGGGTTCTTTTTGTTCCTCCGCTAGATTTATCAAAGGCATTATCGACAGCTTTTTTTAATTTAGAGTAATCTACATCCGCAAACACAGTATCTTTTGGTTCATTATTCCCATAAGGAAAAGGAAGATTATTAACCAATTTGGTTCTCTTTGGAAGTAAATAAGGTTTTGAAACATCAAAATCATCATTAATTAAAACTGCTCCTAAACCTTCTCTGTAAATCGCTTTTCTTCCTTTTAACCCGTAAACATTTGAAGTTGCAAATTTTCCCGCATCATCAATTGCATTCGTTGCCAAATCAATCATATCGATATCATTGTCGGTTTTTTCAATTAATTCTTTCGAACGATTATCTATAAAATGTCCTGATGCAATGCTTTTTGCAGAGAAACCCGAAATTAAATCGAGTTTTGGATACGTTGTAAATCCGAAATATAAAAAGGCAAGAATTAAAGCAAGTGCAACTACTTTGAGAAATTTTTTCATAATGTTTACAGGTATTTTTATTGCAATATAATTAATTTATGATCACGTTTTTAGAACTCAATTTAGATTTCTAATTCGGATAATTTATAAAATAGAAATAAATTTTACGGAATTGCTATTTAGGCCTCTCACTAATGGCGCTATAAAAGGAAATTATAGTTTTCATGGGTAAACCAATTTAGTTTTAGTACTTTTGTAAATAGATTTTTTCTAAATAAGACATGCTAGATATTCAAAAAATAAGAGCTGATTTTCCGATACTTTCACAAACTGTAAACGGAAAACCATTAGTATATTTCGATAACGGTGCTACTTCGCAAAAACCACAAGTTGTAATTGATGCTGAAGTAAAATATTATCAGGAAATCAATGCCAATATTCATCGTGGCGTTCACACTTTAAGCCAGTTAGCGACTGATGCTTATGAGGTTTCTCGTGGAAAAGTAAAAGAACACATAAATGCAAAATTCGCGCACGAAGTACTTTTTACTTCTGGAACAACATTCGGAATCAATTTAGTAGCCAACGGTTTTGCTTCTATCTTAAAACCAGGCGATGAAGTACTTGTTTCCTCATTAGAACATCATAGTAATATAGTGCCTTGGCAAATGTTATGCGAAAAAACAGGAGCAGTTTTAAAAGTTATTCCGATAAACGAAAACGGAGAATTAATTTTAGAAGCTTTTGATGCTTTACTATCAGAAAAAACTAAAGTTGTAACTGTAAATCATATTTCCAATGCTCTCGGAATCATCAATCCGATTAAATATATTATTGACAAAGCTCACACGGTTGGTGCTGCCGTTTTAATTGATGGCGCTCAGGCTGTTCCGCATTTAAAACCAGATGTTCAGGATTTAGATTGTGACTTTTATGCTTTTTCAGGACATAAAATGTGCGGTCCAACAGGTACTGGAATTTTATACGGAAAAGAAGAATGGTTAAATAAATTGCCCCCTTATCAAGGCGGAGGCGAAATGATTAAAGAAGTTACTTTCGAGAAAACAACTTACGCAGATCTTCCACATAAATTTGAAGCGGGGACTCCAAATATCGCTGGCGGAATTGTTTTAGGAACTGCTATTGATTATCTTAACAATATTGGATTTGAAAACATTCAGCAGTACGAAAATGAACTTTTGGAACATGCTACAAAACGTTTGCTGGAAATCGAAGGTTTAAAAATTTACGGAACTGGGAAAAAAGCTTCTGTAGTTTCATTCAATATTGATGGAATTCACCCGTATGATATCGGTTCAATTATTGATAAATTAGGAATTGCCGTTAGAACCGGACATCATTGCGCGCAGCCTATTATGAATTTCTTCTGCATTCCGGGAACTATCCGTGCTTCTTTTTCTTTTTACAACACAAAAGAAGAAATTAATACAATGGTCGAAGCTGTGAAAAAAGCACAAACAATGTTAAGCTAAAAAAACTTTTATGAAAATAGTATCTTTATTGCTCTTAACGATTATTATCGGAACGAGCTGTTCAAGTCAAAAAACCGCAGATATGACAGCAACACAAATCGAATACACTGCAGTTTCAAGAGGACTCTTTAAAAAGATACTTGTTCACGACAAAACTGTTTCAGTTACAAATGGCAGAAATACAGAAGCAGTAGAAACGAAAATCGACGATGCAAAGTGGAATCAGATTGCAGAGGCATTTTCAAAGATAAATTTAGACACTGTTCCAACTTTAAAAGCACCTACAGAAAAACGATTTTATGATGGTGCCGCAATTGGAAATTTAACCATAACACACAATCAAAAAACATATCAGACTAAAGGTTTCGACAATGGTTTCCCTCCAAAGGAAATAGAGAAATTGGTAAATTTGTTAGTCGATTTTGCTAAAGAATAATTATGACAATAAAAGAAATACAAAACGAAATAATAGACGAATTTTCGATGTTCGATGATTGGATGCAGCGTTATGAATACATCATCGAGTTAGGAAAAACGCTTCCGTTAATTAAAGAAGAATATAAAACTGACGAGAATTTAATTAAGGGATGTCAATCTAAAGTTTGGCTTCAGGGCGAACAAAAAGACGATAAAATTGTCTTTACAGCAGATAGTGATGCGATTTTGACAAAAGGAATAATTGCGATTTTAATTCGTGCTTTTTCTAATCAAAAAGCAGAAGATATCATAAATGCCGATACTCAATTTATTGATGATATTGGTTTAAAAGAACACTTATCGGCAACCCGCGCAAACGGCTTGGTATCGATGATAAAAAATATCAAAATGTACGCTTTGGCTTTTGATGCAAAAAACAAATAAAAATATTTAAACAGTAATGTTTTTAATTTTGAACCATTAAGTAATTAAATTAAGCTTAATAAAGCAAGCATGAAAACTTAATTCACTTTATATATTAATGGTAAAAAACAAAACACTTAGTGGTAAAAAAACAATAACAATGGAACAAGAAATAGACACAAACGAATTAGGAGAATCAATCGTAAAAGTTTTAAAAGGAATTTACGATCCAGAGATTCCTGTAGATATTTATGAATTAGGATTAATTTATGACGTAATGGTAAACACAGATTACGAAGTAAAAATCCTGATGACACTAACATCTCCAAACTGCCCAGTTGCAGAAAGTTTGCCAAGAGAAGTGGAAGAAAAAGTAAAAACAATCGAAAACATTAAAGATGTTGATGTAGAAATTACTTTCGATCCGCCTTGGAGCAAAGATTTAATGAGCGAAGAAGCAAAATTAGAATTAGGAATGCTTTAAAAATATTTGTTTCAGGTTTCAGGGTTTAAAGTTTTAGGTTGCTCAACTTGAAACTTGAAACCTCAAACTTGAAACTAACTTTTCATATGGAAGAAATCATCAATAAAGTAGCCAACAGCGCTTTAGAAGTTTTTGATCTTGAAGATTATTATCCGAAAGGCCCGCGCGTGCAGATTGACATTTCGCAATGGCTTTTGGAAGGTTTTTTATTGAGAGAAAAAGACTTTAGAGAACATCTCAAAAACCACGATTGGTCACAATACCAAGATCAGTATGTCGCTGTACACTGCAGTACAGATGCTATTGTTCCGGCATGGGCACTAATTTTAGTTAGTGTTCATTTGGCTCCTTATGCTAAAAAAGTAGTCAACGGAAATATTGAAGATCTGGATTCTAGCTTATATGAAGAAATTCTGACTAAGATCGATTACAGTGCATACAAAAACAAACCTGTAATTGTAAAAGGCTGCTCTAAAAAACCAGTTCCGATGCGTGCTTACATTTTGGCAACAACTTACTTACAGCCTTTTGCAAGAAGTATAATGTACGGCGAAGCTTGTTCTGCAGTACCCCTGTATAAAGAATCTAAGAAATAACTTTCTTTTCGTGCCAATAAACCCTGAACGTTTTCACGGTTTTTAGTATATTTGTTAATACACTTAAACTAAACAACCATGAGAAAGATAGCGTTATTACTCTTCATTTTAGCGAACTTTACTTTTGTTCAGGCCCAAAATACCGAAAAGGAATTAATTCAAAATACTGAAAAAGCAGTTAAAAAAATCAACGATACTATAGAAGGCGAAGGCTGGAAAACTAAAGGGACTGTTTCTCTTTTATTAAATCAGTCCAGCTTTAATAATTGGATTGCCGGAGGTGAAGACAGCTTTTCAGGAACGCTGGGAATCAACTACGATTTCAATTATAAAAAAGACGATGTAACTTGGGACAACAAACTTTTAGCATCTTATGGTCTTTTACAAACTAAAAACTCAGACTTCGGAAAAAAGACAGATGACCGTCTTGAATTTAATTCAATTTATGGAAAAAAGGCTTTTGGTCAATGGTATTACTCTTATTTTGTAAATTTCAGAACGCAGTTTTCTACCGGATATATTTATGGTCAAGATGTAAACGGAAAAGAAATCAGGACAGAACAAACTAAATTTATGTCTCCCGGATATCTTACCACTGGTCCTGGTATTTATTGGACAAAAAATGACAACCTTAAAATAAATTTTGCACCTCTAACTTCAAAATTCACTTTTGTAGACAGCGCTTATACCACCGGAATCGATAGATTTACTGGTTTGCCTTATGTAGATGGCGATTATTTTGGCGTAGATGCCAATAAAAGCATGCGTTACGAATTAGGTTTTTATGCGTCCGTTTATTACAAATTGGCAATTATGACCAATGTAACGGCTGAAAACACCTTAAATCTTTATTCTAATTATCTTGAAGATCCTCAAAATGTTGATATCAACTACTCGCTGAATATTATCATGAAAGTAAACAAGTTTTTATCTGCGAACTTATCATTTCAGGCAATTTACGACGACAATGCATTTCAAGGTTTACAAACCAGAGAAGTTTTTGGTTTAGGAGTTAACTTCGGATTTTAATTAGAAACTGAAAACCGCTTATATTTTACCGCAAAGAGCTAACATTTTTATAAAAAGGCTTTTGAATAAACAAAAAGTTCGCAAAGCTAAATCTATATATAGCTTTGCGAACTTTTTGCTTTGTAAAAATAATTTAATATAATTTAGCGCTCTTTGCAGTAAAATTTATTTTTATTCTTCATCTTGTTCATCCTCTTTCTCGATTGCATCTTTATAATCTGGATACAAGAATTTATTATATGGGAATCGAGTAATATGAATCTGACGAACAGCTTCATAAACTCTTTCTCTAAATTCCTCAAAATTTTCTTTATTTGTAGCCGAAATAAACAATGCATTGTCTTCACCTAAACGATGCATCCAAGTTGCTTTCCACTCGTCAAGCGTATAATGTCTAGGTGTTTTTTCCGTCATTAAATCATCTTCATCAATCGTCAAATGTTTGTAGGCATCAATCTTATTGAAAACCATGATTACTGGCTTTTCATGCGCTTTAATGTCCTGCAAAGTCTGATTTACAGATTCAATATGATCTTCAAAATCTGGATGCGAAATATCAACAATATGCAATAGCAAATCGGCTTCACGAACCTCATCAAGTGTACTTTTAAAAGAATCAACCAATTGAGTTGGCAATTTTCTAATAAAACCTACTGTATCAGAAAGTAAAAATGGCAAGTTTTTAATTACCACTTTTCGAACTGTTGTATCTAAAGTTGCGAATAATTTATTCTCAACAAAAACATCACTTTTACCAATAGCATTCATCAAAGTCGATTTTCCAACATTCGTATATCCAACCAACGCTACACGAACCATCGCGCCGCGATTGCTGCGCTGTACTCCCATTTGCTTATCAATCGTTTTGATTTTATCTTTCAACAACGAAATTCGGTCACGAACAATACGTCTGTCTGTTTCGATCTCTGTTTCTCCAGGACCACGCATACCAATACCACCTTTTTGGCGTTCAAGGTGTGTCCATAAACCAGAAAGTCTTGGTAATAAATAGATACATTGTGCTAATTCAACCTGTGTTCTTGCATAAGAACTTTCAGCTCTTTGCGCAAAGATATCCAGAATCAAATTCGTTCTGTCTAAGATTTTACAATCAATAATTTTAGAGATATTTTTTTGTTGAGAAGGCGACAATTCATCATCAAAAATTAATGTTGATATATCGTTTTCTTTTACAAAAAGATTGATTTCCTCAATTTTTCCCGTTCCCATAAAAGTTTTAGGATTCGGGCGTTCCATTTTTTGCGAAAAGCGCTTAATCACTTCACCACCAGCGGTAAAAGTCAAAAACTCTAATTCGTCTAAATATTCGTTAAGTTTTTCTTCACTTTGATTTTGAGTCACAATACCTACAATAGCAGTTCTCTCAAAATTTATAACTTCTTTATCTAACATAGCTTTGAATAAGTTGCAAATTTAATGATTTGTGAGACACTAAACCTTATAGAATTTTGATTTTAAGTTCTATTTAAGAAATTAGTATATTCTCAAAAAAACAAACCATTTAAAAATCAAGCAAGACTCGATTTCTAAATGGTTTGTTAAAATATTCTGGAAAGAGAATTTATTCGTAAATAAAGGTCTTTTCCGTTTTTACAATTCCGTTTTCCTCAATCTGCGAACAGAAGATGGGAAAGTTTAATTTATTGTATTTGTATTTTCTGCTTACAGCAACCAATGCCGTAGACGACGGGCTAAAGTTTACTTCATTATTATACGAGATTGACTCAAAACTAAACTCATCTTCATGATACGAAATCATCGGTACAATAATTTTATAATTATCACCAAATAAACTCTGAACAATTAATTGATCAACAGATTTTTTATCGTCAAAAGTGTAGGTTTTAGAGATTTTATCTCCAACCAAACCTTTATGCTTGACAACATTATCATTGGTATAAACATATTCAATTTTACCATTAATCTGTTTGTTTTTGTCGCGCGAAGTACGTCTTACTATAATGCCGTTTTCGACGATATATTCAAGATCTTCAACTAAATTCTGATGGTTTGTACTCTTTTTAGTGGTTACCTTTATTCTTGCGCCTTCGTAAGCAAAAGTCACCACTTTTGTAATGTAATCAGGACCGTCCTGATATTTTTTTACAAATTTAATAATGTTATTATCTGCGTCATAAGTATAATTTACAACTTCTTTCCAGTCGCTGCCTACTTTGTCTTTTACAGTCATATCCAGCAATCCGGCTTTGTTGTAAAAGAAGTGCTGCACAACATCAGAGGTAGTAATAGTTTGTATTTTTCCTTCCTTAAACACAAAAGTTTTGTTTACAATCTCACCATCCTTAGAGTTTTGATAGTTTGTTTTTACAATATTGATTTGCTTTAATCGAACAGGAGCGTCTTGATCCTGGCTGTGCAGTAAGCATGGAAATACCATCATCAAGATGGCGATAAAGTAGGTTCTCATAGTTTTTGTATCGATTTGGGATGACCAAAATACAAAATCCAATTAAATTTTAACAATTTTAAGGTAAGAAACTGTGTATTATTAGGTTATTGTCTAAAAATCAATACTTTAATTATATTTTTAAAAAAGCAGAACTTATTTTTCTCCAAAAATTTTAACGTCGTCAACCATAAAAGCACCGTTTAATGTTTTGTCTTTTCCAGATCCAATATATTTAAATCCAATATTAATATTTCCAGAATAAGCTGATAAATCTATCCCGCCAGAGCTTATAAATTGACGGGAAGGAGTTGAAATGTTTGGAAATTTAGCTTCTAGTTTTGTCCATTTTGCTTTCGTAACGTTCGAGCCGTCAAAATTTGTTGAAACATAGACTTCGAGAGAATTTAAAGGTGAATCTACTTTTAAATCATGCTGTGCGCTTCTAAAAGACAACACTGCATTTTTATAATTTGTCATATTAATTTTAGGAGAAATCAGCCAAGCAACATTTTCTGCGGCGGTTGTGCTTGTGGTATTAAACTCTGCGTAACCATTTCCGCTATAAACCATGCTTTTCCATAATTTGGTAGCTTTTTCTACAACATTGCTCCAGCCAGGCAACGTAAAATTCACGTTATTTTTTACGGATTGAAAATCTTCTGCAAAGAAAGGAACATTTCTTTTTCCATTCATCACAACATCTTTTTCCGAACGTATCATCATTTGATAATCAGAGCCGAATTTTGTCAAAATACCACGAACAGTACCACTGCCTTCTGGAACTAAATGATCTGAAAAATTCGCATAATTGCTTGTCCTAAAAATAATTTGATTTCCTGTTTTATCACGCAGATTCCAGTTAGTTGAACCTCCAACATTATTTGTTTCTTCAAAATAATGACGGCCTAGCGCCGCTTCTGTAAACTCAACATCTGTAAGTTCTATTAATGTATTTAATTTACTGTCAGCTAATGCTTCTTCTATAGAAAGCTTTTCTACCAATTGATTTTCATTTATGACGGTGCAAGAGGCATTCAAGACATTTTTATATTCATTTTGGGAAATTCTGCCAATAGTGGGATCTCCAGCATTACTCACATATAAACTCCCAATTCGCAATCCGCCATAATATAAATCTGTAAACTGATTTTTTAATTTCACATAGACTTTATTCCCAACACGATAATCTATATACGTATTTGATGCATCAACAGGCACGCTAAAACCGATGGCAGACATTTTCTCTGTTGCCAAAGTCTGAAATGAAATACTCTTAAAAAAATTACCGTCTTCATCACTTGACACTACATAAGCTTCTACGATATCATCATATACATATTGTTTGGCGACATTTCCTGAAAGTTCATACACTTTCTCTACTGTTTTATTTACAGTAAAATTGGGTTGTGTACATTCTAATTTAGGAGTTTCAATTTCATTATTACAACTCCAAAATAGTATTGCTGACAATGCAAAAAATGAGTTCAAAAATATATTCTTCATGATAATTCTGTTTTAAATTTATAAGCCGATCGTAAGATTTAAGAAATAAGTTCGGCCGTATCCGTAATAATATTTTGGTCCAAAAGAGGGAGTTCCGCTGGAAACATCTTGATTTAAAGCTCTAAAATTGGCGTTTCTAGCCTGCTCGAAACCACCAGTTTTATAAGTCAGATTCAACACATTATTTACACTTGTAAAAAGTCCAACATACTTACCGTAAATACGCCAAGATTTTCCTCCTGAAATATTTAGCAATGAAATTGGATCGAATTTTTCCTGTTTTAGCAATTGATCTCCACGTTCTTTTGTGGCTTCCGGAAACGGAAAACCATTTGCTGGATTGATATAAAATTGCGCCGTTCTTGCAATTGGAGAAACATCAATATAACTTTCTGCCAGATAATTAATATTTGCCCCCAGCCACCAAAATTTTGGATCTCGATATTCTAGTCCTACAGAATAAGCCTGCTGAGGCATTCCGGCTTGCTTGTAATTTTTAAGGTAAGCTTTTCCAAAATCAAAAGTGGTCTGTGCACCTGGCTTTACTGCATTTGCATCATTCGTTATTGCAACATCTGGATTGCTGTCATAAGTGTAATTACCATACGCTGCAGATAAAGTAGTTTTTAATATTGATGAAATCTGATATTCAAAACTCAGCTCGGTTCCAATATTTTTCTTGTTCATGTGCGTTAATGTCTGGCTTACAAAAGCAGCTGTAGCATCATTACCTGCTCCATTATCAAAAATTCCTTCAGCATAAAAAAAGGAAGTTTTTGTACTGTTTTTAATCAAAGCATAATACGCCGTCAAACGCATTTTAAGCTTAGGCGAACGATAGGCATAATTTACTTCGGCACTGCTTATGTTTTCACTTTCAATTCCGGAAACGATAGAATTATTCAGACGGGAATTCGAAAAAGTATTTCGGAGGGAAGGTGCTCTTGTAAGGTGTGATCCGTTAAAAAACAGTGATTGTTTTCCTGAAATTTTATAGGTAAATCCACCTTTGAAACCAAAATTTTCAAAATTTACCATATCGCTTTTTCCTAAAGAATTTGAAGAGTAAATTCCGTTTTGATACAATCCTTCTCGCTGATAATTGGACATCGAATACGATTGTGCGAGATAAAAATCTGTCTTTTTGTAGGAGAATCTAAACTGCGTAAAAGCATCAATTGTGTTGGCTAAAAAATTGTAATTGTATCCATAAACCTCTCCTTCTTTTACTTGACGATTTGGATTTTGCAAATCTGATTTCGACTGATTTCCTTTATAAAATGGATCAATATCTTCAAAATATGATCCTCCAAGCAAGTCTAATAGATATTGAAAATTATGCGATTTTAAATTTCGAAAAGTCACTCCTGCATCAAAAAAGATATTTGAAGTAAGCTGTGCATTTAAATTTGAGTTTGCCGCAAAAGTTTTGTCATCAGTGCGATCTTCGTATAAAACATAATGACTTTGTGCTGGTTCAAATCCTGAAATATCACCTTCAGAATTTACCATTATAGTTTGATTTCCTCTGTACATCGACTCCCAATCGATTTGGGAATTATCCAAAAAAGTCATTTTACTTTTTTCGGCACTTTCATAATCGGGCGTAAATTCTCCTGAGAATTCTCCGTGATCCTTTGCGTAAAGTGAAGTAAAGTAGCTTGGCATTTTTTTATAATAAACAGGATCTGGACTGTGGCCTTTTTGATAATCAATATTGCTGTTGCCCACTTTTCCAAATTGGTACATTACAGCTGAATTCAAATTTGTCTTATCATCAATTTTTAAATAATGATTGAGCATTAATAATGGTTCTTCTACATTTTTTACTTTCGCATTTCGCTTTTTACCGCTTTGCCAGCCCCAGTACGAATTGTATTTTTCATTCGTCAATTGTTTAACTTCATTGGTATTAGCCGAATTTTTTCCGCGTGAATTTGGTGTGTAGAATCCTGTAAAATTCAAAGATTGTTTAGCATTTAATTTTTTTTCGACACATATAAAAAATGAGTCTGCATTAAAATTTGTCCCTTCAAAAAAACCTTCTTCAGACCAGCGTTTTCCTGCAGAAATGGCATACGCCCAACCTGACGCATTCATTCCAGAAGCATAAGATCCGACAGCTCGCCAATTGTATGTAGTATTGCTTCCTGAAAAGGTAAGGTTTCCGCCTTTTCTATACATCGATGCTCGTGTAAATATCTGCTGTGTTCCTAAAATGCCTCCAAAAGTATAATTTGAAGTTGCCGCACCAACAGAAAATTCCTGATTCCGAAGTACATTATTCAAACCTCCCCAATTGCTCCATTGTGGTCTTCCGTCATAAATTTTGTTCATGATCATGCCGTTTAGCATCATGGTTCCGTTTTCGCTGTCGAGACCACGAACTCTAAATCGGGCTTGACCCCAATTAAAAGCGGAAGCCTGCATAAAAGCATCTTTTGAAGATTGAAGCAATCCAGAAGTCATTTCGGATGAACTGTTATCTTCTGAAAAATCGCTGTCTAATAATGTGATTAATGCGGCCGGAGTTTCATCAGAAAAAGTATCTTCTAGCTGTAATATTCCTAGATTAACCTTAAATCCAAAATTGGATTCTATTTTTAAAAGTAAATCTTTGTAACCCTGACTGTGAATTAAAAGTAGCTGCTGTCCTTTTATTTGAGAATGCAGTTCAAATCTTCCATCTGCTGATGTAAGTTGTGTTAGAGAAGAATTTTGAATAGAAACCACAACATTCTCTATTGCATTTTGAGTTTTGGCATCAATGACGAATCCAAAAAAAGTCGTTTCTTCTTGTGCAAAAACAAAATTAAGAGGCAGTAAAAATAAAAAGACCAAGTATTTTTTTCTCATGAAAAATCCCAATTTACTTTGAAAATAGATTTTGGATATTAATCCTATTCAAAAGATAAAATTGGTTTTTGGAAAAAAATTGAATTCAGGTTTTGGCTCTGAATTGAAATTCAAATGTACAAGAAATATTTAAAAATATACAAAATTTCCTACTAATGTTTTGGTTGAAATTTGAAATTAATTTAATAGATTTGTGGATTTTTTGTTTTTTTTAAATAAAAAACTTAAGCTGAAGTTCTAATTTTAGAAACCATAAAAGCAATCAGCACGCCAAATATTCCGATAAAAGCAAAAGAAAATTGAAGTCCAAAATTTTGCGCGATGTGCCCAATTACAGGAGGTCCCATTAAAAAACCAAGAAAACTTACACTCGAAACAATCGTTAAGGCTTCTCCAGGCGGTACTGTTGGATTTTTACCTGCCATACTGTAAACCGTTGGAACAATTGTAGCGACTCCTAAACCAACAGCCATAAAAGCAATTGTACACGGAATGATGTAGGGAAGAAAAACTGCTGTAAAAAGTCCGGCAGAGATCATGACACCGCTAATCTGCATGACGCGTTCACGCCCGAATCTATTGATCAAGCCGTCGCCTAAAAAGCGCCCGCTGGCCATCATAATCATAAATGAAGTATATCCTAAAACTACCAATGGTCCTGGCGCTTGCACAATATCTTTAAAATAAACTCCGCTCCAGTCAAACATCACACCCTCGCTGGCCATACTGCAAAAACCGATTACGCCAAGCCAAATTAAAGCTGTATCTGGTTTTGTGAATAATTTTTTCTTCTCGCTATTTTTATGCTGGAGTTTTTCTTTGGCTTTGACCAAAAATTTAAAATTAAAAACCACCATCAGTACGACTACGACACCAACAATTAAAAAATGATGTAATGGTGAAAGATTCAAAGCCAGCATTCCTAATCCGACTAAAGCGCCGGTAAAACCAGCAAAACTCCACATACCGTGAAATGATGACATGATTGTTTTTCTAAAAAGCACTTCGGTATAAACACCTTGAGTATTTACTGCGATGTTGGCAAGATTTCCAAATAACCCAAACAAAAACAAGCCTAAAGATAATTGCAAGGCTGTTGTTGCCAAACCTAAATTAGCCAAACATAAAACATACATTATTAAGGAGAAAATCAAAATACGGTGGCTCCCAAATTTAGTTACCATTTTTCCTGAAAAAGGCATAATTACCAATTGCCCCATTGGGAGTGCAAAAAGTATAGAGCCTAAATCGCCTTCGGTTAAATGCAAGGCAGTTTTAATATCTGGAATTCGGCTTGCCCATGTCGCAAAACTTAATCCCATCCCGAAATAAAACATTCCCACGGCAAAACGAATTCGGTTTAGATAAGAAGCTTTTGCCTCTCTATAGACTTTCTTGATTTTACCTTTGGTCTGAAAAAGTGATAATGGATTAAAATCGATCAAAATATTGCATTTTAGGTTGATACTATAAAAGTACTAAAATCTTGCTTTATGACCTATGGATAGCTTTCAGATCCTGAATTTATAACGTTATATGTTTATAAATTCTTTAAGAAACTAAGGTTCTGAGGGGCAAAGGAACAAAGTTTTTCTATATGTTCGCATAAAAAAAGACGCACTATTGGTGCGTCTTTACTTTTCAATTTAAAAGATAAAAATCTCTAAAAATCTGTTTAACTCCTAAATCAGTAGGTCAATTTTATTTATAAATTAATCACCTTTTGCTGTGCACTGCTCGCAATTGCAGCTTCAATAATCTGCATTACTTTTATGCCATCTTGTGCCGTAACCGGTTCTGTTTTGTCGTTTGCGATTGCGTCGTAAACCCCGTCAAAAAATGAAAAATAATTTCCTTGAAGCGTTGGCACTTTTTCACGAATTTGTTTTCCGTCAATTTCAGTATTCAAAAGTCCTTGCAAATCTTCAGATTCTGTTCCCCAAGTTTCTAAATTTGGTTTTTTACCTACTTTTAGATCATCTTCCTGAACGTCACCGCGAGGTTTTAAGAAAGAGCCTTTTTTACCATGAATGGTATAGGCCGGATTTGCTTCTTTCACAAAAAAACTGGCTTTTAAGCGTACTCTAAAATCATCATAAATCAATAACAAATCGATCCAATCGTCGACCAAAGAATGTTCTCTTGTATAGCGAATATCTCCAAAAACTCCTTTTGGCGAACCAAATAAGCAAACCGCCTGATCAATTAAATGCGGACCCAAATCTTTCAGTATTCCGGCACCGTCATTAACGGTTTCTTTATGTGCTTTCGGGCTCAATAACGGATTGTATCTGTCAAAATGAAATTCTGCTTCGACCAAATCTCCTAAAGTTCCTTCTTTAATTATTTTTTGAATAGTCTTAAAATCGCTGTCCCATCTTCTGTTTTGGAAAACCGATAATTTCAATCCTTTTTCTTTCGCAATTTTAGCTAGTTCCTCAGCTTCAGCCACAGTTGTTGTAAATGCCTTTTCGACTACGGCGTGTTTTCCGGCCAAAAGCACTTTTTTAGCATATTCATAATGCGTTCCTACAGGTGTATTTACGATTACCAAATCAACCTCATCTGCTAGTAAATCATCGATTGAAGGATAACTTTTTACATAGGGATAATCTTCCTGAATTAGTTTTTTGCTTCTTTCCCAAGAACCTAATAATTCAAATCCCGGATGAATATCTAAAAAGGGCGCATGAAAAACTTTCCCAGACATGCCGTATGATAATAGTGCTGTTTTTATTTTTTGCATGGTGTATGTTTTTTTCTTGACACAAATTATTATGACTATAAGAATTTTTTGTTGCTATGACTTTCACTAAGTTACATTTATTATAAAGTTCAAAAACTTAAATAAATTCGTGTAATTAGTGGCGAAAAACATTAAAAAGAAATCACTTTAATCTGTGACTAATAAAATTTAGATTTTAGCTCTCTCGTATTGTTTTGGCCACTGAATATCACTATCTAATTCTTTAGCAAAATCTAAAGGTAAATTCGGATTTCTTAATGATTCTCTGGCAAATAAAATTAAATCGGCTTGACCCTTATTTAAAATTTCTTCGGCTTGTTTGGCTTCAGTAATTAAACCCACTGCCCCGGTTGAAATATTGGCTTCTTTTTTTACTTTTTCTGCAAAAGGAACTTGATAACCCGGACCAAGTGTAATTTTTTGATGCGAAACCAATCCGCCAGACGAAACATCAATTAAATCTACTCCTTTTTCTTTTAAAATTGCGGCAAGTTTTACCGATTCTTCCGGATTCCATCCGCCCTCTGCCCAATCTGTAGCTGAGATTCGAACAAATAAAGGCAAATCCGATGGCCATTCTGATTGAACAGCGCCTACAATTTCTAATGTAAATCGGATTCGGTTTTCAAAACTTCCTCCGTATTCATCAGTTCTTTCGTTTGTTAGAGGCGATAAAAATTGGTGCAGTAAATAACCGTGTGCGCCGTGAATTTCTACAACCTGAAAACCTGCTTCGAGCGCTCTTTTTGTGGCTGCTTTAAAATCTGCAACTACTTTTTGAATTCCGTTTTTATCCAAAGCTGTTGGAAGAAATGGTTCCCCTTCATGATATGGAATCGTGCTCGAAGAAACCGTTTGCCATCCGCCTTGAGCGAAATCTAATTTTTTATTTCCTTCCCACGGAACTGAAACACTTGCTTTTCTGCCGGCATGCGCCAACTGAATTCCGGGAATTGAATTTTGAGAAACGATAAATTCGTTGATCGTTTTTAATTTTTGAACGTGTTCGTCTTTCCAGATTCCTAAATCGGCTGGCGAAATTCGGGCTTCGGGAGAAACGGCTGTTGCTTCCTGAATAATCAAGCCAACACCTCCGCTCGCACGACTGCCTAAATGAACCAAATGCCAATCGTTTGCAAATCCGTCAACTGCAGAATATTGACACATTGGAGAAATTACGATTCTATTTTTTAAAGTGATTTTTTTGATGGAAAGTGGAGAAAATAATATCGAAGCCATAAATATGTAACTTTTAATGGTTTTAGGCTACCAATGAATAGGATTGCCTTTAAGAAAGTAAAGTTAAACCATCTTGTTAAAAGTAAAAATCTAATTTTTATTAATTAACAAACATTTAAAACCTTATGTCTTATATTGCACTATCAAATTAAAATAGAAACGTTACTTTTGTGCGTTAAATACGAATTAAAAATACAAAATGGATATAGTTATCAAACTCTCTCAATTTCTATTGAGTTTATCTTTACTTATTATTCTTCACGAATTAGGACATTTTATTCCTGCTAAATTATTTAAAACCAGAGTCGAAAAATTTTACTTGTTTTTTGATGTTAAATATTCTCTATTAAAAAAGAAAATCGGTGAAACAGAATACGGAATTGGATGGCTTCCATTAGGAGGTTATGTGAAAATTTCTGGAATGATCGATGAAAGTATGGACAAGGAGCAAATGGCGCTTCCGCCTCAGCCTTGGGAATTTCGTTCTAAGCCAGCTTGGCAGCGTCTTATTATTATGTTGGGCGGTGTTACCGTAAACTTTATTTTGGCGTTTATTATTTATATCGGAATGGCGTTTGCTTATGGCGAAACTTATGTAGCAAATGGCGATTTGAAAGATGGCGTGTATGTAACAAATCCAGCACTTGAAAAAGCAGGGATTCATACAGGTGATAAAATAATTTCGATCGACGGCAAGAAAATTGAAAATTTTGATGATGACACGAACATGAAAGTGGTCATGGCAAAAGAAATTTTGATCGAAAGAAACGGACAACAGCAGACCGTTAAATTCCCTACGGATTTTGTTGATCAAATGTCAAAATACGAGAAAGGCTTATTGATTACACCAAGAATACCTTTTGTTGTTGGAGCGGTTGCTGAGGACTCTCAGAATAAGTCATTAAAAGCAAAAGATTTGTTTGTGACACTAAACGGTCAGCAAGCGAAATACTTTGATCAGGTGAAAGCAATTTTGAGTGCTAATAAAGGCAAAACGATTCCTGCAGTAGTTTTGCGTGATTTAAAACAAACTACAATTACGGTAAAAGTTTCTAAAGAAGGAAAACTTGGAGTTGCTCCTGGAGGTTTAGATATTAAATCTTTAGAAAAATTGGGTTACTACAAAATCAGCACAAAAGAATATAGTTTTGCAGAATCGATTCCGGTTGGACTTGAAAAAGGAAAAAATCAATTGATTGGTTACGGAAAACAATTGAAAATGATTTTTAATCCAGAAACAAAAGCATACAAGCAAGTGGGTGGATTTGCAGCGATTTTTAACATTTTCCCGAGTTCTTGGAGCTGGGAAACGTTCTGGTCGATCACTGCTTTATTGTCAATTATGCTTGGAGTTATGAATTTATTGCCAATTCCGGCACTTGACGGAGGCCATGTGATGTTTTTATTATACGAAATTATCAGCGGTAAAAAACCGAGTGATAAATTCCTTGAAAACGCCCAAATGGTTGGTTTCGTTCTACTTATCGCACTGCTTTTGTTCGCCAACGGAAACGATATTTATAAGGCGATTGTCAAGTAGAAAAAATATTTTTTAAAAAGAGTTAAAATATTTTTGGGAAATTAAAAAATCAACTATATTTGCACTCGCTAAAAAGAGCAACAACTTCCTCCTTAGCTCAGTTGGTTAGAGCATCTGACTGTTAATCAGAGGGTCCTTGGTTCGAGCCCAAGAGGGGGAGCAACTTTTTTTAGCAAACATATTTACCTTTAAGGTGATTCCTCCTTAGCTCAGTTGGTTAGAGCATCTGACTGTTAATCAGAGGGTCCTTGGTTCGAGCCCAAGAGGGGGAGCTTAAAAAAAAGACTATCATTTTCATGATAGTCTTTTTTTTGTTTTATAGTAAAGATTAATTCCTCACAACTTTATTATGCCTCACCACATTATTCCCAATATTTTTACTTTCAAATAAAAGCATGGCTTCGTTTGCTTTTTCTGTCTGGTCGATTCCTTTTAGGGACTGTGCGTAACGATAATAATACATATCGTCTAATTGCACATCCATAGCCAGTAATTCTTCGTAGTATTTAGCTGCTGTTGCCAGATCGCCTTCAAAATAAGCTCGATCTGCCACTTTCTTGAGCATCTCTGCCGATTTATAACCTTTGTCTAAAACTTTTCCGTACGTATCAGCAACATCGATCTTTACGTACGGCGTAGGCGCTATTACTTCAACTTTTATGGGCTGAATAGCAGCAGACATTGTATCGACTATTTTTTTTGATTGGAGGCTGGCTTCGACTGCTTTTACTTTGGGTTTTCTGTAAATGGGCATTACAACCCTAGTATTGTTTGGGCCCAGGTCATTTGTATAGACCATGTCTAGTTTTGAAACTTCATATTTAGTAACCCTTTTCCCAAAAGTCATATTTATCGTTTCTTCTACATAATATCCCACTATAACAAGATCATTATTTGATTTGTTCTCGGACGGTGAATGTGTATTTCCTGTTGTCGCAATTATGGGTGCATTAGAAACATTATGCTGTGCAAAACAGTAAAAAGGAAAAACACATACAATTGCTACAAAAAGCACTGCATTTGTTTTCATGTCGATCTCATTTTGTGGTTGGTGATATAAATTTACATAATTTTCTGATTTATAGCACTATAACATCTTTGAAGTACTTATAAACACGTTTAAGTGGTGATTTTCATTTCGATTTCAATAAAAAAAATTATAAAAAAAAGCTTCACTACTATTAGTGAAGCTTTTTTTAAAACTAGTAATGTTTAGAATAAATTCTTAAACCCCTAACTTCTTAGCAATCTCAGTTGGAATTCCTCCTTTATTTACTAACAAAGCAGTAGTTTTATATTTTACGAAATTTTTGGTTACAAACAAGAAACCTTTGTAGTCGTTTGTTTCTCCCCAAGAATTTTTTACGATGTAATATTCTCTTCCGGTTTGATCTTTGGCTAGACCAATAATATGCATTCCGTGATCGTCTGTTGTTGTATAATTATCAAACGCAGCTTGGCGCATTTCTGGCGTTATTTCTGGTTCTGGTTTTGGTCCGTTAAACATATCTGCTTTTTCTTCAGCGGTCATGTCATCGAATTTTTTCATCGGAACATAAGCTACACCGTTTTTCCAGCTAAAGCTTTTCTCACTTACATCAGTTGCCCAAGCTACAGTATATCCTTTTTTCAATGCGTTGTCGATAACATCAGTCATGTCATTAACTTTTACATTATACACCTGATCAAATGACCAGTTGTCCGGCACCATCATTGTTGTTTTTTGGTAGTATGGAGAAGTTGTAAACGATGACATTTCGATATATTCGTCAGGATTAATTCCAACTACTTCTTTAGCGAAAGATTGCGGCGTATAACTTTTTCCTTTATACGTAAAATTATCCGGTACTTTTCCTAAATAAGAATCGATTACAGCAGCGTATGCTTTTTGCCAGTTTGGTGTTAATTCACCATTTGGGTTTTTAACAACAGCACCTAAAACACCTTCGATAAGTGCAGCCATTTCGCCAAATTTATTTTTATCAGTTCCATAGTTTAAGCCTGTGTAAACTTCTCTTGGCACCGTTCCGTATTTTTTATACATGTTAATTACATCATGCAAAGCGCCTCCGTCACCTAAAGTAACTGCTCCATGCATACGCACATAATTAATTCCTTTTTCAACATACACATTTCTCGCTGCGTAAATTTGAGATAATTCTACCGGCTGTTTTCCTAAACGAATCATTTCTGACTCTAAAAAAGAGTTTGTCGAATAACTCCAGCAAGTTCCTGAAGAACCTTGTGTTTTTACCGAAGTTGTTCCTAAATTAATCTGCTCTGTGAATTTAAAGTTCTCTTTACTTTTATCACTTGCATTTAGCTTTAGCGAATTCACCAAAACATCCTGCGCAAAACAGCTGCTCACACCAACTAAAAAAGCCGATGCAACGAAAACTGATTTCATCGTAATTTTATACATAATCAATGATTTAAATAGTTAACTTATTAGTAACCTTTAATTAATTTTTGTTACAAATCAATTAAATAATAAGTAAAAAAACTAACACTTTCGCGTTAATGTTTACACAATGTTTTTATTAAGCTATAAAACCTTACAAAATATGCAAAAGACAATTTTCTAATTAGAGAATGTGTCAATTTGATAATTGGATAATTTTGAAATGAATTGAAACTTAACTTTAAAAAACATAAACAGTAAATTTATATGTAAATAAAGTGGTATTTTGGCTCTTGATTCTGCCTGCAATAAACTGAATATGTACGAACTCGAAAAAGAGAAATACTTAGGAAATACCAAAAACATATTCAACAATATGCAAGGAATTGCAGTGGTCGAAACCGAGTATCAAAATAAGGTTTACGATGGCTGGCATTCGCACAATAATGCACATATTACTCTTTTTTTGCGAGGTGGTACCTCTGAAAAACGAAAAAATTACAGCGAAGCAGTTGGTCCGGGTTCTTTACTTTTTTATCATAGTGATGAACTTCATCTCAATCACAATACGCTTTTTCCATCTAAAAATATTAATATTGAAATTGAAGAAAATCTGCTGAAAGAACTTCAAATAAGCGAAGCTATTATTGAGAAATCGCTTCAAAATGCATCACTTGCCAAATTCTTAATTTTAAAGATTTTTAAAGAATCTCTTGTTGCCGATGCTTTTTCTGGCGACACCATTAATATGTTGTTTGCGCAATTATCAAACTCAGTAAATCATTTAGAAAAATTTGAAAAAAGTCCGTTTTGGGTTAAAAGCTTAACCGAGTTGCTAAACGACTGCTGGAATGAAAATCCCAATCTGCAAGATTTAGCGCAAGTTTTACAATTGAATCCGATTACGATTTCAAAACATTTTCCGAAATATTTTGGCTGTACTTTGGGCGAATACATGCGCAGAATAAAAATTGACCGTTCGCTTTCGCTGATAGCATCTAACCAAAGTAATTTGACTGAAATAAGTTTTCAATGCGGTTTTGCAGATCAAAGTCATTTTATCAGAACTTTTAAAAATCAAACCGGATTTTTACCCAAACAATTCCAAAAATTATAAGAGGCAAATTTCATTCTATTTTTTGGTTTAGGTGTAATATACCTTTGTTTCAAATTAAAACCTAAACCAAATCAAAATGGAAACTTTAACTGCAAAACAAAAAATCTTTAATTTCCCTTTAACCAAAATTGTATTAGCCTTAATCGTTTGTCTTCTCTTTATAAATATTGGTCAGGCTATTGCTGGAAAATTATTGCTCTTAACACCAATTAACCGCGATTTAAGAAATCTTATAAAAGGAATTATTGTTTCTGCTTTAGCTTTAACAAGCTATATTATTTTCTTTAAAAAATATGAAAAAAGAGAAATAACAGAATTCGCTTTAAAAGGACTTGGGCGAAATTTAATCATCGGAATTTTAATTGGAGTTGTTTTGCAATCACTGACCATTTGGATTATTTATATAAATGGCGATTATATGGTTACTGCTCTAAATCCTGTTTCGTTTATTGTTATTCCGCTTACGGTGGCTTTTACTGCTGCAATCATTGAAGAGATTTTAGTTCGCGGAATCCTTTTTAGAGTTATGGAAGAAAAACTCGGAAGTTATGCAGCGCTGTTTATTTCGGCATTGATTTTTGGCGCACTGCATTTAGTAAATCTGCATGCTACTTTACTTTCTGGATTATCTGTTGCTATTGAGGCGGGTTTATTATTAGGTGCAGCTTATATTTACAGCCGCAATTTATGGTTTCCGATCGCTTTGCACTTTGCGTGGAATTTTATGCAATCTGGAATTTTTGGAGCCATAACATCGGGAAATGAAAAAGGAACAAGTCTTCTGGTTTCAAAAATAGAAGGTTCTGCATGGATTACCGGCGGTGAATTTGGTCCTGAAGGATCAATTCAGGCATTATTATTCTGCTCTGTTGGTACGATTATATTATTGGCTTTAAGCCATAAAGAAAACAAAATTATTAAACCGTATTGGAAGAAATAAAGTTTTTTTACTGCCAACATCAATTCAAATTCCGGTAGCAATTATCGCGAATTTGAATTTTTAATTAAACATTTATCTCAGCCAATTACTTCCAAAAACAATATAATACGCCCAATCTTCCGGTCCTTTTGCAACATCAACTCCCATTCTTAGTTTGAATTTTCGCGCTAATAAATACCTGAAACCGGTTCCGTAACTGTATTCTAAAGGTTTATCAAAGGCTTGATCCCAGTCATCAAAAGCGTTTGCACCACCAGCGTAGCCCATTATACTCCATCGCTTGTAAAAATCCCATCGGAATTCGGCTTCAGCCACTAAACTTGTTTTTCCTTGATATCTTCCCATCGGAATTCCTCTTAAATTAATTCCTGGCAATAAATAAAACGGTGGATTTCCAAAAGCCTGTTCACCTTCAAACCGAAGTCCGAGAATTAATTTTTCGGTTATCGGCGTATAACCAATGGCAGAAAAATTCAATCGCCAAGCATCATAATCACTTCCAATTGCATTATCTGACCAAAAGAAATCAGACTGAATTCTGACTCCTTTATCAGGTGTAAAAATATTATCCCGACCGTCAAACTGAATCGCACCTCCTAATTGGCTTACCAAACTATTGACATCTTTTGGCTGTACAAAAGGCGGTGGGAGGTTTATGTCGGGCAATTTGATATTAGAATTCAAGAAGAGGTATTGAGGACCAGCACTCCATTTTGCATTCCTGAATTGTTTTAGCCATTGTGTATAAAAAACAGTAGATTTAAAATTGAGCTTAAATTCCTGATCCTTTTGGTTTGGCAAATTGTTGGCATAAAAAGATAAATTCATATCGCCATAACCGGCCATAACACGATATAATATTCTGGATTTTATAAGACTTCCTGAACGAAAACCGCCTACCATCCAGCTTTTATTTCCGGTATACATTCCGATTCCACCCGTGATATCTGGATTTATAAATCGTTTTTTGCCGTTTTCATCAATAACTGGCGCGTGTTTTTTAAGAAAAACTGGCACAATTGCACCGCCAATTCCGCCTAAAGCAGGCTCTGTTATGACAGTTGGCACGACTATAAAACCGTGTGCATAAATAATATAATCGCTTAAATCGATAGCATGATCAAGAGAATCTCTAACACTGATTTTATATTTTTGTCCTACCATTGAAAATGATAAAATAAAAAAGAGATTTGCGAGAATGATTTTCTGAAAGGATTTTGTTTTTTTCATAGTAGTAGAATCTGACTATTTATTTCTCATTTTACTCGCTTTAGAATTCCTCTTATTCTCTAAATTCTGTTAGAGCATTATTCTTTTTTAAAGCTGAATACATGGGCCAAAGTAAGAAAGAAGGTATTTCCTTGAAATCTGTTTATAGCATCGACCTCGCCTATCCAGCGTAATCCAGCAGAAGTTTTACAGCCAATATGAAAATAATTGATCTCAGCACCAATACCGCCAACTCTGTCTTTTTCACCTTCTACAACACCAACAATCGGCAGTGGAATTTTATCGCTGGTTACTTTGTATTGCAGATAGTAAATTAAACCTGCATTTAATATTCCGGTTGGAGCCGTTTTTTCAGCATTCATCATATAAAATGTTTTTCCCAAACCGCCTTCAACACTTAAAATATCTCCGGTTTTTATATCAGTATCTTTCTTTTTTCCATTTATTTCGTAAGATGCTAAAGCTGAAAAATGAAACGTTTTTTTATCGTTAAAAAACAAAGTTGTTCCTGCTGAAAATTCATTCATAAACATGCCCAGACCGCTGTTGTCTGAAGCTCCAGCTTCAAATTTTCCGGTTGGCAAATACATTTGATAACTAAAGACAAAATCAGCCCTTTTATGATGCCAGCCCAGTTGAAGCGGCTGTACATACATATCTGTAAAAGCTAAAGAGTTATTTACATTTGTATTATTTCCTTGAATTGTATTGGCGGCAAAAGCAAGCAAAATAGTCGCTCCGTAATTAGCTCCTAAAATTTTAAAATCACTTACATACGATGCACCCGCGCCTGTAATCGTCATGGTTAAATCTGGATTTACAATTGCTTTGTCTCCGTTGGCATCTCTTAAAGACGAGGCTGTATAAAAATATCCTGGAATATAAACACTAAGTGTATTTGCTGGGGTTTGCGTTCCGGACTGCAGTCCCATGGCGCCAAGAATATGACCGCCTTTTAGCTGCGCATTGGCGGAAAAACAAACCAATATGAAGAGTAAAAAAACTGAATTTATTGCTTGTCGCTGTTGATTTAATTTCGTTTTCATTGCATTCGTATTAAAAATTAATGAGCCTTGACAACCAATCTCTGCAAACATTGTTTCTCAGTTTGAAGATTGTTTTAAATAAAAAGTATTTGTTTTATCAGGATTTATTCGAATAACCTTGAAGTATTCTGAAGGCGATTTCCCGGTATGTTTTATAAAAGCTCTAAAACATGTTGTTCTCGATTTAAAACCAGAACCCCAGGCCATGCCTTCAAGAGATAGATCTTTCCA
Organism: Flavobacterium sp. JLP; assembly: GCF_015350755.1. Classification (NCBI taxonomy): domain Bacteria; kingdom Pseudomonadati; phylum Bacteroidota; class Flavobacteriia; order Flavobacteriales; family Flavobacteriaceae; genus Flavobacterium; species Flavobacterium sp. JLP. The sequence goes on along the minus strand of NZ_JADKPS010000002.1, from coordinate 354,231 downwards.
TTCTGGGTCGTTTATTTTTTCTTTGAAATATTCAATTCTCTTTAAATTCACATAATCCTGAAAGTGCAGGTTGAACTCTGAATTAATTAAATTAGAAATATGATGTACTGAGATTCCTGTAGCATCTGAAATATCTCGAATTACTAAATCTTTCTTTAAAAAGAGCTCTTCTGAGGCAAAAATGCTTTCTAATTTGTCCAGATATATTTGTTTTTTTTCATCTGTTAATTCCTTTATCAAGGGCAAGACGTTTTTATTTGCAGATGATTTTATCAGAATCAGATGATTTTCTTTCAAATCAAAATTTTCAGCACTATCTTCTATCTCATTTTCTTCATTCGGATCATAAAAAATCTGTGGCTTAAAATAGAGCCATCCAACAGTAAAAACAAGTACAGATGAAATAAGAATGTAACAGGAGAAATCGATACTGTCGATCTTATTAGTCAAGAAATAATGAACAAAAAGTGTAGAGAACAAAAATAATATCATTAAATTATATAGCCTGATCCAGCTTAAAACTTTGATACGATTAAAATGATTTTCTTTGAATTTTTTTAAATCATAACTCAAAATCATCATTGTCTGACAAAATGCGTACATAAGCCAAATCGTTAAACTCAGCATCGAGAAAGGACTTTTTATTTTAGCCGAAAGGTGTTCTGCAATATGAAGGTCAATAACATTTCCTATCCAGACAAAAACCGTTAAGCTGAAATATAAAAGGAAAGGCAAAAAATGAAGCCAGTCGTGTTTTTTAAATATTCGATCTGAAAATAAAACACTTCTCACATATAAAAAAGCAGAAGGAGCTACTAAAAAGATAAAGGATTTTGTGATCATAAAAAGATCAGGGAAGTGCTTAAAAATATTGGCCGATAAATAAAAATTATAGATACTTACAACTGCTAGACTGAACAGGAATAGGCCTAAGAAAAAACTTTTTGAATAATTTTTTTTCGAAAACAAGACCATAAACGATGTTGCAAAGCCAACCAATGTAGCTATAAAAAAGAAAAGTGAAAGTACTATATCGAGCATATATTTAAGCTTAGGTTATGGAATATCTTTATCTTATTAAAAAGAATAACTAAGAAAGTGATGCGTACTTTGCTTAAGTTATACTTATCCTGCTACAGATAAGCATAACTTTTATAGAACAAGCCTTAAGCTATTTTTTTGCTGCTCCTGGAGGAAAACCTGCTAATATTTTTTTGATAGCACCAGCAATAAATTCTTCTGGATTATCTGGTTTACTGTCAATTTGAGCATTTCCGATGCCTTGCCAAACCAGTTTTTGTGTTTTGGTTGATACAATATCAATTACCAGTGATCCGTCAACATAATCGTAGGTATTAAATGTGGTAGAACCGCCACCCATCATGGCGCCTCCTCCCCAATATCCGTACGGACGATACATACCGCCGTAACCATAGAAATTGCTGTCGGCTGTAACTTGTGTTTTGTTTTTTAGGATAGAAACAGCATTTACTTTTAAATCTGGGTTACTGCTGGTTTCTGTAAATCCTTTGGCTATCATCTCTGCGCGAATTGCCTTTGTAACCCGATCAACATTTAGCTGATTTACCTGTCCTTCCTGTGCTCTTAAATCATAAACCGCAAATGTTTTATATTCGCCAAAATTGGCAGCATGATCATAATCTGTAGTAACACTTACTGTTGGTGAACAGCTGTAAATTAAACCCAAAAAAAGTATTGGGATTATTATTCGAAGATTCTTTCTTTTAATATTCATTTTGTAATTTTTTAAATTAGCAATTAAATTTTGTTTAACTTGAAATTATTAAAATTCAACAAATCTTAAAATGAGCGTAAAATCGTATTAAACAAGTGTGAGTTTTACACAAAATGCTATAATACAATACATTACCATAGTCTCAAAGATAAATTATTTTCTTTAATTAACATAGCAGAATCGTAAAATTCTTACTTATTTCGTTAGACATAATTAGGCACAATTTATAATAGAAACAAGCTCACAGTTTTTGTTTTATTTTCCTTGAACAACAACATAACTGTCTTGCCCATCTTTTGATATGGGCTGGTAATAAACATTATTGTAAATCATATATTTTTGCCCGTCTATTGTTTTCTCTTCAGAACCTTCGGGAAGATGCGTAACGACAGCGCCTACAGGTGCATTTATCACTTTATATTTAGTGGAGTCTTTAGTATAATAAGTTCCTCCATAATAGTAATAGTCTTTTCCCGAGACATTAATCGTGACATAGCCTTTTGGCAGTTCTGAAATTGTCGCTCCAATTGGCGCAGGAACCACTTTGTATCCGCCAGAATCTTTTACATAATAAACTCCTTCATCATAGTTATACTGATTGTTCTCTATCGTAATTACAATTGCAGCCGTCGTTAATGTCGCCGCAAAGAACCCGATTGGATACCAAGTTGGTCCCCAATAGTACGGAACAAACGGATGATAAATATAGGGATATGGTACCGGATACGGGTGAAACGGCGGTGGAGGCAATGGCCTAGGATATGGATGTGGCGGTATTGGTCTTGGTGCGGGTGGAATAGGTCTTGGCCCTGGCGGAATAGGTCGCGGTCCCGGAGGAATCGGTCTTGGCTCCGGCGGATGAAATGGCATTGGCCTTGGCATTACGGCATGTGGAGTAAAATGCCCGAAACGCTGTGCATTTGCAGATTCTGGTAATAGCATTATTACAAATACTACAGCAAGAATCAAGGATTTTATATGTTTTAATAGATCTAATTTCATGATTGTAGAATTATTATGATTATTTTTTTATCTCTCTCGGTAAAATTTTCACCTTTGAAGCTTTTGGAGGTGCTATAAATTCAAACATATAATCAGGAAAATCAGGATTTATAATCCAATCTTTATAAACAGCTTCGTACTGTGGCTTATCTTTATCGCTAGTATAAATTATCACCATTTTTAGAGGCAGAAAAAAATCATCATTCGAAATCCAGAATTGAAAACTTTTGTTTTTATCTGTTCCTGCAATATGATAACACTCTTTGTCATCGATGATTGTTTTTCCTAAATAGATCAAATTTCCTTGTTCTGATCTCAAATCATCTAGAAACGATTCATAGAAAAAATCAGCAGCCGGAAACTCGATTCCAAATTTCTTGCTGGTTTCATCAATGGTTTCAATAACTGATTTGGGTGCTGGCGTATCGGCATACGTATTATTATCAAAAGAGTAATAACTCAATGTTTTGCCATTGTACCACAAGCTTCGATTTCCTTTATCACCTGACGAAATGATTTTCATTTTATCTGGAAATTTAATCGATACTTTTTCATTTACAGAATGCTTGATTAAACCCAGGCTTTCATTAAAAACATCATAAGTCAATGTCGATTTGAAGCTGCATGATTTTATATACTGCAATGATTCAGTAGTTCTGTTTAATATAAAAACAGCAGTAGAATCAATACGTTGCGTTTGCCCTTTAGCTGTGATTGTTATAATCAACAAGCCTATTAAAAATAAAAACTTTTTACTCATACTTACCTTTTTTAATTAATGCAAAAGTTAGATTTCAGCAGAAACTGGCAATCTTCCTTCTTTTATAGCTTCTAACATTTTATTATAATCGGCTTCATTTTGATCGACGTAAGCCATAGAAAATCTAGAAATGGCATTGGCAAATTCGTTACTGTTCCCAATATATCCTGATAATTCTGAGGGATCTCCTGTACGGGCATGTGCTCGCGCCAGTGCCCAACCGCAGGCTTTAGCATAATCAACCATATTTCTTGCTTTCATGATTTCGAGAATAGGTTTTACTTTAGCATCTCGAAGCTGCCTTATATAGAAAAACTTATTGTGATCATCATTTGTCCATCCCAAAAACATATCTGAAGCAGACTGCATCAGCTTCTGCCCCATTACGATTCGTTCGCCCTGATGGGTGTATTTGCTTTTTGCATTTACATTTTCTTCTAAAACACTTTTTCTAGCTTCTTTAAATTGTAAAAAAATAGGTTCTCCCGTAGCCGACATCAATAAACTGATTCCGCAAAGTGTTCCTACACTTCCTACGCCTACCACTTTTATTGCCAAGTCATGCAAACTGTACCTACTTAAAAGCACTTTTTTTTCATCAGATAAAGTTTGTATATAGCGTTTATGAACGATTTCCGCTTCTTTTAAAATTCGCTTTCCTTCTTCTCCTGAAGGATGAAAAATTAATGGCGGATCATCTTTTATCCGAGCTCGAGAACCATCTTGATACGTCATTTTTGCAAACTCTTTTTCATGAGCTGTATATTCTGCTGCTTTTTTTATTCGCTTTTGCTGAAATTCCTTAAGTTCTTCATCTTCTCCTCTTTCAATAAGTTCAGCTAAATCAATATCAGCATACCAAATTTGAAGTGCCGATAATTTACTGTAATCCAGCATATGCCTTTTATAACTGTCGGCAACATTCCATGCAAATTCTTTACAGGTTTTATTCGAAAATTTTCTCCATCTTCCGGCAATGGCAAAACTTGCTGCAAGTCTTTTTACATCCCATTCCCATGGGCCGGGAAATGTCTCGTCAAAATCATTTATATCAAAAACCAATTTGCGCTCTGGTGTTGCAAATCCTCCAAAGTTCATTAAATGACAATCGCCGCAAAGCTGTAAATTTATTCCGGTATTAGGTGTGTGTCTCAAATCAGCAGCCATAATTGCTGCAGCTCCTCTAAAAAATGAAAAAGGCGATTCCATCATGCGGCTGTAGCGAATTGGCAATAAACTTTCCATCCTTCCTATACTTGTTTTTATCAAAATTTCGACAGGATCTTCTCGATTTTCTGATGGATTCCATTCTTGCTGCGACGAACGAGGCGTAATTTTTCTGATAGCCACGCCTTTTTCGAAACGTGTCGCTTTTGATGCTGCTGGATCAAATAGATTTTCGATATTTTCTAATTTTTCAGCCATAATACCCATTTTACTCCTGATCACTTTGTCTGTAAAGCTTACATTTTTGCTGCTAATTTGTTTTTTCTGGTAATGGTATTTTCCACTCTCCGCTTGTAACATTTTTGGCTGGTCCATAAAGCCTGACAATAATGTTAAAACCTCCTTTTTGAGGCGATGGCAGCCAATTATTTTCTTTGTCTTTTCCAGGCGAATCCGTTTGCAGATAGATAATTAAATCTCCATTTGGTTCGTACTTAATTCCTTTTGTACGATCGCCTATCGAATATCTGTTAATTGGATTTTTTACCAAATTACGTTGTGGCAAATTGTACATGGTTATACTCCAAAAATAATCTACAGCCGGTAATTGTTCTTTCTTAAAATGAAGGACATACTTATTGGCACCGTCTAATGGTTTTCCATCTTTATCATTCATGGAGCCCACATAAACTGCTTCTTCTTTTGTATTGCCATATATTCCCATTGCAGCAGCAGTAGCTCGTGAAACATAGTTGTTTTTTAAATCAGCCCGGCTACCAAAAAGATTAAGGGAACTTGTGGTTTTACTAATACTTTCTTCTAAAACTTTTCCTCCCTCCGCAATACCTTGTCCAATGGCTTTAAGAATCTCGGGAGAGAATTTAGATTTATCGAAAGGAACGCCCGGAACAATTCCGATTTTGGCAAAACGTTCTAAAAGTTCTTTTTCACTTTTATCAGGAACGGTGTATTGCAGTAAAGAATTAAGAACATTGATAAATTCAAGTGATTTATAATCGGCTTCTTTCCATTCTGGCAAAGGCATAGCATATTTTACTGCTTCCGGAGCCGTGGTTTTGCTATACTCGTGCAACGGAATTAAGCGATAACCGCTTTGAATTTTTTTGATAACGTTTGTTTCACCTACATTATCCATTTCGGTACGTCCCAAAATCGTTACTAAATTAGTTTCAGAAGTAAAAACTTTATCGATGCCTTTAGGCGTTTCTCCTTTCCATTTAGGACCTGCAACAAGGTACTTACCCGCCTTATTTCCCGTAGCTCTTGAACCTACATAGGCAAAATTATAGGTGTACGCATCTATAAGCTGCATAACATAATATCTTTTGTTTGTAATTTCAGGAACTTCCAGTACTACAGGTTCATCTGAAAGATTTAATATTGCCCAAGAATATGGAGTATCATTATTGGGCGTTACAATGGTGGTATCTAATGCTGTAAAACTGTTAGAATAATTTTTAAAAGTATTAAAGTTCTTCGCACCATTTGGATTGTTTTTATCTAAAGCATAAGAATATACCGTTTTGTAATTGTAGAATATAGGAAAACCATAAATCCAGGCTTCTTTTGCAATTGCTCTGGCAGAATCAACTGAAATAGATGCATCTGAATTGACAACAGTTTCGTCTTTTTTATCTTTTTTACACGAAACAACTATCAATATCAGGATCGAGAGAAATAAAGTTATTTGCTTTTTCATTTTAATTGATTTGTCGGTTACTGTTTATTTCACTTCTTTAATATCATCCATTTTCCAACTCTTATCGAAATAAGCTGCTGTCGGCCCATAAAAACGCATATAAGTAAACCAGTGTTTTCCAGGTAAAGTCTGCACCCAGTTTTTCTCTTTTCCTGCCGGAGCTTTTGGCCCAAAATACAAATCAACAGAGCCATCTGCATTTTTTATCAGATCCTTGCGAGAAGATAAATCGGCATTCTTTTGCGGATTATCAATCAAACAGCGCGTTGCTGTATCGTAAACCGTAATCGACCAGAAATTAACTGCCGGCGGATTTGCAGGAACTTTCAGCGTGTAATTTTTACCGCCGTCTAACCAGTTTCCTTCACTGTCATAATACGAGCCTAAATACGCCTGACCCACATTTGGAATTTTGGTAATCATCGCTTTTGAATACGTAACGGCTTCATAGAAATAAGAAGTTCTTTCGAAGAATTCATCGTAATTATCGGCATGTTGCGACGGATCTTTAATAATCATTACATAATCCCATTTTTTATCTGGCCAGTGTTTTACAGCTGCGAATCTTTTGTTGAAAGAATTTGCCATGGCCATTTGTTGTCCTTTCGCAGCAGCGGCAATTAAAATTTTCTTTTGACGTTCGTCTGGCGTAAAAGGTTTGCCTTTTTCGATTCCGAGATTTCTAAGCCAGGCCATGAAAAAACGATCGCGTTCTTCGACTGGTTCGTTTTGTAAAATAGCATGAAGGCGTTCCCAATAGGCAATTCCTGTTGGCTGAATTCCGTACCATTTTTTGCCTGCCGGCGGACTTACCACTTTTGTCGGTGTTGGATTGGCGCGTTGTGCGTATGGATAAATTTTTACTTGTTTTACCAACGTTTCAGTTGCTTTTGGATCTGGATCTAATGCCCTGAATCCAAAAAACATATTTACTGTCGTACATGGCACTATAAAATATCCTGCTGGTTTGAAATCTTTCATTGTTGGCGGCACTAAAATATATTTTCCTCCTTTTCCTTTATCGGGCCCCATTTCTCCAATTACTGCCTGCTCACGTTGCCAGAAATCGCCAAGACCGCCTGCAGTATGTCCAGCTGGCATTTCAATAACCGTTGGTCCGTTTGCAGCAAGATCAATAAATGACATGATATAAGGCGTTGTAGCATTTCCTGTTAGAATTCCTAAACGGTCATTGTAAGTATTATAAAAAACAAGGTCATTACTGGTTGCATTAAATGTTTTGTAATGAATCTGCTGCCATTCGGCGAAAGCCACAATCGGAAGCCCCCATAAATAACATTGCGTTGCCTGCTGAAAATCCATTTCATCAAATAATGCCGGAATTGATTCTTTTGAAGGCAATTCACCATCCATCTTTATTGAAGTTCCAAACTCAGACGCTACAACTGTTGTAGTATCTGATGGAGATTTTTCATTTATGATAGTTTTTTTTTCACATCCGCTTATTACAATCAAGCACCAGGATGCCAAAATAATGAGAAAATTATTTTTCATAGTTTTTGTATTTGGATTAACTGGATAATACAATGACTCTTATTCGATAATAAATGTCAGGAAAACTTTTAAGAGCCTGGAAATACAAAAGCGACTACAGCTCTTAATCCCCAATCGGGTTTAATTTCATGAGGTCCAACAATTGGTATCAGGGGCATAACAGCAAACTGAACGACTTGATCTCCTAATTTGGTAACGGCTCCAATGGATGGATTTAAGGAAATTAAGGTTGTATTGGCTTCCCAGTTTTGAGTAATTTCGGCATTTACGCCTAAACTCGCCCCACTTTTGTAACTGTGCGAAAGAAAGATTTGTGTATAAAAACTATTAAAATCGGCACGGTCTTCATTGCCCGCAACTGACCAAATTTGATTGGCTATAAAACCCACAGAAAGTCCTTTACCCTGATGCATAACTAACATACTGGGTCCAACTCCAAATTTTTCTGTCCCTAAAAAATCATCTGTAGCTGTCGGAATCAAAAATGCAGGTCCGAACCCGAAAATAAGTCCTTTTGTTTTGGGTGCAAAAAATGCCGTTACAGTCGCGTCACTTAATCCAAATTGATGCGTATTTTCTCCTGTAATATCTCTTTGGTCTACAACCGGAAGAATATAACGTGTAATTAAATTAAGATTATCACTTAATTTAAAAGGAATTACGGGCTGTATATTTATCGTATATTTTGATCCGTTAAATGGTCCAATACCATAACTAAGATTGTTTTGTAATGGAACACTAATTAAACTTGCAACGGGATTTGCTAATTTATCTGCCAATTCTTGAGCACTTGCTCCGCCTTTTGGTTCATCCTGGGCAAAAGCGGCAAAATATGGCAAAAGAAAAATGGTGGTGCATAACAATTTTTTGAAAATATGAGATCTTATGCCTTTCATAATAATTCATTTAAAGATTCTTAATCATTTAAAACCAAAACGAAACAACTAAATGTAAAAAGTCGTTTCATTTTGATTTCTAACTAAATTCAAATTATTTATCTGCAAAAACTTTTTTCCAATCATCCTTAATACTGATTACACGATATTTGTATTTTGCAGCAGTATTTAATGACAGGTTGTCTTTTTCTTGGTAATTGTATTCTCTTATAGAATCATTATGATTTATAATTAATTGAAAAGAAGGATATTTACTTCCTTGAGAATATCTAAGCATTGCAAGGTCGCCTGCTCCGCCTTCGTTGCCACAGGCAAAAACAGGTCGTTGACCAATATGCAATTGAATGCCTATAGGTTTTCCTTCTTTATCATTAAATTGATCTAAAGCAGGCTCTCTTTTTATGGTATTTGCAGCATCATCAAATTTGTATTTGAAGGAAGTTCCTACCACTTGCTCTTTTGGAATTCCGTAGAAATCTGCAGCTATTGCACGAACCAATTCAATAGTTCCGCCAGTAACAATAAAAGTTTTAAATCCGTTTGCACGCAGGTAATGCAGCAGTTCTAATTGTGGCTGATACCTTATTTGTTTCAGAGAAACGTTTTTGCCTGGATATTTCGCTCCAGCAAAAAACTCTTTGGCAGAAGCTTCAAACTGGTCTTCGGTCATGCCGGTATGAGTTGCTGCAACAAGTTCAATTAGTGCTTTGTCTCCGCCTTTTTCAAAAAATGCTTTATCTTTTTCAACAACTGCTTTAAAAGGCTGTTTTTTAGCCAAATCCGGATTTGCTTCTACCATTTTTTTTACTCTGTAAAAAGCAAATAGTTCCTGGACATATGGTTTTTCAGCCCATAATGTTCCGTCATTATCAAAAGTGGCAATTCTGTTTTCGATCGGAATAAAATCAGCACTTCCTTTTGTAGTTACTTTTTTTACATAAGAAAGAATATCACTTTTTAATGTTCCGTCGTTCCAGCTTGGCAGCGGATCATCACTATTTGCAACAACTGCTGTACTGTCTTTTGGGTTTACGGTTACAGCATTATCAGACTTTTTACATGAAGTAAGTAAAAATAAAAATAGGGACACTATATATATTTTTCTATACATGATGTTGATTTTTTTAAATAATAGAGCTTGAACTATAGGAACTCAAGCTCTATTTTGATATCTATTTTTTCTTTGAAGCTGACTGATTTATTGCTTTTTCCAATTTAATTTGATCAAGAGTTTCTTCCATAATAGTTACAGGAGAAAAACTTGGCGGTATTGAGCGAGGAGGATATTCTTTAAAAGTTGATGCAAATTTCATTACTTCTACATTCATTCCATATACACTACCTATATGGTTAATTATCCAATCCCAATAGGTATTAGAAGTAAAGTCTGCTCTTTCATAAGGATCAAGATATAAATTAAATATTTTTTGCAAACGCAGTTTTGTAAAAGGTTCTGCCCACAATCCCATAGTTCCCTGCATACGCTGCTCTGCAAAAACATATTTATAATCTCCTAAGCGCATGCCTACAAGTAACCCATCATCATCAGAATAAAAGAAACGGTCCCTTGCACTTGTTGGTGTTTTTCCCTCTAAAAATGCAGATTGATCATATCCGTCTAAATGTACTTTGTATGTGTTTCCATTGGCTTTATAACCTTTCAACATTTTATTTACAATATCAGGTTCTCCTGCTATAGACACTAAAGTTGGAAACCAATCATTGTGACTCATCATTTCAGTAGTTACCTGACCTGGCTTGATAACGCCTGGCCAACGTACCATACAAGGAACTCTAAATGCGCCTTCCCAGTTGGTGTTTTTTTCAGAACGGAAAGAAGTATAACCACCATCAGGCCATGTATTCATATGAGGACCGTTATCTGTAGAATACACTACTAATGTATTGTCTGCAATTCCTAAATCATCTAAAACTTTTAAAAGTTCTCCAACAGTTAAATCATGCTCGATCATACCATCCATATATTCACTGTCTCCGTGTGTGAATCTTCCACGATGTTCTGCTCGTACGTGTGTACGCAAGTGCATACGTGTACCATTCCACCAAACGAAGAAAGGTTTTCCAGCAGCATTTTGTCTTTTAATAAAATCAATAGCGGCGGCAACAGTTTCATCGTCTATAGTTTCCATTCTCTTTTTAGTAAGAGCTCCGGTATCTTCAATTTTTTGCTTCCCAATTTTTCCAAAACGTGGATCCGTAATTGTCGGATCATCAACATTTGTGGCGGTACATTTTAGTACACCTCTAGGTCCATATTGTTTTAAATATGCTGGATCTTTAGGATAATCTGGTAATTCTGGTTCTTCTTCTGCATTTAAGTGATACAGATTTCCAAAGAATTCATCAAAACCATTAACAGTTGGAAGACTCTCGTTACGATCTCCTAAGTGGTTTTTTCCAAATTGTCCTGTAGCATATCCTAACTGCTTAAGTACGCCTGCAATTGTTGGGTCTAATTGACTCATTCCCATTGGTGCTCCTGGGAAACCAACTTTAGTCAATCCGGTACGTATACCATGCTGTCCTGTTATTAAAGCGGCACGACCTGCTGTACAGCTTTGTTCTGCATAATAATCTAAAAACCGTATTCCTTCATTACCTACGCGATCAATATTAGGAGTCATATATCCCATTAATCCATCACTGTAGGCACTAACATTTGTAGTTCCAATGTCATCACCCCAAATTATCAAAATATTGGGTTTCTTTGTATTTTGAGCTTCCATTTGAGAACCTGTGAAGCACACTAATGCAAAAAGTAATATCGCATTTTTTAATCCACTTGTAAGTCTACTTTGTTTCATGGTAATAAAATTTGTTAATAATTCTTTGTATAAATGGCATTTATAAATCGAATAGGAAAACTGATGTTTCAAATTTTACTGTATAAGTTGAGTATTTTTGAAACAGGAAAATTCTTAACATTTTTTTAAGTCTCTCAAAATTAGTTAATAAAAAATCTAACAACTGCATTTATAAGGCTTGACATTGTTTCATTTTATAAAATGAAACATCAAAAATGTTTTATTTTGCTCCATGATGTTGCATTTTATAAAATGCAACACTTAAAAATCATTTAATTAGGGATTTAGATATTTTTACCTAAATGGCAAAAAATATAATGCGCAGAAAAAACTCTTTAAACTAAATGTGGTTTTAACCAATTTTGTAAAAAGCAGTTCTTTATTTTGCTAAAAGTTTATTTTTTGATTGTAGTAAATTCTATTTTTGAAGAAGAAATTTATCTTTTACCTTAAATTATAAAGGAATTTAATGATTTAAAAAGGTACTTAAATGACTATATTTTTTAAAATAAGTCCAAAAAAAAAGCCATTCGACGCATATCGAATGGCTTTTAAAATATCTCTAAAAGAAATTATTCTATTTCAGAAACTCTCATGGTATTAACCATTCCTTTATCTTTAATTGGCATAGCTGCAAGGTTAATTAAGTAATCTCCTTTAACAGCATATCCTTTTTGAACTGCAATTTCATTAACATCAGTTACAGTATCATCTGTACTTTCATCTTTATCATAGAAGTATGATCTTACTCCCCATAATAAATTTAATTGTGTCAAGATTCTTCTGTTTGATGTAAATACTAAAATATGTGCTGCCGGTCTCCAAGCTGAAATTTGAAAAGCTGTATAACCGCTGTTTGTTAAAGTACAAATTGCTTTAGCTTTGATTTCATTTGCCAATAAAGCCGCTTGGTGACAAACCGTTTTAGTAACAAAACGTTTTGTTTTGATTTGAGGTGTATTTTGCGGTACTTGAATAAGTGGTGAATCTTCAACAGCTTCGCAAATTTGTGTCATTTTTTGAATAACTTGAACTGGATAATTTCCTGTAGCAGTTTCTCCAGACAACATTACTGCATCTGCTCCATCCATTACTGAGTTCGCAACGTCATTAACTTCTGCTCTTGTTGGAGTTAAACTTGTAATCATTGTTTCCATCATTTGAGTAGCAACGATAACCGGAATTCTAGCTGTTTTTGCTCTGCGGATCAAATCTTTTTGAACCAATGGTACTTCGTGTGCAGGAAGTTCAACTCCTAAATCTCCACGAGCAACCATTAAAGCGTCGCAATATGCTACAATTTTATCCATGTTCTCAAGAGCTTCTGGCATTTCAATTTTAGCAACAATCGGAATTTTATATTCTGAATGCTTCGCGATTAATTCTTGAAGATCTTGTAAATCGCGTGGTGTTTTCACGAATGAAAGAGCGATCCAGTCTACTTTTTGCTCAATAGCAAAAATAGCATCTGCAATATCTTTTTCAGTTAAAGCTGGCAAAGAAATTTTAGTGTTTGGAAGATTAACTCCTTTTTTAGATTTTAATTCTCCACCTTGAATAACTACCGCAGTAACTTCTGTCTTTTTATCAGTTGTAAGGATTTCAAAGATTAATTTACCATCGTCAAGCAAAATACGCTCACCTGGATTAACATCATTTGGAAAGTTTTGATATTTCATGAACACTTTTTGAGCTGTTCCTATAATATCTTCAGCAGTTGTAAAAGTAATAACATCACCATCATTTACTACTGTTCCTTCTTCCATTACCCCAACTCTAAGTTTTGGTCCCTGCAAATCACCCAGGATCGCAGTTGTGTAACCAAACTCTTCGTTAAGACCTCTAATAATACTAATTTTATCTTTTACTCCTTCGTAATCAGCATGCGAAAAATTGATTCTAAACACGTTAACCCCTGCCTCGATCATATCTTTGATAATCTCTCTCGTACTACATGCAGGCCCAAGTGTAGCAACAATTTTGGTTTTTTTGTTTGTTTTTATCATTTCTTTTAAAAAATTAGATTGTTTTTTGATTTTATTTTATCAGTATCTACAGCATATATAGCCGCAATACTTTCTATAGTCTTTAATTGTTTTTGGATTTCTGAAAAATCTAAAGCCTCTTCGCTATTTTCTATTTTCAGGAAAAAATCTACTTTTTTGAATTCAGGAAGTAAATGAATTGTTGTTGAAACCTCACTTGTTTCATTAGAAAACAAATTCTGAAAATCATTTGTACTCACTGAAATGATCTCATTTTTATTCTGAATCAAATTCCATGAAACTGCTTTTTCGGAATCATAATAATAGAATCTTGAAAAATTTGCCTCTCCTTCCTTAGTTTGAGCATGGATCTCGTTTTTGCTCTTACTTAAGTTTATAGGAAGAATTTTATTGATAAAATAGGCCAGTCTATAATCTTCTAGTGAAGTATGAATTGCCATTAAATAATAATCAATCTCGTCAAATTCGTCTAAATCCAATCTATGAATAGCCATGTCATGAAAAATCAAGGTGTAAATATACTATTTCTAACGGAGCATCAATAGTTATGATGTGCTTGTTTTTGTTAATTTATAAACGAAAACGTTATAGCTTTAAGATAGTTACAGCTATTTTGTAGCTATTTCTTGTCTATTTTCTCCTGAAATGCAAAATAAGCTCTTTGTGATGCTTTTTCTTCTGCCTTCTTTTTTGAAGTTGCTCGCGCTCTTGCGATTACTTTATCGTCTATACTTAATTTAACACCAAATAAACGCTGACCGTCTATACCGTTATCTTCAAAAATATCGTAGTGAAAGATTCTCTTTTCTTTCTGACACCATTCGATAACCAAACTTTTATAGCTAATTACTTTTCCTTCTAATCGAGCAATATCGACATAAGGCGTAATAACTCTTTTTTGAATAAATCGCTCACACGACGAATATCCTCTGTCTAAATAAATCGCTCCAATAAGTGATTCGAAAATATTACCATGAATATTTTCTCCAAAATGCTGAATTGGCACTTTGCTTTCTACAAAGCGAACTAAATTTAAATCTTTGCCCAATTCATTCAAATGCTCTCGACTCACAATTTTTGAGCGCATCTTGGTTAGATAACCTTCATCTCCGTTAGGTGCCTTATTAAATAGGTGTGCTGCAATTACAGCACTTAACATGGCATCTCCCAGAAATTCTAATCGTTCATAATTAATTGGATGTCCTGACTGATCTAATTTATTAGAAGATCTATGTGTAAAAGCTTTCTTATAAAAATCGATATTAACAGGCTGAAAACCAAGTATTTTCTGAATAGTGTCAAAAAAAATCCCGTCTTCTAGAGAACGGGATTTTGAAAATATTTTTTTGATAATATTCATATACAGAAATTAATCAACTAATTTTTTAAACAATACACATGCATTGTGTCCACCAAAACCAAACGTGTTACTCATGGCAACATTTACTACTCTCTCTTGAGGTTTGTTTAAAGTAAGGTTTAATGCTGGATCAATATTTTCATCTACAACCTTGTGATTAATCGTTGGAGGAACAATACTGTGCTGCATTGCCAATATAGAAGCAATTGCTTCGATAGCTCCAGCTGCACCAAGTAAATGCCCTGTCATTGATTTAGTAGAATTGATATTGATATTTTTTGCATGATCACCAAATACAGCGCTTATTGCTTTTAATTCGGCAACGTCTCCTAATGGAGTAGAAGTTCCGTGTGTGTTGATATGATCAACATCTTCCGGATTCATTCCAGCATCTCTTAATGTATTTTTCATTACAGCAATAACTCCAATTCCTTCTGGGTGTGGTGCTGTTAAGTGGTAAGCATCAGATGACATACCGCCTCCGCCAATTTCGCAATAAATTTTTGCGCCTCTGGCTTTAGCATGTTCATAATCTTCTAGAACTAGAGCTCCTGCTCCTTCTCCTAATACGAAACCATCTCTGGTTGCATCAAAAGGTCTTGAAGCTGTTTCTGGACTTTCGTTTCTTGTAGACAAAGCGTGCATAGAGTTAAAACCTCCCATACCTGCAATCGTAATTGCAGCTTCTGAACCACCTGAAATAATAACATCACACATTCCTAAACGAATGTAGTTGAAAGCGTCAATTAATGCATTTGCAGATGATGCACATGCAGAAACAGTCGTATAATTTGGACCCATATACCCATTACGCATCGAAATGTGCGCAGGAGCAATATCGGCAATCATTTTAGGAATAAAAAACGGATTGAATTTTGGAGTTCCGTCACCTTTAGCGTAATAAATTACTTCTTCTTGAAACGTTTCTAAACCTCCAATTCCAGCTCCCCAGATAACACCAACTCTTGTTTTATCGATATTATCATTTGTAAGTCCAGCATCTTTGATAGCTTCATCACTGGCTGCAATTGCATATTGAGCAAATTTATCTAATCTTCGAGATTCCTTGCGATCCATGTAATCTTCAATATTGAAGTTTTTTACTTCGCAGGCAAATTTCGTTTTATGCTTCTCTGTATCATAATATGTTATAGGAGCCGCTCCGCTAACCCCATTCACAAGTGCATTCCAATAATCCTGGATATTATTCCCGATAGGAGTAAGTGCACCTAATCCTGTTACAACAACTCGCCTTAATGCCATAAATATGTTTTTTGTGCTTTAAACAAATAAAACCCACGCTTTCTTAACTGTATTGTTACTTAAGAGCCATGGGCATTACAATATAAATATATCTTTTTGATTGAAAATCAATCGAAATTTAAATTTTAAAAAAATAATAACACCCGACCTTTAAAAATTTCATTTTTTTAAAAAACAAACTCCAATTTTGGAATTTGGTCCCGAAACTTCGGGATTAAAATTTGGAATTTTTAAAATTCGGGTGCGGTATTATTATTTTTTAGCTTCCTCGATATAAGAAATAGCTTGACCTACAGTAGCAATGTTTTCTGCTTGATCGTCTGGAATTTGAATATCAAATTCTTTTTCGAATTCCATAATAAGCTCAACAGTGTCTAATGAGTCAGCTCCTAAATCATTAGTGAAGCTTGCTTCTGTTACAACTTCGTTTTCGTCAACACCTAATTTGTCTACGATAATCGCTTTTACTCTTGATGCAATGTCTGACATAATCTTTAATTTTAGAATTTAATTTGTTGGCAAAAATAAAAAACTTTATTTTAAAACCACGATTTAGTTTATAAATGTAACACTAATTTATAAAATTAATTTCAAGAAAGCCCTTTTAATACTATTTATTTTCGATTTTTATTCCGTTTTTTGCATTCTCAAAATAAATTCGATTATGAAAAAAATTATTGTTTTTGCCTCAGGATCAGGGACTAATGCTGAAAACATCATAAAATATTTTGCAAAAACTGAAAACGCGAAAGTTGTTTCTGTTTTTACGAATAATCCTTCTGCAAAAGTCATCGAAAGAGCAAAAAATCATCAAATTCCTGTCGAAATCTTCTCAAAAACCGAACTTTTAGAACGAAATGTATTACAAAAAATACAAGAAATCGACCCAGATCTGATAGTTCTTGCAGGTTTTTTATTGAAGTTTCCAGAAAATATAATCGAGAAATATCCTAACAAAATAATCAATATCCATCCGGCACTTTTGCCTAATTATGGAGGCAAGGGAATGTATGGAATGCACATACACAGAGCTATAGTTAATAATAAGGAGAAAGAAACCGGAATATCTATTCATTATGTAAATGAAAATTATGACGAAGGCGGGATTATTTTTCAGAAAAATATAGCCCTGACAGATGAGGATACGCCTGAAACGGTAGCCGAAAAGATTCACGAACTGGAGCAAAAGTATTTTCCAGAAATAATTCAGACTATCTTAGAACAATAAATTGTTTATATCGTTAGACTTCTTAGACATCTCATTAGAAAAATCTAAAAGTCTAAAAATCCAAATGATCTAAGAAGTCTAACAATCTAATAATCTAAGAAGTCTAAAAAAAATGACTCACGAAGTACATATATATACTGATGGCGCGGCAAAAGGAAATCCTGGAAACGGCGGTTACGGCGTCGTAATGGAATTGGTTGGAACACCACACAAAAAAGAATTCTATGAAGGTTTTCGCCTTACTACAAATAACAGAATGGAACTTTTAGCTGTGATTGTTGGTTTAGAGAAATTAAAAAACCCGAACATGAAAGTCCTTGTAATTTCTGATTCTAAATATGTCGTTGATTCCGTGGAAAAAAAATGGGTTTTGGGCTGGGAAAAAAAGAAATTTGCAGGAAGAAAAAATCCAGATTTATGGAAACGTTTTTTAATTGTCTACCGCAAACATCAAGTCGATTTTAAATGGATTAAAGGGCACAACAATCATCCGCAAAACGAACGCTGCGATCAGCTTGCCGTTATGGCTTCAATGCAGCCCAAACTTTCTGTTGATGAATATTACGAAACCATCGGCTCAAAAATGGATTAAAAAAATAACGTATCAAGCATATTCTCGATACGTTATTAAAATAATACTTTTAAAAAAATCTTATTCTTCTTTATCTAAATCTTTAGCGGTTCTAAATCCTGCTAATAAACCTACTCCAGCCATGATTAAAATAATTGACGGATAAACAGCACCGTCTTCTAAAGATGTATAAGTTGTAATCAGCAAGGCCAGAAAAATTCCAACACCGCTTCCTATTAATAAGAAAGCCAGATTGACTACAAACACTTTCCAGACCGAAACACCCTTTGTTGTTCCTTTTAAAAAGATACTGGCATCAACACCTTTTTCTATAAGTGCTAAACGTTCTCTGTTTCTAGTTGAATAAATAAGATAGACAATCCCGAAGATCATCAAAAAAAGACTAAGTGGTACTAAAATTTCTGGTCCCATAATTTTTGTGTTTTTATAATTGATTGATACTCCATATGACGAAGGTTTTCAAATTCAGGTTACAAGTTTTGGCAAAAAATTTAAAAATTTAAATTCTAAATCTCAAAAACTACTGATAATCAGTTAATTTTAAACTCTAAAATTCTTTTAGAAAATAGATCCTAAAATATTAGTCCCGTTTTTGTCATCTCAACGAAGGAGAGACCAAACTATCCCGAAACTTCGGGACGCAAAGTAAACAGTTAATCGTTATCGAGTTTCGAGTGTGATCTCTCCTTCGTCGAGATGACAATAGTGTGGTAAAGCCTGCTTTTGAAAGTTGGAATTTGGAATTTTAAAAATTGAAATTTATTTTCAATTTCTTGTAACCTAAACAAACAACCTGTCGTCCTATATAATATGAGTACAATAAGTGATCAACATTATATCGATAAAATCCTGCTGGGCGAAACCAATGCGTTTGCCGTGCTGGTAGATCGTTATAAGGATATGATTTTTACATTGGCACTCAAAATGATTAAAAACAGAGAAGAAGCTGAAGAAGTTGCACAAGACACTTTTATTAAAACATATAATTCTCTAAGCAAATTTAAAGGCGATTCTAAATTTTCGACTTGGATTTATAAGGTTGCCTATAATACCTGTTTAGACAGGTTGAAGAAAAACAAAAAGGAAGAAAATAATATTTCGATAGATGAGTTTTCGTCTCATTTAATTAAAACAATGGACAATGCATTAAGTGCATTAGAAGATAAAGAACGAAAACAGACGATTCAGAATTGTTTAAATTTATTGCCAAGTGATGAGAATTTCTTGCTGACTTTGTTTTATTTCGAAGATCAGAGTTTAGAAGAAATCGGTAAAATCATGAATATTAATGCTAATAATGTCAAGGTAAAATTATTTAGAAGCCGACAAAAATTAGCCGTAATTTTGAAAAAGCAATTAGAACCAGAAATAGTAGCGTGTTATGAAAGAGAGCGATAAAAATATAGAAAATCTTATTGATAAAATGATGGCCGAAAATACTTTGGAGTCGCCATCTTTTGACTTTACTTCAAAAGTAATAACTCAGGTTTTAGCCGCTGAAAAAAGTAAAATTAAAACGTATAAACCTTTGATTTCTAAAACAACTTGGGTTCTGCTTTTTGGCGGTCTGATCGCTCTTGCTATCTATGCATCTCTTTTTTCTGGAAGCAATAATATGGAAATCGGAAAATTATATTCAAACAAATTCTCAGCCTTATTTTCAGGAATGCATTTTTCTAAAAATATAATGTACGCTATTTTGATTGTTCCTTTTATGATTTTAGTTCAGGTTGGAGTATTGAAGAATTATTTTGATAAGAAATACGACTTTTAAATTCTAGTTTTGTTTAACTATTCAATCCAAAACATTCAAAGCATTTTTCAAAAATAATTATTGCTTTTTAAATCCAAAAACCCTATTTTAATCCTTCAAAAGATTCAAATATAATTCTCTCATTTACAACAGTTTTAGTCCCGCAAACGATATTGTTTTTTTATGAAAATTTTGAGAACTTAAACCGTTGCAATATTGCAACTTATGAAGTATCTTTGCACCCTAATTCGAAATTCATAAAATGAATAAATTATTGATTGTTGGAACGGTTGCTTTCGACGCGATTGAAACTCCTTTCGGAAAAACAGATAAAATTTTAGGTGGTGCTGCAACGTACATTGGTTTATCAGCATCCTTTTTTAACTTGCAATCGGCCATCGTTTCTGTAGTTGGCGACGATTTTCCACAAGAACATTTAGATCTTTTAACTTCAAAAAATATTGATATTTCTGGTATCGAAATTGTAAAAGGAGGAAAAACCTTTTTCTGGAGCGGTTTATACCACAACGATTTAAATTCAAGAGATACTCTTGTAACGGAACTAAACGTTTTGGCAGATTTTCAGCCAAAAGTTCCTCAAAACTTCAAAGATGCTGATGTTGTGATGTTAGGAAACTTACATCCGTTAGTACAAAGCAGTGTTTTAGATCAAATGGAGAAAAAACCAAAATTAGTTGTTTTAGATACAATGAACTTTTGGATGGACTGCGCTCTTCCTGAATTATTAGACGTTATTAAACGTGTAGATGTTATTACAATCAATGACGAAGAAGCAAGACAACTTTCTGGTGAATATTCATTAGTTAAAGCAGCAAACAAAATTCAAGAAATGGGACCAAAATACGTGGTGATCAAAAAAGGAGAACACGGCGCACTTTTATTCCACAACAGAGAAGTATTTTTTGCACCAGCTTTACCATTAGAAGAGGTTTTTGACCCAACTGGAGCTGGAGATACATTTGCAGGCGGATTTTCAGGATTTATTGCGCAAAGCGAAAACATTTCGTTTGGCAATATGAAAAATGCAATAATTTACGGTTCGAACTTAGCTTCATTTTGTGTGGAGAAATTTGGAACTGAAAGGATGGAAACATTAAGCAAAGCAGAAGTAGCGATTCGATTACAGCAATTTAAGTCGTTAACTCAGTTTGACATAGAAATATAATGCCCAAAAGCCTCGATAAAACGGGGCTTTTTTATTACGTTAATACACACAACTTACAACAACACAAAATACAAAAACAATGAGCGACGCTTTAAAACACGAATGTGGTATAGCCTTAGTTAGACTTCTTAAACCGCTTGAATATTACAAAGAAAAATACGGAACTGCATTTTACGGGATACAAAAAATGTATCTTATGATGGAAAAACAGCACAACCGCGGTCAAGATGGCGCCGGATTTGCAAGCATCAAACTAGATGTTGAGCCAGGACAACGCTATATCAGCAGAGTTCGTTCGAATCACGCACAGCCAATTCAGGATGTTTTTAAACAAATCAATGATCGTATCAATGAAGAGTTGACTTCAAAGCCAGAAATTGCTGATGATGTAAATAAAATAAAATCAGAAATTCCATATGTTGGCGAATTGTTTTTAGGACACGTTCGTTACGGAACTTTTGGAAAAAACAGCATCGAAAGTGTACATCCATTTTTACGTCAAAGCAACTGGATGCATCGTAATTTGATTTTAGCTGGAAACTTTAACATGACAAATGTTAAAGAGCTTTTCGAAAATTTAGTTGAATTAGGACAGCATCCAAAAGAAATGGCTGACACTGTTACGGTAATGGAAAAAATTGGCCATTTCTTAGACAAAGAAGTAATGCAATTATACCAAGATTGCAAGACAGAAGGTTACTCAAAAAGAGAAGCTTCTCCTGTAATTGCAGACCGATTGGATATTGCGAAAATATTAGCACGTTCTGCCAAAAATTTAGATGGAGGTTACGCAATGGCCGGATTGTTAGGTCATGGTGATGCTTTCGTTTTTAGAGATCCTGCAGGAATTCGTCCGGCTTACTTCTACCAAGATGACGAAGTAGTTGTTGTGGCTTCAGAAAGACCTGTTATTCAAACTGTATTTAACGTACCTTTTGAAAGCGTGCAGGAAATCGAACCAGGAAATGCGTTGATCATTAAGAAAAGCGGTAAGGTTTCTATGGAACAAATATTGGAGCCAACTGTGAAGAAAGCTTGTTCTTTTGAAAGAATTTATTTCTCAAGAGGAAGTGATGCTGAAATTTATCAAGAACGTAAAAATTTAGGGAAATTAATTTTGCCTGCCGTTCTTGAATCAATTGACAGTGATACAGACAACACTGTTTTTTCTTATATCCCGAACACGGCTGAAACTTCATTTTATGGTTTAGTCGAAGCGGCCCAGGATTTTCTAAATCAAAGAAAAAACAATTATATCCTAGAAAACAGAAGCACACTTACTGCTGAAACGTTGCAAGAATTATTGGCGGTAAAAATCCGCACAGAGAAAGTTGCTATTAAAGATGCTAAACTTAGAACGTTTATTACGGAAGACAGCAGCCGTGATGATCTAGTAGCTCACGTTTATGATGTAACGTACGGAGTTATTAAACCAACCGATAATTTAGTTATTATTGACGATAGTATTGTTCGTGGTACTACTCTAAAAATGAGTATCATTAAGATGATGGATCGTTTAAAACCAAAACGCATCGTAATTGTTTCTTCGGCACCGCAAATTCGCTATCCTGATTGTTACGGAATTGACATGGCGAAATTAGAAGGTCTTGTTGCTTTTAGAGCAGCATTGGCTTTATTAAAAGAAAGAAACTTATACCATATAGTAGACGAAGTTTACGCAAAATGCAAAGCACAGGAAAATTATGTAGACAGCGATGTCGTAAATTATGTTACAGCAATTTATGATCAGTTTACGCCTGAGGAGATTTCAGATAAAATTGCTGAAATGTTAAGCTCTCCAGAAATCAATGCCGAAGTAAAAATCATTTTCCAAAAGGTAGAAGATTTACATATTGCATGTCCTAAAAATTTAGGTGATTGGTACTTTACAGGAGACTATCCAACTCCGGGTGGAAATCGAGTTGTAAACAGAGCATTTATGAATTTTTATGAAGGAAAAGACGCTCGAGCGTATTAATAAAATACTAACAAAAGGTTAATTTGTGCATTTCATCGGTTTTTTTTGCCGTTCATCCTGTTTGTTTGGTAAAAATGAAAAGCTATAATACTTTTGGGAAACCATAACATTAGTAGGTTAAGTTTATGGTAGATTTGGGGCAAAAAGGGTGGAAGAAATTCCACCTTTTTTATTGGAATAAACTCAAGTATTTCAATTCTAAATCATTATCCTCATTTTGTCGGATTTATTTGCCATTCATCTAAAAAGTTTTTTTCATAAAAATAGCTGCCATACATTTACTGAACCATAACATTAGTAGGTTAAGTTTATGGTAGATTTGGGGCAAAAAGGGTGGAAGAAATTCCACCTTTTTTATTGGAATAAACTCAGCTATTCATTTAAAAGATTACTGATACTTAATCGGATATATTTGCCATTCATCTAAAAAGTTTTTTTCATAGAAATAGCTGTCATACATTTACTGAACCATAACATAGTAGGTTAAGTTTATGGTAGATTTGGGGCAAAAAGGGTGGAAGAAATTCCACCTTTTTTATTTTTTTTAGAAGAGAAAAAAAGATATGAGAATATAGATTACAGAAATAGACTAAAGAGAAATAAAAAAATATAGACAAAAAAAGACGGATAATCTTTCGATCATCCGTCTTTTTTCTATATTCTATTTTCTTTGAATAGACTATTTGTCTAAAGCAAATCTTCTAGCAACTTCTGTCCAATTAATTACATTAAAAAAAGCTTCAATATAATCTGGTCTTCTGTTTTGGTAGTTTAAGTAGTAAGCATGCTCCCAAACATCCATTCCTAAGATTGGAGTTCCACCGTTTCCAGCAACTTCCGGCATTAATGGATTATCTTGATTTGGAGTACCTACAACTTCTAATTTTCCTCCTTTTTGAACTGTTAACCAAGCCCATCCTGAACCAAATTGTGTTGCACCAGCTTTAGCAAATTTTGCTTTAAATTCTTCAAATGACCCAAAAGAAGACTCAATAGCTGCTAATAAATCACCTGTTGGCAATCCACCGCCGTTCGGAGCCATTACAGTCCAAAATAAATTGTGGTTGTAAAATCCTCCACCATTGTTACGAACTGCAGCGTTTGATTTATCTAAGTTGATTAAAATATTTTCAATTGTTTTTCCTTCCAAATCTGTTCCAGCAATAGCTGCATTCAAGTTTGTTGTATAGGCATTATGATGTTTTGAATGGTGAATTTCCATTGTACGAGCATCAATATGTGGTTCTAATGCATCATATGCATAAGGTAATTGTGGTAATTCAAAAGCCATGATATTATGATTTTATGGTTTATAATAATTTATTCCAAATTTAAACATTTAACTTTGGAATAGAAAATAGTATTTCGTTATTATTCAATTTAATTAATTGATAATTTGATTTTTTAAGACTTAAATACTTGTAAATCTTTATTTTCCGTTAAAAGCAGTCATCGTATTTTCTAATCCGGCTGTTCCAAAAGATTTTATAATTTCACATGCAACCTCCAAACGTTCCGGCAATTTTGCTTTTTCTTCTTCATCCCAATCGCCTAAAACATAATCTACTTGCTGTCCTTTTTTAAACTGATCACTGATACCAAACCTAAAACGAGTGTATTCCTGCGTATTTAAAACCAGATTAATATTTTTCAATCCGTTGTGACCACCGTCGCTTCCTTTTGGCCTGATTCTGATCGTTCCAAATGACAAGTTTAAATCATCTGTAATTACTAGAATATTTTCTAAAGGAATATTTTCTTTATCCATCCAATATTTCACTGCCTTTCCGCTCAGGTTCATATAAGTATTTGGCTTTAAAAGAAAAAAGGTCCTTCCTTTAAATTTATATTCAGCTAAAGCACCAAGCTTTGCCGTTTCGAATGAAAGACTTTCTTTTTTAGCTAAAAAATCAAGAACCTTAAAACCTATATTATGTCTTGTATTTACGTATTCAGCGCCAATATTACCTAATCCTACTATCAAATATTTTTTCATATTGTCTATGTTCTCTTCTTTTTGTGTTGATGAAAACAGTTTTGTTATCCATTTTATCATAATGCAAAAATAAACTTAATTCGGAAATTAACTCTTTACGTTAATGATTTTCTCTGCTAAGTTTCTAGAAAAATTGCTAAATACCTAATTGTGTTTTTAAAAGTAAAAACCTACAAAAATACCTTAATCTATAAAAAGAAAAACCTATAGAGGCAAAACACAACAAGACTTAAAAAGAAATTTGCTAATTCAAAAAAGGGGTTAATTAAATATTTGAATCGCCCATAAATAAAGAATATACTATGAAAAATAAATTACTTCCATTACTTTTTGTATTAGCCAGTTACGGAGCTTATTCGCAAGTAGGCAT
Source organism: Flavobacterium sp. JLP (assembly GCF_015350755.1). NCBI lineage: Bacteria > Pseudomonadati > Bacteroidota > Flavobacteriia > Flavobacteriales > Flavobacteriaceae > Flavobacterium > Flavobacterium sp. JLP. Next base: position 328,858 of record NZ_JADKPS010000002.1, on the reverse strand, counting down.
AGGCACACTTAAGCCAAATGCTTCGACACAATTAGAAGTTGTTGCTTTAGATAAAGGAATATTAATTCCAAGAGTTTCTTTAACAGGAAGCACAGATACTACAACAATTACAAATGGAAATGTAAACAGCTTGCTGGTTTTTAATACAGAAACTATTTCAGATATTATTCCTGGCTACTACTATTGGTATGTTGATAAATGGTATAGAATTGCAGTTTCTGGAGAAGGATCAGGTATAGGAACAGCAGAAGGCAACGGAATTCCTGGTGATAAAGGAGAGCCAGGTTACCCAGGCAAAGATATTAACATTTATACGGACAAAACAGCCGAGATTGTTTATGTACAAAATTCAGATGGTACTTGGACACCCATAAATGGTAAGGATGGAAAAGATGGATTGCCAGGAATACAGGGTGCAACTGGAGCTACTGGTGCAACAGGGCCACAAGGAGAAATAGGGTTAACCGGTGAAACTGGAGCACAGGGACCAATTGGACTAACAGGACCACAAGGGCTACAAGGAATTGATGGCCCAATTGGTTTAACTGGACCAGCAGGACCACAAGGACCACAAGGGTTAACTGGAGCTACTGGCTCAACAGGATTACAAGGACCAATTGGACCAACTGGGCCTCAGGGGCCAATAGGTTTAACTGGGCCAGCAGGGCCACAAGGACCGCAAGGGTTAACTGGAGCTACCGGCTCAATAGGATTACAAGGACCAATTGGACCAACTGGGCCTCAGGGGCCAATAGGTTTAACTGGTCCAGCAGGACCACAAGGACCACAAGGATTAACTGGAGCTACTGGTTCAACAGGATTACAAGGGCCGATAGGACCAACTGGGCCGACCGGAGGTCAGGGACCAATTGGACTAACAGGAGCAACAGGACCTCAAGGTTTGACAGGAACGACAGGCGCACCTGGCCCAACAGGACCACAGGGCCCAATAGGGCCAACCGGACCAACGGGTTCACAAGGACCAATTGGATCAACTGGTCCACAAGGACCAGAAGGCCCACAAGGAGTACCTGGTCCCAAAGGTGATTCTACTCCGCAAACCATAATTAAGGGAGATTTAATTGCTGGTAGTCCTTCTATAACAGTAACAGGAAACGGTAAAGTGTTAGATGCAAATATTATTGTTGATGTTGTAAAAAAAGATCTTACTACTACAACACCTGATAATGGCGGAAAAGTATTTAAAATTATCTCAGGAGGAACTGGGGCAACACTTGTAGATACTCAAATAAACATGGTTCCTGCAGTAAACGCACCAGGAATGCTTACTACAAATAAATCTGGAATAATTGAATGGTCAGATATGCCATGGTTATTAGACGGTAATGGTGATCAAGATGGTGTTGACAGAATTAGATCATTTGGTACAAAATCTGCTTTTGATCTTCCGTTTATTACCAACAATACTGAAAAAATGAGGTTGACGACTTATGGTTTTCTTGGTATAAATACAATTAATCCACAAGCACCATTACACATACTAAAAGACGGATCAGATCTTGATAACAGAAGTATTCTGCGTATAACTAGTTATGATGACAAACCAAGTGCTGCTGCTCCTTCTCTTCTATTTGATAGACAAAGAGGTAATGTAGCTGCTGCAGATAATTTAGTAGCTGGTGATTTATTGGGTTCTATAAGTATGAGGGGAAAAACCAGTACAAGTGCCCTGACTTTCTTTTCAGCAATTACTAGTTATTATAAAGGTGACGGAACTACTGCTTTGAGCGACATTAGATTCAGCACATCAGGAATCTCTGATCAAGTAATAATTGATCAAACTGGTAATATTATTCCAAGAACAACTACTCAAAACTTAGGTTCTTTAAGTAAAAGATGGGGAACTGTCTACGCTGTTGATGGTACGATTCAAACATCAGATATTCGTTTGAAGAAGAATATTACACCTCTTAAATATGGTTTAGCTGATGTTCTTAAAATTGATCCTATTTCTTATAACTGGAAAGAAGACAATACTGGAAAAGTAAAAATTGGAGTATCTGCACAACAAGTACAAACCATTTTACCTGAAGTAGTCGATGTGGCAAATGATGCCAATAAAACACTGGGCGTTAACTACGCTGAAATGGTTCCGGTTTTAATTAATGCCATTAAAGAACAGCAAACTCAGATAGAGGAGCTAAAAGCTTTGGTAAAACAATTGTCTAGTAAAAAATAATAAGATTATATTCTAAAAAGAAATAATTAAAAGTAAAAATCCGATTGCGTCATGTAATCGGATTTTTTTATGAATACACAAGCGCACAAAGATTACGCAAAATTCACTAAAATTATGAAGATTATCCATCTTCAGCAATTTTATTCTCTAGCCTCTTAAAACCAGAAACTTAGCACCTAAGCAACTTCAAAAAAAGTAAAGACAAAAAAAAAGCACCAGTTTTGCAACTGATGCTTTTTGTATTGAGTTGAAAAAATTATTTTTTCTTTCCTTTTGCAGGAGCTTTTGCAGCTTTTGCAGCTTCTTGAGCAGCTTTCATAGCAGCACGAGAAATTCTTACTTGAGCAACAACAGTGTTGTCTGGATGCATAACTTTGTATTCTGGAGCACCAACTTTAGTAACATATAATTTGTTACCCATTTCAAGTGGAGTAATATCAGCTTCAACAAAATCAGGAAGATCTTTAGGTAAAGCTTTTACTTTTAATTTACGAGTGTTCAAACGTAAAACACCACCTGCAAGAACACCTTTAGATGTACCAACAACTTTTACAGGAACTTCCATAGTGATTTCTTTGTCATCAAATAATTGAAAGAAGTCAATGTGTAAGATTTTGTCAGATACAGGGTGAACCTGAATATCTTGTAAAATTGCGTTGAATGATTTTCCTTTTCCAAGTTCGATCACAACTGTGTGAGCGTTTGGAGTGTAAACCAAGTTTTTGAATGCCGCAGCGTCCGCTGAGAAATGTACTGCCTGATTTCCTCCGTATAACACGCAAGGAACCGCTCCAGCATTACGTAAGGCTTTAGTTGACACTTTGCCCACGCTTTCTCTTTCTGATCCTTTAATTGTAATCGATTTCATTGTAAAAAAATATAGTTATTAATAAATATTCTTATTGGCTAAGCTTTAAGCAATACGCTTAAGGCTTTTTAAAATGAGTAACAAAGCTTACGGCCTAAAGCCTAAGCATATTGCTTTCTACATTATAAATTTTCCACTAATGGAATTGTTGTGGTGCACCATGTGCATAACTTCAGCAAAAAGAGGTGCACAACTCACTACTCTAATTTTCTTTGATTCTTTCTTTAACGGAATAGAATCGGTAACAATCAACTCACTTAATTTTGAGTTTTCAATTTTTTCGTAAGCGTCACCTGATAAAATCGCATGCGTACAAATTGCTCTAACACTTAATGCTCCTTTTTCGATCATTAGGTCGGCAGCTTTTGCTAATGTACCTCCAGTATCGATCATGTCGTCTACTAATATTACGTTACGCCCTTTTACTTCACCAATTAGCTCCATAGTGTCGATAACGTTGGCTGCTTTTCTTTGTTTGTAACAGATTACTACATCTGATTCTAAAAACTTAGAGTAAGCATATGCTCTTTTTGAACCTCCCATATCCGGAGATGCAATAGTTAAATTGTCTAATTTTAAACTTTCTACGTATGGTAAAAAGATTGTAGAGGCAAATAAATGATCTACTGGTTTTTCGAAAAACCCCTGAATTTGATCTGCATGCAAATCCATTGTCATTACTCTTGTTGCTCCAGCAGCATCTAATAAATTAGCTACTAATTTAGCTCCAATCGGAACTCTTGGTTTGTCTTTTCTATCCTGTCTTGCCCAACCAAAATAAGGCATAACAGCTGTAATATGTCTTGCAGATGCGCGTTTTGCAGCATCGATCATCAGTAACAATTCCATCAAATTATCAGCAGTTGGAAAAGTCGAACACACGATAAAAACGCGTAATCCTCTAATTGACTCTTCGTAAGATGGCTGAAATTCTCCATCACTATACGTTGACATCGTTACTTTTCCTAACGGAATTCCGTATTGCTCTGCAATTTTTTCTGCAAGATAAACACTTTGTGAACAAGCAAAAATTTTAGCTTCTGGTTCTAGGTGCGACATTATAATTTGTTGTTTTGTAGTTAGTTGTGTGTGCTTCGTTTTAACGAGCTGCAAATTTAGAAAATTTATTGGACACTGAAAGGAAAAATTTAAGTATTTTTAGTAGAACATTTAATTTAATTTTTTACATTTGCACCGTGTTAAAGGAATAAGCACAGTTATGGCAACATAATTACTTATTCTATTGCGTTAAAATAATTGATTTATTCACTTATTTTTTCGTCTGCTAAGCCCGGATGGCGGAATTGGTAGACGCGCTGGTCTCAAACACCTGTGGGAAACCGTGCCGGTTCGACTCCGGCTCCGGGTACAAAAACCTCTTCATAACTGAAGAGGTTTTTTTGGTTTTATACTATTCCTGATTTAACCGCAAAGAGCGCAACGAAAAATACGCAAAGGTTCGCAAAGATTTAAATAAAACTTTGCGAACCTTTGCGTAAACCTAGCGTTCTTTGCGGTTAAGCTATCTCACAACTCGCCTCATGCAAAACAGGAAAATTGCACGAATTTGCTATAAAGCATAATTGATTTGCTTTTTGATGTAATTCTAAAGCCAATTTAATTTGATCAGAATTTGAGATTTTAACTTTAGGATATAATTTTACCTCAACAAAACGCCCGCTTCCATCTGCAAAAACTTCGAGAGTTGCTTCGGCGCTGTCTGAGTATTCAAGAACTTCTATTCCGTTCTGAGAACAGACATATAAATACGACATCATATGGCACGAGACCAAACTGCTCAATAATAAATCTTCAGGATTGTATAATTCTGGATCGCCTTTGAAAGCTTTTGCTGCTGATACATTTAAAATTGGTTTTCCTTCGATTTTAACTTGATGACTTTTGCTGTAAACTTTTAAAGACAGATCTTGCTCTTTTTTATTAGAAGTCCAATTTAATGCCGCTTTAAACAAATGCTTAAACCCCATACTTTATTTCTTTTTGCAATTAATTATTCTACTTCAAATCACTATTGTTATGGTCTTTGTTCTGAATCTATTTTGTCAATAAACCATTTAGCATTTATTTTTTTTAAACTATACTTATAATTTACTCCAGATATAGGCAGATAAAACCTAACTTCAGAAGTAAAATCATCTTTTTGAGTAATTAGATATTTACTTTCTTCAATATTTGGGAAAACATCTTCAAGAGATTCCTGAGTAAAAAAGAAGCGGTCATAATCAAATCCATATGGCGGGCCATCATTTTCTGGATTTTTCTTAAAATATTCATCTCCATCAACGAATATTTGCTTTTCATTTTTCAGAAAATTATCCGTTAAAAAACCACTCTTTTTCAATTCGGTTATATATTTATCGACTTCGCTGAAATTTACAAAATAGTTTTGCGGCTCTTTATTTTCTTCTACATATGATCCACCTTCAATTGTATTAAACTTATATAATGCATCTAGATTTTTAATATACCATTTCATGAAGTTTTTGACTAGATCTACTTGTTCTTTATCTACAGAATTAGTTTGTAGCTCTTTATGAATAGAGTCAACTTTAATTATTGATTTATTATCTAATGGACTAGTTTCTTTATTTTGACAACTTTGAAGAAATAAAATTGAAAATAAGATGACGCTTATTTTTCTTTTCATATTAAGGTTTTTAGTTTTCTGATTATTTATCAAATGTAACAAAGAAAGAATTATTAAATAAAAAAACCTCGAAAGCATAACTTCCGAGGTTTAATAGAGAATTACTAAACTAATAAACAAATCCTAAAACTATTTCTTTACTGAGAATTTAAAAGTAGTTTTAGTTTTATAATTTTCTCCCGGGTTTAAAATCGTTGTTGGGAAGTTTTTCTGGTTTGGAGAATCCGGATAATGTTCTGTTTCTAAACAAAGTCCGGTTCTGTGTGCAAAAGTTCCTCCTCCGTTTGGCATTGGCAGAGTTCCGTCTAGGAAATTTCCAGAGTAAAACTGAATTCCAGGTTCATCGGTTGTCATTTCTAAAACCCTTCCGCTGGCAGCGTGATACACTTTTGCGATTATTGTTTTTCCTTTTTCAGGATTGTTCAACACCCAGCAGTGATCGTAACCTTTTCCTCTTTCTAATTGTTCGTTTTTAGCTTCGATGTCTTTTCCAATTAATTTTGGTTTTCTGAAATCGAAAGGCGTATTGGCAACATCTTCTAATTTTCCTGTCGGAATTAAAGTTGCATCTACCGGAACTAATTTATCTGCATTCAAAGTCAATTCATGATCTAAGATTGTTTTGGTAAAATCTCCAGATAAATTAAAGTAAGAATGCTGAGTCAGATTCACAACCGTTTTCTTATCAGTCGTTGCTTCGTAAAGAACATCTAACTGATTATCATTTGTCAATGTATACGTTACAAAAACTTTTAGATTTCCAGGATAACCTTCTTCCATATCTTTACTTAAGTAGGATAATTTCAAAGAAGCTGTGTTTCCTGATTTCACCTCATCGGCTTTCCAAACCACATTAAAATATCCTTGTGGTCCACCGTGCAAAGCATTCGGAGCGTTATTGATTGCCAATTGATATTCTTTTCCATCTAAAGTAAATTTCCCTTTAGCAATTCGGTTGCCGTATCTTCCAATCAAAGCTCCAAAAAACGGATTTTCTTTTTCATATTGTGCCAAAGAATTAAATCCAATCACTACATTTTCAGAAACGCCGTCTTTATTAGGCACTTTTAAATCTGTAATTCTACCGCCAAAAGTGATAATGTCTACTTCCATCCCATTTTGGTTTTTCAATTTATAACTGTCTACTTTTTCTCCTTTAGCAGTTGTACCATAAGAAGATTTTTCAATCGTAACTGTAGCTTTTTCATCAGAAGAAACTGTTGTAGTATCCATTTTTTTATCGCTTTTACATTGAACTGAAACTGCAGCCAGACTTAACAGGCTTAAACCGAAAACGCAACGTTTTAATACATTCATAATTTGATAATTTTGTGGTTATTGTGAAATGTTAGATATTGAAAATAATCTGTCAGACGTTAAAAAATGCTATATTTTGACGCGGATTAGACAGATTCGTTTCACGAAGACGCAGATTTACACGGATTTTTTAATATTAAAATCCTTTCATCTGCGCTTTTGCGTTAGCAAATCTGTTTTATCAGCGTTTTATTTTCACAAAGTGATTTATTACCCAGCAAGCTAAAAGTAACAAAAACTTAGAACCTTAGCAACTTAGTATCTCAGACTACAATCCATGTTGAAACAAATGGTAATAGGCTTCGTTGGCATTGATTTTATCTTTGAAATCTCTCACCGTAGTTTTTTCGTCAATTACCAATAATTCGATTCCCGCGATATCGGCAAAATCTTCCATGTATTCTGTTGTTAATGACTGGCTGTAAACTGTATGATGCGCACCGCCAGCTAAAATCCAAGCTGTTGCAGCGATATCAAGGTTTGGTTTACAATCCCATAAAACTCTTGCAACTGGTAATTTTGGTAATTCTGCCATTGGTTTAATTGCTTCTACTTCATTTACAATTAAACGGAAACGAGTTCCCATGTCTACAAGCGAAACGTTGATTGCATCTCCAGCAGGCGAATTAAACACCAAACGAGCCGGATCTTCTTTTCCGCCAATTCCTAAAGGATGCACTTCGCAAGATGGTTTTCCGTCAGCAATTGAAGGACAGATTTCCAACATGTGAGAACCTAAAACATACGATTTTTGAGGTGTGAAGTGGTAGGTGTAATCTTCCATGAAAGAAGTTCCGCCTTCCAAACCAATATTCATTACTTTTAAAGCTCTTACCATTGCAGCTGTTTTCCAGTCTCCTTCTCCTCCAAAACCATAACCATCGGCCATTAATCTTTGTGTTGCGATTCCTGGTAATTGTTTCCAAGCTCCAAGGTTTTCAAATGTATCTGTAAAAGCTCCGAAACCTCCTTCTTCAAGGAAAGCTCTTAATCCTAATTCGATTTTTGCTGCTTCAACTAATGAACTTCTTTGCGCTCCGCCTTCTTTTAAAGAATCGGTTAAAGTATATGATTGTTCGTAAACGGCTAACAAATCGTTTAATTCTTTTTCTGTTACTTTTTCAATATGTTTGGTAACATCTGAAGAATCGTATCCGTTTACCGAAACTCCAAAACGAATTTGAGCTTCAACTTTATCGCCTTCCGTAACGGCAACTTCACGCATATTGTCTCCAATACGAGCTACTTTTAGGTTTTGAAGTTCATCCCACCCAAGAACCACTCTTGACCAGATTCCTAATTTTTTCTGCACTCTTTCATCTTCCCAATGTCCTACAACCACTTTACGTTTTTTGCGCATTCTTGACATGATAAAACCAAACTCACGATCTCCGTGAGCAGATTGGTTCAAGTTCATAAAATCCATGTCGATGCTTCCCCACGGAATTTCAGCATTGTATTGTGTATGCAAATGGCATAATGGTTTTTTCAAAATACTCAAACCGCCAATCCACATTTTTGCTGGAGAGAAAGTGTGCATCCAAGCAATAATTCCGATACAGTTTTTAGCTGAATTTGCCGCCAAACATACATCTAAAATCTGCGAAGGCGATTTTACTACATCTTTGTAAACTACTTTTACTGGAATCGAAGATGAAGCGTCTAATCCTTTTGCAATTATCTGCGAATGTTCTGCTACTTTTCTAAGTGTTTCTTCACCGTATAATTCTTGGCTTCCTACTACAAACCATACTTCTTTTTGAGAAATGTCTATCATTTTGTTATTTTGTTTCAAGTTTTCCTTGTTTCAGGTTTCAGGTTCTGAAATGCGGAAAATCTTATTGTTATGTTATTATTTTTATTTTGTTGTGTTTGTTTCGCGTTCCAAGTTTCACTTTCCAACAACTTGAAACTTGAAACAAGGAAAACCTGAAACAAAACTATCACTGTCCGTAGTACGAATCTTTTCCGTGTTTGCGGTTGTAATGTTTCTTTATTAAGGAATCTTTTAATCTTGGTGCGTTTGGGTTGATTTGTAAAGTCAGGTACGCCATTTCGGCAACTACTTCCAGAACTTTACTGTTGTAAACCGCTTTTGCTGCATTTTTACCCCATGCAAACGGACCATGATTTCCAATTAAAATCATTTCTACTTCTTCATAAGAAAGATTTTTTTCTTTGAAACAATCCAAAATCTGAATTCCGGTATTGTGTTCGTAGTTGCCTTCAATAAGCGAATCTGCCATGGGCGGTGCGCACGGAATATCAGCTGTTAAATGATCGGCATGAGTTGTTCCGAAAATTGGAATATCCTGCTGTGCCTGCGCCCAAGCAACCGAATATGTTGCGTGCGTATGTGCAACGCCTCCAATATTTGGCCAGTTTTTGTACAAATAAGCATGCGTTTTAGTGTCTGACGACGGACGCATTGTTCCTTCGATTATGTTATTATCAAAATCGACAATTACAATATCTTCTGGTTTTAAATCTTCGTAAGGAACACCGCTTGGTTTAATGGCAAAAACACCATTTTCTCTGTCGACAGCGCTTACGTTTCCGAATGTGTAGACTACCAAATTCAATGCATTTAACTGCATATTTGCTTCATAACATTCTTGTTTTAAATCTTTATAAAGAGAGCTCATGCTGTGCTGTTTTAAGGTTTGGATCTGCGAAAGCACTTAATTGATCGTAAGCAATCAGCAATTTGTTGTACGCTGCTACTTTGTCTAATTGAGGAAAATATTCTCCGTCAAAATCGCTTCCTATTTTTTGGCTTGCTTCGATTACGTTTCCATAAATTCCGGCTGCAACGGCTGCGTAGATTGCGGCGCCCAAAGCCGGTGTCTGATCTGACGCTGCAATTTTAATTGGCTTGTTCAATACGTTAGCCAAAGTCTGCATGATAAAAGGCGATTTACGGGCAACCCCTCCAATTCCGATTACGCTGTCGATTTTTACTCCTTCTTCTTCAAAACGATCAACAATTTTCTTCGCACCAAAACAGATTGCGTTTACTAAAGCTTTAAAAATATGAGGCGCTTTTGTTCCTAATGATAAATTTGAAATCGCGCTTTTTAATTCTTGGTTTGCATCTGGAGTTCGTCGTCCGTTAATCCAGTCTAAAGCAATTGGAAGACTTTCTGAAACTGGAATTTTCTCTGCTTCTTTTGTCAATTCAACAATTAATTTATCGCTGAATTCTTCTCTCAATTGTTCTTTTTGAGTTTCATTTAAAAGAGATGACGAACCTAATAAATGTTCTGTCGGCCACATTAATAATTCCTTATACCAAGCCAATAAATCTCCAAAAGCAGATTGTCCTGCTTCTAAACCGATAAATCCAGGAATTACAGAACCATCAACTTGTCCGCAGATGCCGCGAACGGTTTTTGTTCCCACTTCATCATAAGAACCAACCAAAATATCACAGGTTGAAGTTCCCATAACGCGAACTAAAGTATTTTCTTCAATTTTAGCTCCAACCGCTCCAGAATGTGCATCGAAAGTTCCAACTGCTACCACTGTTTCTGTTGAAAGCCCTAAACGATCTGCCCATTCTTTGCTTAAATTTCCAGCAACTAAATCTGATGTATAGGTTTCATCATATAAATTACCGCGAAGCTGTGCTAAATACGGATGTAATTTTTCTAAGAATTCAACTGGCGGTAATCCGTTCCAGTCTTCGTGCCACATTGCTTTGTGACCTGCGGCGCAGCGGCTTCTTTTAAATGTTTTTAAATCTTTATCTTCAATTAACAAATACGTCATTAAATCGCAATGCTCCATCCAGGTGTGTGCTGCATTACGAACTTCTTCATCTTGTCTTGCAATGTGAAGGATTTTTGCCCAAAACCATTCCGATGAATAAATTCCTCCAACGTATTTGGTAACATCTTCTCCGCCCCAGCTTACTGCCAGTTCGTTAATTTCGTTTGCTTCATTTATAGAAGTGTGATCTTTCCACAACACCATCATCGCATTTGGGTTTTCTTCAAAACCTTTTGTTAATGCTAGTGGAGTTCCATCTTTTGTAACTGGAACAGGAGAAGATCCCGTTGTATCGATACAGATTCCGCGAACCAATGACGGATCAACTTTGCTTTCTTTTACAACATTTTGAATCGTAATTTCTAATCCTTCGATATGATCCAAAGGATGTTGGCGAAATTGATTTATCGACGCGTCACAATATTGCTTGTTTTTCCATCTTTTGTAATGAGAAACATTCGATGCCAGCTCCTGTCCATTTTCAGTGTCAATCAGCACCGCGCGAACAGAATCTGTTCCGTAGTCCAATCCTATAACGTAATTTTTCATTCGATTCATTTTATAATAATGACAAATATAATTATAATTCATTTATAAGTGTACAACAAACACTTAATAAAATTAGCTCTTGAATTTTTACAAATAATGTATCAAAACAAGCGTTTAAGGTCAAAACAGAAAACAAACGTTAGTTTTACATTTATTCTGTTGCGATTATTTCATCTTAATTTTCAAAACGGTAACCGCATACGCAGGAAAATCATATTGAACTTTATTGCCATTTACTTTAAATTCGCTTTCTTTTGGGCTAATTTTAGTTGGAGATTCAAATGAATTCTCATCATTTATTCCATCGCCTTTTAAGATTATTGCCGTTCCTTTCGAATCTAATTTTGCTCCTTTTAAATCAATTGAAACATTTTGAGAAGTTCCTGATGTATTCACAATTTTCAGAATTACTTCTTTAGAATTTACATCTTTTACTGCAGATGCAAACAAATCATTCTGACCTGTTACCGCTTTTCCATCTTTCGTAATATTGATCAAATCAGTTCCTTTATTATTTGAAAATAACTTTTGAACATAATAATTTGGTGTTCCATAAGATTGCAAATTGTTAAACCAAATCATATCCGGAGTCCATTGCCAGCCTTCAACGTGTGCCAATAAAGGCGCATAAGAGGTTAATTGAACGACCTCTGCATTACGTTCCATTCCGGTCATAAAGGCTGCTTCAGAAAAAGCACATTCCCAGTTGTTTTTGTTTAATGGGCTTGCGATTCCAACACTTTGCGCTGCATATTCTCCAGCAAAAATCTTTGGTCCTTTTCGGTCGTAATTATCATAACGCGTTACATTTTTACGAAACCATTCCGGATCTTTATAATAATGTTCGTCAACAATTTCAGCATTTAGCTTTTTAAGTGCTGCCATGCCATAATCGTAAAAATCACCATCAGGAAAAGGCCCTGTTCCAGAAACAATTGTGATGTTTGGATATTTGGCTTTAATCGCTTTTTGAAACACTTTGAAACGCTCAATATAATCTGGCCCCCATTGTTCATTTCCAACTCCAATAAATTTTAAGTTGAATGGTTTTGGATGTCCCATAGCAGTTCTTACTTTTCCCCAAGCTGTCGTCGCATCACCATTTGCAAATTCAATTAAGTCTAAAGCATCCTGAACGTAAGGATCGATTTGGTCTATCGGAACTAATTCTCCTGTATTGAACTGACAAGCCATTCCACAGCTTAAAATGGGAAGCGGAGAAGCGCCAATATCCTCAGAAAGTTGGAAATATTCGAAAAATCCCAAACCAAAACTTTGGAAATAATCTGGTGCAGGACGGTGTGAAAATTCCATGTTCCAACGGTTCACAGCAGTTTCTCTGTCTTCAACATTTCCAACTGATTTTTTCCATTGATAACGTTCTGCCAAAGTTCTTCCCTCAACAATACAACCCCCAGGGAAACGTAAAAATCCTGGTTTTAAATCGTATAATAATTGCACTAAATCTTTACGAAGTCCGTTTTTTCTTCCTGCCCAAGTATCTTCTGGAAATAATGAAATATTGTCTAAGTCAATTACACCGTTTCCTTCAAAAGTAATTTTCAATTTTGCTTTGGCTTCAGTTGCTGAAGATTTTAACTGCGCACTGTAGTTTGACCAGTCGCCTGATGTTGGCACGACCGAAGTTTCGCCTAGAACTTTATTGTTTTTGTCAACAAACTGGAATTTAATTTTAGAAATATTTCCTGAAATTTTTGAAGCTTTTAAAGTCAGATTGTACTTTAAATCTTTCTTGATTCCCATTCCTCTGAAACCTTCATTAATCAATTCGTACCCCGAAGCATCATTAATGGTAATTCGGCAGTAATTATGATTTGTTCCTTTTTGAGAATACTGAATCACATTTGCAATTCCAGATTCGGTGTTTAATTTATGACGGTCGCTTTTAGGCTGATTCCATCCCATTAACGGAAATTGGAATTCGAAAGATCTGTTTTTGATCATTTCGGCATACAATCCGCCATCTGCAGCAAAATTGATATCTTCAAAAAACACTCCATACATTGTTGGCTGAATTTTAGTTACTGTTTTGGCAACATCAACTTGAAGATTATTTTTTTGTGCCGAGGCTAAAAAGCCGTTCAGCAATAAACCGCAAAGGGTAATTTTTGTAATTAAATTGGACTTCATTTTTATTTAAATTTTGTTTTATTTGGTATAGTTATGATGCAAATAAAACGGGTTTTTATTTTCTAAACTTTGAATTTATTTTTAACACATAGAAACATAGAATTTGTTTTCTTAAAAAGGCATTTCATTTATATAAACAAACATAGCTATGTGTGCAAATCTAGATTTGTTTGATTCTCTTTTTTTAATTTATGTTTCTATGTGTTAAAATTTTGTTTCTCGCAGATTTTGCAGATTAGGTAGATTTATTTTCTAATCTTTCTAATCCTTAATTCAGAGAAAATCTTGATTCTTTCTTCTTGGCTCTATTCTCTTTATTCTATAATCTATCTTCTCAATTCTCATAATCTAACCAAACTTTCATTTTTCCTACGCCTCTGTTTGACCAGCTGTAATAGGGAATTGCTTTGAATTTTGAGTTCTCAATTACATTTACGCCTTGCAATAAATTGGCTTCTTTTTTTACTTGGAAAGTATCTCCGACGCTTACATTTACTTTATCAAAATTGTTTTTATTATCAATTTCTTCTACTGCGTAAACTATTGGTCCGTATTCTAATGAAACTTTATTTTTATTGGTTTCTACTTTTAAATTTGTTTCCACTTCCTGAACTTCCATTGGAAAATTGAGGTTGATTTTATCTCCTTTTTTCCAATTTCTTTTAATTGTGAAATAGCCATTTTCTGGTTGAATTTCCAATATTTCTCCATTCAAGTTAATAGTTGCCTTTTGAGTCGAAGCTTTTTTATAACTGTATAAATCGCCTGGCAAAACTTCATTTCTTGCCCAGCCCGGAACGCGAAGTTTAATTGTAAATTGACCTTCTTTTTTCGGATCAACAGAGATTACAACTTTTCCATTCCAAGGATATCCAGTTTGCTGCGAAATCTTCAAATCAGTTTTTCCTAAGGTGAAAGAAGCATTGTTTGAAGCATACAAATTCACATATAAAACATCTTGAGATTTTGAATAAATAAGCCCTGGAATTGAAGGTACAAATCGAATTAAATTGGTTGGACAACACGAACAGTCAAACCAAGCCTGACGTGTGCAGGATCCTCTATTTGATTTAAAAATGCCATCAGATTCTAACGCATTTGGGTAGAAAAATTCTTTTCCGTCTAATGAAATTCCAGAAATTAATCCGTTGTACATTGTTCTTTCGATGACATCAAAATATTGCGATTTTCCGGTTAAATTGTGCAGTCTGTGATTCCAATACACATCTCCAATGGCAGCACAGGTTTCGTTATATGCGGTTAAATTTGGCAATTCATAATTATTTCCAAAAGCTTCTCCATCGTGTCTTGATCCGATTCCGCCAGTGATATACATTTTTTTATTGACCATATTGGTCCACAAATTATTTATGGCATCCGTATAACCTTTATCTTTTGTCATTGCAGCAATATCGGTCATTCCTGCATACATATAAACCGCTCTCACGGCGTGTCCTACAACTTCATTTTGCTGTACAACCGGAATATGATCCTGAGCATATTCGCCATATAATTTATGATTATTCGGGTTTCCGCGATTGTCTAAATAGTATTTTGCAAGTTTCAAATAATCTTCTTTTCCTGTAATTTGATACAATTTGATCAAGCCTGTTTCTACGATTTGATGTCCCGGCACTCCTTTTACCTGACCTGGACCATCGCCAAAAGTTCTGACTAATAAGTCTGCATTTTTGATCGCGATATCCAAAAAATTTCTTTTTCCCGTCGCTTCATAATGTACAACAGCTGCTTCAATTAAATGTCCTGCATTGTAACATTCATGACTGATTTGTAAAGATTCCCAACGTTTTCCTTCAATAACCGGAACCCACGGCGCGGGTGGTTTCGCCGGATTTATAGTTCGCCAAGTCGTTAAATAGCCGTCTTTTTCCTGACCAATTTTTACAATGGCAATCAATGAATCTAAAACGCGATCCAGTTTAGGATTTGGTGCACTGATTAAAGTATTCGAAGCGCCTTCGATAATTTTATAAACATCAGTATCATCAAAAGGCATTTGTCCTCGAACTTCTCCTGTTTTTTGTTTTCCTGCAATTAAAAAATTCTCAAAACGGCCTTCTTCATTGCATTTCTGAATGGCGTAGGCAATCGTAATTTCCTGTACTCTTTTGATAATAGGCAACCAAAAAGAATCTGTCAATTTTACATTTTGAATGTTGACCGGTTCAATTTCGTAACCCGCTTTTAGAGCAGAAGTTTTATCACTCGATTGCACTACATCATTTCTGGTTTCTTTGCAGGAAATCAAAATGAGCAGTGACATGAAAATCGTTAAAATTGGAAAATT
The DNA here is from genome assembly GCF_015350755.1 of Flavobacterium sp. JLP. Taxonomy (NCBI): domain Bacteria; kingdom Pseudomonadati; phylum Bacteroidota; class Flavobacteriia; order Flavobacteriales; family Flavobacteriaceae; genus Flavobacterium; species Flavobacterium sp. JLP. The sequence goes on along the minus strand of NZ_JADKPS010000002.1, from coordinate 313,026 downwards.
ATATTTTTTCATTGTATTGATTATTCTATTTTAAAATCGGCCATAAATTGGCATCCCATTGCATTTCTTTTACTATTAATCTTGGTGTTCCATTGGTTTTCTTTTCATAAGCGTGGTAAAAAATATAATCTTTTCCATCAAATGTATAAGCGCTGTTATGGCCAACGCCAAAGTAATTTTCGTCGCCCTGAACCACCAAACTTCCTCCGCCTTCTGTTAGTAATTTCCCTTCTTTATCCACATAAGGTCCGGTTACATTTTTTGATCTTCCCACCACAACTTTATAAGTGCTTTTTTCGCCGCGGCAGCATAAGTCCCAGGAAAGAAATTGATAGTAATAACCGTTTTTCTTAAAAATGAAAGGAGCTTCAAGCGCGCCATCTCCGGGATCAGAATCTGCTAATTCAAAAGTTCTTTTACGTTTCGAGATCGTGTGCCATTCCTGTGGCTGTGCAATTGATTTTAAATCCGGATTTAATTTTACCATTTTTAATCCTTCCCAAAAAGAACCAAAAGACAGCCAAGGTGTATTGTTTTCATCGAAAATTAAATTCGGATCTATGGCGTTCCACATATCGCGATTGGGTTGTGACTGAATGACAATTCCCTGATCGACCCATTTGTAATTTTTATCTTTTGAATCTAAAGTTGTGTTTGTCGCTACGCCAATCGCCGATGTATTTTTAGCGAAAGCAGAAACCGAATAATACAGATAATAAGTATTGTTATGAAATGAAATATCTGGTGCCCAAATATGGTTTTTAAAGTCGGCTGCAACGCCATCTGCCCAAACGGGTTTTTCGGTAAAAACCTGTGGTTCCTTATTCCATTTTTTTAAATCTTTTGAACTGAAAACACTGATTCCTTTTCCGGTACAATACAAATAATAAGTGTCTTTTTGTTTGATGACAACCGGATCGTGCACGACAATTTCTTGCGCAAACGACACTGAATTAATTAGCAATATTAGTACAGAAAGCGCTTGTTGTATGTTTTTTTTGTAAACCATATAAGTGATATAAGTAATTAAAGTTTTGAGCTGACTGAAAACTTTTTTAAATCATATAAACAAAACTGAAACTGTGACGAAATACTAACTATTGAATTCCTTCAGAAGTCATAATAATTCTTTTCATCGTTCCATCTTTGTTATAATATAATTTATCGACACAAACAGATCTTCTAAAGCTTCCTCCATCTGGAATCGTGGCTCCGTTGTGATAAATGAAATACGACTGTCCTTTAAAATCTATAATCGATTGATGATTGGTGTTGCTGTTGCCGGCAATTTCATTCAAAATTCCTTTAAATTCCCACGGACCTGTAATTGATTTGCTCATTGCGTAGGCAATTTTTTCTGGAAACTCATACGCATACGACAAATAATACCAGCCTTTGTGTTTGTGAATCCAAGGCGCTTCTGTAAAATGCGGTAAATCAATCGTCTGAATTGGGCCGTCTAATTCAAGCATGTTTTCTTTTAATTTGGCATAATGACAAACAGTATTTCCCCAGATTAAATACGCCTGACCATCATCATCAATATAAACTGTTGGGTCAATATCATCCCAGCTTATTTTGGTGTGTGTGGTCATATCATTTGTAATCAAAGCTTTTCCTAATGCATCTTTAAAAGGTCCAGTCGGACTGTCAGAAACTGCAATTCCTATTGATTTTCCATGAATCGTTCCGTGTGAAACTGTTACATACCAGTAGAATTTTCCATTTCTTTCAATTACCTGCGAAGCCCATGCATCTCCTTTTGCCCATGCAAAATCAGTTGTTTTTAATGGCACCGGATGCGATTCCCATTTTTTCATGTCTGAAGAAGAGTAGACTACCCATTCGTTCATCTTATAAAAATTAAAATCTTTTGCAGCTTCGTCATGACCGGCATATAAATACACTTTGTCTTTGTAAACCAACGCCGCAGGATCTCCTGTATATTGATCTTTTATAATTGGATTATTAAATTTTGCTGGGTCAATCTGGCTTTGAACTTTTTGACAAAAGGCAAGCAAAACTAAAAGCGAGAGGCTTGTAATTGTATTTTTCATTGTGATTCATTTTAGAACATAGTTTCTGTGCGTTATATGTTTTTTTTACGCAGATTTTGCTGATTAAGCAGATCTTTCTTTTAATCCTTTAATTGATGAATATTACTTACTAAAGAATAATCCATTTGAAAAAGGTCTGGAATTTGGAATTTAAAAATTGATATTTCTAATTGACTTTCTTTCCCCAAACAGGCAATCCAGAAGCCGTTAATCCTGAATAACTTAAAGTTACTTTTCTGGTTGCTAATTCCCAATCCCAAGCATCGGTAACATTGCATTTTACGCCATTAACAGTTATGATTTTTTTTGTACTGTCATACGACCAAGTTCCTGTTGCGTCACCGCTTACTTTTTTATCAGCTGTTAAATAAATAGTGCCAGCTTTTTGAATTATTTTGTATTGATAATTCATTGTAATCTGTTCCCAAGTTCCTATGAAATTTGCTTCGGTAATTATTGTTGTCGGAACTCCCGCATAACGTTCTGCTTCAACAACCGGCCAGCCATCTTCTGTCCATTGAATACCGCGAACATGTCCCATCATAACTGCGTTTGAAACATTAATTCCCGCCACACCTTCTGGCAAACGAGCCTGCGAAGCATAATACCATTGTTTTGTGTCTGGATTTTGAAAAACTGCACAATGCGAAATTCCAACCCAGCCCGTATGATTTTTAAATCCGTACGGATGTGTCAGCATTGGGTAACAATCTGCTCCAGTTGTTATGCTGCTGCCACTGATTGTCAAATAAGGGCCAAGAATATTTTTTGATCGCGCAACACGAGTATTATACGCAACTGATAATTCATCATAAGCCAAAAACAAATAATAATATTGAGTGTCTGGATTATAGATTATTTCTGGTCCTTCAAGGGCTTGCCAGCGGTTTGTACTTACGTTTCCTCGGCCTGCAATTCGAACTCCGTAATCTTCGATTGTTTTTAATTTATCTGGTTTTCCTGTGGCTGGATTTAGTTTTAAAGCTGCAATTCCAGAATGCCAAGAACCATAAATTAAATATTGATCGCCTTCTGGAGTCTGAATAAAACTCGGATCGATGGCGTTGAATTTAAAATAAGCATCCCAGTCATTTCCTCCATTTCGAACATAACTTTTTACTCCGTCAGGTTCAGAACAAACGACCATTCCTTTATCAACCCAATTATTTGAAGCCAAATCATCTGTTTCGGCCAAGCCAATAAAAGCGCGTTCTGACCAAGAAGTATTGGTATCTGTTCCCACAATCGGATTCGTTACGACAATACTATAATACATTCTGAATTTGTTTCCGACTTTTCGAACACATGGTGCCCAATATCCATAATTTGGATTTGCAATTGGAGGAAGAGCAGGCGACATTCTTGCTCTTTTATTATTCAATGAATCTTTTACCCAAGCCGGAGCCTGCGTCATCGAAGATCCCATAAATTCCCAATTGATTAAATCTTTAGATCTTCTGTAAAAAAAATGTCCATTGCCTTCTGTTGCGTTTCCATACGAAGCATCGGTTTGATACATATAATAATATTCTCCCGATTTTTCTACCGATGGATCATGCACGTTGGCTAAATTCCATTGCGTTCTGTTTCCCCAGCTTGAAATTGAAGTGTAATTATCTGCATAAGTCGGTCCGGGAAAAGCTGGCGTAACCACAGGAGGATCAACCACAACCGGAGGATCTGGATTTACAGGTGTCTCAGGATCATCTTTTGAACAACTGAACGCCATTACTACAACTAAAAACACTGCGATGTACGAGCCAATTTTCAGGATGGAATTTGATTTTTTCATTTCGCTATATTTTATTTTCCTTCTAAAACAACTACTGAGAAAGGAGGAATCGTAATTTCAAGTTTTCCTTTTTTATTTTCGAAACCTTTAAAAACTGTCGGAACAATTTTATTTGGTGTTTCGAATGAATTGTAATCTTGTAATTTAGCCGATGTTAAAACAATACCTGTGAAGTTTTTAACGCCAAGATCTTTAACATCAATCTCTATTTTATTTTTGTTTTTTGCATCAACATTTACCAATGAAATATGAACTGCTCCGCTTTTATCTTTTGAGGCTGAAGCTGAAACTGCAGGAAGTGTTTCTCCGTTAAAAGTATAATTTGGAGAATTAAAACTTACCGGCAATAATTGCGCATCTTGATGAACACTGTACATTTTCATTACATGGTAAGTTGGCGTAGTAATCATTTTAGCTTTGTCTGTAAGAATTACTGCTTGCAAAACATTTACGCACTGCGCCAAATTTGCCATACGAACTCTGTCTGCATGATTGTTGAAAATATTAAGAGTAGCTCCAGCTAAAACAGCATCTCTCATGGTATTTTGTTGGTACAAAAATCCAGGATTTGTTCCTTTTTCTACTTCGTACCAGCCGCCCCATTCGTCAACCATCATGGCAACTTTTTTATTAGGATCGTATTTGTCCATGATGGCGCTGTGTTTGGTAACGAGTTCTTCCATTATTAAAGCTGATTTCATAGTTTTGAAATAACCTTCTTCTGTAAAATTAACTGCGTCGCCTTTTTTACCCCAGTCAATTACAGCATAATGATGAACCCCAACACCGCCTAACATATTTAGCGGAATATTTTTCATTAAAACTTCTGTCCAATTATAATCGGCACTGTTTGATCCTGAAGCGATACGCGTAATACCTCCAGTATTTTCCCAATCCGACATGAAAGTGGCAAATTTTCTATATTCTCCAGCATAATATTCTGCTGTCATATTTCCTCCACAACCCCAAGCTTCATTTCCAATTCCCCAGAATTTTACTTTCCAAGGTTCTGTTCTTCCATTCTTTTTACGCAAGTCACTCATCGGACTTTTACCGCTGAAGTTGGTATATTGAACCCAATCTGATAATTCCTGAACTGTTCCGCTCCCAACATTTCCAGACAAATAAGGTTCTGCACCAAGAAGCTCGCACATGTTCAAGAAATCATGCGTTCCAAAACTATTGTCTTCCGTTACACCGCCCCACCATTTGTTTACAATAGTTGGTCTTTGTTCTTTTGGTCCAATTCCGTCTTTCCAGTGATACGTATCGGCAAAACAGCCGCCTGGCCATCTTAAATTTGGAATTTTTAATTCTTTTAAAGCCGTAATAATATCATTTCTAACTCCGTTTGTGTTTGGTATTTTAGAAGTATCTCCCACAAAAAAACCACCATAAATACAGCGTCCTAAATGTTCAGCAAAATGCCCGTAGATATTTTTATTGATGATTGGAGCGTCTGCATTATTTTTGATGCTAACAACTGTAGTTTCATTTTGAGCGAAACTAACCTGATTACAAAGAGTAATAAGAAATGTAATTAAAAGTGCTTTTTTCATAATGTGTTTATGTTATAATATCATGTGAAGATTCCTAAGCCTTCACATGATATCTTGTATTCTACTAATTTATAATAAAGTCTCCGTTTTCAGTCAGTTAAAATGGAGACTGAAAACGGAGACTGAAAACTTTTTTAATAACTACTGTTCTGAACTGTTCCTGGATTATTGTCCATTTCCAATTGTGGAATTGGAAAAAATTCTCTTCCTGGCGCATAGGAGTTAAACTCAACATCTCTTGATTTTAACCACGCCAGTTTTGCAGCATCCTGCAGCCATCCCCAACGACGAATATCATCAAAACGGTGTCCTTCAAGAGGAAATTCTAAAAATCTCTCGTGACCAATTTGCTCTCTCATTGTGGTTTGTGTCAATCCTGGTTTTGCCGTTGCTAAATCAGGCAGACCCACTCTGTCTCTTACTTTTTGAATGTAAGTATAGGCTCCCGGAGTATCTCCTGTTTCATTTAAACATTCTGCATACATTAACAAAATGTCTGCATAGCGCAATAAACGCTCGTTAATACCTGAACGCCAATCGTATTCATCTGCAAATTGACCATCGGAATTTTGGTATTTTCTACAGAATATATCATTTAAATCGGCAGGGCTTGTTGCGTAAAAAGTCGCAAAATCTTTACCGTATAATTGCATACCGCCTGGTTTGTTGTAGAAAATCGTAGCATCTAAACGAGGATCAACAGCTCCAGTTTTTGTTTTTTCCTGCTGAAATTCATTAAACAATGTCCAAGAAGGCTGTACATCTGTCCATCCAAAAGCTCTTGGCGCATAAGTAATGGCACGAGCTGATGTTTTTCCCCATCCAGAAGCGGGAGCACCGCCCCAACCTAAATCAACACCGCCTGCATCTCTGCTGAATTGTACTTCAAAAAGAGACTCAGAATTGTTTTCATTTGCAGTTGTAAAATTATCACGGTAGTTTGATACTAAAGCATAAACTCCTAAATCTATAACTTGCTTAAACGCAGTTTTTGCATTAGCGAAATCTTTAGTAAACAAATAGGCTTTTCCTAAATATCCTAAAGCAGCACCTTTTGTAGCACGGCCTTTTTGACCTTTATCTATGCCTGTAATTCCGTCGTATGAAGTTGGCAACAAATCTGCAGCAGCTTTGAAATCGGCAATAACTTGCGCCCATCCTTCAGCTTCTGTTTTCTGCGGATAATAAACCGCAATATCTGTTGGCAACGGAACATTTTTGAACATGTTTACTGCATGAAACAAATACAATCCTCTTAAAAAATAAGCCTGTCCTAAAATTCTGTTTTTAAGCGCTGCGTCTTCAAATTGAATATTTGGCACATTGGCCAGAACTTGATTGGCACGATAAATTCCTTGGTAATAGGTTTCGTAAGCCCATCCATAAATTGCAGGATCTGTTGGGTTTGAATTAAAACGTCCGACATTATACATTGCACCCCAAGGGCTGTTGCTTCGTGTATCATCTGCTTTTAAATCTAAAAGCAATGGCGTGCTTCTCATGTACGTTCCGTCTGTCAATAAACTTCCATACGCAGCGTTTACACCTTCAATAGCATCTTGATCTGTTTTCCAAAATGAACCCGCAGTTTCTACGTTTGGGTCAACTTGAAGTAAATCTTCATTTTCAACACAGCTTGTCGTTACAACTGCAAGAGAAAAGAAAACGGTTATATAATTAAATATTTTATATTTCATTTTGATTCGTTTTTAATTGTTAGGCTAGTTTAAAAATTCACTTCAACACCCAAAGAAATTGTTCTCGGATTTGGGAATGATCCAGCGTCATACCCTCTAGAAAATAATCCGTCATTGTAATTAAAATCTGGATCGTAACCTTTGTATTTGCTAATGATTAATAAGTTTTGACCATTAACATACAATTTCGCTTTCTGAATAAACAAATCTTTTGGCAACGGAATTTCGTATCCAATTTCCATCGTTTGTAATTTGATGTAATCGCCGCTTTCAATAAATCTGTCAGAATCTCTTGCGTTGCCATTTGGATCTCCAATTATTGGTCGCGGTACATTTGTATTGGTATTTGTCGGAGTCCAATAATTCAAAGCATCAACATGGCTGTTTCCATATTGTTCAGTCATTAAATTGCGGTACAATCCGTTAAATACTTTGTTGCCGCCTGAACCTTGCCAGAACATTGAGAAATCCCAATTTTTATAATTTGCACTAAAATTAAATCCGTAACTGTATTTTGGAATTGCAACTCCCATATACGTTCTGTCTGCATCTGTAATGGCACCATCACCATTAATATCTTTAAACTTAACATCTCCAACTCCCGCATTTGTCTGTGTTGGCGATGAAGCTAAATCAGCTGCATTTTGAAAAATTCCTGCAGTTTGATAAGCATAAATTTCTCCTATAGATCTTCCTACTTCTGTTTTTGAAGCTGCTCCATAAATTGGATTTCCGTTCAAACCAATCTGAAGAACCTCATTTTTCAATGTTCCTAAATTCGCTGAAATGCTGTATTTGAATTGGTGGTGATTGTTGTTATATGTTGTTGTAAACTCTAATCCATTGTTTTTTACTGCTCCCGCATTAGTTGTAATACTTGCCGGAAATGCTCCAGTTGAGTAAGGAAGCGGAACTCCAATTAATAAATCGGTTGATTTTTTTTGATAATATTCTGCCGTTAACTGCAAGTCATTATTAAAAAATCCAAGTTCGATCGCAACGTTAGAAGTTGCTGTTTTTTCCCAGTGTACATTTGGATCTATAGCACTTACCACAGTTGTTCCCGGTGCCAGTGTATTATTGAAATTGTATCCTGCAAAGGCATTAATTGTTGGAGAATAGGCGTAAACTCCAATAGTGTTGTTTCCTAATTCTCCGTAACCTCCTCTTATTTTAATAGTGTTGAACCAATCTGGTAATTTTAAAAACTTTTCATTGCTCAATTTCCAAGCTCCAGAAAAAGAGTAGAAGTTTCCTGTATTGTTATCTTCGCTGAAAAGTGATGTCTTATCTTGTCTGAAGTTTCCAGTAATAAAATAACGATCATCATAAGAATAATTCAAACGGCTCAAGTAAGAAACGTTTGTAACTGTATTTTTATATTCTCCTGCGCTTGTAGCATCAGCATATTGAATTTGGCTGATTTCGCCGGGTGTATATCCAACTCCTCTTGACCAATGTCTGTAGTAATCATTTCGCTCTTGAATCCATCCTGCCAAAGCATCGATTTTATGCTTTCCAATTGAAAATTCATATGTTAGTAAATTGTTTACGAAAGTTCTTGACTGATTTCCGTTATCAACATCTAAAGAAGCCTCATCATTTGTAGTAATATAATACCATCCTAGATCACTTGGCGGAATAAATTTTCTGTTTTGAAAATCTAATCTGTCAAAGCTTAAATCTATTTTATACTTTAAGCCTTTAACAATTTCTAGTTCTCCCCAGATATCTCCAATAAAACGATTTCTTTTTCCGTTGTTGGTAATCAAATTATTGTACCCGATAACGTTCATCGAAATAGCTCTTTGAGTCAAATTATCTGTACCGCCATATCCTCCAAGTCTGTTCGGATCATAAACCGGCATAGTTGGCACCGCACCTAATAAATCAACAATTGCAGATTGTCCTGCATTGTATTCATTAAAGTTTTCCTTGTCAGATTGTGTATATCCAATTTTTGAACCGTACTTGAATTTTCCTTTTTTTCCATATAAATTTAAACTCGTAGAAAATCTTTCGTAGTCTTGAGGCGAATTTAAATAACTGGTATTTTTAAAATAATCCACATTCATATTGTACCCTAAGCTTTCAGCACCGCCGTTAAAAGTAAGCGACTGGTTCTGTACAATTCCGGTTTGAAAAGCTTCATTCTGCCAATTTGTATTTACATTGTTGATATAAGAAGGACTTGTAGGATCATTTCCTGGTGCAATTCCCAAACCTGCATTTAATTCTGCGGCAGTAGTAATTTTTTGATATCCAACTCGGTCTGTCAAATCCCATTTTCTGGCTACATTTTGAAAACCTACAAGCGATTTGTATTTAATATCTAATTTACCGCTTTTTCCTTTTTTAGTCGTAATAATTACGACGCCATTTGCTCCCTGAACACCATATATAGCTGCTGAAGAGGCATCTTTTAAAACCTGCATCGACTCGATATCTCCAGGTGCAAAATCGTTCGGGTTTGCTACAATCATTCCATCAATAACAAAAAGAGGATTGTTGTTTGTAAATGAATTTATACCTCTAATTTTCACGTTTACAAATCCTCCAGGCTCTCCAGATGATTGTACTGTAACTCCCGCAACCTGACCCTGAAGCATTTTTGCCGGATCATAGGTTACTGTTTTTTTAGCAGCTTCCATATCTACGACACCGATTGAACCTGTAAGATCAGATTTCTTTTGTGTACCGTAACCTACAACAACTACTTCATTTAATTTATTAGTGTCTTCACTTAATGAAATGCTTATTTTTGATTGATCTCCTACTGCGATTTCTTGGTTCTGAAATCCGATAAATGAAAAGACTAAAATATCATTTGGTGATGCTTTAATCGAATACTCTCCGTCAAATCCAGTTACGGCAACTGTTTTGGTTCCTTTAATCATAATATTTACTCCCGGCAAAGGCAAGTTGTCTTGTGCCGAAGTAACTACTCCGCCAATCACTTTGCCTTGAGCCGACATTTGATTAGCAGAAAATAGCAACATTAGTAAGGCTAAAAGCCATTCTTTTTTTGGCAATAAAAAATTGCAATAAAAAATTAATTGTTGGTTTGTTATCATAGTGGTTTAAATAGGTTAGTTAGTGTTATAATTATAAGTGTTAATTTTACATTTGTAAATTTAACTAAAAAAAAAGGTGAAAAACAAATTAATATCATAAAAAAAGCGCTGAAAAAAAATACATATCGTAAATTAAGTGTAAAATACACATTAATAAATTGATGTTTTTTTCAAAAAAAAGATTTTTTTGGAGTGTTAATTGTGTAAAAATTACACTTTTGGTCAAAAACCAGCTTTTTAATCAAAAAAATAAGTTTGCGGAAAAAAGTATAAATAGACTGTTTTATAGTTATTTGAAAAGTCAAAATTTGTTATTTTGTAAAAAAAATCCTGTTTAGAATTGTTTTTTTACGGCTCAAATGAATCATTTTTTGAAAAAAAAGAAGATTTTTTACAACGAAAACGTTTGAAAAAGATAAATTGTAATCAAATTTGAAGTTCTCGATCCCATTTTTAACTTTTCTTTAGTTATAAAATTATTAAGTGTAAAATCTACATTAATAAATTATGAAACCTATTAGGAAGTTTATATATTTACCAATAAAAAATTGAATATGCTAAACAGTTATAGCTCCGCTGATAAAGCTTTATTAGCAGTAGATTGCATTATTTTTGGGTTTGACCATCAAGGCTTGAAAATCCTTTTAATTAAAAGAGATTTTGAACCTGAAAAGGGAAAATGGTCTTTGATTGGAGGTTTCCTAAAACGAGATGAAGTCTTGGACAATGCTGCCATTCGAATTTTAAATACATATACAGGTTTAAACGACATTTATATGGAGCAGTTATATGCTTACAGTGAAATTGATCGTGATCCAGTAGAAAGAACCATTTCGGTTTCCTATTATGCCTTGATTAATATCGAAAATCATAATGCTGAACTAATCAAAAATTACCATGCACAATGGTTTAGCATTACCGATGCGCCAAACTTAATTTTTGACCACAATGAAATGGTGCAGCACGCAATAAGAAGATTACGCTATAGAACCTCAATAAAACCAATTGGGTTTGAATTGCTTCCTGAAAAATTTACAATGCGTCAGTTATTAGAATTGTACGAGGCAATTTTGAGCAAAGAATTAGACAAACGAAACTTTATAAGCAAAATAAATTCGTTGGAAATCTTAAATAAACTTGACGAAAAAGACATGCAGTCTTCTAGAAAAGGATCTTATTTGTACACTTTCAATAAAGAAAAATACGAAGAAAAATTACTGAATGATTTTGTACTGAATTTATAAAAAAATTAACCACGGGGTTGAACTGCTTAAACCCGTGGGCTAAAATTATTTTAAATAGAATTTCGCATAATCAAAGAAGATTTGTTTTCAATTTGTTCATTCTTTCCTTTCAACACCATTTCTGCCAAAATTTTTCCCATCATTTCAAAGTGCGTAGAAATGGTTGTAATACCGTTGGCTACTACTTTTTTTAATGGGGTTTCATTATATGATATGATTCCAAAATCAGCTCCTAATTTAAAATTTTGATTTCGAGCGGTTTCGATTACGCGAACCAAATCGCGATCATTTGGAATAATGTACATGTCGCCTAAAGTTATTTCTCTGTTTGTAAATTCGGTAATAATTTCGTGTTCAAAATTATATTCGTTACAAAATTCTTCAAAGCCTAATTTCATACCGAGAGGTTCTCTAAAACCTGGAAAAATCAAAATCAGTTTTTTATATTTATTCAGTCGCACTTTTCCTTTTACCAATCCTTCAAAAATATCTTTTTTATGATTTTGATAAATCGCAGGATACGATTTTAAATGAGGATTTGTCTGATCTAATATAATTACATCATTTACTGGTAGGGTTTTTATCAAATTAACTATATCGTTTAAGTTGGTTGGCATGATGATGTATTTGGTGTAATTTCCGTTGCTGTCATTTATTAGCTTTTGAAAAACCTGAACATTAAAATGATGAAAGAAAATATCGACCTGAACATTTTTTCCAATGTTTTTTAAAAACGAATTATAGATGTCTTCTTTAAAAATATTCAACTCGTCAAAAAGTAAAAAAATCTTCTGTTTGATACTGATTTCAACGCTTTTCACGTAATATCCTTTACCCGGAATGGCATAAATTATTCCTCTTTTTTTAAGTTCATCGTATCCAAGCAATACAGTATCGCGCGATAAAGAAAAAGCCAGACAAACTTTATTTACAGACGGAAGACGATCACCTTTTACCAATTTTTCTTCTTCAATTGCTTTTTCAATTGAAAGAATTATCTGCTTATATTTTGGCAAACCGATATTGTTTTGGATTGAAATGATATTCATGAAAATTGATTTTTTTGGCAATATACAAAAAACTGGTAGGTACTGGTATGGAAACTTAAAGAATGTTTCTATTTTTGAATTTCACTTTTGGTAAAAATAGTATGAAAATAAAACATATATCGCATTTACAAGACCAATCTAATTGCAAATTATTTGGTTTATTGTCTGATAACGAAGAAATTCATTCTTTCGAATTAACAAATAAAAACGGAATAAAAGTTCAGATTATCAATTATGGAGCGACAGTAACTTCGCTAAAAATTCCGTCCACAAACGGAAAACTGATCGATGTTGTTTTAGGTTTTGATACTTTAGAATCTTACTTACAATCTTATAATTTGCCAAGTCCTCCTTATCTTGGAACCACAATTGGACGTTACGCAGGAAGAATCAATAAAGGAACTTTTACTTTAAACGGCAAAACATTTCAACTGGCAGGAAACAACAACGGAAATACTTTGCACGGCGGCAATGTTGGTTTTGGGAAAAAAGTTTGGAATGTAACGGATCTAACAGGCGGCGACAATCCATCGATAACTTTTGGACTTTTGAGTGAAAATTTAGACGAAAATTTTCCCGGAGAATTACACGTTTATCTAACGTATACTTTGACAGACGAAAACGAATTAAAACTAGAATATAAAGCAACAACAACTGAAGATACCGTTATCAATTTAACACATCACAGTTATTTTAACCTCAACGGTCATGATTCGTCTGTTTTAGATCAAGAAATGGTAATTGTTTCTGATAAAATATTAGAAACGGATTCAGATAATATTCCTACCGGAAAATTCACAAATCTTACTGGGCATAATTTCGATTTTAGAAAACCTAAAAACTGTCCGTCTTCAATAGACAATTCATTTGTAATTGAGCCTTCAAAAGAAATTATTGCACAATTATTCAGTTCAGAAACTAATTTAAAAATGAGCGTTTACACAGATCAGCCAAGCGTTCATATTTATGTAGGCGGAAATTGTTTTGATACTCTAAAAGGAAAAGAAAACGCAAATTATCATAAAACAAGTGGCATTTGTTTTGAAACACAAAATTTTCCAGATGCTCCAAATCAGCCGCATTTTCCAAATTCGGTTTTGAAAAAAGGCGAAGAATATCAGCAGACAACGGTTTATAAATTTGAAAATATAAAATAGAATTTATGAAAAAAGTAAACATCTTATTCTTTCTTTTTGCTCTTGCTGTTTTGGTTTCGTGCAGTACTACAAAAGATACTCCGGACTCAAAATCAGACGAAAAAGGTTTTGCAAAAGGAGCTGATGTGGGCTGGCTGCCACAAATGGAAGCAACTGGCTATAAATTTTATGATAGCGACGGTTCTCCAAAAGATTGTCTTCAATTATTAAAAGACCGTGGTATAAACACCATTCGCTTAAGAGTTTGGGTAAACCCGAATAACGATAAAGGGAGCGGTCACTGCAGTCCCGAAGAAACAGTGGTTATGGCGGTTCGAGCTAAAAAAATGGGAATGCGTATTATGATAGATTTTCATTACAGCGACTCTTGGGCCGATCCGGCTAAACAAAAAAAACCTGCAGCTTGGGAAAAACACTCTTTTCCTGAATTGTTGAACGATGTTTACAATCACACTTTCGACGTTTTAACACTTTTGAAAAAAGCTGGAGTTACGCCAGAATGGGTTCAGGTTGGCAACGAAATTCCTGGCGGTATGCTTTGGCCGGAAGGAAGCACCGATAATTTTAGTCAGCTCGCACAATTGCTTAATAAAGGTTATGACGCGACAAAAGCGATTGACCCAAAAATAAAAGTTGTGGTTCATTTGGATGAAGGAAATAAGAGCGAAAAATTTAGATGGTTTTTTGATAAAGCAACGGCAAATAATGTAAAATACGACGTAATTGGTTTGTCCTATTATCCGTACTGGATTAAAACCGATTACCAAAGTACCATTTTAGATTTAGAAAATAATTTAAAAGACATGGCTTCGCGATACAATAAAGAAGTTATGGTTGTAGAAGTTGGCGGTGATTATACTTTAGTGCAAAACACAAAAGAAATGCTCGAAGCTACGATAAAAGCAGTAAAAAGTGTTCCGAATAATAAAGGTTTAGGCGTAATATATTGGGAACCGGAAGGCGAAAAAAGCTGGAGCGGTTATCAATTAAGCGCTTGGCTTTCTGACGGAAAACCTTCACCGGCATTGGATGCTTTTAAAGAATAAATAACAATTAAATTTTACGGTTAAGATTAATGTTTTAATGGTGAAAGAAAAAAAAAGAAAATGAAACTTATTTTTAAATCCATATTCTTCTTATTTCTCCTGAACTTTTCGTTTGGAAGAGCGCAGGCACAATCGCGTACAAAAGTAAATTTTGGTGCCGATTGGGAATTTAAAAGAGAAGAAACTCCAGCTCAAGATTGGGAAAAAGTTACAATTCCGCATACCGCGCGACTTGAGAAATTAGTAGTTATAAAACAATTTCAAGGCATTTCTTGGTATCAGAAAAAATTCAGAACAAACATTTCAAAAGATCAAAAAGCCTTTATTTATTTTGAAGGCGTAATGCAGGAAGCAGATGTTTGGATTAATGATAAAAAAGTAACAAACCATAAAGGCGGTTATTTACCCTTTACGGTTGACGTTACGCCGTATTTGAATGCCAATAATGAAAATATTATTAAAGTAAAAGTCAATAATGAAGACAATCCGGATTTCTTGCCTGGAAAACCTTTAAAAGACTTAGACTTTAATTATTATGGCGGAATTTACAGAAATGTGTATTTAATTACAACATCAAAATTATACATTACAGATGCTGTAAATGCTAATAAAGTGGCCAGCGGAGGAATTTATGTGAACTTTAAAACCATAAACAAAAATGAAGCTTCAGGAACGGTTCAGGTTCATTTAAAAAATGAATTTGAAGCAGAACGAAATGCCAGTTTAAAATTTATATTAACCGATAATAAAGGCAAGAAAACAGCATATAAATCAAATAATTTTTCGGTTAAACCGGATTCAGATTTGGTTTTAACTCAAAATATTTCGGTTGCAAATCCAAAATTATGGTCGATTTATAGTCCAAATTTATATCAATTGGAAGTTCAAATTCTTTCGAATAATAAAGTCGTTGATTCTTATTCAGAAAAAATCGGAATTAGAAAATCAGAATTAAAAGCTGATGGTTATTATTTAAACGACGAAAAAATATACATTACAGGAACAAACGAGCATCAGGAATATCCGTATTTGGGATATGCCATTTCTGATGAAGCGCAATATCGCGATGCTGTAAAAATTAAAAATGCAGGTTTTGATTTTGTTCGTATGTCGCATTATCCGCATGCAGAAGCTTTTCTAAATGCCTGCGACGAATTGGGAATTTTAGTTATGAACAGCTTAACGGGCTGGCAGTTTTTTGGCGGCGAAACTTTTCAAAAAAGTGCTTATCAGGACATTCGCGATATGGCGAGAAGAGATCGAAATCATCCGAGTATTGTTTTTTGGGAAGCTTCATTGAATGAAACAGACATGTCTGCTGCATTTATGGCAACAGCAACCAAAACCTTAAAAGAAGAATTGCCTTTTGATCACAACTACAGCGCCAGCTGGATTGATAACGAAAATTACGATTTGTTTATTCCAGCGCGCCAGCACGCAAAAGCACCCGATTATTGGACAAAATACAACAAAGGAAATCGTAAAATTTTCATTGCAGAATATGGCGATTGGGAATACTATGCGCAAAACGCAGGTTTCAATCAAACCGAATTTGCCAATTTAAAAGAAGAGGAAAGAACTTCAAGACAATTAAGAAGCGCTGGCGAAAAAAGACTTTTACAGCAAGCATACAATTTTCAAGAAGCTTCTAATTCTAATAGAAAAGGAAACCAAACTATTGGAGAGGCAAACTGGGTTATGTTCGATTACAACCGTGGTTACAGTCCGGATTTAGAAAGTTCTGGAATCAGTGATATTTTCAGAATTCCAAAATTTGCTTATTACTTTTATCAGAGTCAGAGAGATGCCAGTGTAATTTTAGATAAAAAATTAGTATCTGGACCAACAGTAAATATTGCCAATTTCTGGACACCAGAATCGCCGTTAAACATTACAGTTTACAGCAATTGCGATGAAGTCGCTTTATACTTAAATGATATTTTAGTTTCTAAAGAAAAACCAGCTTTACATACAAACAGCGACAAATTAGAACATGCACCTTTTATTTTTAAAGTACCCGTATTTAAAGCGGGAACATTGCGCGCAGAAGGTTTTATTAACGGTAAAAAAGTGGTTTCAAATAGTGTAAAAACGCCAGAAACAGCTTCGAAAATCGAGTTGAATTATGACCTTTCTTCAAAACAAATTAATTCAGAATTTCCGGATATGGTTTTTGTTTACGCTAAAATTACTGATGCAAAAGGAACGGTTATTCCAACAGCAACAAACGAGGTAACTTTCGTTTTAAGCGAAGGAAATGCTGAAATTATTGGTCAAAATCCAGTAAAGTCAGAAGCCGGAATTGCAACGATTGTTCTTAAAACTAAAGATTTAAAAAAGAAAATAATTTTAAAAGCAACTTCAGAAAAACTAAAAGACAACACTATTACAATTACAAAATAATGAATGACATTTTAATACAAAACACCACAGCCTTTTTTGAGAAATCTTTTGGATCTTCTCCTCAAAAAATTGTGCTTTCTCCAGGTAGAATCAACATTATTGGAGAACATATTGATTACAACGACGGTTACGTTTTGCCCGCTGCAATTGACAAAGTAATTTGTTTTGCTTTTGAGAAAAACAATACCACAAAATCTAAAATAATCGCCATTGATTTAAACGAAGAATTTGAAATCGATTTGACTCAAAAAATCGAATTGAATGATGCCGTATGGACAAATTATATTCGTGGTGTTATTAAACAATTACAAGATAACGGATTTTCTTTTGAAGGTTTCAATTGTGTTTTCAGCAGTAATATTCCGGTTGGTTCTGGATTATCTTCTTCAGCAGCTTTAGAATGTGGCATGCTTTTCGGGATAAAAGAACTTTTCGATATAAAAATTGAAAAAGTTGACATTGCCCTATTAGGACAAAAAGCAGAACACTGGGTTGGAATCAACTGTGGTATTATGGATCAATTTTCAAGCGTACACGGACTTGAAAATAAAGTAATAAAACTGGATTGCAACACCTTGGATTTTGAATATCACAATGCCGATTTCAAAGATTATTCTTTGATTTTATTTGACAGCAACGTAAAACATTCGCTTTTTACATCTGAATATAATACGAGAAGAATTGAATGTGAACAAGGTTTGGCAATCATCAAAAACCATTTTTCAGAAGTTAAAAGTTTTAGAGATTGTACTGAAGAACAGCTTTTAAGTATTCAGGATCAATTTACTCCAACAGTTTTTAAAAGAGTTCATTTTGTTGTAAAAGAAATTAACCGCGTAATAAAAGCATGCGAAGCTTTAGACAACGGAAACATCGAACTTTTAGGACAATTGCTTTTCGAAACACATTACGGTTTATCGAAAGAATATGAAGTGAGCTGCGAAGAGTTAGATATGCTTGTAGATACCGCAAAAGCTGACGATGCTATAATTGGTTCACGCTTAATGGGCGGGGGTTTTGGCGGATGCACTATAAATTTAATAAAAAAAGGTAATGAAAATGAGGTAAAAAGTAAGTTTTCAAATCTTTATTTAGATACATTTGGAATTGAATTAAAATTCTATGATGTAAAAATCTCAAATGGAACAACACTACTTTAATACCACAACAAATTACAATGAAAAATTTTGACATTAACGAAGATCCGCACAGGCGCTTCAACCCTTTAATTAACGAATGGGTTTTGGTTTCACCTCATCGTTCAAAACGTCCTTGGCAAGGGCAAAATGAAACCATAACAACAGAAACATTGCCAAAGTACGACCCAACCTGTTACTTATGTCCAGGAAACGTTCGTGCAAACGGAATGAATAATCCGAAATACGAAAGCAGCTTTGTTTTTGAAAATGATTTTGCTGCAATGAAGCAAGACGAAATTATTTTTGAAGAAGATATTAAACATACTTTCTTTAAAGCAAAACCAGAACAAGGAATTTCGAGAGTGGTTTGTTTTTCGCCACGACACGATCTTACTTTACCTGAAATGGAACTTGATGGTATTGAAAACATTATTAGAACTTGGCAAAAAGAATATACCGATTTAGGGAATATCAAATATATTAATCACGTTCAGATTTTTGAAAATAAAGGAAGCGTGATGGGCTGCAGCAACCCGCATCCGCACGGACAAATCTGGGCGCAGTCGTCATTGCCAACACAAGTTGAAAAAACACAAAACAGCCTAAAAGCTTATTTTGACAAAAACAAAAGAACGCTTCTTGAAGATTATCTTCAGGCTGAATTAAGATCAGGAGAACGCATTGTAATCGAAAACGATCATTTTGTGGCATTAGTTCCGTTCTGGGCAATCTGGCCTTACGAAACTATGATTTTGAGCAAAAGAGCTTTTGGTAAAATCACTGATTTAACACCAGAAGAAACAAAATCATTTGCTAAGATTTTAAAACAGCTTACAACAAAATACGATAATTTATTCAGCACTTCTTTTCCCTACTCATCTGGAATTCACCAAGCTCCAACAGATGGATTAGAACATCCTGAATGGCATTTTCATATGCATTTTTACCCGCCTTTATTGAGATCTGCCACGGTTAAAAAATTTATGGTCGGTTATGAAATGTTAGGCGAATCGCAGCGTGATATTACACCTGAGAAAAGTGCCGAAATTTTAAGACAGCAATCAGAAGTGCATTACAAAAGCATTTAAAAATATGCTGGATAAAAAAGCAGATATTAAGACAAAAGTAAAATTTAACATAACAAACCGCTTATAAATGTAAAAAACACATTTGTTGATGGTGCAGATATAGAATTTTATTTTACTTTTGGCTTTCGTTCTTATTTTCATAAAAAAATAACAGAATAAAAACAGATATCTTATTTTAATCCAGATAAAACAATAAAAAAACCAGGTTGGAAATTGTCTTAAAAAATGATTTCAAAACCAAATAAACAAACAATCACCTTTAAAATACTACTAACAATGAACCAGAACCTCGCTTTCGCAGATTATGCGGTTTTTATTATTTATTTCATCGTAGTTTCGGTCTACGGTTATACTGTTTATCGAAAACGTAAACAAGACGAGCAAGATGCTAAAGCTTACTTTTTGGCTGAAGGAAATTTAACTTGGTGGGCTATTGGAGCTTCTTTGATTGCTTCAAATATTTCTGCTGAACAATTTATCGGAATGAGCGGTGAAGGTTTCTTTTTAGGAATCGCTGTTGCTGCTTACGAATGGCTTGCTGCTGTTGCCTTAATTATTGTAGCGGTTTGGTTTATTCCTGTATATCTTAAAAATAAGATTTACACAATGCCTCAATTCTTAAAAAC
Source organism: Flavobacterium sp. JLP (assembly GCF_015350755.1). Classification (NCBI taxonomy): domain Bacteria; kingdom Pseudomonadati; phylum Bacteroidota; class Flavobacteriia; order Flavobacteriales; family Flavobacteriaceae; genus Flavobacterium; species Flavobacterium sp. JLP. The sequence goes on along the minus strand of NZ_JADKPS010000002.1, from coordinate 293,095 downwards.
ACGTTACAACGAATCTACTGCTTTGATTATGGCAGTTTTCTGGTTGTTTTTGTATGTTTTTGTAAATTTAACTTCTATCCTTTATTTAGGAGCTGTTGCTATTAACGGACTTGCAGGCGGTGAATACCTTCACGTGATCATGATCGGATTGGCAATATTTGCTTTGTTTATCTCTTTAGGAGGAATGAAGGTTGTTGCTTATACAGACGTTATTCAAGTTGCCGTTTTAATTATAGGAGGTTTAGTAACTTCATACATTGCCTTAACAACTGTTGGACAATATTTTGGAGTAGGCGAAAATGCTATAGCTGGTTTCAAAGTTTTAATGAGAGAGGCTCCTGAGCATTTCAAAATGATTATCCCGAAACCAACTGCAAATTCATCTCAGCTTGAAATCGACAAATATTTGACTTTCCCAGGTTTGATGTCTTACCTTGCCGGTATCTGGATCATCAACTTAAACTATTGGGGATGTAACCAATATATCACGCAAAGAGCTCTTGGTGCCGATTTACAAACGGCTCGTACAGGTATTTTATTTGCTGGAATGTTGAAATTATTAATGCCATTAATCGTAATGCTGCCTGGTATTGCTGCTTTTGTTTTATATGAAAATGGACATTTACCACAATTAGTTGGAGGAAAAGATGGAGCGTACTCTGCAGTATTAACTTTCTTGCCAACAGGTTTAAAAGGACTTTCTGTAGCGGCTTTGACTGCTGCAATTGTAGCTTCATTAGCTGGAAAAGTAAACAGTATCTCGACTATTTATACTTTAGATATTCATAAAAAATACATTCAAAAAGAAGCTGGCGAAAAACAACAAGTAAACATTGGTAGAATTGCTGTTTTTGCTGCAATGCTTTTAGCTGTTTTATTTACATGGAATGACATCTTAGGAATTGGCGGTGTTGGTGGATTTACCTACATTCAAAAATACACTGGATTTATCAGCCCTGGAGTTTTTGCAATGTTCTTCCTTGGTATGTTCTGGAAAAGAACTACTGGAACTGCCGCTATTGTAGGGGTGATTTTAGGATTTGTATTGTCAGTATTATTCAACGAATATGCTCCAATGTTGTTCGGAAACGAAACATTGTTATATACTGCTTATCCAAATGGAAAAGGTGCTTTCGAAATTCCTTTCCACATTTGTATGGGATTATCATTCTTCTTTACAATGCTGGCTATGATCGGAATCAGTTTTGCAGGACCAAAAGTAAATCCTAAAGCGTTCGAAATAGACGCTGAAATGTTTAAAGTAAAACCACAAACTACAGTTTTAATCGTAATTACATTATTGATTATTGTGGCATTGTACGTTAAATTCTGGTAGTATAATTTTTTACTATATTATTTTTTGAAGACAAAAAGAGGATATCAATTTGATATCCTCTTTTTATTTTTAATAATCTATATTACCTTAAAAATAACGTATTTGAAAATCCTTCTAAACATCTAATTCATTATAATTTAAATATGAATTAAATCAAATCCATAATTATAATTAATTTTATTTTTCCCCTTTTCATTTTCAATCCATGCTTTTTCTTTATGACTAATGTCTTTAATTTGACTTGCATTACAATTTTTAAATTTCACCACGACTTCTTCTAATGATTCTAATTCAATTTCATTAAATAATTCAGAATTAAAGTTTTTAGTAGGAGAAGAAATAAATTTCTCTCCAGTATAGTCACCATAAAATTCAGTTTGCAAATCAACAATTTTTTTATTTGTCATATAATCAAATATTCCGTTAAATCTTATAGGAACAGGTCCATAATTATGAGCCATATACCTAGTTCCACTTATTGAATATCCCGATTTTTTATAATTTAAAAAGTCTGCGTAGAACAATAATTTGTTCATCATAGTTACAGTTGGTAAAAGTTTTTCTGTAAAATAAACAACCATTTCCGATAATTTTTGAATATTTGGTTTTCTATAACCTGAAAAAACATCCGGAAGCATATTTTGAAAGAGCATGCTGACGAACTTGTTTTCATCATTTGTTTCTGATTCTAGTTCTATAGCAGCATCTATTTTTACTAATATTTTACTTTTTTCAAAGTCTTCTAAATCTGTACTTCTTAAAACTAAATCTTTAAAAACAATAGAGTTATTAGAAATAGTTTGAATTAGATTAGCATTTGCCATACTTGGAACCTCTCCTTTTTCATAGTTCCTATAGCTATTTGCTCCAAATCCCAGTATTTGAGACATTTTATTTGCAGATAATCCATACTTTTCCCTAATACTTAGAATTTCATCTGCAAAGAGAATATTATGTTTATCTCTATATTGATTATAAACTTGATTTAGATTTAACTCGTCTATTTCTGTTGTCGTAAATGATTCCTGACTATCTTCACAATAATAACTCAAATGAAAATATTCAAACTCTTCTTTACGGAAAACCACACTTTTTTTATTGGTTTGTAAGGTCATTTCTTTACCTGTAATTGGACTTTTCATAATTCTTCTATTTGATTTTATATGGAAATTTTATAGGATGATCTGCTTTATGAAATGAAATACAGATCGCATTATTGGTACTTTTGGACAAAGTAAGCTTGATGTAAACGTCTTGGGTTTTTATTATTTTTCCGAAAATCCACAATTCTTTTCCATTAAATTGTGTTTCGGGTAGAGGACCTTCACTATAATCCTCAACTTCTAATTGAGCAATTATTTCTTTTCTCGAGTTGGCTGTGATTCCAATATCTGCTAAATCTTGTATACTATTTTTAGCTCTATCTATAAAAAATATATCCCATGTCTTTATTATTTGCTTAAGTTCCTGTAAAAAAGATATGACACTTGCTTTATGAGACATACTAATGATTTTTAATAATCACTGCAAAATTACTTGTTTAAAACCAAAAAAGCAACTTTAAAGTTTAATTTATCCATTAAATCAACAATTAATCCACCTTAAAGTTAAGTGTTGTTTATGTTATTTTGAATAGGGAAAGATATAAAAACTGAAAATCATTATTTAAAAAATTCAATAAACCACAAAAAAAGTCCTGATCACTCAGGACTGACTTTGTTCTTTCTGCATATTCAGCAAATATGCCATATTCTTGATCACGTGATCGTGTTTTTTGACAAACGGATTTTCTTCATTCCAAACATAACCTGCTAAAACGGAACAAATTTTCTCCTTTACATCTGGATTTTCCGGCTGATGGAAAAACAAAGTCTGAAGGTTTCCAGTGTACCATTCTTTCACGTAAGTGGTAAAAACAGCAATTCCTCTTTTCATATAATCGGTAAATTCAGTTTCCCAATCTACTTCAATTCCCTGCGCTTCCTTAATATATAATTTCGCTGCAAGCATTCCAGATTCTGTCGCAAAAGCAACTCCAGAAGAAAAAACCGGATCTAGAAATTCAGAACTGTTTCCTGTCAAAGCAAAACCATCTCCGTACATTCTTTTAACGGCTCTTGAATAATTTTCGAGTTTTACCGGTTCAAATAAAAATTCCGTTCCTTTAAATCTTTTGATATAATAATCAGACTTCTGAATTGCATTTTTCAAAGCTTCCGCATTGTCTTTATTTTCAGAAAGCGAATTGATAAAATCCGTTGGCCCTACAACACCTAAACTTGTATTTCCATTAGAAAACGGAATTACCCATAACCAAACTTCCGTTTCCAGAATATCGAATGAAATCTGCGTTCCTTCCTCGCCTTCCGGGCGATTAATATCTTTTACATGTGTAAAAATCGAAGAATGAGGATCAAGTTTCGACGGCGTATCCAAGTCTAAAAGTCTCGGCAAAACGCGTCCGTATCCGCTAGAATCAATAATAAATTTAGCGTGAATTTCTTTTAAATTTCCGGCTGCATCTTTTACAATGGTTTTAGAATTTTTTCCTTCAAAAGAAACTTCCAAAACTTCTGTTTCAAATTCTAAATCAATTCCTTTTCTAATTACTTCTTCCGCCATCGTGTTATCAAAATCAGCACGCGGTACTTGCCAAGTCCAATCCCAGCCTTCGCCAAATTTCTGACTGAAATCGAAAACACAAATTTCTTCTCCCCTAATAAAACGAGCACCTAATTTTTTCTCGAAATTCATCGCATCGAGGCTTTCAAAAAGTTCAGCTTCGGCAAAATGATCCATCACTCGCGGAATTAGGCTTTCGCCTACCACAAGCCGTGGAAATCTAGCTTTTTCTACTACTTTTATCTTAATGTTATTTTTATGAAGATAAGATGCCGAAACGCATCCCGAAGGTCCTGCACCGATCACCAAAACATCAACAAACTCCTTTGTCATAATAAAAATGTTATCGATTATTAACTTACATTTGCGCTTATCAAAATAACTACATTTATTTTGATAAATAAAATTAAATTAGCACAACCAAAAACAATTTAATGAATACAATTAATGAATATCTAAGTTTAGCAGAATTCGAGTCTATAATTTTTGGCAATAACAAAGTTACCATCAGCGATGTAGTTCTAAATCGAGTAAACGAAAGCTTTAATTTTCTGAAAGAATTTTCAGGAAATAAAATAATATACGGTGTAAATACTGGTTTTGGACCAATGGCTCAATATCGAATTAAAGAGTCAGACCAAATTCAGCTGCAATATAATTTAATTAGAAGCCACTCTTCGGGAACCGGAAAACCTTTAAGTCCGGTTTGTGCAAAAGCGGCCATTTTGGCTCGTTTGAATACGCTTTCATTAGGAAATTCTGGAGTTCATCCTTCTGTAATTCATTTGATGGCAGAATTAATCAACAGAGATATTACGCCTTTAATCTTTGAACATGGCGGTGTTGGTGCCAGCGGTGACTTAGTTCAATTATCTCATTTAGCTTTAGTTTTAATTGGCGAAGGCGAAGTTTTTTATAAAGGCGACAGAAGACCAACTCCTGAAGTTTTTGAAATTGAAGGATTAAAACCAATTCAGGTAGAAATCAGAGAAGGATTGGCTTTAATCAACGGAACTTCTGTAATGACCGGAATTGGCGTTGTAAATGTGCATCACGCTAACAAATTATTAGATTGGTCTCTAAAATGTTCTTGTGCTATAAACGAATTGGTGCAGGCTTATGATGATCATTTTTCTGAAGAATTAAATCAAACCAAAAGACATAAAGGACAACAGGAAGTAGCTTTAAGAATGAGACAAAATCTTTCTGACAGTACTTTGATCCGCAAAAGAGAAGATCATTTATATTCTGGAGAAAATACAGAAGAAATTTTTAAAGAAAAAGTTCAGGAATATTATTCATTAAGATGTGTGCCCCAAATTCTTGGACCGGTTTTAGAAACGATTAATAATGTTGCTTCGATTTTAGAAGACGAATTTAACTCAGCAAACGACAACCCAATTATCGACGTAAAAAACAAACATGTTTACCACGGAGGAAATTTCCACGGTGATTATATTTCACTTGAAATGGATAAACTGAAAATTGTTATTACGAAATTAACGATGCTGGCAGAACGTCAATTGAATTATTTATTGAATTCAAAAATCAACGAAATTCTTCCTCCATTCGTGAATTTAGGAACTTTAGGATTTAATTTCGGAATGCAGGGTGTTCAGTTCACCGCAACCTCAACAACTGCAGAAAGCCAGATGCTCTCGAACCCAATGTATGTTCATTCAATTCCAAATAACAATGACAATCAAGACATTGTAAGTATGGGAACAAATGCCGCAGTGATTACATCAAAAGTTATCGAAAATGCTTTTGAAGTATTAGCAATTGAAATGATTACGATTGTTCAGGCGATTGACTATTTAGCTCAAAAAAATAAAATTTCATCGGTTACTAAAAAATGGTACGGCGATGTTCGAAATATAATTCCAGAATTCAAGGAAGATCAGGTAATGTATCCGTTTGTTCAACAAGTAAAAGATTACCTTATAAATAGTTAAACCGATTATATTAATTTTGAATCTTAAATCCATGAAAAAATCACTACTTTTTTTATTGTTATTACTCATTCAATTCGTTAATAGTCAAGAACTGGCGTTAGTTAAAAAGAATTCAAAATTTGGATATCTTGCTAAAGACGGCTCTTTTAAAATTGAACCTCAATATAAAGCTGCCAGAAGTTTTTCTGAAGGTTTGGCTGCTGTTGAAAATGGCGGAAAATGGGGATTTATAGATGCTAAAGGAACTTGGATAATTCCGGCTGATTTTAAAGATGCCAAAGATTTTAACAGCGGTATCGCAATTGTACAAAAAGACAAAGAGTGGGTTTATATTAATACAAAAGGTGAGATTCAAAAAGCACCGGCTTCTGATAAATTATTTGATTTTAATGATGGTGTTGCTTTCTTTAGACAAAACAATAAAGTAGGATTGATCAACAACAAAATGACTGTTGTTTTAGAGCCAAAATACGATCAGATCAAGTCTTTTGAAAATGGATATGCAAGAGTGGAAAGCAATAAAAAATGGGGAATTATTAATACTGCCGGCAAAGAATTAGTAGAACCTGTTTATGATGAAATTGGAGGCTATTTTAAAAATACAACTTGGGCCAGGAAAGATAAAACTTTCGGACTCGTAAATGCAGGGAAATTTATTCCTGTAGACGGTGCAGAAAAAATCTGGGATTTTGAAACTCAAGATTTGACATTTGCCAAGAAAAACGGAAAAATTGGCTACATTGATATAAAAGGAAATTGGGTAATTCTTCCTATTTACGATAAAGGAAAAGCTTTCTCTAAAAATTTAGCACCAGTACAAGTGGGTTCAAAATGGGGGTATATAAATCCAAAAGCAGAATTTGTTATTCCGCCAACTTATAATGATGCAGAAGTTTTCAGTACAAACGGTTTGGCTCCGATAAAAGAAAGCAATTGGGGATTTATAAATGAATCTGGAAAATTAGTAATCCCTACACAATACGGTATTACTGCAAATGCACTAATTGCTATGTTTACGCAACAAGATAAAGGATTTATTGATGGCGTTGCAAGAGTAAAAAATGAAGGAAAATGGGGGTTTCTTAAACCAGACGGAACCGTATTAAGCAACCAATGGTTTGACAATGCTGAACTATTTTCAAAAACAGAAAAAAGAGAAATAGCTGAAACTCCTGCTGAAAAACCAAAACCAGAAACAAAACCGGCAAAAACAGCAACCAAAACAACAGCTAAAAAGAAGAAATAGCTTTTATTTCCAATAAAAATAAATTCCATATATATAATGAAATGTGTATTAGTAACAGGCGGTTCAAGAGGAATTGGAAGTGCTATTTGTAAAAAATTAGCCGTTGATGCCGACTATCATATTCTGATTAACTACCACTCCAATAAAACTGCTGCGCAAGAAACACTTCTTGAAGTACAGAGATTAGGCGGAAAAGGAGAAATTTTAGGTTTTGATGTTTCTAATTTTGAAGAAGTTCAAACTGTTTTAAATAAATGGCAGGAAGAAAATCCTAGCGCCATTGTAGAAGCAATTGTAAACAATGCCGGAATTACAAAAGATGGTCTTTTTATGTGGATGACTCCCGAAGACTGGAACGGCGTTGTGAACACAAGTTTAAACGGGTTTTTTAATGTAACGCAGTTTTTTATTCAAAAAATGCTTCGAAATAAATATGGCCGAATTGTAAACATGGTTTCGGTTTCTGGAGTAAAAGGAACTGCAGGACAAACCAATTATTCTGCGGCAAAAGGCGCGATTGTTGCTGCTACAAAAGCATTGGCACAAGAAGTTGCCAAAAGAAATATTACAGTTAATGCCGTTGCACCAGGTTTTATTAGAACGGATATGACGAGCCAATTAGACGAAAAAGAATTATTAAAACTTATTCCGGTAAATCGTTTTGGCGAAGCCGAAGAAGTAGCAGATTTGGTAAGCTTTTTGATTTCTAAAAAATCGAGTTATATTACCGGAGAAATTATTAATATAAACGGAGGAATATATTCTTAAAATTCTAACACATAGAGACCTAGGTTTTCTATGGAATAAAGAATACAAAAAAGAAATACATTTCTTTCCACATAGAAAACTATGTTAATTTAAAATAAGTGAAATGCCTTTTTTTGAGTTACAAAAGCTGTGTTTCTATGTGTTTAAAAATTACACGTAACGGATAAAAAATTACTTGAAAGACGATGAATAAAAGAGTTGTAATTACTGGAATGGGAATTTATTCTTGTATCGGAACTTCTTTAGATGAAGTAAAGGAATCTTTATACAACGGAAAATCTGGTATTCAGTTTGATTCTGATAGAAAAGAATTTGGTTTTCAATCTGCCTTAACAGGAGTGGTTCCGAAACCAGATCTTAAAAATTTATTGACGCGAAGACAGCGTATGAGCATTGGTGAAGAAACCGAGTATGCTTATATGGCTACAATCGAAGCTTTGAAAAATGCCAATATCGATGATGCCTTTTTTGACAATCGCGAAGTGGGTATTATGTACGGAAATGACAGTGTTTCTAAAGCAATTATTGATGCCACAGATATTGTTCGTGAGAAAAAAGACACCGCTTTAATTGGTTCTGGAGCGATTTTTAAATCGATGAATTCTACCGTTACGATGAATCTTTCAACGATTTTTAAACTTCGAGGCATCAATCTTACGATAAGTGCGGCCTGCGCGAGCGGTTCACATTCTATTGGATTGGCTTATTTCTTAATAAAAAGTGGTTTTCAGGATATTATTATCTGCGGAGGCGCACAAGAAATCAACAAATATGCAATGAGCAGTTTTGATGGTTTGGGTGTTTTTTCTTCTAGAGAAAATGATCCGGAAAAAGCTTCTCGACCTTTTGATGCTGATCGTGACGGATTGATTCCGAGTGGCGGCGGTGCCACTTTAATTCTCGAAAGTTACGAATCTGCCATTGCAAGAGGCGCAAATATTATTGCTGAAGTTGTGGGTTACGGATTCTCATCAAACGGCGGTCATATTTCAACACCAAACGTTGAAGGCCCGTCTATAGCCATGCAACGAGCGCTTGATGATGCTCAATTAAAAGCAAATGACATCGAATATATTAATGCACACGCTACTTCAACTCCGGTTGGAGACGGTAATGAAGCAAAAGCAATTTTTGAAGTTTTTGGAGAAAAAAATCCGTACGTAAGTTCTACAAAATCAATGACTGGCCACGAATGTTGGATGGCTGGAGCCAGCGAAGTGATCTATTCTATCCTCATGATGCAAAACGATTTTATAGCGCCAAACATCAATTTGGAAAATCCAGATGAAGATGCTTCTAAATTAAATTTGGTCAAAACTACTTTAAACAAAAAATTTGACATATTTTTGTCCAATTCCTTCGGATTCGGAGGAACCAACTCTGCGTTGGTTGTTAAAAAGTTTAAACTGAATGATGAATAAAGAAGAGATAATAGCAAAAATTAATGGTTTTTTGGTTGATGAATTTGAAGTTGACAATGATGACATTGAACCGGATGCTAATTTGAAAGACACACTTGGATTAGATAGCTTAGACTATGTAGATTTGGTAGTTTCTATTGAAGCTAACTTTGGTGTAAAGCTGGTTGAAGTTGATTTCGTTGGAATTGCTTCTTTTCAAAACTTTTACGATCTCATTGAAAACAAATTAAAAGCTAAAGCTGCTTAATGAGTCAATGGGATGGCAAATCAAAAGGAACTGTTTTAGGGTATAGAATATTTGTTTTTTTAATACAAAAAGCAGGTATAAGGGCTGCCTATGTTTTACTTTATTTTGTTGCTTCTTATTATTTTTTATTTCTAAAGAAAAGCAACAAAGCCATTTCTTATTATTTTAAAGAAAGACTGCAGTACTCCAATTTCAAAGCTAAAAAAATGGTTTTCAAAAGTTACTTTACTTTTGGGCAAACCATTATTGATAAAATTTCCATTTCTGCAGGAATGCGGAATAAATTCACCTATGAATTTGACGGAATTGATATCCTGAAAAGACTTTTGGCAGAGAAAAAAGGCGGTGTCCTGATTAGTGCCCATATTGGAAATTTTGAAATCGCCGAGCATTTTTTTGGCGAAATTGATCTTGATTTTCAGATCAATTTAGTCACTACAGATTTAGAGCATTCTGCTATTAAAAATTATTTAGAAAGCGTCACCAAAAAATCAAGCGTAAAATTTATTATTATCAGAGACGATTTATCGCATATTTTTGAGATCAACGCCGCTTTGGCAAACAACGAGTTGGTTTGTTTCACTGGCGACCGTTATTTTGAAGGCACAAAATCTCTATCTGATAAAATTCTAGGTCAGGAAGCCCACTTTCCTGCCGGTCCATTTTTAATTGCTTCCAGATTAAAAGTTCCTGTAGTTTTTGTTTATGTAATGAAAGAACCCAACTTACACTATCACTTATACGCACGCGAAGCTGTAGTCAAACACCGTGATGAAAAAGGTTTACTAAAAGCCTATATCGAAAGTTTAGAATCGATGCTGGAAAAATATCCGCTGCAATGGTTTAATTATTTTGATTTTTGGAATCAATTAAAAATAAAGTAAAATAATATCATTTAAAATCGTTCTTTTATACTTTAGCAATTCTTAAAGCAAAGTATGCAGGAGTTTGATACGATTATTATAGGTTCAGGAGTAGGCGGATTGGCAACTGCAATATGTCTGGCAAGAGCAGGACAAAAAGTTCTGGTACTCGAACAACATTATGTTCCTGGAGGCTGGAGTCATAGTTTTACCTTAAAAGGACAACGTTTTAGTCCCGGCGTTCATTATGTAGGACTTCTGGAAGAAGGACAATCAACTAACGAATTGTATCGCGGTTTGGGAATTGCCAATGACATGGTTTTTTTCCGAATGAATAAAAATGCCTACGAGCATTGTCTCATTGGAGACGAAACTTACGATCTTCCCGCAGGCCTCGATAATCTTAAAAAAACACTTTCTGCTCATTTTCCGCACGAAGAAAAAAACATAAAAGAATATCTTTCACTTGTTCAGAAAGTGAGTTATGAACTGCAGCTTATTCCTAAATTAAAAGGTTTCTGGCAAAATATTACCGTTCCGTTTCGAACGAAGCATTTTGGAAAATTTGCCTTATTCCCTTTAAAAAAAGTAATTGGATGGCATGTTAAAGATCCAATGCTAAAAGCTGTTCTGAATATTCAGTGCGGCGATCACGGACTTTCTCCAAGCCGAGCCTGTTTTCCGGTTCATTGTTCCGTAATGAACCATTATTTTGACGGTGGTTTTTACCCAATGGGCGGTGGTGGCGGTATCGTAAAAGCCATGACTAACAGCATAAAGAGAAATGGCGGTGAAATAAGAATCAAACAAAATGTAAGCAAAATCATTGTCGATCATAACAAAGCTATTGGCATAAGGCTTGAAAATGGAGAAGAAATATTGGCCAAAAATATTGTTTCAAATGCAGATCCTTCCATTACTTATTTAAATTTAATAGATAAGAAACATTTAAGTAAATCGCTTCTTAAAAAACTGGACAAAACGAAATATTCTGTTACTTCTCTCATTTTATTTTTGACTCTAGATATAGATGTAACACTCTACGGAATTGATTCCGGAAATATCTGGATGATGAAAGATGAAAACGACGATGCTAATTTTGAACATTTAATGAGCGATACAATTGCCACTGGAGATTCATTCCCTTCTGTTTTTATGAGCTGTACCACGCTCAAAGATCCAGCAAGTTTTAACGGACGATATCATAATTTTGAAATTGTAACGTATGTGAATTACGATCATCTAAAAGATTTTAATGGGTTAGAAGATTATCATAATGAAGACTATAAAAAGTTTAAAGAAAAGATTATAGATAAACTGATGAACAATCTCGAAAAGATAATTCCGAATGCCAAACAGCACGTCATTCAAGCCGAATTAGGAACTCCAAAAACCAACGAGTTTTATATAAATTCGACAAAAGGAAATGTCTACGGAACTGAAAAAACACTAAACCAAGTTGGTCCCTTTTCCTATAAAAACAAAACCGAAATTAAAAATCTATTTCTCTGTGGTGCTTGTACGCTGTCTCACGGTGTTGCCGGCGCTACATATTCTGGTGTTGCGGCAGCTGCAATGATTTTAGGATGTACTTCTGACGATTTATTAATTGAAGATAAAAATCAAAAAATCAGAATTTATGATGCTGAAGATGCTTCAACTTGGCCAGATTGGATTCACACAAAACGAACAGACAAATTAAGAAAATTCATTTAAATAAAAATACTTATTTTTGCTAGCAACCAAAGACTTTCAACCAAATGAAAAATGTTCTCGTTATTTATTATTCTCAGTCTGGACAACTAGAATCGATTGCACGAAATATTGCAAAACCGTTTTTAAATTCAGATGAAATAAAGGTAACTTTTCACGAAATTCAATTAGAAAAACCTTTTCCTTTTCCGTGGGACAAAGCTTCTTTTTTTGAGGCTTTTCCAGAATCATTTCTACAGATTCCGACAGCTTTAAAACCTGTTTCTGAAGAAATTTTGAATACAAAATTCGATTTAGTTCTTTTGCATTATCAGGTTTGGTTTTTATCGCCTTCAATTCCGATGAACTCTTTTCTAAAAAGTGCAGAAGCTAAAACTATCTTAAACCACACGCCTGTCGTTACCATAAATGGTTCAAGAAACATGTGGATTATGGCGCAGGAAAAAGTAAAAGTTTTATTGCGTGATGCGAATGCAAAATTGGTGGGAAATGTTGCTTTGGTAGATCGCGTTGGAAATTTAATCAGTGTAATTACAATTGTACATTGGATGTTTTCTGGAGTAAAGAAAAGGTATTTGGGATTTTTTCCACTGCCGGGAGTTTCTGATAAAGACATTCAAGAATCTGATAAATTTGGAGAAGCGATACTTTCGCAATTTGAACAAAATAAATTAGAAGATTTACAACCAAAATTAACAGCATTAGGCGCCGTAAAAATCAGTTCTTATTTGGTTACTGTTGACAAAACAGCTAACAAAATTTTTAATAAGTGGTCTAATATCATCCATAAAAATCAAAAAAACAGAAAAATGCTTCTTAAAGTATTTAATGTTTATTTATTGCTTGCAATATGGCTAATCTCGCCAATAGTGTATATATTGCACCTTATTACCTACCCATTTAAGTTGAAAACCATAAAAAAAGAAACTCGATATTATCAAGGAGTTTAGAAGAAGGATTAAATTATGTTTGACGTATATATTACCAGAGCTGCAAAATATTTGCCAAATGAAGCTGTTTCAAATGACGAAATGGAAGCTTACTTAGGCCTAATAAATGATACTGCCTCAAAAGCAAGACGTATTATTTTGCGAAATAATAAAATTACAAGCCGATACTACGCCGTAGACAAAACAGGAAAAAGCACACATACCAATGCTGAATTAACCCGAAATGCAATTGTACAATTGTTTGATGAAAACTTTACAGATCAAGATGTAGAGGTTCTTTCTTGCGGTACTTCGTCGCCAGACGTTTTGGCACCGTCGCATGCTGCAATGGTTCACGGTTTATTAAAAAACAGATCCGTAGAATTAAATTCGTCTATGGGCATTTGCTGTTCTGGAATGAACGCATTGAAATATGGTTTTCTTTCGATTCGATCAGGAAATTCTAAAAACGCGATCTGCACAGGATCTGAAAAAGTTTCGACTTGGCTTTCATCTCCAAAATATAAGCATGAAATCATCAATTTAAAAAACCTTGAAGAACAGCCCATTATTGCTTTCAAAAAAGATTTTCTGCGTTGGATGTTATCGGACGGTGCTGGTGCTTTTTTATTAGAAAATAAACCAAGCAACAACGGCATTTCTTTAAAAATAGAATGGATGGAAGCATATTCATACGCGTTCGAATTAGAAACGTGTATGTACGCCGGCGGCGATAAATTAGAAAATGGCGAAATCCAGCCTTGGAGCGATTACCATCCAGAACAATGGCTTAAGGAATCTGTGTTTGCCGTAAAACAAGACGTAAAACTGCTTGATGAATTTATTTTGCCAAAAGGCGTAGAAAGTATGAGCGATGCGATGGCAAAGCATAATATTACTGCACAAGATGTTGACTATTTTTTACCACACGTTTCTTCTCACTTTTTTGTTGAAGGACTAAAAAAAGGATTGAACGAAAAAGGAATTGTACTTACCGATGAAAAATGGTTTATGAATCTTTTGAGAGTGGGTAACGTGGGTTCTGCTTCGATTTATATTGCACTTGAAGAATTAATAAACTCAGGAAAATTAAAAAAAGGAGAACGTATTTTATTGTCTGTTCCTGAAAGCGGCAGGTTTTCATTTGCTTATGCTTATTTAACAGTTTGCTAATGGAAACTGAAATTCTCTTAGAAAAAGAAGCTGTCGAAAATCTTCTGCCTCAAAAGTTTCCTTTTGTAATGGTAGATCGCCTATTTTCTTATTCTGAAACTTCATTGGTTGCAGGTTTGAAAATTAAGAACGACAATATTTTTCTAGAGGAAAACACTTTTTTAGAAGCAGGCTTAATCGAACATATGGCGCAGTCTGTTGCGTTGCATACAGGATATCAGTTTTTTTTGAAAAACGAAGTTGCTCCTACCGGATATATTGGTTCGATCAAAGAAATTGAAATTAAAAAACTGCCAAAAACCAACGATACAATTCAATCAACTATTACGATTTTACAAGAATTTGCCGGAATTACTTTGGTTAATATTGCAACTTTTTTAAATAATGAAGAAATTGCAAACGGACAGATGAAAACCGTTTTAGCAAAACAATAAAACGTATGAAAGCTGGAGTTGACATACAAAATTATTTACCTCATCGCGCGCCGATGCTTATGGTCGATTTAATTTTAGATATTGATGCCAACTTTGTAGAAACTATATTTTTAATTAAAGAAGACAATATTTTTGTTGATAATGACATTTTTATTGAAGCCGGCTTAATCGAAAATACAGCGCAGACCTGTTCATCAATTGTCGGGAAAAAATATTTTTTTGAAGATGACGGAACCGAAAATGAAAACGTAAATGTTATTGGTTTTATCAGCGCATTAAAAAATGTAAAAATATATTCATTGCCTAAAGTTGGTGATTCTATCACAACAAAAGCAACTTTGGTATCGAAATTTGTTGGCGACGATTATACTTTATGCACAATGAACTGCGAAAGTTTACTCGAAGACGAAAAACTTTTAGAATGCGAAATTAATTTGTTCATTCAAAAGACGATTTCGACAACAACATAATTCTAATCGAAAACTAAACCGTCATGGAAAAAGAAAATGTACCACAGCACGATGGAAATTTGAGCAAAAAAAATCTCAAAGAATTAGTTTATGCTACGGATGAAAACGGTAATTATACAACGGCTCTAAGCACGGGCTGGGAACCAAAAGCCATTGCGCTTTCTAACGCGATCGACGATATAAAAGAACGAACCGAAGAAGCAAAACTGAAAGTTCAAAACGGAGAATTGAGTCCGATTTGTTATTATATGGAACTCAATAAAATGGATCTTACGATTCTTGCAGGATATGTAGGAATGTGGAAATGGCGCGTAAAAAGACATTTTAAGCCAGCCGTTTTTTCCAAACTAAGCGATACGATTTTACAAAAATATGCCGATGCTTTTGAGATTTCAATAGCCGAATTAAAAAACTTTAAAACAGATTAATGCAAGTTACTTTTACACATCATCAATCTGCTCATTGTGAAAATGGAGTAGCGTCAAACCTCTTAAAAAACAACGGACTGAATATCAGCGAACCGATGATTTTTGGAATTGGTTCTGGACTTTTATTTGTGTATTTGCCTTTTATAAAAGTCAATCACGCGCCGGCAATCAGTTATAGAACTTTGCCTGGACAGATTTTTAATAAGGTTGCAAATCGTTTAAATTTAAAAATTAAAAGACAAAAATTTTCTTCGGTAAGCAATGCTAATAAAGCTTTAGAAGAAAATTTAAAAAACAATATTCCAACCGGATTACAAGTTGGTGTTTATCATTTGAGTTATTTTCCTGATGAATACCGCTTTCATTTCAACGCGCACAATTTAGTGGTTTACGGCAAAACCGAAACCGATTATTTAATAAGCGATCCGGTAATGGAAACCGTTACGACTTTAACACACGATGAATTAGACAAAGTACGTTTTGCAAAAGGTGCATTTGCACCAAAAGGACAAATGTATTATCCAATTCAGATTCCGAAAGAAGTTGACTTTAAAAGTGCGATCATCAAAGGAATCAAAAATACCTGCCGTGATATGCTGGCGCCAATGCCAATTGTAGGCGTGCGCGGGATTAGATTAGTTTCAAGACGAATTAGAAAATGGCCTGTAAAACATGGTGTCAGAAAAGCCAATCATTATTTGGCACAAATGGTGCGCATGCAGGAAGAAATAGGAACTGGAGGTGGCGGTTTTCGTTTTATTTATGCCGCATTTTTGCAGGAAGCCTCGGTTGTTTTAGGTAATGACGAATTGAAAGTGCTTTCTAAAGAAATGACTCAAATTGGAGATTCTTGGCGCGATTTTGCCGTAGAAGCTTCGAGAATTTATAAAAATAGAAGTGCCAAAGAAGACGCTTACAACGCCATTGCCGATGATCTTTTAGACATCGCCAATCGAGAAGAAATCTTTTTCAAAAAACTAAAAAAAGCAATCAGCTAGACATATTTTGCAATCCATTATAAAAATAGAATCGCTTTCGAAAAAGTACAAAAGTGCAGAAATGTATTCTTTGAACGATGTTTCGCTGGAAATAAAAGAAGGCCAGATTTTCGGATTATTAGGTCCGAATGGTGCCGGAAAAACAACTTTGATTTCAATGCTCTGCGGTTTAATAAAACCAACTTCAGGACATTTTACAATTGATGATTTGAATTACACTGATCATTCTTCAAAAATCAAAAAAATAATTGGTGTTGTTCCTCAAGAATATGCATTGTATCCAACACTGACAGCTCGTGAAAACTTGCATTATTTTGGAAGCATGTATGGTTTGAAAGGTTCAAATTTAAAAGATAAAGTAATCGAAACTTTAGATCTTCTAGGTTTATTAAAATTTGCCGACAAACGTATCGAAACTTTTTCAGGCGGGATGAAACGACGCGTCAATTTGATTGCTGGAATTCTGCACAATCCTAAAGTTTTGTTTTTAGATGAACCAACCGTTGGTGTTGATGTTCATTCTAAAAATGCCATTTTAGATTATCTTAAAGTATTGAATCAAAACGGAACTACGATTATTTATACCTCACATCATTTGGCTGAAGCCGAAGATTTCTGCACGAATATTGCCATTTTAGATCAAGGCAAAATTTATGCGCAAGGAACGCCATCAAGTTTGATTGAATCAACTCAGGAAGCGAGAAATCTCGAAGAAGTTTTTATTTCATTAACTGGTAACGACTTGAGAGATGATATATAAAATTTGGATGTCGATAGTAAAAGAATTGTTGTTGCTGAAACGAGATTTAGGCGGCTTGATTATTTTATTTATAATGCCGTTGGTTTTGGTAATTACGGTAACTTTAATTCAGGATAGTACTTTTAAAACCGTAAGCGATACTAAAATTCCAATTTTATTAGTCGATAACGACAATGGTTCTGTTTCGAAAACAGTTTTTGAAAACCTGGAAAAAAGTCAATTATTTAGCGTTGTCACTCAAATCGACAACAAACCAATCACAGAAGACGTTGCCAGAGAAAATGTCTACAAAGGAAAATTTCAATTGGCAATAGTAATCCCGAAAAACCTAAGCGTTGATTTACAGGCAAAAGTAGATCAGAATGTAGAAAACATTGTCAGTAAAATGGGTTTCACAGACAGCGTTGCCAAACCAGAAAAACCAAAAGTAATTGAGCAAAAAGAAGTAAAACTTTATTTTGACCCGGCGGTTCAATTGAGTTTCAAAAATTCTGTAATGAGTTCTATTGATAAAATGATCTCTCAAATCGAAACAAAATCCATTTACACCACTTTTCAAAATCAATTGGGCGAAGAAAATACCAAATTTGACCAGAAGAGTTTTATTACTTTCAAAGAAATAATTCCAAAAATAAACAACAAAGAAGTGTTGCCAAATTCGGTACAGCACAACGTTCCGGCTTGGACACTTTTTGCGATCTTTTTTATCGTGATTCCGTTGTCTATCAATATTGTTAAAGAAAAATCTCAGGGAACATTTGTTCGATTGCTGACCAATCCGGTCTCTAATTTAATCGTCATCATCGGAAAAACAATCACATATTCTCTCATTTGTATGATTCAGTTTTACATGATGGTTGCTGTTGCGATTTTCTTATTTCCGCATATTGGTTTGCCTTCATTAAATATCGGAGGACATTTATTTTTAATGAGTGTCGTCGCTTTATTTTCAGGTTTTGCTGCCATCGGATTCGGAATTTTATTAGGAACTGTTGCGAACACACAAGAACAATCTGCTCCCTTTGGCGCGACAAGCGTTATTATTTTAGCTGCAATTGGCGGTGTTTGGGTTCCTGTGTTTGTAATGCCAAAAATTATGCAAATTGTGGCCAAATCATCGCCAATGAATTGGGCATTAGAAGCATTTTATGATGTTTTACTGCGTAACGTTTCTTTCGTCGAAATCATTCCAAAAATAAGTTTGTTATTTTTGTTCTTTATAATCACAACTTCCATCGCCTTATTTTATGACAAAAAGAAAAGAACAGTATAACGAGGTCGCTTCCCTAAGCGTTACGCACGAAATCAGAATTCGTTTTAACGAAACTGATCCGCTCGGAATCGTTTGGCACGGCAATTATATTACCTATTTTGAAGATGGACGCGAAGCCTTTGGACGTGAACACGGACTTACGTATTTAGATATTGCAGCAACTGGCTACACAACACCAATCGTAAAATCGAAATGCGAACATAAATTGTCTTTGCGCTACGGCGATGTTGTAACAATTGAAACAACAGTTGTCGATACGCCTGCAGCCAAAATGATTTACCGTTTTAAAATTATTGATGCCAAAGGTGAGATTGCTTGTACCGGCGAAACTGTTCAGGTTTTTTTAGATAAAGAAGGAAATTTAATGCTGACAAATCCTCCTTTTTATGAAGAATGGAAACGAAAAGTGGGGTTGTTGAAGTAGAACACGAATTTCACGAATTAGCACTAATTTATTTTCGTTGTCTTTTTCGTTTTTCGTTTTCCTGCAAGGTTTTAAAAACTTGTAGGTATAAAATTAAAATCTGCTTAATCTGCAAAATCTGCGTGAAACCTTTTTTTTAAGATGAGGCTTTAAAATAAAATACCTACAAGGTTTTGAAAACCTTGCAGGAGAAATCGAGATCATAAAATGTTAAGAGAAATATACATCACAGAAACAAATTGTATCACGCCTTTAGGTTTTGATGTTCAATCGAACATTGAGGCGATTTTGCGCAGCGATTCTGGAATTCAATTGCATCAGGATATTTCTTTAATGCCAAATCCGTTTTATGCTTCTATTATTTCAGATGAAAAAATAAACAGTGCTTTTGCAAAAATAAGCACTGAAACCAAATATTCTCGTTTAGAGAAAATGATGATTTTGGCTTTAGAGCCGATGATTAAAAATTCAGGAATTGAATTAAATTCGAAAACCGCTTTTATACTTTCAACCACAAAAGGAAATGTTACGGCTTTAAAAGATAACTCTGAAGAAAGTTTTAACACCGCACATTTAGATGTTTTAGCGAAAAACATTGCTGCTTTTTTTGGTTTTACGACACAGCCAATTGTAATTTCAAATGCCTGTGTTTCTGGAATTTTAGCCATTTCCGTAGCGAAAAGAATGATTCAGTCTGAGCTTTATGATAATGTTTTTATTGTGGCGGGCGACGAAGTTTCAGAATTTGTTTTGTCTGGATTTAATGCTTTTCAGGCGATGAGCGATTTGCCTTGTAAGCCTTATTCTAAAAACAGAACCGGAGTAAGTTTAGGCGAAGCAACCGCAGCGATTTTAATTTCGGCGGAAGCCAAAAACGCCAAAATAAAAATTATTGGCGACAGTTCTATAAACGATGCGAATCATATTTCTGGTCCGTCAAGAACGGGCGAAGGTTTGTTCAGAAGTATCCAGAATGCTTTGACAGAAGCTCAAATCGAAGCCAATAAATTAGATTATATTTCAGCACACGGAACCGCAACGCCATTCAACGATGAAATGGAAGCCATTGCATTCAGCCGTTTGGGTTTACAAAATATTCCAGTAAATAGTTTGAAAGGATTTTACGGACATACATTAGGCGCTTCAGGATTGTTGGAAACGGTAATCGCAATAGAATCTGCGAATCAAAATATGCTTTTTGAATCAAAAGGTTTTGATGAAATTGGCGTAAGTGAATCTATAAATGTGATTGAGAAAAATGAAGAGGCAATGATTAATTATTTTTTGAAGACAGCTTCTGGGTTTGGCGGTTGTAATACGGCTGTTGTTTTTGAGAAAATAAGATAATTTGAACTGTTCGGAATTTCCGAACAATTCAAAAAACAACTTGTAAGGAAAATTTA
This sequence comes from Flavobacterium sp. JLP, assembly GCF_015350755.1. NCBI lineage: Bacteria > Pseudomonadati > Bacteroidota > Flavobacteriia > Flavobacteriales > Flavobacteriaceae > Flavobacterium > Flavobacterium sp. JLP. The sequence goes on along the minus strand of NZ_JADKPS010000002.1, from coordinate 272,632 downwards.
CAAGTTCAATTTTTACACTAAAAAAAAAATGAGCTTTTCTAATATAGAAGAAATAAATGATTTAATAGATGGACACTTTAGCGAATTTACTACCGCTAAAGCTGTTTTAGATTTAATGACTAAATGTCAAAATGTTATCTTTGAAAAGAAAAAACTAAAACCATTTGAAGACAAAATTTCTCAACTAAAACTTCTTTGCTTTCTTTCTGCGTCATTTAATGATCTTTTGTGTACTCTTAAAGGCTTTTATAATTCAAGCACAGAATGGGAAAAAATTCATTTTTCAAAAACTGGTTATCTTCTTATTTATGAAATTATTAAAAATTATGAAACCAATAAAAAACCATTATTCGATAGTATAAAAACCGACATGCCTTCGTTACTTCCTATATTTAATAAAAGTGCTGAACTCCTTAAAAATTTCAAAAAAGAATTTAATTACGAAAGCAAAATAAAGAACATAAGGCATAAATCTTCTGGCCATATTGATAAAGATTTTTTAGAATACTACAATGCTATTTCTTTAATAAGTTCCGAAGAATGTAAATTAGCTATTGATAAATGCTTAAATTTTCTTAAATTATTAATGATTATTTTACATGATTTAGCTCTGGTAACAACCGAAGAAGAAGTTACCAATCCTAATAATCCTAATTTAGAATATTGGGAAATGGTAAGAGAAGAAATGATAAAAGATCCTCTTCTTAGTAATTATACATAAATGCATTCCGTATTGAACTAAAAAATGACTCAAAACAAAACCTACATACAATCCTACATCACCATCAAAAACAACGAAATTGTTTTGAACGGAACTTCTGTATTCAAAATTGAACCAACAGATTTTGCGGATTTTGCTAAACAAGCTTATCGTAATTTTGAAATGCAATATCCGAAGTTTTTCAAAATGGATGCTTTGAGCAAACTGGCTTTTTTAGGATCAGAATTGCTTTTGAGTCCAATAACTTCAAATGAGGAAGAAAATAATATTGCTTTGGTTTTGGCCAATAAATCTTCAAGTTTAGATACCGATGTAAAATATCAGGAATCGATTTCAGACAAAGAAAATTATTTTCCGAGTCCGGCGGTTTTTGTGTATACGCTTCCAAATATATGTTTGGGCGAAATAAGTATCCGCCATCAGCTGAAAAGTGAAAATTCTTTCTTTATATTTGATGCTTTCAATTCTGAATTTTTGTCGAACTATTCAGAGATTCTGTTAAACACAAATAAAGCCGATATGGTTCTTTGCGGTTGGGTCGAGTTTTTTAACGACAATTATAAAGCTTTTCTCTGTCTTATCAGCAAAGAAAAAAATGAAAAATATACAAACGAAAATATCAATACATTATATAATAAATAATCATGGAAGCATTAAAAGAAGAATTAAAAAATAAAATCATTACTACTTTAAATTTAGAAGATATCGCAATCGAAGATATTGCAGATAACGATCCTTTGTTTGGAGACGGTTTAGGTTTAGACTCGATTGATGCACTTGAATTGATCGTGATTTTAGATAAAGATTACGGAATTAAACTTGTCGACCCAAAAGAAGGAAAAACAATTTTCCAATCGATCGAAACTATGGCGGCTTATATTAGCGCTAACAGAACAAAGTAAGACTTACTTAGACTTGCTTAGATTTTTAGACTTCTTAGACAAAAAATAAAAAGCCCAATAATCTAAGAAGTCTGGAATCTAAGCAAGTCTAAAAATCTAACAATCTAAGCAAGTCTAAATGAAAGGTGTCGCAATAACCGGAATGGGAATTATTTCTTCGATTGGAAATTCAGTCGAAGAAAATTATATTTCATTAATTGAAAATAAAATTGGTATTTCTCGTATCACAAATATTTCAACCGTTCATGCTGATATTATTAAAGTTGGTGAAATCAAAAAAACCAACGATGAACTGATCGCGCAATTAAAACTGGGAAAAGAAAACAACTTTTCGAGGTCTGCACTGCTTGGTGCAATTGCTGCGAAAGAAGCTGTTGCTAATGCTGGAATCACTTCTATTAATGAATATAAAACAGGATTAATTTCGGCAACAAGCGTTGGCGGCATGGATATGACGGAAAAATATTATTACGAATATTTCGAAAATCCAGCAGTACAAAAATACATTGTAAGTCATAATTGTGGTGATGTTGCTGAAAAAATTGCAGACGAACTTGGGCTAAAAGGTATGGTTACGACTATAAGTACAGCTTGCTCATCTGCCGCTAATTCGATTATGCTGGGTGCAAGATTAATTAAAACCGGAAAATTAGACCGCGTTATTGTGGGCGGAACTGATGCTTTGGCAAAATTCACCATTAACGGATTTAAGACTTTGATGATTTTGTCAGATGATTATAACAAACCTTTTGATAATGAAAGAAAAGGATTAAATCTTGGCGAAGCAGCAGCCTATCTGGTTTTGGAATCTGACGAAATTGTAAAAAAAGAAAACAAAAAAGTACTGGCTCGAGTTTCTGGCTACGGAAATGCAAATGATGCTTTTCATCAAACTGCTTCTTCTGAAAATGGTGACGGCGCTTATTCGGCCATGAAAAAAGCTTTTGAAATTGCTGCATTAGATCCGAGTGAAATTGATTATATAAATGTTCACGGAACAGCAACTCCTAATAATGATTTATCAGAAGGAAGAGCTATTTTGAGAATTTATAATGAAAACCCAATACCCGATTTTAGTTCAACTAAACCATTTACAGGACATACTTTAGCTGCTGCTGCTGCGATTGAAGCAGTTTACAGCGTACTTGCCATTCAGCACAATGTAGTTTTTCCAAGTTTAAATTTTGAAACTCCAATGCAGGAATTCGACTTAAAACCGCAAACAACATTAAAGCATAAAAATATTGAACATGTCTTATCAAATTCGTTTGGGTTTGGCGGAAATTGTTCGACACTTATATTTTCTAAAAGTTAGTGAAATCGTCATGATTTTAAATAACAATAAAAACTAAAAATGACGATACCATATTCCTTTAAAAAAACAAATATAATTTTCGTATGATAAAAAAAACATATATAAATGGTGTAGGTTGTCTTTCAGCTCAAAAAACATTTGATACTGTTTTTTTAGAAGAAGCCGTGTATAATAAAAATGAAAATATATTCTTTTTAAACAAACCCGTTTATAAAGATTTTATTTCTCCTGTTGCCAGCAGAAGAATGGCAAATGGCATTAAAAACGGAATCGTAGCTTCGGCTTATGCCATGAAAGAAGCAAATGTCGAAAATATAGATGCCATCATTACCGGAACCGGAATGGGCTGCATCGAAGATTCAGAGAAATTTTTGAAGACAATTATTGATAATAATGAAGAATTTTTGACACCAACTTCATTTATTCAATCGACACATAATACTGTTGGAGCACAAATTGCCCTTACATTGCAATGCAAAGGATATAATTTTACATATGTAAATGGAGCAATCTCTTTTGAATCAGCTCTTTTAGATGCCAAAATGCAAATTGAAGCAGATGAAGCAAAATCGATATTAGTCGGCGGCGTTGATGAGAATGGAGATTATACAACGTCTCTTTTTAAACTAGCGGGTTATATTAAAGACGAAAAAAGTGCACCTTATGATTTATTGAACGAGACTACAAAAGGGGCTGTTTATGGAGAAGGAGCCAGTTTTTTTGTTTTAGAAAATGAAAAAAAAGATACCACTTATGCTGAATTTGTTGATGTTGCATTTAAAAACATATTGCAGGAAAATGAAGTAGAAACTGAAATAACTGCATTTCTTAAAGCTAATAATCTGGAAATCTCAGACATCGACGCTGTAATTTTAGGTTTAAATGGCGATGCTGAATTCGATTCTTATTATAAAAATTTAACTCAAAATGCTTTCGCAGAGACACCACAAGTTTTTTATAAACATTTGTCTGGAGAGTTTAATACCTCGACAGCTTTTGCTTTTTGGGTTGGTTCAAAAATCATAAAAACACAAACAATTCCAGAGATTATAAAAGTGAATTCGCTAGAGAAACCCGCTTATAATACCATTTTATTATACAATCATTTATGTGGAAAAAATCATAGTTTTACTTTACTGTCAAAATGATAACGCATAAAAAAGTCACCATTTTTTTTATCTCCTTATTACTTTTTTTATTTTTATTAAAAGCTGATAAAGGAATTAACGAATTATGGTTTTTAGTGGCTATTCTAGCTTGGCTTGCCATTAATATTTATGGTACAGCAAGAATTTCATCTAATTATATTGTAAAAGCTTTCTGTAACAATCCATTGGAAAAAGAAAAAAAAATCGCTTTAACTTTTGATGACGGACCAAGCATCTATACTTTGGAAGTTTTAGAGCTTTTAAAAAAATACAATGTCAAAGCCACATTTTTCTGCATTGGAAAAAAGATTGAAAAACATCCTGAAATTCTTCAAAAAGTAATTGACGACGGTCATTTGGTTGGAAATCATTCGTATTCACATTCTAAGTTTTTTGACTTTTATACCGAAGCAACTATAAGAGAAGAACTTCAAAAAACAGATGCGCTTCTGGAAAAATTCACTTCAAAAAAAATAAACTTTTTTCGGCCGCCCTACGGAGTTACAACTCCATCAATTGGAAGAGCTTTAAAAATTACCGGACATAACGTTATCGGATGGAATATTCGTTCGCTTGACGGCGGTACAAAAAATCAAGAATTAATATTCAATCGAATTATAAAACGCGTTTGTCCCGGCGGAATCGTACTTTTGCACGACACGGCTTCACACTCTGTTTTGGTATTGGAACAGTTTTTGCAATTTTTACAGCAAAACAATTATAAAGTGACTTCTGTGGAAGAACTTTTGAATCTTAAAGCTTATGAAAACTAAAATATATATTCTGCTTTTTTTCTTAAACATCTTTGGCGTTCATTTGTCTGCTCAGGAACAAAAAATGACCGATGCCGAAATTGCATCTTTTAAACAAGATGTAAATGTTGTGGCAAAAAAAATAAAAACCTTAAGCACAGATTTTGTGCAGTACAAACATTTGGACTTTTTATCGAAAGACATTGAAACTTCTGGAAAAATGGTTTTTAAAGAACCTGCATTGCTGCAATGGCAATACAAAAAACCATACAACTACAGTATTACTTTTAAAAACGGAAAAATACTGATTAACGACGAAGGAAAGAAAAGTGCAGTTGATATTGGCAACAGTAAAATTTTTGGGCGAATCAATAAATTAATTGTTGGAAGCGTGAGCGGTAATATGTTCGACGAAAAAGAATTTACAATTTCATATTTTAAACTGAAAGGTCAGAATCTTGCGAAATTTGTTCCGAAAGATGCTGCGTTGAAAAAATACATTAAACAAATAGAATTGACTTTCGACAAGGAAGAAGCAACTGTGGTTCAAGTAAAATTACTAGAATCTTCTGAAGATTATACCCGAATTGTTCTTAAAAACAAAGTGATCAATGCAAAAATCGACGATTCAGTTTTTACTAATTAATTGCCTTTTGGCTTTGGTTTTAGTTTCTTGTGGCTCTGTCACAAAAAATTATGCGCCCAAAAAATTAGACAAAACATCATACCAAGTTCCTTATTTTTCTGATTCAAAAAGCGATTATGTTTACAAAACTAATATCACAGTTTATGGTCACGAATTGTCTGGAATTTTCATTGCAAAAAAAATAAACGATACAACACATCGAGTAGTTTTTACAACTGAATTTGGCAACAAATTATTGGATTTTGAAATTTCAGAAAAGACTTTTAAAGTCAATTCGATTGTATCAGAATTAGATCGAAAATTACTAATCAATACTTTGACAGATGATTTTCGACTTCTTCTAAAAAAAGAATATTTGATTCAGGAACAATTTGAAAACGAGTCAGATAATATTTATAAAGCAGCAGATGGTGATCGCGACAATTATCTTTTTATATCCAAAAAAGATCAAAAACTGGAGAAAGTCGTTAATGCATCTAAGACAAAAGAAAAAATAACAATTACTTTTACTTTAGAAAACGATATTTTTGCTAAAAAAGTTGTCATTTTACATCATAATATAAAGTTGAAAATCGAGCTAAACTATTTTAAACCAGAGTAAAAATCAATTAACCTTAACTAAATCAAACCCAATATGAGAAAATTAACCTTAATTGCATTTGTCTTATTTATCGGTCTTTCATCCGCGGAAGCGCAGGTAAGAGTTAGTCCGGGAATTCGCGGTGGTTTAAATCTTTCGAGATTAACCAATATCGACGGCAACGACATGAAATCTGATTTTTATGTTGGAGGTTTAGTTGAAATAAAATTCAATAAGTTTTTCACCTTACAGCCAGAACTAACTTATTCAAGACAAGGAAGCAAAGGCTATTACTATGATGGTTCTCCGGAACAAAATTCAATATTAGATCAGAAAACATACGATCTTAACTACTTGACATTTGGAGCAGTAGCTAAATTTAATTTTAACGGAGGCGGTTTTCATCTTTTGGCCGGACCATCATTTGATTTAAAAACAGATGACAATTTTGGACGATATGGTTTTAATCCGATAGATGCTGATATTGCTTTTGTAGGCGGCATTGGATATACACTGCCAAACGGATTAACTTTTGAAGCGAGATTCAAACAAGGATTAATTGATATTTACGGTTACGACGGTCTTGATTATGATAACGGAAACAATTATTATTATGATGATATAATTTTAAATCAAGTTTTCCAGATTGGTATCAGTTATACTTTTAAAGTCAAATAATATTGGACTTTAAAAGTATAGCAGCTGCAATACTCTTTTTCGTTGTATTGCTTCAAGCGAAAGCTCAGGTAGTTTTTAGGCCGGGTTTCAGAGGCGGTTTTAGTTTTTCAAATATTTCAGAAATGAATTCTGATTATAAAACTGACTTTTACCTTGGCGGATTTGGAGAGATAAATATTAGAAAACATTATGCATTACAGCCCGAAATAACTTATATCAGGCAAGGAGCAAATAATCTTGCCCGAATTTATTATGCTGATGATGTGAAAAAAGTTGAATATCGTGATCTTCAATTAGGTTATGTATCGTTTGCTATGATGAACAAATTTACATTTGGACCGGGTATTCAATTACAATTTGGACCGTCATTAGATATTTTGGTGAACAACAATTTGGTTCGAAGAAAAACATACAATGATGCCGCAATTTTGGTCGGATTTGCCTATTGTTTTCCTTCTGGCCTAAGCATTGAAGGACGGATTAAAAAAGGGTTATATGATGTTTTAGAAAGCAGCTATTATAATAATGACGACAGTAACAATAGGATTTTTGGCGACTATAATAGAAATGTAAATTTTCAATTCGGTATTGCTTACGCTTTTAGTGAAAAAAAATAAAAAATGGTTTTAAAAGATTTTTATAAAGTTCTTTCAGAAGAAAAAACAGAAGATTCTAAATATAATATTACGATTTTGGTCAATGAAAAACACGAAGTTTTCAAAGGTCATTTTCCAGGAAATCCGATTATGCCAGGAGTTTGCATGATTCAGATTATTAAAGAATTGACGGAAAAAATTACCAATAGTACTTTAATGATTCAGACGCTTGCGAATGTTAAATTCATGGCGCTTATTAATCCGGAAGTTACTCCTGAATTGCGTTTGGAGCTTGATATTGCAAAAACCGAAGATGATTTGGTTAAAGTAAAAAATACAACTTATTTTAACGATACGGTTGCTCTGAAATTGAGCACTGTGTATAAAAAAATGTGATTATGAAACTGTTGTTAACCTTACTTTTATGGGTAAATTTAGCTGGTACGCCAGATTTGGCGACTATCAGAAAATTATATACGGGTGTTACAAAATCTGAAAGTAATGCGAAAGAGTTTTCAGAAAAATTGTCTGACATTTCTAACAGCGATGATAAAACTTTAGTGGCTTACAAAGCGGCTTCGATTTTATTAGATTCGAAGTTTGAGAAAAAGATGAAAAGTAAAATGGATCGTTTTAAAGAAGGTGCAAAATTACTGGAATCGACTATAAAAAGCGAACCTAATAATATCGAAATCCGTTTGATTCGTTTGAGCATTCAAGAGAATGTTCCGCCAATTACGGGTTATAAAAAGAACATAAAGGAAGACAAAAAATACCTTACAGATCATTATAGTGCGCAAAATGCCACATTAAAAGAATACCTAAAAGACTTTATTTTACAATCTAAAAGTTTCTCTGAAAAAGAAAAACAATTCGTGAAGTAAGCGAAAGCAAAACACTAAATGAAACCTACCTTATCACAGCACGACTTACTTAATTCCACTTCTTTTTGTGTTATTGTCCCGACGTACAATAATCATAAAACGCTGCAAAAAGTGCTGGATTCTATTTTAGGTTTCACTTCAAATATTATTATTGTTAATGACGGGTCAACAGATACGACTTTCGAAATTTTACAAAACTATTCTCAGTTAACACAAATTCATCATCCTAATAATTTAGGAAAAGGAAGAGCGCTTAGAAATGGTTTTAGAAAAGCGATCGAAATGAAATTTGAATACGCCATCACGATAGATTCTGACGGACAGCATTTTGCATCAGATATTCCGAGTTTTATTGCTGCAATTCAGAAAGAACCCAATTCTTTATTAATTGGAAGCCGAAATATGACACAAGAAAATGTGCCAAAGAAAAGCAGTTTCGGAAATAAATTCTCTAATTTTTGGTTCAAATTTGAAACCGGAATTAAATTAGAAGACACACAATCTGGTTTCAGATTATATCCGCTGCAGCTTATTCCAAAGCAATTTTACACCAATAAATTTGAGTTTGAAATTGAGGTAATTGTGCGTTCGGCATGGAAAGGTATTGTAGTTAAAAATATTCCGATTCAGGTTTTGTACGATCCCGCAGAACGCGTTTCACACTTTCGTCCGTTTCGAGATTTTACCCGAATCAGTATTTTAAATACCGTTTTGGTAACTAACGCTTTGTTGTATATCAAGCCTCGAGATTTTTTTAGAAGAGCAAAAAAAAAAGGATTTAAAAAATTCTTTCTTGAAGATATTTTAGAAAGCAACGATTCTAATTTCAAAAAAGCCGCTGCAATTGCTTTGGGTATTTTTATCGGGATCTCACCTTTCTGGGGATTTCAAACTGTGTTGCTTTTTACTTTTGCCGCCTTATTCAGGCTTAATAAAGTCATTGCCTATTTATCTTCAAATGTTAGTTTTCCGCCTTTTATTCCGTTTGTTATCTACGGTTCGTTAAAAATGGGCAGCTATTTTGTATCCAATGATGCCCCTTTGGTTTTAGACAGTTCGATCACACTTAATGATATTCAGCAAAATGCAACACAATATATCGTGGGAAGTCTTATTTTAGCAGCTGTTTCAGCACTTTTAGTTGGTTTTATAAGTTATCTGCTTTTAACTGCTTTTAGTTCTAAAAACAAAAAAAATATTTAAATTCCGTTTTGCCTCAGATTAAAGGATTAAAATGATTTTTTCGTTACTAATTCCTTTAATCTGTGGCAAAAAACAATAATAAATAATTATGCATCAGTACTTCTACGCCATTCATTTATTTGTAAACCGACGAAAATCTTTATCGGTTTTATTGGCTATTCTGTTGCTTTTTATATTTGGCTTTTTTGCTTCTCAAATTAAATTTGAAGAAGACATAACCAAACTTATTCCCACTAACGACAAAGCCGATGTTACAGCAAAAGTTTTAAAACAACTTAACTTTGCCGATAAAATAACCGTTATTTTCAAACTAGAAAAAAATGGCTCTGACGAAGATTTAAAAGAAATGGCAACCGCTTTTTCTGACAGTGTTGCGAAATCCTGCAAACCTTATATTACCGGAATTCAAGGAAAAATTGATGAAGAAAACATTCAGGAAACTATTGATTTTGTCTACAACAATCTGCCTCTTTTTTTAGAAAATAAAGACTACGCCGCGATTCAAAATAAATTGCAAAAAGACAGTATTGCAGCTACGGTTCAAGGAAATTACAAATCGATTATTTCGCCTTCAGGATTTATTACAAAAGATTTTATTCTTGAGGATCCGCTTGGAATTTCTTTTATCGCTTTAAAAAAATTACAACAGCTTAATATTGGAGACGATTTTACGCTCGACAATGGTTTTGTAATGACGAAGGACAAAAAGAAATTATTGCTTTTTATAACATCAAATCTTCCGTCGAGCGAAACCGAAAAAAACAGCATTTTTGCTGCAAAGCTCCAATCGATTCAAGATCATTTAAATCAGAAATTCAAAGGCAAAACTTCGATCAGTTATTTTGGTTCGGCTTTAATTGCGGTGGCAAATGCCAATCAAATCAAAAGCGATATTATTTTGACGACAACAATCGCGATGATCATGCTGATGCTGATTTTGATTTTGTTTTATAGAAAAATCTTGATTCCGATAATCATTTTTATTCCAACGATTTTCGGCGCGCTCTTTGCCGTTGCATTTTTATATTTTGTAAAAGAACAAATCTCTGCCATTTCACTCGGAATTGGTTCTATTTTATTGGGAATCACGATCGATTATTCCATACACATTCTCACGCATTACAAACACAACAGCGATGTAAAAACATTATACAAAGATATTACGATGCCCGTAATTATGAGCAGTTCTACAACAGCTGTTGCATTTTTATGTCTGCTTTTTGTAAAATCTGATGCGTTGAATGATTTAGGAATTTTTGCTGCCGTGATCGTAATGGCTTCTGCTTTTTTCTCACTTTTGATTGTTCCTCATTTATACAAACCAAAAGAAAACAATTTTGACCATAAGAAAAATGTGATTGATAAATTGGCGCATTTCTCTTTTCATAACAATAAAATTTTAATTGGTTTTTGCGTTTTAATTACAATTGTATGCTGTTTTACATATAACAATGTCGGTTTCAATAACGATTTGTCGCAATTGAATTTTGTTCCGAAGGAAATAAAAGCCGCCGAAAAACAATTGGAAGAAAGTACAAGCTTAACTTCAAAAACCATTTATGTGGCTTCGTACGGAAAAAGTATGGATGAAGTTTTGCAAAACAATTCTAACCTTTTTGCTGATTTAGCAGCTGAAAAACAGCAAAATAAAATATTAAATTTTAGTTCGGTTGGAGGAATTATGCTTTCGCAGAAAACACAACAAGAAAAAATTGATAAATGGAATTCGTTTTGGAATGCCAATAAAAAACAAGTTTTAAAATCACAATTAATTGCTGAAGGTTCAAAACTTGGGTTTAAGCCAACAACATATGATGCTTTTTTTGATCATTTAGATTCTAATTTCAAACCTATTTCTGCAGCAAATTATTTAAAAATTCAAGCATTGCAGCTAAAAGAATTTGTAACCGAAAAAGATGGTTTTTATACGATTTCGACTTTAGTAAAAGTGACGCCAAAACAACGAGATGCTTTTGTAAAATCGGCTTCAGCCAAAAATAATTTGATTGCGATCGACCGTCAGCAAATGAATGAAACGTTTTTCAGCACTTTAAAAACTGATTTTAATTCGCTTGTTAATTATTCTTTTGTTGCCGTAATTCTGATTTTGTTTTTCTTTTTCAGAAGAATCGAATTGGTTATTGTTAGCTGTATTCCGATTGCTTTAACCGGAATTGTAACTGCAGGAATAATGGGCATTTTTGGCATTCAAATGAACATTTTCAGTATGATTGTATGTACTTTGATTTTTGGCCACGGTGTCGATTTTAGTATTTTCATGACAAGTGCACTTCAAAAAGAATATACAACCGGAAAAAACGAAATTGCGATTTATAGAACTTCAATTATTCTGGCTGTTATTACAACTATTTTAGGAATTGGTGCCATGATTTTTGCACAGCATCCGGCTTTGCGATCTATTTCTTCTGTTTCATTGATTGGAGTTTTTGCTGCGCTGATTATTACGTTTATTTTTTATCCAATTCTATTTAAAATATTTATATCAAATCGCTCGAAAAAAGGAAATCCGCCTTTTATGCTGCGAACTTTTATTCACGGTATTGTTTCATTTACTTATTACGGACTTGGTGGTATTTTGATGTCTCTTTTCAGCATAACGATTATGCCTATTCTTCCTGTAAATGAAAAAACAAAAATGAAAGGCTTTCGATACTTCATTTCAAAATTCATGAAATCAGTTTTGTATTCTAATCCATTTCTTCATAAAAAAGTCATTAATCAGTATAATGAAACCTTCGATAAACCGGCAATTATCATTGCAAACCATTCTTCTTTTATCGATATTTTAGCAATGGGAATGCTTAGTCCAAAAATTATATTTCTGGTAAACGATTGGGTTTACAACTCTCCTATTTTTGGCGGTACAGTTAGAAAAGCAGGTTTCTATCCTGTTTCTGAAGGAATTGAAGGCGGTGTTGAACATTTACGCCAAAAAGTAAATGAAGGATATTCGTTAATGGTTTTTCCAGAAGGAACACGTTCAGAAAGTAATCAGATTAAGCGTTTTCACAAAGGAGCATTTTATCTTGCAGAAGAATTTAATTTAGACATTCTCCCTGTAATTATTCATGGCGCGTCAGAGACAATTCCGAAAGGTGATTTTGTTATTCATGACAGCCATCTTACGGTCTCTATTTTAGAAAGAATCACGCCTGACAATCTTTCTTTCGGGAAAAATTATGCCGAAAGAACAAAACAAATGAGTGTCTTTTTTAAAGAAGAGTATCATAAAATTCGTCAGCGTTTAGAAGGTCCCGAGTATTTCAAAAAAATGGTTATTCATAGTTTTGATTATAAAGAAATCGAAATCGTAAACAGCGTCAAAAGCGATTTAAAAAATAACCTTGAAACTTACTATCATCTCAACAAGCATCTTTCGGCGAAAGCCAAAATATTGCATTTATCAAACGATTACGGTCAGTTAGATGTATTATTAACGTTGCAGGAACCACAGCGAAAAGTAACTTCATACAATTTTGACGAAGAAAAACTGTCGGTTTCAAAAACCAATTATTTCGTTAAAAAAAGAAAAATATCTTATTTAGATGATCTGGAATTTGCGTTGCAAAATCAATACGATGTTGTTTTAATTTCTGATGAAAATTACAAAGATGCTCTTGAAAAAATAATTTCGACCACTTCATCTATAATCTTAATCAATAGTTCGGACTTAAAAAATACTTTGCTTAATTTTGGTTTTGAATCTGTTTTAGAAGAAGATTCTATAATCGTATTAGAGAAAAATTAAGATGAAGGAGCAATACGATATTGTAATTGTTGGCAGCGGATTGGGCGGATTGGTCTCGTCAATAATTTTGGCTAAAGAAGGCTATAGCGTTTGTGTGCTCGAAAAAAACAATCAATATGGTGGCAATCTTCAGACTTTTGTACGCGATAAAACTATTTTTGATACCGGAATTCATTATATCGGAGGTTTAGAAGAAGGGCAAAATTTGTACAAATATTTTACTTATTTGGGCATTATGGATCATCTTAATCTGAAAAAATTAGATGAAAATGGTTTTGACATTATTTCGTTTGAAGACGACGAAAATGAATATCCACATGCACAGGGTTACGAAAATTTTGCCAATCAATTAGTCGATTTTTTTCCTGATGAAAAAGCAAATATTGAAGAATATTGCAAAAGAATAAAAGCAATTTGCGAATCATTTCCGCTCTACAATTTAGAATGGGAAGGCAAATATGATAATGAAATTCTGGAGTTAAATGCAAAAGAAATCATTGACGAATGCACGCAAAACGAAAAATTAAAAGCAGTTTTAGCTGGTTCTAATTTTCTGTATGCCGGAATTCCAGATAAATCGCCTTTTTACGTTCATGCGCTTTCTGTCAACTCTTACATTCAAAGTTCATGGCGATGTATTAATGGCGGAAGCCAGATTACGAAGCAGCTTTTAAAACAACTGAAAAAGTACGGAGGCGAATTTTATAAATATAAAGAAGTTACCCGTTTTAAAGTTACAGACAACAAAGTTGATTGTGTAGAATTAAAAGACGGAACAAAAGTTTTTGGCTCTATGTTTATTTCGAATATTGAACCCAAAACAACCCTAAAAATGGCTGGCGAAGAAAACTTCAGAAAAGCATTTTTAAATCGTATTCAAAGTCTTGAAGGCGTCATATCGGCATTTAGTTTATACATTGTTTTTAAACCGGAAACCTTTAAATATATCAACCATAATCATTATCATTTTAAAAAAAGCAGTGAAGTCTGGAGTGCTCATGATTACGACGAAAATTCTTGGCCAAAGGCTTTTATGGCTTCTATGAATGCCTCAAAAAAACAGGAAGAATGGGCAGAAGGAATGACTTTTATAACCTATATGAAATATAAAGATGTTGCGCCATGGGCAGATACGTTTAATACCACTGTTCAAGAAAATGATCGGGGAGAAAGTTACGAAGCATTTAAATCAAGAAAAGCTGCAAAATTTTTAAAAGAAATTGAAATAAAATTTCCAGGAATTACAGACTGTATTCAATCGATACACACTTCTACTCCACTTTCTTATCGGGATTATATTGGAGGTGATGGCGGGAATATGTATGGTTATGTGAAGGACTCTAATAATCCTATGAAAACTCTTATTCCTTCAAAAACCAAATTAGACAATTTATATCTAACTGGCCAAAGTATCAATATGCATGGCGTTTTAGGAGTAACGATTGGTGCGGTGGTAACCTGCTCAGAAATTCTAGGAAAAGAATATTTAGTAACAAAAATCAATAAAGCATTTGAATAAAAGTGGGATATGAAAAACCGGATTAATTTATTTTTTTTCGTTGTTTTTTTGTTGATGTTGGCTTCGTGCGGAACATCAAAATCTATGCGTCATCAGCCTCAAATTTCAAACCTTAATACTTCAAAACCTACTGTAATAAAAAAATCTGACACCGTTTTTGTTTCTGGAAAAAATTCGCTTTTAAAAAACAAACAAGGTCTCTGGGAATTGTATGTAGAAGGCGATCCGTTGGAGATTGGTTTAAATACAGGGGCTTTGTCTGACTCTCTTTTAAAGAATCAGGAACACATATTCTTCTCTAAAATAAAAGATATAATTCCGTCCAGATTCGAACAAAAAATATTGCGCCAATTTCTAAAATGGTACAACCGAAAATTATACCTGAATGTTCCTGAAGAATACCAGACAGAAATTTACGGCATTTCGCAATACACGTCACACGATTTTGAGAACATTGCTCCACAATATCAGCGCAGTTTATATTTGCACGCGGCCCACGACATTGGGCACGCGCTGCAAGATTTGGCTTTGGTTGGCTGTTCTTCGTTTGCGGCTTGGGGCGAAAAATCAGAAGATGGCAATTTAATTCTCGGACGAAATTTTGATTTTTATATAAATGACGCTTTCGCGGAAAACAAAATCATCGCGTTTATAAGTCCAGAACAAGGCCACAAATTTATGATGGTAACTTGGCCCGGAATGGTTGGAGCAGTTTCTGGAATGAATCAGGAAGGCTTGACAGTTACAATTAATGCAGGAAAATCAGAAATTCCGCTAAGTGCAAAAACACCCATTTCGATCTTGACCCGCGAAATTTTACAGCACGCACAAAATATTGAAGAAGCTATTATGATCGCCAAAAAGCGATCTGTCTTTGTTTCTGAATCTATTATGGTTGGAAGTGCTCAAGATAATAAAGCCGTTTTGATTGAAGTTTCTCCTAAGAAAATGGATGTTTTTGATGTTCCAAACACCAATCAATTAATTTGTTCAAATCATTTTCAGAGCAAAGCTTTCGAAAATGACAAGCGAAATGAAATGCAAATAGCAGACAGTCATTCTAAATATCGCTTGGACAGAATGCAGGAACTTTTGTCTGAAAATTCAAAAATCAATCCAAAAATTGCATCAGAAATTTTACGAAATAAAGAAGGCTTAAAAGATATTCCACTAGGTTTAGGAAATGAAAAAGCTTTGAATCAGCTTTTGGCGCATCATGGCATTATTTTTAAACCTAAAGAAAAACTGGTTTGGGTTTCTGCAAATCCGTTTCAAATGGGCGAATTTGTGTGTTACAATCTCGATTCTATTTTTAAAGAAAGAAAATCAAATGCTGCTGTTTCATTCGAACAAGAAAATTTAAACATAGCCGAAGATCCGTTTGTAAAATCGACTGCTTATCAAAACTATAAAAAGTTTAAAATACAAAATCATCAGTTTGATTTATATCGAGAAAACAAAGAAACTGTTTCTTTAGAATTCATAGAACATTATCAATCTTTAAACCCGGATTATTGGGTTGTATATTACAAAGCAGGGTTGTACTTTTATCAAAAAAAAGAATTTAAGCTGGCTCAAGCTAATTTCCAAAAAGCGTTGACAAAAGAAATTACTACCGCTCCTGAAAAAGCAACAATTGAAAAATATTTAAAAAAACTCAAAAGAAAATTAAAATGATTCCAGCAATAGAAAAAAATTCTTTAGAAGAAATTAAAATTTTTCAGGAACAAAAACTAACCGAACTTTTAACTTACATAAGCAAAAATTCACCTTTTTATAAACGCCTTTTCGCAGGACAAAATATTGATATTTCTAAAATTAAAACCCTTGAAGATTTACAATATTTGCCTGTAACTAATAAAGAAGATTTACAGCAATACAACGATGATTTTTTGTGCGTACCACAGCATAAAATTATAGATTATGCTTCGAGTTCAGGAACTTTAGGCGATCCGGTAACTTTTGGCTTAACCGATTCAGATTTAGATCGATTGGCTTATAATGAAGCGATTTCGTTTGCCTGCGCCGGAATTGCAGAAGGCGATGTTGTGCAGTTGATGACTACAATAGACCGAAAATTCATGGCTGGTTTGGCTTATTTTCTTGGACTTCGAAAATTAAAAGTTGGTGTTATTAGAGTTGGCGCTGGAATTCCAGAATTACAATGGGATTCGATTTTAAAATATAAACCTTCGTATTTAATTACGGTTCCTTCTTTTTTATTGAAGTTAATCGAATATGCTGAAATTCACGGAATAGAGTATAATAATTCGAGTATAGAAGGAGCGATCTGCATTGGAGAATCATTGCGAAATGACGATTTTTCGATGAATACATTATCCCAAAAAATTACAGATAAATGGGATATTAAGTTGTTTTCGACTTATGCTTCGACAGAAATGAGTACCGCTTTTACAGAATGTGAACACGGAGTTGGAGGTCATCATCATCCAGAATTAATTATTGTAGAAGTTTTAGATGAAGATAATATGCCCGTAAAAAATGGAGAAGTTGGCGAATTAACTTTTACCACTTTGGGTATCGAAGCTATGCCTTTATTGCGTTTTAAAACTGGAGATATTGTACAGCTTCATAATGAACCTTGCGCCTGTGGCAGAAATACGTTGCGTGTGGGTCCAGTAATTGGCCGTAAAAAACAAATGATAAAATACAAAGGAACAACACTTTATCCGCCTGCGATGAATGATGTTTTGAGCGGTTTTGACAATATCGAAAATCATATTATTGAGATTTCGACGAACGATTTAGGCACAGATGAAATCGTAATAAAAATTGCGGTAAAAAACCAGACTCCAGAATTTTTACAAGAAATAAAAGATCACTTTAGAGCCAAATTGAGAGTTACACCAAAGATTGAATTTGCTTCAAAAGAAATATTAAATCCATTGGTTTTTAATCCGATGAGCAGAAAACCAATTCGGTTTTTTGATTATAGATAATTTTTTAGGGACAAAGGTTCAAAGGGACAAAGGTTTCTTAAAAAACTAATAAAAAAACCTTTCAACCTTTGTTACTCTGAACCTTTGAACCTCAATTTGGTACAAATTAAACTAAATGTTGTAATTTTGCACAAAATATTGAAGATGGTCAAGATTGGCAACATAGAATTACCTGAATTTCCTTTATTATTAGCACCGATGGAAGACGTTAGCGATCCGCCGTTTCGCAGATTATGCAAAACGCACGGCGCTGACATGATGTATTCTGAATTTATTTCATCAGAAGGATTGATTCGCGATGCTATCAAAAGCCGAATGAAGTTAGATATTTTTGATTACGAACGTCCGGTTGGAATTCAGATTTTTGGAGGCGATGAGGAAGCAATGGAAATGTCTTCTAAAATTGTTTCTACAGTAAAACCAGATTTAGTTGATATTAATTTTGGATGTCCAGTAAAAAAAGTAGTTTGCAAAGGTGCTGGAGCGGGAGTTTTAAAAGATGTTGATTTGATGGTACGTTTGACACAAGCGGTTATTAAAGGAACTGATTTGCCTGTTACCGTAAAAACGCGTTTAGGCTGGGATGAAAACTCTATTAACATTGATGAAGTGGCTGAAAGACTTCAGGATATTGGTGTTCAAGCTTTAACGATTCACGCCAGAACCCGAGCTCAAATGTATAAAGGTCATTCTGACTGGTCGCATATTGCGCGTGTAAAAAACAACCAAAGAATTACAATGCCAATTTTTGGAAACGGCGATATCGACAGCCCAGAAAAAGCATTACAATATAAAAACGAATACGGCATTGACGGTATCATGATCGGCCGTGCTGCGATTGGTTATCCATGGATTTTTAATGAAATCAAGCATTATTTTAAAACTGGCGAGCACTTGCCTGCTCCAACGGTTATTGATCGTGTAGAAGCTGCCAGAAATCATTTAATGTGGTCGATGGAATGGAAAGGCGAACGTTTGGGAATTGTAGAAATGCGCCGTCATTATACAAACTATTTCAAAGGCATTCACTCTTTTAAAGAATACAAACAAAAATTAGTGACAACGGATGAGCCTGAAGTTTTGTTCGCCATTATGAAAGAAATCGAACAAGTTTATGCAGGTTACGAATTTGTATAAATATTCTTAATTCAATAAAAAAAATGCCTTCAAAATTTGAAGGCATTTTTTTTATAAACTTATACTTGAATACGTTTCCATTTTCCTTTTTTGTAAAGCACTATTCCTGCTAAAGTAATCGCAGTCTCTGCAACCGGAATGGCAATAAAAACTCCAGTTGGTCCCATGTTAAAATGCTTCGCCAATATAAACGCAAGCGGAATCTGAAACAGCCAAAATCCGAAAAAATTAATTCCCGTTGGTGTCCAAGTATCTCCTGCTCCATTAAAAGTATTTATCAAAACCATCCCAATTCCGTAGAAAATAAATCCTGCACTCATAATCTGCAAAGCTTCAACGGCAACAGTTTTTACCATTTCGTCATTTGTGAAAAACGAAATAATATATTTTCCAAAACACAATGTAATGACCATAATGGTTGCCATAAAAATAACATTATATCTTGCTGTTGTATAAACTGATTTTTCGGCACGCTCAATTTGCTTGGCCCCTAAATTTTGTCCAACTAAGGTTGCGGCTGCATTACTCAATCCCCAAGCCGGAAGAATAAAAAACATCATAATTCTAAGTGCTGTCTGATAACCCGCCGAACCGTGATCGCCTCCTGTTGTTGCAACTAATTGCGCTAGAAAAATCCAACTGCAGGAAGCAATTACAAATTGTAAAATTCCCGGAGCAGCGATTTTAACTAAAGCTTTTATCTGCTGAAAATCTGGGATAAAATAAGAGATAATAATTTTTAAAGCACCTTTTCCAAAAAACAAATGGTATACTTGGTATAATACACCAATACTTCTTCCGATCGTTGTTGCCAATGCAGCACCAACTAATCCAAAAGCTGGGATTGGTCCTAAACCGTTAATAAAAATAGGACATAAAATAATATTGCAAATATTGGCCAGCCAAAGACTTTTCATAGCAATTGCTGCATTTCCTGCACCACGAAATATTCCGTTTATTAAGAATAAAAGCATGATGCACAAACTTGAGCCAATCATTATTTGTGTAAATCGGTAGCCATGTTCGGCCGCTTCCGCAGAAGCTCCCATAATAACCAAAATGTCTTTGGCATACATAACGCCTAAAACACTCATAATGCTATTTACTGCAAAAGCAATTATAATGGCCTGCATTCCTGCTTTTGCAGCAGCGACTGGATCTTTTTCGCCAATGCGTCGTGCTACCACGGCCGTTGCCGCCATGCTCATTCCGATTGCTAGTGAATATATAATAGTAAGAACTGATTCGGTTAAACCAACGGTCTGAATCGCAAAACTGCTGTGTTCTAAATGACCAACGAAATATAAATCGACCAATGCAAAAACTGATTCCATCATCATTTCTAAAACCATTGGAATAGCTAATAGAATAACGGCTTTTTTAATACTTCCGGCAGTATAATCAAATGATTCGTCGCCTTTTATGGCCTGTTTTAAAGTCGTGAAAATTTTAGAAAATAAACTTTTCTCTATTGTAGTTTCTGTCATAATATTTTAGGATAAATGATAAAATTGATCCAGATTCAATAATCTGAACTCGAGAAAACACGTAAGTATCCTATTCTAAAAAATAAAAGTAGGATTAGGCAGAAACAATCATATGCTGTAGCTATTTAAGACGATAAATATAGGTAATTTTTCTTAGCAAAAAATACTAATCTAACAGCTTTTTGCTCACACGGCTGCAAGCAATTAAAGAAGCCAGAAAACCAAGTGAGATAATGGTTCCTAATACAATAAGTATATTTTCGACTGTAAAAACAACCGGAAAAGCTAAAGTTGGCGTAATCATAATGAGCTCATATCGCTGTTGCAGCAATACCAAAATGACACCCAAAACAAGTCCGATTAAACCTCCAAAAACACTTAACAAAGTACCTTGAAGCAAAAATATTTTTCGAAGATGACTAATTTCTGTTCCGAGATTAAAAAGGGTTTTCAAGTTTCCTTTTTTCTCTAAAATCATCATAATTAATGCTCCAATCAAATTAAAAAGTGCTACGATAATTACCAAAGTAAAAATCAGATAAACTGCAATATTTTCGGTATTCAGCATTTTGTACAACGACTCATTAAGCTGTGCTCTATTTTTTGAAGTAATTTTATTTTGAAAGATGGGCTTTAGTTTTGCTACAATTGCACTTTCATCTGCATTTTCTTTCAGGTTAAATTCAATTCCTGAAATCTGATTGGGTTTGTACATTAATAATTCCTGTGCCAAACCTAAATCAGCAAAAACATATTTTGAATCTAAATCTTCGCTGATGGAATAAATTCCAACTGGCAAAACATCTGTTTTATTAAAAGCATCCTCTGGATTTTCGATCGCGCCTTTTCCAGGTTTAGGCGCAAATATTTGCAGCGGATTTTCAAAATCAAGAACACCTAAAGAAAAATCACGAGACATTCCGTACCCTATTACAACCTGATACGTATCTGGTTTTAGCCACTGTCCGGTAAAAAGCCTTTTTTTTATATCGTTAACTACTGCATAATTACGGTCAACACCTTTTAAATACGTTACTTTTTGCTTGTCTTTGAACAAAAACAGAACGCGTTCTTCGATAATTTTAGTATACGAAATAACACCATCAATTTTTTTAATTTGAGCTTCCTGTTCTGGTGTAATCAAAAATGATTTTCCGTATGTACTGGTAATTTTTAGATCAGGATCTATTTCGTTTGCAAACGAAAGACTGAATACTTTTAGTCCGCTAAAAACAGATAAAACTACAAACAAAGCCATCGTACCAACAATGATTCCCATGCTGGCAATGCGATTAATGATATTTATAGCATTGTTTTTACTTCTGCTAAAAATGTAACGTTTGGCTATGTAAAGGGGGAAATTCAATTTATGATTTTCTTCTTTTTTCTAAAAGATCACGGTTTTCAATTGGGTTTTCTCTGTTTGATAAAGCGTTGTCAATTTTCTCGATATAATCAAGAGAGTCATCAATAAAGAATACCAAGTTTGGTACACGACGCAATTGCAAACGAACACGCTGCGATAAATCGTGTTTAATTAAGGTTGTATTTGATTTTATACCTTCTAGTGTTTCCTTCGCTTTATCTTGAGGAAAAATGCTTAAATACACTGTTGCCACAGATAAATCTGAAGTAACACTAACTTTGGATACCGAAATTACCAAATTATTAATTCCGTTTTTTCGCACTTCACCTTGCAAAATATCAACCAAATCTTTTTGGATGACACCGCCTATTTTTTTCTGTCTATTTGTTTCCATAGTGCAAAAATACTATTTTTAAATTCAATCGCTGCAATTTCACATTCAACAATTGCAATTGCAATAAAAAAGGGAGCTAAAATTAGCTCCCTTTTGATTATCTGTTTTGAAGCCATCCTTCAGGATCGCTGTTTGTTGTATTTTGAAGAATCAAGAATTTAATGATTGTTTTTCCAGAATCACCACTGGTTCTCACTTTTCCGATACTTTGTTTGATGTTTACCTTATCGCCTTTAGTTACAAATACCTGACTTAAATTTTGATATACGGTAAAATAATCTCCATGCTGAATAACGACTGCTCTATTGACAGGAGATAAAACCATAACTGTCGAAACCTCACCTTCAAATACTGCGCGTGCATTTGCTCCTTGCTCTGTCGTAATTTCTACACCAGAATTGTGAACCGTTAAATCTGGATAAAGCGGATGTGGCTGATTTCCATATTTTAACGAAACAAATCCTTTTTCTACCGGCCAAGGCAATTTTCCTCGGTTTGCTTTAAAATCAGCCGCCAAAATTTTACCTTCTGGAGTTAATGCAATTTTAGATGACGAAACTGCTGTCACCGTTGCTGTTGAACCAGGATTATCTTTTGCTTTTTCTGCAGCTGCTTTTCTATTTGCTTCTGCAATGGCTTCACGAATCAAACGATCGATTTGTCTGTCAATTCTTTTTGCTTCTGCCTGCTTGCTTTTTGTATCAGCAATAATTTTGTTTTTATCCTTTTTGATTGCATTAACCAGTTTTTGCTGTTCCTTCTTTTCAACTTCTAAGCTTTGTTTTTCTTTCTGATTTTCTGCAATGATCTTTTTCTTAACTTGTCTCTGTCCGTCTAATTTTGCATTAAAATCAAGTAATTGTGCCGATTTAGATTGAATTTCTAAACCTTGATTTTTTCTAAAAGTTGTATATTGTTTTAAATATTGTGCTCTTTTATAAGCTTGTAAAAAACTCTCTGATGACAAAATAAACATTGCTCTACTTTGTTCAGAACGGCTTTTGTATGATTTCAAGATCATTTTAGAATAATCTTGTTTTAAAACTGTAAGTTCTTTTTTTAGTTTATTAACCTGAACTTGGTTAATATACATGTCGTTGCTTAAAAGTTTTTCTTGTTTTGCCGTTGTATTAATCAGTTTTTCTTTCAGCTTAATTTTATTCGCCTGAATTAAAAAAACATTTACAGCCGATTTTTCTTTTTTCTTTACAGACTGCAGCATTTTTTCGTTATCTCTAATTTCCTGCTGAATCTGAGCTTTTCGCTGTTCCAGTTTTTCTTGTTGCGAATCTTGTGCCCACATAAAAGTTGTGGCGCATATAAAAATTAGGCTTAGGAGAAATTTTGGCATGTGTGTGTTTTCTTTTTGCAAATTTACTTAATTATAACTTTTTTATAACCACCAGGAACGCTATATGGAAAAGAAAGTTCTTCGTTAAATGAAATATTGTTGTAATTTAAATTAATATCCGTTTTCCCTTTTGGCTGAATTGCATTAATTTCGATGCTTGTAGGAAGTATTCCTTGATCAAAAGTTTTACTGTCTGCATAAGAAATCTTCAACAATCTGTTTTCAGCAGGCTGAGAAATCTCTTCTTTCTGCAACAAATATTTATCTGAATCTAAATAAAATGTCTTTTTTAGTTTATCGTCTTTTTCATCTTCTAAACGAAAAAGATTTTCAACAATAGTCTGTGTATATTTTCCTTTTCTTAAATCATCTAATGCTTCTCCAACTAATAAATTTTGAACTTTACTATAGTCTAATTCTGTTCCAAGCCATTTACTTAAACTAGTAAAATCGCCTTCGTAATAGGTACTGTTTATTTTTTCATAATAACTTACCGCAGTTGGCGTAATCAATGCTTTTGCCATTGTAATTCCAAGGAAACGAACACTAACTAAAATCTGTTTGTCTTTTTCAATTCTAATTTCAGCTGTAACGTTTTGACTTTGTTTTTCATCAACATATTTAGCGCTTGCTTTTATGTATAATGTCTTGAAGTCTAATTTATTATCGTAATGTTTCTCTACCGCTTTTTTATCTTCTTTTGTTGGTGCTTCTGCTTTATTGTTGTTTTGTACAGCGACTGCTTTTGATTTACAAGAAATCATAACCACTGACATTATTAATATAACTATATATTTTTTCATCTGAATGCTCTCCTTTACTTTTTTTGTTTTAATAACTCATTAGCCTTCAAAAAGTATTCCTCTTTTTTCTTGGCATCTCCTAACCCATTATAAGCCTCTCCTAGTTGAATGTTAAAATTTGCTTCGAGCTTTTTATCGTCTACAACATAATCGAGTCCCATTTCTAAAACGGTTTTTGCGTTTTTAAATTGTTTTAACTGATTGCTTCCCAAACCTGCATAATAATAAAATTGAGGCTGGCTCGGATAAACTTCAATCATGTTCATCGCTCTTTTTGTCATTGGTTCAAACTGTTTTGCCTGCGTATAGGCTTCAAGCAAAAGCAAGTTCGTTTCACGATCTGTATCTGAATTTGCTTTTAAATCTTTTTCATAATATTTAATAGCATTTTCAAACTGACCTTTGCTGTGATAAAATTTACCAATTTCTTTTGCAACATCAACTTCTTTATCATTATCAAAATAAGCAATCGCTTTTTCTAAATCTGACGCATACTGCGGATTTTTATTCACATAAATCAAAAACTCATTTAGTGTGCGGTGTTTAATTTTTGAATCTATTTTTGAACTTGACAAAATCACATTCATCGATTTAATCGCCTTATCAGCTTGACTGGCATCTAAATATCCTTTAAACAAACTTACTTGTCCCCATTCAGAATTCGGAATTTCCTTCGCCAATTGTTTTGCAACATCTAACGCTTTATCTGTTTCTTCTGATTTTGAATATAAAAAAATCAGATTAACATAATTCGATTCTTCTTTTGGATTCTTCTTAATCTGCTCAATTAAATTTGAAGCTTCTGCATTTTGATATTTTCCCTGAGATAAAATTTGTGTTTTATATCTTTCGCGATCTTCTGATTTTCCGAATTTATCATTCATTTCATTAATCGTCAAAAGCGCTTTGTCATATTGATTTGTAATCATATATAACGAAATCAAATCATCTTTATATTCTTCGTCAAACGGAATGATTTTTTGAATCGTTTCTATTGCTAAAGGATAGTTTTTAGTTTCATAACTTACATCATAAATTCCGAGCCAATACCATTTATTTTTAGGATTTAACTGCGTCGCTTTTTCAAATGCGCTTTGAGCATTTTGATATTCTTTTAATGACAAATAATTTTTCCCTAATTCAAAATAAGCAACGGCGTCATTAGGTTTTAGTTTGATACACTTCTCTAATGATACAATAGCTTTATCGTAATTCTCAATTCCTTTTTGTTTTAAAGATTCATAAAAGGAGTCCTGATATTCATCGGTTGCCATAGCAATATCTTCCGGTTCTGTCTGTGCGAAAACCGAAGCTGAATTGCCAATAAAAGCAAAAAATAAAATTAGTAATACCCTTTTTTTCATTCTTTTATAATTTCATATTTAAACCAAAAAGAATCAGTCGAAACTTATTTTTATTCTACAACTGAATAATCACCAATACTAATGCTAGTACCTTTACCATCATAACTAACGTGATTTCCGATCATAGCATTGTCTAAGTTAGCATTTTTTATTTGAGAATAAGTCTGAACTAAGCTGTTTTTAATTGAACTGTCAATAACATGGCATCCTTTTCCTAGTGAAACATTTGGTCCTACGGTTGCATTTTTCAACACTACATTTTCTCCAATATAACAAGGAGGAATAATTGTTGAGTTCTCTAGCGTTACATCATAGTCTACTAAATGTTCGCCGTCGTTGTGCAAAAAGCCTAACATTCTGGTGTTTGTTTCTACAGTAACATCTTTATTTCCGCAATCCATCCATTCGTCAACGCTTCCAGTTTTAAAGACTTTACCGTTTGCCATCATGGCTTTTATTCCGTCATTAATTTGATATTCTCCTCCATTCTGAATATTATTATCCAAAACACCTTGAAGTTCTTTTTTCAAATCGCCAACTTCTTTGAAATAATAAATTCCAATAACCGCTAAATCACTAACGAACTCTTTTGGTTTTTCAACCAATTCTATGATTTCATTATTCTGATTTAATTTTACAACACCAAAAGCTTCTGGCTGCTCTACTTGTTTTACCCAAATTACGGCATCTGCTGCAGGATCTAATTCAAAATCAGCTCTGATTAGAGTGTCTGCATAAGCAATTACAGCTGGTCCTGACAAAGATTCTTTTGCACACATAATAGCGTGACCTGTTCCTAAAGGCAAATCTTGGCGGTAAATAGATGCTTTTGCACCTAAACTTCCTGCCAATTCTTCTAAACTTTCAACTAGATCATCTCCAAAAAAAGCGGCGTCGCCTAAAATAAAAGCAACTTCTTCTATTGGTTCTTTTAATATTTTGGCAATGTCTTCGACTAAACGATGTACTATAGATTTTCCAGCAACCGGAATTAATGGTTTTGGAACTGTTAAAGTATGTGGACGAAGTCTCGATCCGCGACCCGCCATTGGAACGATTATTTTCATGTAATGTATTTTATATAGAAGATTTAAAATCTTCAGTTTGGTTAGTTCAACTTTTTAAGTACAATTTTAAATCGGTAAAAACTGAAAATTGAGACTGAAAACTATTTTACGCCAGTGCTTCCAAAACCGCCTTCGCCTCTTGAAGTTTCAGAAAGTACTTCTACTTCCATCCATTCTGCTCTTTCGTGTTTAGCGATAATTAATTGTGCGATTCTTTCTCCGTTTTCGATTACAAATTCTTCATTTGATAAATTTACTAAAATCACACCTATTTCACCTCTGTAATCAGCATCTACAGTTCCAGGAGAATTTAAAACGGTAACACCTTTTTTTGCTGCCAATCCGCTTCTTGGCCTTACCTGCGCTTCGTAGCCAATTGGCAATTCAATAAAAAGTCCTGTTTTTACAATGGTTCTTTCTAATGGTTTTAACGTTATAGCTTCAGTCAAATTGGCGCGTAAATCCACTCCTGCCGAAGCAATTGTCTCGTAATTTGGTAAATCGTGTTGTGATTTATTGATAATTTGTATTTTCATTTTTTATTTTAAAGATTAAAAAGTACTATTACTTTCTATTCATAATTCCTTTGATTGTCGCTTTTTCATTATGATAAACAAAATACATAAAGCCTAATAATAACGGTATTCCAACGAAATAATTTTCTCTAAATCCGTAAAAAGAAATAGCCGAAAATGCGATTGAAATTCCTAAGTAAGCTCCAATTTTATTCATATCATACGGTATTGGATAATATTTGTTTCCCAAAGTATATGAGATTAACATCATACTTCCGTAAGCTGAAATAGTTGCAATTGCAGAACCGTAATAACTGTATTTTGGAATTAAAAGATAATTTAAAACCAATGTTACAATGGCGCCGACAATTGAAATGTAAGCTCCAATTTTTGTTTTATCTGTTAATTTATACCAAACCGATAAGTTGTTGTAAATTCCTAAAAAGAAGTTTGCCAAAATAATTAGCGGTACTACTTTCATAGCTTCCCAATAGGCTTTATCATGCAGTAATAAAAATTTCAAAACATCTGCAAAAACGATTACACCTAATAAAATTAAGGAACCAAGAATGACAAAATATTTTGTGATAACAGCATATGTTTGAGGGGCATTTTCATTTTTAGCATGGCTGAAAAAGAACGGTTCTATTCCTAATCTAAAAGCTGTTGCAAACAAAACCATAAAAAGTCCCAGTTTGTAACAAGCAGAATAAGCTCCAACTTCAGATTTTGCAAGATTTTCAGGAAGCAGATATCCTAAAAGAATTTTATCAAAATGTTCATTTACTGCAAATGCAAGTCCGGCAATCAAAATTGGCAGACCATATTTCATCATTTTTTTCCAAAGTACTGGATCAAATTTTCTTCCGAGTGAAAGGTAATTTGGCGAAAGCACCACAAAAGTCGCTAAACTAGCTAATAGATTTGCTATGAAAATATAGGCAATTTGGAAATTCTCAACATACAAATTATCCCAAACCGAATTAGGATTTGAAGCTGCAAGTTTAGGCAGGTACATTAAGAAAAACACATTTAATAATAGATTGATAATGACATTTCCAATTTTTATGGCTGCATAAACCATGGGTCTCTGATTGGCTCTTAATTTAGAAAAAGGTACCAAAACCAAAGCATCTAAAACTAAAATCCAAACCGAATATGTAATATACTGTACGTCTACCTCGGCAAGACTTGCCAATGTGTTTCTAAAAATTAAAGCAGCAAATAAGAAAATAATAGACGACCAAAATATCGAAATTGTCGAGGTTGCAATTACATTTTTCTTGTCTTCTTCGGCACTGTAAAATCTAAAAAAGGCTGTTTCCATTCCGTACGAAAGCACGACGTTAAAGAAAACCATCCAAGACAAAACAATCGAAACTTCGCCGTACTCTGCGGTTGGCAAGATATCTGTATATAATCTGACCAATAAAAAACTAAGCATTCTTGGTAAAACCGTTGCTAGTCCATAAATCGCAGTCTGTTTGAATAGATTTTTATATAATCCCAAAATAATTTTATAATAAAGTTCGTAAAACAAAAATAACCAATTCTTTGGTTTATTATTGCTTTTGCTGGTTCAATAAAAAAAACTTAGGTCTCTTTTTTATTGTGTCAATTTCTTTTCATCTAAAATTTTCACAAAATGAAAACCTTTTGGGCCATAACCTTGATTGTAATAAAAGCGGTGAGCAGCAAAATTTGCCGTAAAAGCATCTAAAACGATACTGCTGCAGTCTAAATCTAAAGCCTTTTGCTCAATATAATCTGTCAGCAATTTTCCAATTCCCTTAGAGCGGTGTTGGGGATTTACAACAAAATTATCAATTTCAAGATATTTGCCTGTCCATAATTTAGTAGAAGACCAACACCCTGTTATTCCTAAACATACACCATCTTCAAAAACTCCAATCTGAATATAGTTGCGCGGTACCATGTCTAAGAGAAAGGATTTGTATTTTTCAACAGATAGGTTTGGATAAAGAAATCTCATGGTTTCAATCTGAGAAATCATTTCTTCAATAGTAGTAAGTTCTTGTATTTGCAGTTTCATTGTATTAAAAATAGACATCAAAAATACTTAATTTTTTCATTTGTTATTATAGCAAAAAACTTACACATGTGAAATATATAAATCGAGGCTAAAAATTATATAACATTTCTTTAACAGTCTCTTCTTAAATTTGCTTCACAGGGATTGAGAAAAGCTAAAATACAACCCTTATAAAAAAGCGAAGCATTGGGACTAATAAAGCTAGTTTGTTCCCACAAAAGACAAAGCACAAGGGATTGATTCTGCTGAAATGTAACCCTCAAAAAAACAGAGCATTGGGACTAATAAAGCTAGTTTGTTCCCATAAAAGACAAAGCAAAAGGGATTGATTCTGCTGAAATGTAACCCTCAAAAAAACAGAGCATTGGGACTAATAAAGCTAGTTTGTTCCCATAAAAGACAAAGCATTACAGAGGTGATAAATCTGTTCATTAATTTTATAAAATGGTATTGATTCTCAGTTTTTGGGTAAATTGGGAATCACCATTTTATAAGTTACACTTGAAAAAACTAAACTACTATATATTAAAAAGAGCCGACAATTATTAATTGTCGGCTCTTTTGCTTTTTGTAATAAAGTATTATCCGTTTAAGGCTTCTGCTCCACCAACGATCTCTAAGATCTCATTAGTAATTGCAGCCTGACGTGCTTTATTGTATGTCAATTTCAATTGGTTTCTTAATTCAGTTGCGTTGTCAGTTGCTTTGTGCATAGCTGTCATACGTGCTCCATGTTCTGAAGCAAATGAATCACGAATACCTTTGTACAATTGTGTTTTTAATGATTTTGGAATCAAAGTCAATACAATTTCTTCTTTTGAAGGCTCAAAAATATAATCTCCAGCAGTAGCTGCTACGTCAGATTTAATTGGAGCTAACGGTAAAAACTGCTCAGTCTGAACAATTTGAGTCGCAGCATTTTTAAACTGATTGTAGATTATTTCGATCTTGTCGTACTCTCCAGCTAAAAATTTCTCAATCAAATTATCAGCAATTCCAGCAACATTTTCAAAAGTCAAATGATCAAAAATTGCATTATGATGACCGTGAACTTTATGAGTTTTGCTTAAAACATCATTTCCTTTTTTACCAATAGCAAAAACGTCAACTTGTTTTCCAGCGTAAAACTCAGTACGGCTTTTAATCTCTTTAATTACATTTGTATTAAATGCACCACATAAACCTCTGTTAGAAGTTATCGCTACAAGCAATACTTTTTTTACTTCACGTTGTGTTGTGTAATCTCCTCCAACTTCACCTTCAAGTGTAGCAGAAAGATTTTGCAGCAACTCCGTTAATTTCTCGGCATAAGGGCGCATTGCAGTGATTGCATCTTGTGCTTTCTTAAGCTTTGCAGCAGAAACCATTTTCATAGCCGATGTAATCTGCATCGTCGATGAAACGGAAGTAATTCTATTACGGATTTCCTTTAAATTTGCCATTTGTTAATTAAAAAATGTGACAATTTGAAAATTAGATAATTAGAAAGTCTCTCAAGAAATTTTCTAATTATCTAATTAACGAATTATCTAATTAGATATATTTTGCTGAAATTTCTTTTGCTGCTTTTTCAATAACATCAGTAATGTTATCATCTAACTTCCCAGCCTTCAACGCATTAAGCGTATCTTTGTGTTTGCTGTTTAAGTAAGCTAAGAAATCTGCTTCAAATTCTTTTACTTTATTTACAGGAACGTTTCTTAATAAGTTTTTAGAACCAGCGTAAATAATAGCAACTTGATTTTCTACTGTATAAGGATCGTTCAAACCTTGTTTCAAGATTTCAACGTTTCTTTTTCCTTTTTCAATTACGTTTAAAGTAACAGAATCAAGATCAGAACCAAATTTAGCGAAAGCTTCTAATTCACGGAATTGAGCTTGGTCTAATTTTAAAGTTCCAGAAACTTTTTTCATTGATTTAATTTGAGCATTACCTCCAACACGAGATACAGAAATACCTACGTTGATCGCAGGACGCACTCCAGAGTTGAACAAATCTCCATCAAGGAAAATCTGACCATCTGTAATCGAAATTACGTTTGTTGGGATATATGCAGAAACGTCACCAGCTTGAGTTTCGATAATTGGCAAAGCAGTTAATGAACCGCCACCTTTAACGATAGGCTTGATAGAATCTGGCAAATCGTTCATGTTTTTAGCAATTCCGTCATCTGCAATTACTTTACAAGCACGCTCTAATAAACGAGAGTGTAAGTAGAAAACGTCTCCAGGATATGCCTCACGTCCCGGTGGTCTTCTTAATAAAAGAGAAACCTCACGGTAAGCAACAGCTTGTTTAGATAAATCATCATAAACGATAAGAGCTGGACGACCAGAATCTCTAAAGTATTCTCCAATTGCAGCACCTGCGAAAGGAGCATAAACTTGCATTGGAGCTGGATCAGAAGCATTAGCTGCAACAATAACTGTATAAGCCATTGCACCTTTTTCTTCTAACATTTTAGCGATTCCTGCTACAGTTGAAGCTTTTTGCCCAATTGCAACATATATACAGAATACAGGTTTTCCTGCATCGTAAAATTCTTTTTGATTTAAGATTGTATCAAGACAAACAGTTGATTTACCTGTTTGACGGTCACCAATTACAAGCTCACGCTGACCACGACCAACTGGGATCATAGCATCAACTGCTTTTACTCCTGTTTGTAATGGCTCAGTTACTGGCTGACGGAAGATAACTCCAGGTGCTTTTCTTTCTAAAGGCATTTCGTATAAGTCTCCACCAATTGGTCCTTTTCCATCAATTGGAAAACCAAGAGTGTTTACTACACGTCCTACCATTTGCTCACCTACTTTAAGAGATGCAATACGTTGTGTTCTTTTTGCTGTTGATCCTTCTTTGATTCCTGTTGATGGTCCTAACAATACCACACCAACATTGTCTTCTTCAAGGTTCAATACAATAGCTTCAAGTCCGTTATCAAATTCAACTAACTCACCATATTGTACATTCGATAGCCCGTAAATACGAGCAATACCATCTCCAACTTGAAGTACTGTTCCTACTTCTTCTAGCGTAGCACCAGATTCAAAACCTTCTACTTGCTTTCTTAATATTGCTGAAATTTCAGCAGGTTTGATTTCCGCCATCTTAATTTATAATTTAGACACTTTTATGTGTAATAAAACTAATTACTTAACTCTCTTTTTAATACTTGTAATCTGTTTGCAACAGAAGCGTTGTATTGTTGATCACCTATTCTTAAAATAAATCCTCCAATGATTGATGGATCTACTATATTTTCTATTGTTATTTTTTTATCTGATAATGTTGACACTTTTGCTAAAACTTTAGCTTCTAATGCAGCATCCATAGGTATAGCTGTAGTAACTATTGCTACCTCAACGCCATTACTTTCATCAAATAATTTTTTATATTCTAATGCAATTGCTTCTAGAATTTCGAATCTTTTGTTTTCAAATAATAAATGAAATAAACCTTTAGTTACGCCATTTACATCTGCAAAAACTTCTAAAAGAGCACTCTCTTTAACTTCAACCTTTGTAGTTGGGTTTTGGATAAAGGTACTCAATTCTAAATTGTTTTCAATTGCCGAAGCAATTGACTTCATATCGTTGTTTACAGCTTCGGCAACACCTTTAGAGTTTGCTAAGTCTAGAATTGCTTTTGCATAACGAATTGCTGCTCTTGTACTTGCCATAATCTTAGTTTAACTTTACGTCACCTAACATTTTCTCTACTAATTTAGTTTGAGATTCTTTGTTAGATAATTCTTCTTTCAACAATTTTTCAGCGATGCTTAATGATAAAGTTGAAACTTGTGATTTCAATTCAGCCATTGCAGCATTTTTTTCACTTTCGATAGCAGCTTTAGCCTGCTCGATCATTTTTTGACCTTGCACTTGTGCTTCGTTTTTAGAATCAGCTATCATTTTCTCTTTCATTTCGCGAGCTTCTTTCAACATCGCGTCACGTTCTGCACGAGCTTCATTCAAAATTCTTTGATTATCAGCTTGTAGGTTTTCCATTTCTCTCTTTGCATTTTCAGCAGAAAGCAATGCGTTTTTAATACCTTCTTCTCTTGCAGTAATAGATTCCATAATTGGTTTCCAAGCGAATTTTACTAAAAGTAAAATCAAAACCAACAAGATTAAAGCTTGCCAAAAGAATAAACCGAATGAAAAATCGTTAATTAACTTATCCATTTTATAACTATATTAAATATTTAATTTCATTTTTTAAAAGTAACAACACCTTTAACCAACCGTTAAAGATGTTGTTATTTCTCTCTTTATTATTTTCCTAAGATTAAAGCAGCGAATGCTAAACCTTCTAATAAAGCCGCGATAATAATCATCGCAGTTTGAATTTTACCAGCAGCTTCTGGTTGACGAGCAATCGCGTCCATAGCAGATCCACCGATTTTACCTAAACCTAAACCTGCACCGATTACTACTAAACCTGCACCTACTAAAGTTGGAATTGTTCCCATAAGTATTTATATATATAAAATTAAACTTCTAATTAAATGATTGCAGTCTCATCTTCGTGATGATGTGCGTGATCATGATCTTGAACAGCCATACCAATAAACAATGATGATAACATTGTAAAAATGAAAGCCTGTAAAAATGCAACTAAAACTTCGATAACCGAAATAAATAATGTTAATCCTAAAGAGATTGGCAAATCTGCAGCTAAATTTTTACCAACAAAAATCATTGCAATTAAACTCATAATTACGACGTGACCTGCAGTAATGTTTGCATACAAACGAATTAATAATGCAAATGGCTTTGTTAATGTTCCTAAGATTTCTATTGGAGCTAAAATGATTTTCATTGGAACAGGAACTCCTGGCATCCAGAAAATGTGTCCCCAATAATCTTTGTTTGCACTAAATTGCGTAATAATAAAAGTAAAGGCAGCCAAACAAACTGTAATTGCAATATTTCCTGTTACGTTAATTCCTAGCGGAGTCATACCTAATAAGTTTAACAGCCACACAAAGAAAAATACAGTTAATAAGTAACCCATATATTTTCTGTATTTTTTCTCACCTATATTAGGAACAGCAATTTCGTCTCTGATAAAAATAATAAGCGGTTCTAAAACTCTTCCAAATCCAGTTGGAATTGGTCCTTTTTTATATGATCTTGCTAAACCAGTAAACATTATAAATAATAGAACTGAAACAAAAAGCATTGACACTACATTTTTTGTAATCGAAAAATCTAGTGGCTTTTCGTTTTCAGGATGTCCGTGCTCATTAAAGTTAATTGTGCCGGCAGCATCTGTTTTGTAAATTTTACCGTGAACTAATTTGTAGAAGTTTCCGTCAACTTCTGCAACTGCTTCACCGTGGTGTAATTTTGAAGATGAAAAAATTTTCAAACCTCCGTCAATAAGAATAACTGGTAATGGGAAACCATAATGTTTGTTTTCCTTTTCATCTGAAAAGAAAACAAAATCGTGAGAATCCTGTAAGTGATGATCGATAAAAGCATCCACTTTTGCTTTCGGATCAAGAGCTACATGCTCTCCTTCCGCAGGAGTGTTATGCGAAACTACTTTCTCTTCATGAGCTATCTCATTTTGCACATGCGTTGAGTCATTCTCTGAATTTGCAAAACTCATTACTGGAGAACAAGCTACTAAAGCGGCAAGAATAAATTTGAGCGGTTTGTTGGAAATCACCATATCTGTTAAAAATCTTATTTTTTTTACGTTTCTAAAATTTGGTGCAAAGGTACATTTTTTATTAATATTCAAAAGGATATGAAAAATTATTTTTGAACCTTGTTTTACAGAATCGTTATTTTAACGCTTTTCATTTAATAATCGGACAGTTAAAAGCGTTTCAAATAACAAAAATAAAATAAATGTTATAAAAAAATTGATTTTTTCAATCTCGACTTCTTCAGACTTGCTTTCTAAAATTGGTCTCAAAATTAAATATCCTAATAACATTTGCGTGAAGGTTCCAAACAGGAAAGCCATTCCGACAATTTCAAAATTCTTCTTTTTTACTATTAATAATATAAAGTATAACAATGCGGATATTCCGAAAAAAATCAAATACAAAAATTCAAGACTATAATAAAAGTTTAGGGGATTAACTTTTAAAACTAGAAAAGATGCTTTGTGCAAAATGTAGGCTGCTAAAGCGAAAAAGAATAATTGTACAAAAGGTTTATAATTTTTTAAAAGCATTTGAAATAAATTTATGCAAAGATGCAACATTTATTTAAAGCTGTTTTTAAAAAACTTTTTACTTTTTATTGATTTCGTTCACCTGACGGATAACATTATATAAGGCGAGTCCCACGCCAATCATTACAAAAATTGTATTATAATAAACTTTAGGACTAGGATGATTTTCATCTAGCCAGCTGCCAAAATAAGAAAACACGAAAATAATAATTCCCATTTGAACCGGAATATTGATAAGTCCAATCCATTTATTCCACTGGTTTTTGTTCGGCTCTTTTTCCATCTTTTACGGTTACTTCTTTAGTGTTGGTTAGCATGGTACAAGTAGCTGTAAAATCGGCTCCAGGTTCTATGGATAACTTTCCGACAGCAACTTCACCATGAATTTTTGCTGTGGCTTTTATATTAAGGACTTCTAAAACTTTTAATTTTCCTTGAAACTCTCCTTCAATATCTGCATTGTGGCATATGATTTCGCCTTTTACAATTCCAGATGCGCCAATAACAAGTTTGCCTTGTGATGTAAAATTTCCAATCAATTCTCCGTCTAATCTAAAATCGGCCTTAGAGACAATGTCTCCAATAATAGAAGTTCCTTCAACAATTCTGTTGGTTTTTCCTAACTGCTCTGTGCCGTTTTTTTTGACTTTATCAAACATGATTTATGGATTTTTAGGGGCTAAATAAGTTTCCAGATTTTTTTTGATTTGTACTATTGTATAATTATCACTTGAGATAACGATTGCCGGATCTGAAATTTTATATTTTTTGTCATCTCTAAAAACTCCTGAAAGATCTCTGGCATAAGCTTCTGTTTTTATACCATGAATAACTACAAAACTTTCTGTTTTATTATACTTATCAAAAGAAGTTGTTAGTCTCTCGAAATTTTCAACTAATAAGAATACTCGAATTGCTTCCTCAATTTTTTTACGCGTTTTAAGATCATTATTCGCTACTCTATAAATAATTTTCCAACTATGACCGTCAACAGCAGTAAAATCAAGTTTTTCTAGACTCGGAATTTGTTTCTCTAAAATTTCTCTTGCATTTTTTCCTTCCTCGCTATTCGGATAATTATCTGCAACGCCTTCAAGTGCTTTTTTATATGCTGCCAAACCGTTTACTTTTCCTAAAGTATTTGCTTTCAGCAATTCGTATTTAGAAACAATGTCATCTCCAGCATATTGATTAATCAAATTATCGATATTATCTAAAACAACATCAAATTGTTCTTCCTGATAAAGCTTGTACCATTTTTGATATTCTTTTTCAGGTGAAAAATTCGAATCATCTGAATTTTTATTGTTTAAAATTTGCGCATATCTCGAGTTTGGATATTTCGAAGTAATATCCAATTTTACAGATTCGGCCTTTGCTGGATTTGTAATCTGATAAATTTTATACAAATTATACATCGAAGGCAAAATCAATTTTTCATCTGGATTATTTCGCAGTAACTGCTCCAGTTTATCGCTGGCCAAATTATACTCCTTAAATTTTTCTTTATAAATAAGTCCTAATTGGTAATACGCAAAATTGCGTTCTTTTCCAATGCTGTCCATAACAAGCTGACTTGTTGGAAGCTGTTTTTCGTAAAACTCCGTAGTGTACTTTTCTATTACAACTGTATCCTTCAAGGCATTTATAGAATCTTGTTGAATGCTTAAAGAGTCTTTTATTGCAGTATTGATAATTGATTTTAATGAAGCCAATCTCCAGTTGCCAGCTAAAGTTCTATTACCCCACATTTTTTTGAATTGCAGTTTTCCATAAGCAACTGTTGTTGGATTATAAAAATAAAAAGTACTCGCTGTTTCAGTTCCTGACGGCGGATTAAATGCTCCGGCTGTCAAATCATTTTTAGCTTGTGATTGCGGATTTACAGCAGTTGGGATATTGCTGGCGTTCGTATTACGTTCAACATTGGCCAATTTTTCTTTTTCTTGTTCTTCAAAGATGCGTTTTGCTTCATCTTTCTTTTTAAGCTCTGCAATATAATTTTCAAAGTACACCTTTCTATCTGCTACAGGCAAACCTTGAACTTTGATAATGCTGTCATTGCGTTTTGCAATTCCTTCGTATAAAATTACATTATCTAAATTTTTTCTGTTTTTTTCGATAAGAGCAAATTCCCTCGTTTTCGGGTCTAATTTTACTAGTGTACTATCGTAATATTTGGCAGCCATTGTGTAGTCTGTATCTTTAAAATACATGTTCCCGATATTTCGATATGCTGATGCTGTCAAGTACGGATCTTTAGATTTTCTGCCTAAAGATTTATTATAGAATTTCAGTGCGCTTTCGTTGTCTTTCTTTTTATCATAAAATACTCCCATTTCATAAAAAAGCACATCATAATATGGTCGGTTTTCACGATCTGCAACTAACTTATTATACGTTTTTAAAAAAATGGTGTCATTGCCATTTTCATAATCATACATCTGGGCTTTTTTCGCATAAGCATGCATCATGTATTTACGGTCAGCTTTGCGGTTCATGTCTATTACTCCGTCATAAAAATAAGCAGCGCTGTCTTTTTTTCCGGCTTCCTGATACATCTGACCCAAAATAAAACGATACCTCGCGCGGTCTTCATTTACTCTCGAAAATTCTTCTGCAATTTTAAGTTTCGCAACTGCGCTGTCTCTTTCTTCTAAATTCAAAAAAGCTTCTGCCAATAAAGCGTTTGCATCAGAAAAAGTCTGTTTGTCTAGATCTGTGTTTTTTAATAATTTATTTATATTTTTTAAGACAATTGCGTCGTTTCCTAAGCGCATATTTGTTTTTTCACGCCAGATTTTTGCCGTATAAATATTACTGCTGTTTGGGTATTTGTATAAAATATAATTGAATGCCTCAAGTGCTGGAATAAAACGTTGATCGTAATATCTGGCTTTTCCGAGCATTAAATAAGCTTCATCAATTTGGCTGTTTCTTTCGCGTCCTCCAATATTCATGGAGTGTTTTTGAATGGCTTTTGTTGCTTTAGTTTCTGCCAATTCAAAATCAGGGTTTTTTGTCTTCTTTTCTTCAGAAAAATTTTCATCAACCTGCATTTTTTCAATAGGAAGCATTTTCCAGAAATTATCCTGATTGTTGCCTTGAATAGATTTTAAACCTTTATCAAGGCCAATGCCTCCGTTGTACAAAATGTTATATTTTGTACTTAACGCATGAGAATTTCGAGACACAAAAGTATTTTTTTTGGTAGAACAAGCTATCAAAAGAAATAAAAACACAACAGGAAAACAATATTTTAGAGTATTCTTTTTCAATAGAAAAGATTTTAAATCATTTAACTTCGAAAATAGCTTTTTAGTATAATGAACTCGTAAAAATACGCTTCTTTTTTGAAACAATAGAAGTTATACTGCAAAAAACAACTCCAGCTCTTGCAAGGTTTCTTTTGATGTTTGAATATCTTTTACTACTTCTCCTTTATTAAGTGCAACTATACGATCGCAAACCTCTACAGTGTGTTGTAAATCATGGCTTGAAACCAAAACAGTAACGTTTGGATTTTCTGCCAAATCCTTAATTATTTTTTTTAATCGGCTAACGGTTGTAGGGTCTAAATTCGCAAAAGGTTCGTCTAAAATAACCACTTCAGGATTACCAATAAGTGTGGCAATTATTCCCACTTTCTTCTGATTTCCTTTTGATAAATCGCGTAAGTATTTTTTGTTTTTCAGAATTTCTCCATTAAAAAATTCTTCATGCTGCGCCAATAAAGCATCAATATCTGCTTTGTTTTGATGACGCAAATCTCCAATAAAATAAAAGTATTCTTCAGGAGTTAAATATCCTATCAAGAAACTTTCATCTAAAAAAGATCCTGTAAAAGATTTCCAGTTTTCGCTTGTATTTACCTGAATATTATTGCTTGTAATGTGACCGGTAGAAGGCTGAATCAGGTCTAAAAGCAAACTGAAAAAAGTAGTTTTTCCTGCTCCGTTATTTCCTACTAATCCAAAACTTTGTCCTTTTGGAATTTCAAGATTATTAATCTTTAAAACTGTTGTTCCGTTATATATTTTTGAAAGTTGGTTTACTTGTATCATTTTTTATATGTTTAATTATTGATTTGGTTAATAGTTAATTTGTTTCAGTTTTTAGAATTTTCTAATTGACAAATTTTCTAATTAGTTTTTTTGTTTGTAAGCGCTTATTGTGCTGTATTTTTCAATTTTGTATCTTCTTTCGATTAAGGAGAAAACCTTATTTCTAAAAATAAATCCTAAAACTCCTGCACCTGCAACCAGTAATAATCCCAGTGTTTTATCACCCAAATAAAGTCCGATTCCGTATAATCCTAAAGGCAATAATAATTTTGGCAGTGTCAATAACATGGCATTTACATTGAATGCTTTTTTATCTCCAAAGGCACCTCCGGCGTTGCTCAAATCGATTGGCGTTTTGGTAAATGCGCCGCCTAAAAGAACCAAATGCGAATTGACTCCAATATTATAAATTGCACCAACTACAATTGTCAGATAAATTTCCCATCCGTAAAAAAGATAGAAGGATGCCAAAATTGTCGAAACGAAAGTAGCAATTACAACCAGCCACCATTTTGAAGTTATGTAGCCGCGATACGGAATGTTTTGTGTCATCATTAATTGATAATATGAACTGTCCCAGCTTGGTACAAATTGACCAAAAACAAACAAAAATCCTCCTGAAACAAATATTCCTGCAAAAATGTGCATGATTGGAGGCTGGTGCGAATTCCCGAAAAAGATGAGTCCATAAAACAAAAAGAGCACACTCATAAAAATAGTTGTTTTAGATCTTTTGTTTCTCTTAATCAGTTTAATATCATTTTTAAGAAAAGTTCCTAAAGTTCCAAATTGATTTAGCCAAACCAAATTTTCGGTCGTTGCTATATCTTCTTTTTTAGAAAGTCCGGCATCTAAATATAAATTATTCTTGAAGTATTTAAATGTAAACTGATATAAGCCGATAAGCACCAAAACTGGAATTAAAAACAAGCCTTTCTTTGCATAAAGTCCTTGAAAAAATGGTGTTGTAAAAATCGTAATATCAAATAATTTATAATATTGTGCTGCTCCTAAAGCCAGCGCGATTCCGATAAAAACAACAAATAATTTGTCGATATTACTTAAAATGATATTCAAGAAATTGTTGATATATATTAAAGAGAAAATCGCTAAAAGCCAAAAAGTGATTCCTAGAATATCATATCCTTCAAATAGCAGCACAAGCGAAAAAGGAACAAAGAAAAGCGCATGAACCCAGTTGAAAAAAGACAATGCTGTTTTGCCTAAAGAAAAATGAACAATTGTGGGCTTCTTGAAAGGCAAAACCAATAACGGTTTTATATTCAGCACCGGAATTGCCTGCATAAGCAAACGAATTACAAGGTCGAACAGAAAATAGTAAATCAAAAATTTATTGACAGTTACTAATGGTTCGAAATTCATTTTTTTTAGAACATAAAATGCTCCTACGCCCATCGCGATAAATAGTACCGAAAAGTAGACCATCAAAAAACCGATTAAAATTTTCATCGCCAGGTTTGCGCCAAACGATGCCGATCTTGTAAAGGCCTTCCATTCGAGATAAATAAACTTTTTAATCATGGTTAATTGGTTTTGAGTTTGGTAGTAAGAGATCAAATGTAAGAAAACGTTACAAAAAAAGTTAAAAATAATAATTTAGTGCCTGTGATTTAACTGCTGTTTGCTACTTTTGCATAAAATATACAACCATGCCTTCATTCTTAAAACTCATAATTAAAGAGGTAAAACGCGAAACTAACGATGCTGTTTCTGTACTTTTTAATGTTCCCGAAGAACTAAAATCAGACTATAAATTTATTGCAGGACAATACATAAATTTAAAATTAACTCTTGATAATCAAGAAATAAGACGTGCTTATTCTATTTGCTCTGCACCAGAAAGCGGTGAATTGCGAATTGCAGTTAAAGCCGTTAAAAATGGTTTGTTTTCTCAATTTGCCAATACAAAACTAAAAGCCGGAGATGTTCTAGAAGTAGGTCATCCTGAAGGAAAATTTACTTTTGAACCAGATGCTGAAAGACAAAAAAATTATGCTGCTTTTGTAGCAGGAAGTGGTATTACGCCAGTTCTTTCTATTATAAAATCAGTTTTAAAAAGTGAGCCAAAAAGCTCATTTGTATTAGTTTACGGAAACAGAACTCCTGAAGAAACTATTTTTCATCAAGAACTTCACGATTTGCAATTGCAATATGTCGGCCGTCTTTTTGTACATTATGTATACAGTCAGGCCAAAGCCGAAAATGCATTGTTTGGCAGAATCGAAAAATCTGCAGTAAATTTTGTATTGAACAACAAACATAAAGAACTTCAATTTGATAAATTTTTCTTGTGTGGTCCAGAAGAAATGATCAATACCGTTTCTGATATTTTGAAAGAGAAAAATGTAAAAGAATCAGCTATTAAGTTTGAGCTATTTACTTCTTCATCTCAAGAAAATGAAATAAAAACTTCGCTGGAAGGACATACAAAAATTACGGTTTTAGTTGATGATGATGAAGTTTCTTTTGAAATGTCTCAAAAACAAACTATTCTAGACGCTGCATTAAAACAAGGAATTGATGCTCCGTATTCTTG
Organism: Flavobacterium sp. JLP; assembly: GCF_015350755.1. Lineage (NCBI taxonomy): Bacteria > Pseudomonadati > Bacteroidota > Flavobacteriia > Flavobacteriales > Flavobacteriaceae > Flavobacterium > Flavobacterium sp. JLP. The sequence goes on along the minus strand of NZ_JADKPS010000002.1, from coordinate 230,605 downwards.
CCAAGGCGGTATTTGCAGCAGCTGTTTAGCACGCGTTACAAGTGGGTCTGCAGAAATGACAAAAAACTCAATTTTAACTGATAAAGAAATTGCTTCAGGCTTAATTTTAACGTGTCAAGCACATCCAACTTCAGAATCTATTTATGTAGATTATGATGATGTATAATCGTTAGATCTCAAATTAAAAATTAGAAATTCCAACTTAATAAGTTGGAATTTTTTTTTATAATCCTGTACAACTCTTTTTTATAAATTTCATTTTGCAGGGTATCTTTGAAGGGTATTTTCTGATCAAAAGCATAATAGGCAAAAAATGATACAGAAAATTGAATATTTTTTAAAAAACATGGCATAAATTTACTATATTAGTACTGTGCTAATGTACTTTCTTTATATAAAGATCGTATTTATCAGCTATATCTAAATTGTCAACACGTTTTTAAAACATTAAATATTATGGCAATGCATCACTACCTCCGTTTAACTTTTATATTACTTTTTGTAGTAACATCATTTTTATGCCTCTACTTCATAATTAAAAGAAAAAAGAAAGCTCCCAAACTACTCTCAAAAGAAAAGTACAATTCATCAATGACTGGGGGAATGACAGAAATATCAATTTCTAATGATAGTTTTTTTAATATTTGGCCTTATGTAAGTGAATTAAAAGCGGCTAAAATTTTATCTAAAAAAGTTAAAGAATCTGAATTGGTACAAAAAGTTTACAGAAATTCAACCGATGATTTTGAACACATTTTGTTAGCTACTGAGAAAGAAAATCATTTTGTTAAAATTGTAGTTGATAGAAACAAAAAGAAACCAATGGGATATCTTTTTCTTGATTTATAATCTTTGTGAAAATAGAAAATTCCAAATTCCAACTTTACAATTGGGATTTGGAATTTTTTATTTTGACATTCCTCACTTTTGGAATTTGATTTTTTTTGTTGAAATTTAAACTAAACTCTGAATATTGTCAATTATTTCTTTTGGCAAAATACTTCTCATCGCATTTTCGTAACCTTCAACGATTTTATTTCCGTAAACAGATGTTGGCAATTTTGGATATTGATTTCTGTCTGAAACTAATGCGTTTTCTAAACTTTGGTTAAAAGGCAAAAATCCTGCGTACGGATGAGTTGCGCCCCAAAGTGTAATTACTTTTACGCCCAGCATTGCGGCAATATGTGCATTTCCAGAATCCATAGAAAGCATAATATCAAGATTGCTGATTAATTGTAATTCTTGCTGAAATTTAATTTTTCCAGCTACATTAATTACATTTTCAAATGGTTTTGAAATTGAATCCAGAATTTCGATTTCTTTTTTTCCTCCACCAAAAAGCAAAATTTTATAAGCTGGATTTTCAGCCAATTTTGCAATAACTTCTTTCATTAAATCTATCGGATAAACTTTAGAATCGTATTGCGCAAAAGGTGCAATTCCGATTAATTTTTGATTTTGATTTCCGATAATTTCTAAAATTTCGGCACTTAAAACTGCTTTTTCAGGAAAAGTAGGATTGGATAAATCTAAATGAAAACCAAGTTCTTCAAACACTTTTGCGTGTCTTTCAAACATAGTTGGCAATTGTTTAAAAATCTTGTTTTCGGCTCTCGTTAATTCTTTTTTTCCTTCTCGGCCTTTATCAACAGTAGCTCTTTTTTTTCCGCTTAAAGCGAAAAGCAAACTCACAATTTTAGATCTTAAAACATTATGAAGATCTGCAAAAGCATCAATTCTGAGTTTTTTTACGTCGGTATATAAACGCACAAGTCCAAGAAACCCTTTGTGGCGTTCTTTTTCATCAAAAGCAAAAAAATCAAGATTCGGAATTCCTTCAAAAAATGGTTTAAAAAACGGACGAGAAATTACCGTCAGTTTTACCTCTGGATACTGTTTTACAAAAGCACGTAAAACAGGAACCGTCATGGCGACATCTCCCATTGCGGATAGTCTCATGACGGCTATATGCTTAATTGTATTGGACAATTCTGCCAATTATTTTTTGTTTTGATATAAAACAGGATTCAAATCATCGTCATTGTACATTTTCATTTGTTTGTACACTTTCATGAATTTATCTCCATTTTCGATATCTGTCAATAAATCTTCAATTGCTGTAGACAAATCACTTCTTTGTTCTAAAAGAATGTTTAGTTTTTCCTGACATTTATCTCTATGTTCTTGTGAAGCCTCTGCACGATTAGCTTCTTCCTGCATATGATAAATTTTTAAAGCTAAAATAGATAATCTGTCAAAAGCCCAAGCTGGACTTTCAGAATTGATTTTTGCTCCGTCTTTTGCTTGTACATTACTGTATTTTTGCAAAAAGTAACTGTCGATATATTCGACCATATCAGTACGTTCTTGGTTTGAAGCATCGATTCTTCTTTTTAAAGTCAAAGCGGCTACCGGATCAATTTGAGGATCACGAATAATATCTTCAAAATGCCATTGCACCGTGTCAATCCAGTTTTTTAAATATAATAAATGTTCAAATTTATCCTTAGGATAAGGATTATTTATAGGCTGATCAACATTATCAAATTGATGATAATCTTTGATGCTTTGTTCGAAAACAGAATAAGCTAATTTTGAAAACATGTCTTTAATTATTAGAGAGACAAAGATACTTTTTATACTTTTATAGTGTGAAAAAAACGATTATTTTTTCGTTTTCATCTTACAAATCATTGATAATACTAAAAATAACATATGAAAATTCATTATATATCTGAAAATAACAGCGTTTTAAATCATTTTTTGGGCCAGATCAGAAATGTAAATGTTCAAAAAGACAGTATGCGTTTTCGAAGAAATATTGAGCGAATTGGAGAAATTATGGCGTATGAACTCAGCAAGGTTTTACCTTATAAAGATGTTGAAATTCAGACACCGCTCGGCATTAAAAAAACAACTCAAATAGAAAGTGATTTGGTTTTATGTCCAATTTTAAGAGCTGGACTGCCACTTCATAATGGTTTTTTAAATTATTTCGATCATGCAGAAAACAGCTTTGTTTCGGCCTGCAGATTTCATCCAAATAATGATGACGAATTTGAAATTTTAGTTGAATATCAAGCGATTTCAGACTTAAACAATAAAACAGTTCTGCTTCTTGATCCCATGCTGGCAACGGGACAATCTATTGTAGCGGTTCATAAAAAACTGGTTGAAAATGCTACTCCAAATGAAATTCATATTGTAGTTGTTATTGCTGCACCTGAAGGAGTTGCTTATCTTGAAAAAAATCTTCCCGATAACTGTCATTTGTGGGTTGCTGCTTTAGACGAAAAATTAAACGAGAAAAACTACATTGTTCCTGGTCTTGGAGATGCCGGCGATCTGGCTTACGGTAGTAAATTATAATTGCGAGAAAAACGTAAACAAACTGCAGGCAGTAAGCACGTAAAATACGATCTCATTATTTAGTCTCTGCTTCATATATTCAACATGACTCGATGCCATAATGCTTAAAGGTGCAATACTAAACAGCAGCAAATCATTGCTTTTATTCGGAGAAATTATAAAAACAAAAGCAGCAATAAAAAAATAAGCGATTACTTTTTTGTACGAAGTATGTACAATTTGAGGTCTGTTTGATAAGGTTGTCAAAATCGAAACTACAAAAAACAAGGCTACGGCAACATATATTGAAAGCGCTCCGTTTTCGTAATTATTTTTAAAATAATCGATCCTAAAATCCATTACTGCGCGTTTTTCGAAAAATTCAAACGCATCAAAATGAAAAATTAAAGAGATCATATAAAAAATGGATGCAACGGCTAAAAGCGCTATAAAGGGCAAAACCCAGTTTCTATAATCTCTAGAAACGTGAAAAATGATCGATATAAAAACCAAAATTAGGAAAAGAATACACCAAAATTGAAATAAAGAAGCAACTAAAATCCAAAAAGATGCATCGAATATCTTTTCTTTTGATGCTTTTAATGATTGAAGTGATATTAATCTTCGAAGTGCCAGCAGGAGAAAAAAGTTGGCATATATTACATTCGGGTTATTAAATATGGTAGGAAAAAACAAAAGGAACAACAAATAGAAAAATATCGTATATCCGTTGTCTTTGCTGAGTCCGTTCTTCTTTACAATAAAATTAATTAAGAAAAAAGAAGCAAAAATAAAGCACAGCAAACTCATTTTTTGAAAAGCCAAAAAAGAAGAACTTACCCAAGATGGTTCTTGAATTTGAAACAGAAAAAAGAAAACCAGTATTAAAATTACAACCAATGAATAATTTAATGGTGTAGATTTTTTAAAAACACTTGTTATCATAAGGATATTTTATACTTTTGTGATTGTAAATATAATACTTGTTTAAAAGGAAAAACCAACAAGTTGAAAAAAGATTCTATTAATTGAATTTTGTCTTCAATGCGTTAAAAACAATAATAACATATAATTTTATAAATTATGACAGCTTTTTTTGAAGGAATACAATACTTATTCGTTAACATTTTGTTTGCTCCTCTTGACTTTTTGCGTCGTTTGGAACTAATTACTTGGTTTGGTGCAAACACAATTAACTGGATTTTTATGATAATCTGCGCATGCGCAATCGTTTATTGGATTAAACAATTACGCATTTTTGATGACGCCGGAACTGAAAATCAAGATACTACAGCTCACTCTTTCTTAAAGTAAGTCGAAGCCAATATCTTTTCTAAAATACATCTTATCAAAATTTAGTTTATCTATGTTTTGGTAAGATTTTTTTATGGCCTGTTGAAAATCGTCTCCGTATGATGTAATTGTCAAAACACGTCCTCCATTACTAACGACATTTTCGCCATCTAATTTTGTTCCTGCATGAAAAACTATCGAATCTGTAATATTTTCTAATCCTGTAATTACTTTTCCTTTTTCGAAATCTTCAGGATAACCGCCAGAAACCACCATAATTGTTGTAGCACTTCTTGGATCAACTTCTAATTCGAATTCATCTAATTTTTGATTTGCTACTGAAAGAAACAATTCAACCAAATCAGATTTTAATCTCGGAACCACAACTTCCGTTTCCGGATCTCCCATTCTCACATTGTATTCAATAACAATTGGTTCGTTTTTTACATTGATCAAACCAATAAACACAAATCCTTTATATTCGATTCCGTCTTTTTGGAAACCTTCGATTGTTGGTTTTACGATTCTAGTTTCGATTTTTTCCATCAAAACAGCATCAACATAAGGAACTGGAGAAACTGCTCCCATTCCGCCTGTATTTAATCCGGTATCACCTTCTCCAATTCGTTTGTAATCTTTTGCAGTTGGCAGAATTTTATAACTTTTTCCGTCTGTCAAAACAAAACAGCTCAATTCTATTCCGTCTAAAAATTCTTCGATAACAACTTTAGAACTTGCTGCTCCAAATTTTTCGTGAACCAGCATGTTTCTAAGTTCTGTTTTAGCTTCTTCAAGATCTTGAATAATTAAAACTCCTTTTCCTGCTGCTAAACCATCTGCTTTTAAAACGTATGGAGGCTGTAGCGTTTCTAGAAACTCGCATCCTTTTTCCACTGTTTCAGCCGTAAAACTATCATAAGCGGCAGTTGGAATATTATGTTTCATCAAGAATTCTTTTGCAAATTCTTTACTTCCTTCTAATTGAGCTCCTAATTTTGATGGCCCAATTACCGGAATGTGTTTTAAATTTTCGTCATTTTTAAAATAATCGTAAATTCCTTTTACCAAAGGATCTTCTGGTCCTACAACCACCATTTTTACATTTTCCTCAAGTACGAATGCTTTTATCGCATCAAAATCGGTTGGAGACATTGCAACATTTGTAGCAATTGCAGCTGTTCCTGCATTTCCTGGTGCAACAAAAAGTTTTTCGCAAAGCGGACTCTGAATCATTTTCCACGCAAAAGCATGTTCTCTTCCGCCTGATCCCAATAATAAAATTGTCATGGTATAGTTGTATTTAGTTGTGGTGCAAAAATAATTGCTTTTGTACGTAAAAAATAATTAAATCTTAAAAAGTTCGTGATTCTTCTGTGTTAGTAGTTGGATAATATTATTTTTGATGAAAATTTACCTCATGAAACATTATTTAAAAACCTATATTTTTAAAACCCTGAGTATTCTTCCGGATTCTTTAGGTTCGAAAATCTATCACCAATTACAAAATGTTTCTGAGAATAAAAATATTGAAGCAAAATTAAGAAGTACTGAAAATACATTAAGCGCCTTTGGAAACATCTTTGCAAATTTGAAAGTCGATTTACAAAACAAATCGGCGATTGAAATTGGTTCAGGATGGCTGCCAATTTCTCCCTATATATTACTTTATAAATATAAGCTTAAAGAAATTTATAGTTTTGATATTAATAAGCATTACCAAAAAATAAACATTGAAAAATTCAATTCATTATTTTCAAAAACATACAAAAATGATATTGCTGTAAGCACAAACAACTCTTATTCCTTGCCAGAAAATGTTCACTATTTTCCTTCTCAAAATATAATAAACGCCAATATTCCAAAAGTCGATATTGTATTTTCAAGATTTGTTTTAGAACATGTTACACCCGAAGATATTTTTAAAATGCATGAAAAATTTAAGCAGTCCTTAAATAAAGGATCTTACATTATTCATTTTATTTCTCCCAGCGATCACAGGGCTTTTTCTGATCAATCGTTATCTCTTCAGGAGTTTTTAAAATACAGTTCTAAAGAATGGGATAAAATACAAACACGGTTTGATTATCATAACCGTTTGAGATTGCCTCAATATTTAGACATTTTTAAATCTTTAGATTTAGAAATTGTTTATATTTCTCACGATAATCCTGGACCAAATTCTCCTCAAGAACAAAAGTTCAGAAATTTAAAATTACATCAGGATTTTTCAAAATATTCTGAAAAAGAATTGACCGCTGGCAGTATTAATATTGTTCTAAAAATATAATGATTCGTCTGTTTGATATCACACTTCGATTAAATGGTTTTCCGATAAAGAAAGCCAAAGCCGAATTGTATCAAATTGTGAATTTATCTGAAGATAAATATGCTGTTTTTCTTCAGAATAAGAAAAAGGAAATTGTCGATTTTCATCTTAAAAACAATTCCTTTTATCAGGAATTAGTTGGAAGTACAATTGCTCCGAAATGGGAAGATTTGCCAATTTTAAACAAACAGAATCTTCAAAAACCTTTAGAAGAAAGGCTTTCAAAAGGGTATTCTTTAAAAGATGTTTACCTCAACAAAACTTCTGGATCGAGCGGAACTCCTTTTATTTTTGCTAAAGATAAGTATTCACATGCCTTAACCTGGGCTTCAAATATTATGCGTTTCGGCTGGTTCGAGATCGATTTTAATCATTCTTATCAGGCGCGTTTTTATGGCATTCCGATGGATTTTATTGGATACCAAAAAGAACGTTTTAAGGATTTTCTAAGCCAACGTTTTCGATTTCCGGTTTTTGATTTATCTGATGAAATATTAGAAAAATTTCTGAAAAAATTCAAATCGAAAAAATTCGATTATGTCAACGGTTATACGAGTTCTATTGTTTTATTTGCTAAATATCTAGAGAAGAAAAATATTGTTTTAAATGAAATATGTCCAACACTAAAAGCCTGTTTTGTGACTTCAGAAATGCTTTTTGAATCGGATAAAAAACTTTTAGAAAAGCAATTTGGCATTCCCATTATCAATGAATACGGTGCATCAGAACTTGATTTAATTGCTTTTGAAAATCCACAGGGCGAATGGCAAATTAATGCTGAAACGCTTTTTGTCGAAATTTTAGATGAAAACAATAAAGTTCTCCCTTACGGGAAAGAGGGCCGAATTGTCATTAGTTCTCTATTCAATAAAGCAAATCCTTTTATTCGATACGATATTGGCGATATTGGAATTTTAGATGAAAAAAGTACATTACAAAAACCAATTCTTAAAAAACTAATTGGCAGAACAAATGACGTAGCCATTTTACCAAGCGGAAAAAAATCGCCTGGATTGACGTTTTACTACGTAACCAAAAGTATTATTGAAGATGACGGAAACGTAAAAGAATTTATTATCAAACAAACTACATTAGATTCTTTTGAAATTGAATATGTTGCTGAAACAGCATTAGTTTCAGATCAAATTCAGAAAATAGAAGAAGCAATTGCATTATATCTTGAACCTAATTTAAACTTCACTTTTACCAGAAAAACAGTTTTAGAAAGAACCAATCGCGGCAAATTAAAGCAATTCAAATCTCATTTATAATATAAATAAAATCTTACATTTGTTTTTTTATTTAAAAACTCATGGACGATCAATCTTTACTTTCTGAAGAAACAATTTCTAATAAAATATATTTTATCCGCGTACAAAAAGTGATGCTGGATCGTGATTTGGCTTTACTTTATGGAGTAGAAACAAAACGATTAAAAGAACAAGTCAAAAGGAATCGAAATCGCTTTTCCGAGGATTTTATGTTTGAATTAACTAAAGAGGAATTTGAAAATTGGAGGTCGCAAATTGCGACCTCCAATTCTGATAAGATTGGTTTAAGATATGCACCAATGGCATTCACAGAACATGGAATATTAATGCTTTCAAGTATTTTAAATAGCGACAAAGCAATTCAAACTAATATTCAAATCATGCGTATTTTCACGAAAGTGAGGCAAATGCTTCTCGATACAACAGAAATTAAAGTTGATATTCTTCAGATTCAGAAGAAATTAGAGAATCATGATAAAAATATTGAATTGGTTTTTTCTTATTTAGATGAATTGACTGATAAAAAGGAAGATGAAACTAAAAGGGTGAAAATTGGATATAAAAAATAATATTTTTCAAGGTAACAATTTGTTATCTCAAATTTTGAACAAAACTGTTTGTCGCAAATTGCGACCTAAAAGATGGAGAATTATATGTTCTTTATATATCTTGGTTTAATAACCAACTGTGTAAACAAAAACCGAGTCATCAACAAAACAGAAAACACAAAATTGAAACCGTGGAATTCTCTATAAACGCCAAAATTGTGCTTTATCAATTTGAATTTTGAAGAAGAAATAGAATCTCTTCTTATTCTATAAAAGGCTAAAGGTTCCGGAACAGGTTTTGTTTGTTTAATTTGTTTTAAAATTGTAAGCCACAAACGCCAATCTTGTCTTTTTTGAGTCGCTTTAATTACAATTTTACCAAAATAATCAGCGTCGTAAATAGCGGTTAGATTTCCAACATAATTGCAGAAAAACAATTGATTGTAGGTGAGATTTAGTGGCGCTTCTACTCTTTTATTTAATGAATTTCCGTCTTCATCGATACAATCATAAAAGCTAAAAGTGAAAGGTAAATTGTTTGCTTTTAAAAACTGAATCTGCTTTTCTAACTTCGTCGTAAACCACAAATCATCCGCATCTAAGTATGCAATGTATTTTCCATTTGCTTTTTCTAAGGCAACATTTCTCGCAAAACCGTTTCCTGAATTTTTGGTTAATTCAGTTAGTTTTATCCGGCTGTCATTTTGAGCATACTCTTTTATAATTGCAACAGTTTGGTCTGTAGATGCATCATCAACCAGAATTAATTCCCAGTTCTGATAACTCTGCTCTATAACCGATTGCAAAGTTGCCCGAATGTATTTTTCGGTATTAAATGTTGGCGTTATAATAGAGACTAATTCATTCATCAATATGCTTTTTTATCGCCTTTAAAAATGTTTATTACCGTCTGAGAAATTATCTTTAAATCTAAAATAAGCGACCAATTTTCGATATAAAAAACATCAAATTTTATGCGGTTAATCATATCTCTTTCCATTGTAATTTCGCCTCTAAAACCACTGACTTGAGCTAAACCGGTAATTCCTGGCTTAACACAATGACGGATCATATATTTTTTTACTTTATTGCCGTACTCTTTATTTTGTGACCAAAGATGCGGCCTCGGACCCACAACAGACATGTCTCCCAATAAAACATTTACAAATTGCGGCAATTCGTCTATACTTGTTTTTCGCATAAATCGACCAATTGTCGTAACACGTGGATCATCTTTAGAAGCCTCTTTTTCAGTTGTTTTATTAATTCGCATCGAACGAAATTTATAACAAACAAATTCGTTTTCATCAATTCCGGGTCTTCCTTGTTTGAAAAAAACAGGCCCCTTAGATTCTAACTTTATTAAAATCGCCAATAACGGACCAAGCCATGATAATATAAAAACGATTACAGAAATAGAAAAAACAACATCAAAAGTACGTTTGAAAAATTTTATCGCGGGCTCATTCAGCATGGTTTGCTTTAGCGAAAGCACCGGAAAAAAATCGTAATAATCTATCTTTAAATTCTTAGAAAAAATCTCTTTTGTGTCCGGAATAAATTTTATTGTTTTATTGTTTTCGTCTGCAAAATCAATTAAATCTTTCAAATAATTGTTGGACACTTCGTTTAGAGAACAATAAATTTCGTCGACTAAATTATCAATCACAAAAGGTTTTAAATCGGCTAATTTTCCGGCAATATTCTGATTGGCTTTTTTGTCTGAAAAATATCCGAGAAACCGATATCCGTAATCTTTTCTGGTTTCAAAAAGATCTTTAAGCCGAATTGCTTCTGGAGTAAACCCAATAATAACAGCCGTTCTATAATTGCTTCCCGTTATTATTCTATATTCTTTTAAATAAAAAAACAATGAAAATTTAAAAATCGTTACCAGTAAAATCACTAAAGAAATAAACAAAGCAATCGCAGTTTCGCTAAAAACAGCTTCTTTAAAAAACGGAAAAAAAGCAATTACAATTAAGAGAAATAAAATTCCCTGCTTTACTATTTTTGAAATGATTTCAATTGGTGTCGTAAATCTGTAAACATCATAAAACTTTATAGAAAAAGCAATTAAGCCCCATCCTGCATACTGATATAAAATGTATAGCCAAAAATTTGAAACCAATTTTTGAAAAACAAAAAAATTCAAAACAGCAATAACCATTAGATCGATTAAGATACTAATTGGCCTGATATATTTTGAGTATCTTCCTGTTTGAAACGCGGTCATAAATGTTTTTTTTCAGCTGCTATTTTATGTAACTCGAAAAATCTTTATGCTCTTCTTTTGAAAGCTCTTCTTTAGAAAGTGATCTAAAATAATCATAGGTGATTTTCATTCCTTCAGAACGGCTCACTTTTGCTTCCCAGCCTAATAATTCTTTAGCTTTTGTAGTGTCTGGCTGGCGTTGCAGCGGATCGTTTATTGGCAACGGATGATATACTACTTTCTGGTTTGTACCTGTAAGTTTAATGATTTCTTCTGCAAAATCTTTAATTGTAATTTCGTCTGGATTTCCAATATTTACCGGATACACATAATCTGAATGCAGTAATCTAAAAATACCTTCTACCTGATCATCAACATAGCAGAAAGAACGCGTTTGCATTCCGTCTCCAAAAATTGTTAAATCTTCTCCACGAAGCGCCTGACCAATAAAAGCAGGAATTACACGTCCGTCATTTAAACGCATTCTTGGTCCGTAAGTATTAAAAATACGAACGATTCTTGTTTCTACACCGTGAAAAGTATGATATGCCATTGTGATAGATTCCTGAAAACGTTTGGCTTCATCATAAACTCCTCTTGGCCCAATTGTATTTACGTTTCCGTAATATTCTTCGGTTTGAGGATGAACCAATGGATCTCCGTAAACTTCTGAAGTTGAAGCTATCAAAATTCTCGCTTTTTTAACTCTTGCCAAACCTAATAAATTATGCGTTCCTAATGATCCGACTTTTAAAGTTTGAATCGGAATTTTTAAATAATCGATCGGACTTGCAGGCGAAGCAAAATGCAATATATAATCTAAATCACCAGGAACATGAACAAATTTCGTAATGTCGTGATGATAAAACTCAAAATGTTCTAATTTGAATAAATGTTCAATGTTTTTAAGATCGCCAGTGATCAAATTATCCATTCCGATAACATAATAACCTTCTTTGATAAAACGATCGCACAAATGTGATCCTAAAAAACCCGCCGCTCCGGTAATAAGTATTCTTTTCATAATGATTTTCTTGAACCTTTGTTTTTGATATTCGCTGCAAATATCCACAAATGTACTAAAATATCTGACCTTTTAAATTCGCTAAAAATTTTACTAAAATACAGGGTTAAAATTTTTAATTTATTATCAATTGGTTTATTCTACTTTTACAAAACTAAATTTTATTTGTTTTGAGAGTTGTACATGTTGTTGAAGCACTTGAGGGCGGCGTTTATACTTATTTTAAAGATTTGTCTACTTTCTTTGGGAATGAAGAAATTGCCAAAACTGCAACAACTGCTATTATTTATAGTGGTCACAGAAATGGCGTGAACCCGACACAAATAAAAGCTGATTTTTCTCCAAACGTTCCTTTGGTTCATATTAGTATGGTTCGCGAAATTGCTCCTTTTCAAGATTTAAAATCGATTTTGAAATTGAGAAAAGAACTCAAAAAAATCAATCCAGATGTTATTCATCTTCATTCATCTAAAGCTGGAGTTTTAGGCCGAATCGCATATTTTTTTCTATTCAGAAAAAAGAAAATTTTTTACACGCCGCACGGTTATGCTTTTCTAAGAACTGATATTTCTAACTCTTCAAAAAAATTATATGCGGGAATCGAAAAAAATTTTCAACGTTTTTTTGGAGGAACAATCGTTGCCTGTGGCGATACCGAATTTGAAATCGCGCAAAAAATAGGACCTTCAAAATTAATTCGAAATGGAGTTGATATTAGTGAAATTAGAAGACATTTTTTACCTCATCAAAATACAAAATTGACTATCGGAATTGTGGGCAGAATTACAGCTGCAAGAAATCCTAAATTGTTTAACGAAATTGCATTACGATTTCCTGATTATAATTTTCTTTGGATTGGCGATGGCGAATTAAATCCTTTCATTACAGCTCCTAATATTAAGGTTACGGGCTGGATCTTAGATAAAAATACTGTTTTTAAAAATTTGAATTCGATTGATATTTACCTTCAGACTTCTCTTTGGGAAGGTTTGCCAATTGCCGTTTTAGAAGCAATGGTTTTAGAAAAGCCTATAATTGCAACTAATATTATTGGCAATAAAGATGTCGTCGTTCACAATCAAACCGGATTTTTATTTGATGAAATTGAGAAATTAAATGACTATTTTAAAGTTTTAAGCGATGAGAAAAACCGAATTTCTTTCGGTAAAAATGCTTTAAAAAGATGCGAAGATTTATTCGATAAAAACAAAAATTTTAAACAGCTTCTGGAACTTTACCAGAAGTAGTTTTTTGCTGAAGCCAATAGCTTGCAAAAATCGATGACCACAAACCGCTAAAGGCAATTCCGTCGAAACGAAGCAAAAAATCATCGGTTAAATTTGACGTGAAAAAGATCAGAAAGAACGAAAGTATAATCGCATTTTTGAGATCATAGCCCAGATAGCCAATAGTTAACATGTAAAGCAACGCTACAATTGGTCCCAGAATTCCAAACTTTAATAAAAAATCGAGAAACTGATTGTGTGTCGGAAATTCGTATTTTGCTAAAAATTTTTGATTGGTCTGCTTGTAATATTTGTTTAATTCTGGTTTTCCATCAGATGCACCAACTCCAAAAGGAAGATTTTTAACTGATAATTCCCAAGCTGATTTCCAGATTGAAACTCGCGTTACCAGTGAATTGTAAACTTTAATTTCAGGATGATCAATTTCATCTAGTTTTCCAACTTTATCCATATAAGCAAAAGTCGCCGTCGAATATTTTTCTTTCATGTATGGATTTTCCTTTACATAGAAAAACAAAATACCACTTAATAACATTAGTACCGTTCCACTTGCTATTGCCATCTTTTTTAAGTTGAATTTTGTTTTAAATTCAAAAAAGAAAACAATTATAAATCCTGCCAAGACATTCATTAAAGCCATTCGTGTATTTACGAAAAGAACAAAGAAAAATGACAAAAGAAAAATGACAAAACGCAACATTTTAATTGCCGTTTTTTCATTGTTATGAAAGCTGTAAAAAACAAAATACAGCGCACAGACAGAAACAAATGCCAAATGCATGTTTAACGCCGGAGCATGAATACCAATGCTGTCTGCAAACTTATATCCTATTTCGAACAAATCAATTCCGTTAAAATATTTTGCACTTAACTCCGGATAAACAACATTAAATCGAATCAAGAAAAACAACATTATAATAGTTGTTACGATGTAATAAATCTGAGCCGTTTTCAAAAAATTTACACGCTGATAATTCCCAATAATAAAAATGGGAAATAATAATAAAGAGATACTTTTTTCTATTGCTTTTAGTCCTTTTGAGAACGAATCGTTATTCCAAAAAAGCAATAATTCCAACAAAATTGGTGAGGCAATACAAACAATTAAAATGAATGAAGTTTTATTAAATTTTAGTTTTTTGAAGAAAATCAAGCTAAAAACCCCAAAAAAAATAATAAAAAGCGAACACGGTTTTCTAAAAATCATTGCAATCGCAATCACACACAAGAAAACATTGAATATTTTATTGAAGTTCTTTTCGGAAATATTCATAGTATAACGCAAAATAAATTAATGGAAAAATACCAATTTTATGACGAACGGCGGTTCCTAAATCGGGTTCAAAAACGCCTTGTACAATAAAAAACGAAAAGATAATCAGTAAAATTAAAAGTTCTTTTGGATATCTTTTTCTTTCTTTTAAACATTTTGAAAAACGAACCAGCAAAATATAAAACAAGAAAAGCTGCCAGATTATAAAGGTAATGATTTGAGGAGAAAAGATATGTTTTAATCCGTTTACCGGAACATTAACAGTGAAAAATCCATAAAAAATACCAACAATTTCTCCGTACCAAGTATCTGTTTTTACGGGCGAAATAATTATCGAATTGGCATCTGCAGAACCTACTCGGTCGCTGTTTACCACTTCTCGGCTAATTTCTGAAAGGTATTTCCCTTTTATAATTCCGTGACTGAAAGATAAAAAAACAGCAATTAATAAACCATAAAAAATGGTGGTTACGGTTTTGTTTTTAAAAGTTACCCGGCTTACCAAGTACATGCCGCCTCCAATAATTGGAATCAAAGCATAATATGGGCGATAAAACGCGCCAAAAATCAACAATAAAAGAACAACGTATACAATTGTTTTCTTTAGTGAAATTTGATCGTTTAAGCACAAGAAAACAATTGGAGATACATACAAAAACGTAATAAACTCTTTTGAAGGCATTGACATAAAAATAGCTATCATCAAAATACCCATATAAACCAGAATGTTCTTGATATTTATTTTTTCGAAGTTATCTGGAATTCCGATTTTATATAAAACAAACATCAAAATCGGAAATTGTATTAAGGCAATTACCGGAAAAGGCAAATAACGCAAACCTGAAATTTTATACAATAAAATCGTAAGCGGATAACTTCCAAAATAACCTATTTCATTTCCTTTATCATACGCTATAATTGCAGCGTCGTAAAAAAACTTGGGAGGCAAAACAAAATAGGCAGCAAATGCTACAACCAAATTGGCTGAGGCAATAAGCCAAAATGCTGCTGTACTTTTTTTAATCTTGTTTTGCATTTTAAATTGATTCTTAATGTAAAAAAATTTTGATTCGGTCTTTTTGATAAATAACAATAGCGGCAACTATATTCCAAAAAAGCGAACTCGAAACAAACGCAATCGCCGCTCCGATCATTCCGTATTCTGGAATTAAAAATCGGTTTAAAACAAAATTAAGCAAAACAGCCACCATTAAAATAACCTGAAAAATATGCTGTCTTCCAGTCATATTCAAATAAACTGGCGCTGAACCAAATGCAGAACAAACTCCCTGGCCAATTATCAAAATTAAAAAAGCTTGTTTTGCGACTATATATTGATGTCCGAAAAAAGATAAAACATGTTCAGAAGAAAAACTGATTAATAAAATTACAGGAAATGTTATTCCGAAGATTAATCGCGCGCTATTTCTAAGCATCTTAACTAATTCTGTTTTATTATGACTTGAAAAATACTCCGCAATTTTAGCCGAAACTGTAATATTTATGGTCAAAATAATAACTGAAACAATCGTCATCACTTTAACGCCGACAGAATAAAAGGCAACTGTTTCATCATTCCGGTATTTTTTCAAAAACATAATATCGAAACTCATCAATAAAAACATCGCCATACCGCTTATCGCAATTGGATATGATTTTAAAAAAACTTCTTTATGAGAAAATTTTTCAAGTTTATTCACGGTTTCTGTTTTATTAAAATAAAGAAAAACAAAAACGGAACTTATAACCGAAAGAAAAACAAATCCGAGTAAAAAAACATCCACCAAATAGGTTTCTTCGTGCCAATAAAAAAGCAAAATTGAGCCTATAATTAAAGGAATATATTTCAAGATATTCCGAAACAATTCGGCAACATATAATTTATCTAAAGCTCTGAAAATTTCTGTATTTAAAGTCGAAATTCCGTAGAAAAACAAGGTTGCGGCGCCTTTTAATAAAATCGAATATACCTGCTGATCCGCAAAATAATTGTTAATTAATTCTTTGCTTAAAAGGGCAATAATCAGCAATGCTAAAACGGAAGTAAAAAAAAGCATTCCCAGCATTTTGATATATATATTTTTCAATTCTTCCAGCGCACCCTGACTTGCCAGTTTTCCTTTAAAATATAAAATAGACTGATCAAAACCCAGCAGGCAAATGCTTCCGATGGAGAGAAGAAAAGAACGAACAAAATCATATTGCCCAACCAATTTTGGACTATATGATTTTGTTAGAAAAACTGTAAAACCAAATAACAAAAGAACTCCTAAAATTCTTAAAAACAAGGTGTTAAAACTTTGTCTTAAAAACGGATTTTGAGAAAATCTTTTGAAAATAAGAATGGTTTTCAATTGTTTTTAAAGTTGATTTGCATTTGAAATTGCAAGTTGTTTGCGATAAAATTTCTTGAAAAGATAAGTCAAAATAAAAATCAAAATAAAGAAAAGCGGCAGCCAAATTTTGAAATTTCCGTTTACAGTTTTATTTTCATTTATGTTAAGCGTCGAATTAATCTCTTTGATAATCTTACCAAAAGTGATTAATTTAATTCGGTTTTTTCCTTGTTCAAGAACCAGTTTTTGTTTGGTTTTTATAATGTCGTTGAGTTGCAGATTTTCATTGTAATAAACCAGTTTTTCGTTTTTAGAACCGTTTTTTACTGTATTCGAAAAGCCATTCAAAACATTATCAATCTGAGCAATTATCGTGTCGTTTTGTGCAATTTCGCGTTCTAAATTTTTATATCCAATTTTTTGAATTTCAGCATAATAGGTCGAATTGTTTAAGAATTTCAACAGCGGATCAACAACTTCTTTTTCGTTTGCTAGCTGATTTGAAATAAAAGAGATGGTATGAAAAGTATAGTTTTTGCTTGTAACATTATCTTCTAAAACCTTTTTTACCTCGCCAACCTCAGCCATTATTTTTATCAGTTCGAAGTTTTGTTCTTTGTCTTCGATAAATTTATAAACGTCAGGAATTGGCTTGATTTCGATTTTTCTGATTGTTTTTGGATGCGAAATTCCAACTACATTTTTAAGAAAAGCCGTGTCTCCAGAAACAATTTTAGATTGTATCAAATCGATTTTGGCGTATAAATAATCAACACTTTCAAAATTTGGCGTTACAATAACTTGATTCTGAAATGATTTTTTATTCGAATCTAAATACCAGCCTAAACTAAACCCTAAAACAACTAGAATCAGCGCGATAATCCAGTTTCGAATAAAAAACTGAATTGCTCGAAAAACAGATCTGCTAACGCGCTCGAAAAAATTACCAATACTTCTTGAAAGCTGAAAAATATCAATTTCCTGATCGGAGTTGTTATGGGGTACTTTTGTACTCATTTATTGGTTATTTTACGTTGAAAATTTGTTCTAAAATTTTAATGGTAATCAAATACGTTGGTTTTACGCCAGTTGTTCCTAATCCGCCAGAAGCTAATGTACTTCCGGTTTCAAGAGGATTATCTGAAGCATAATATGCATAACGAACTTTAATATCATGCGGTACGCTTTTTCTAATTTTTGATGCCGATTGAATCGCTTTTTGATAATAAGAACCTTCCATTTCAAGACCAATTACGCCCCAAGTCGATTCGTGAAAGAATTTCAGCAAATCTCTGTTTTGCAAAGAAGTTCCTAAAACAGTAACCATTGCGCCTTCAAAAACGGCAATGTCGTTTCCTTCAAACATAGCGCCTGTAAGTTCATTTTCGAAGAAATAATTATCTGCAGTTCCTTCATTTATATGTGCCGACGGAATCATAATATCGCCTTTTCCGCCTTCTAAAATTCCAGCCTTACCCATTATAGAGACAGATTGAACATTCAATAAAGTTTCTTTTTTATATGGTTTTAAAAGCTCGTCGATTGTTTCGTATGCTTGTTCTCCAAAGGCATAATCCATTACGATAATAACAGGTTTGTTCTCGTCAAGTGCTGCTTTTGGAAATGCGGTTTTTGTCCAGTCAATTTTTGCAGTATCAAAAATCTGAACATCGATGTTTGTTCCTGATGTATCTAATATTGAAATCATTCCGTTTTTCAACGCCACTTCTTCAACAACAGCTCTGGTGTCTTTTGCGCCAGATTTGCTTAATTCTTCATAAATAAAGAAATCTGATTTGCCTTTGAATTTTGATGTTAATAAAGGAGTAGCAAAAATCGAATTCATGACACTGTGCATGTTCGCACTAATAACATGAATTGGCCGCTTTAAAAGATCATTAGCTTTTAAAACTTCCTTGATATTTGTTGCCCAAATTTCACCGTGAATATGGTGTCCTAAACGTTCTCTTAAAACGGGACTGAATGTTATTGTTCTTTTATTGTTTTCAATCACTTCTTCGATGGCTAGTTTTCCTAACCAATAAATAACGTGCAGGAAACGGTCTGGTGCATTTTCAGATCCAAAAGCGTCGTAAATATCTAAAACCTCTTCAAAAGTTCTTGCTAAGATATTGGCAACGTGCGAAATTGCTTTTTCTTTTTCTATTAAAGACAATTTTTTCGTCTGCATTACGGCTTGTTCTAATTTAAGCCAGTCACGCGAAACTTCGCCTCCGTCGTCTAGTAAAACTCTATTTTTAATTTTATGGGATTCGATGAAAATAAAAGTCAAATGCGTCAGAATATCGTAAATGTCAGATCGCCCGCGCGTGATTTCGACATTCATTTGTTCTTCGTCAATTCGGTAACAATTTCTTCTTCTTTTTGGAGGAACAATTGCCTGAAAATGCGATTTAGAATAACCTTCATCCGAAGTTAAATTGATAAAACGGCATTGTTCGATTCCTATCGGAAGTCTTTCTATAACATACAAAAGTCCGTTTAACTCTACTTTTTCTTCTCCTATATTTCCGTAGATTTCTGGGCGCAATGCCAATAATGATTCTCTTAAGCCATCGCCCGAAACTCCCATTGGCTTATAAAAACCGCGGTTGAATAAGTGGCGCATTGTAATGTACATTCTTTCTATCGCTGCAGATGATTCCTGTGCTCTAGATCTTGATATATGTTTGGTTTCTTTCATGTATTTTTATTTTAAAAATCTTCTTGTCGAGAAGATAATCTAAGTGTTTTAATTAAACGAAATTAGGAAATATTACTATTATTTCAATCGAAAACTAAAAATGTGATTTAATTATAACGTTTATTTCAAATTAGGATTGACAATTTGAATAATTCATATTCTCTTCTTTTTCTTACTTCAAATTATCCGCAATCTTCCTATCATTCGATAATCTCGGAATTTTATTTTGTCCGCCCAATTTTCCCTGCGATTTCATATACTCTTGAAATCCATTTTTAGAAACTTTGGTTACCACTACTTTTCTCAAAACATTTCCTGTTATTAAATCGTCGTAATAAATGTTTTGCTTTCGCATTGAGTCGTCAATCGCTTCCGCGAAGGCGTCGAAATTTTCAGGTTCATTTTCAAATTCTACAAACCATTCGTGATACGGCAATCCGCTTGACGGATTTATTTGTGGTGCTACAGTAAATTCGTTTATTACAATTTTGGTTCCCTGAGTTGCTTCTTTCAGTGCTTTTTCGACTTCGTTGGCTATAACATGTTCTCCAAAAGCAGAAATGAAATGTTTGATTCGGCCAGAAACGATAACACGATGCGGAAATAAAGTTGTAAACTGAACCGTGTCTCCAATATTATAACGCCAAAGCCCAGCATTTGTAGAAATAATCAAAACATAATTTATACCTATTTCTACTTCTCCAATGGTCAGCACTTTTGGTTTTTTTTCAAAAAATTCATCTGCTTTTATAAACTCGTAGAAAATACCCGAATTCAATAACAGCAGCATTCCTTCTTCGTTTTTGATCCCAAAATTTCGGGACTGATACGCAAAAAAACCTTCAGAAGCCGGAAACAATTCTATGCTGTCTACTTTTCTGCCAATCATGTTTTCGAACTTAGCGCGGTATGGCTCGTAATTAACACCTCCGTAAATAAACAAATTAAAGTTTTTGAATATTTCGCCAATCTTTTTTCCGTCGCTTTTTTGCTGCAAACGTTCAAAATACATCTGAACCCAAGACGGAATTCCAGAAATAACAGACATGTCTTCTTTTATCGTTTCGTCGACAATGGCATCAACTTTAGTTTCCCAATCATCAATACAATTGGTTTCCCAAGATGGCATTCTGTTTCGCTGCAAATATTTAGGTACAAAATGCGCTACGATTCCAGAAAGTCGTCCAAATTTAATTCCGTATTTTTCAGTCAGAATAGGGCTTCCTTGCAAAAAAATCATTTTTCCGTCAACAAAATCGGCATTACCAGTTTCATGAATATAATGTAAAATCGCATTTCGCGCGGCTTCTATATGATGCGGCATTGATTCTTTCGTTAGCGGAATAAATTTTGCCCCCGAAGTTGTGCCTGAAGTCTTTGCAAAATAAAGCGGTTTTCCTTTCCATAGAATGTTTTCTTCACCTTTGACCACTTTTTCGATGTAATGTTTTAAATCCTCATAATCTCTTACCGGAACATTTTTTTGAAAATCTTCAACATTTTTTATTTTACTAAAATGATGATCTGCACCAAACTGAGTTTCTTTTGCGCTTTTTATTAAACTCTTAAAAACTTTTTGCTGCGTTTCAACTGGTTTATTCGACCAGGCAAGCGTTTTGTAATATATTTTGCTGGCAAATAATTTTGCAGCTACAGATTTAATCGACATTTGCTGTGGTATTATTTTTTGTTGGTTTTGTTTTTACTTGGCACTTTTTCGCCCGGCTCCTTCTCTATTTTTCCAACTTCTTCTCTTAATTTAATTTCTTCTTCAGAAGCGTTCATTTTTAAGCCTGAATGCTCTTCTGTATCTGCTAAAATAGAATCTTTATTAAATTTTGCGTAATCCAGTTCGCCTCTCAAGACCTTCTGAATGCCATGAATATACGCTTCGTTTTTCTTTAAGGCTGTTTCTAGCGAATCTGATTTTATGGCTAGTTTGGTTGCATTTTTTTTCAATTCAGAAGAAGAATATCCCGGAATAAATTCCCGCAAAGGCGTAAAAGCAATAATAAAAGTGGTGATTAAAATTAAGAAGATCCCGCCTAAAGAAAAGACAACAAAAACATTCATAAGGTTGAGTTTGAAAGAGAAAATTTCTTCAAAAGTATTTTCATTCAAAATTACCAGCCGGTTTTTGTTGAATAATTTTTTTCTGAAATCATGTTTTTTCTTGGCCATTTTGGTTCTTTATACGAGCAAATATAATAATTAATCGTCTTGTTGATGCTCGATAAATTTTAACCAATCCGCTTAATTTACGATTTTATAAAATATTTAACGTGACCAGAATCAAATATTTTAATCCAAAAACACTTTTTGTTCGTATATTTCTATATACCTTTGCTTAAAATTAGAAAAACAATTTGCTTCGGCATTAAATATACAACCATGGGAAGATTAGGTCTTACAGAAATCCTCGTAATAGTAGGTATTGTGATATTACTTTTTGGAGGTAAAAAAATTCCAGAATTAATGAAAGGTTTAGGAAGCGGAATCAAAGAATTCAAGAACGCTGCTAAAGACGATCAAACTGCACCTGTACCTCCTGTTAAAAAAGAAGAGGAAGAAATTAAATAAGTATTTATAACCTTATTATTAACCCCAAACTGCAAATGCAGTTTGGGGTTTTTTTTTATTTGTGTAAAATAACCTACTTTTAGAGTCCCTAAATCAATTAACAATAATTATGAAAAACCTACTTCTGATTACTGTTGCCTTTTTGTGCCTCAAAAGTAACGCACAAAAGCAACCCTTTCCGGCAAATATTTCCTTTGCCAATGGCTTGATGGCTAGTTCTAAAAACAGCCAGGATGCCAAAAACAACTACGACCTTTGGAAAACCAATTTTGTAGAAGCCTGCAGCAATGGCCGATTTCGAGTTAAGTTTGATGACCCAAATCAAACCGTCTCTGAAGGAATTGGATACGGAATGCTTCTAGCGGTTTATGCTGCCGACAAAACTCTTTTTGATGGTCTTTGGCTTTACTACAAAGACAATGTGAATGCAAATGGTGTTATGAATTGGAAAATCAACGGCTGTTCAGGAATTAATGGCGCAAATGGCGCAACTGATGCCGAACTAGATGTTGCTTTTGCACTTATCGTTGCCGATTTTCAATGGGCAAGTGCCGGAACTATTAATTATAAAAATGATGCCAATACCTTAATCGCTGCAATTAAGGCGCACGAAATAGAGGCTAATACATTTGTTCTAAAGCCTGGAGATCAATTCGGCGGAAGCCAAATTACCAATCCATCTTATTTTTCGCCTGCTTATTACAGAGTATTCGGAACTTTTACAAATGACACCGCTTTTTGGAATTCAGTTGCTGCAAAATCATATACCATTATCAACAACAATCTTACTGTAAACAATGCTGTGGGTGGTTTAGTTTCAGACTGGTGTGAAGCTTCAGGAGCTTATTCTTCGCAAGCAGGCGGTTATAATAAAGGAGGAAAAACCTATTCGTACGACGCTGCAAGAACTCCTTGGCGCATTGCGGTAGATTATTTATGGTACGGGACTGCAGATGCAAAAACGTATTCTAAAAAATCTTCGGATTTTGTGCGTGTCAATCTAGGCGGATCTTTAAATATAAAAGACGGTTACAATCAGGACGGATCTTTAAGCGGACAATGGCACAATGCTACTTTTGTAGGCGCGTTTGCCTGCGCCGCTATGGGAGGAGAAAATCAAACACATTTAGATGCTTCTTACCTTGATTTAAAAAACTTAAACGAACCAAACAGTTATTTTAATCATACCCTAAAAACATTATACTCCTTTTTGTTAACAGGTAATTTCTATTTACCATTAAATGCCAATCTGTCTAATGATCATTTTAATATTGAAAAATCTACTGTTACGCTTTTTCCAAATCCGAGTGCTGATCGAATTACAGTTAACGCACCTCAGCAATCAACTATTTCAGTAATTTCTATCTTAGGAAATGTTATCCTTCAACAAAAAACAACTTCAGAAACTACAGAAATAAATTTAGCTCATTATGCTCCAGGAATTTATTTTATAAAAATAGCCAATGATGATTTTAAAAGCGTCACCAAAAAGGTGATTTTGAAATAATCCTAAAAATAAAAACTCCCAAACTACTATTTTCGTTTGGGAGTTTTTTTTATGTTTAATTCCAAAGTTGGAATTTGGAATTTAAAAATTAGGATTTTCTACAAAACCATAGTCAACTGAATTCTCTTTCTATCTTCATCGACTTCTGTAACCTTAACATCAACATGTTGGTGTAATTTAACCACTTCGTTTACATCGCTGACAAAACCAGCTTTCAATTGCGAAATATGAACCAATCCGCTTTCTTTGATTCCGATATCAACAAAACAGCCAAAGTTGGTAATGTTATTCACAATTCCAGGCAATATCATTCCGGTTTTCAAATCTTTGATCGATTTTACGTTTGCATCAAACTCAAAAACCTTTGCCGACTTTCTTGGGTCTAATCCGGGTTTTTCAAGCTCTTTTATGATGTCTTTCAGCGTAAGCAAACCAATTTCAGGTGTAATATAATTTTCTGCCTTAATAAGCGCTGTTTTCTCTTTGTTCGCAATTAAGTCGTTTACTGAAAGTTTCAAATCTTTCGCCATCTTCTCTACAACCGGATAAGCCTCTGGATGCACTGCCGAATTATCCAGCGGATTTTTTGCATTCGAAATTCTGATAAATGCCGCGCCTTGCTGATACGCTTTCTCGCCTAGGCGAGGCACTTTTTTCAGCTGTTTTCTGTCCTCAAACGGACCGTTTTCTGAACGGTATTGTACAATATTTTCAGCCAGCTTCTCTCCTATTCCACTCACATAACTCAGTAAATGTTTACTTGCGGTGTTGATGTTAATTCCAACCGAGTTTACGCAGCGAATTACGGTGTTATCCAATTCTTCTTTTAGTTTAGTCTGGTCAACATCGTGCTGGTATTGTCCTACTCCAATTGCTTTTGGGTCAATTTTTACCAATTCTGCCAATGGATCTGAAAGTCGTCTTCCGATCGAAACTGATCCACGAACGGTTACATCATAATTTGGAAATTCTTCTCGCGCAATTTTTGAAGCCGAATAAACAGAGGCTCCGGCCTCAGAAACGATAAAAACTTGCAGCGGTTTGTCGAACGCAATTTTTTTTATGAAAAATTCAGTTTCGCGCGAAGCTGTTCCGTTACCGATAGAAATAGCATCAATTTGATAAGCATTTACCATCGAACGGATTTTTTTAATCGCCATTGCTTCTTCATTTTGAGGCGCATGTGGATAAATCGTTTCGTTGTATAACAAATCGCCTTTTTCATCCAAGCAAACTACTTTACAGCCACTTCTAAATCCTGGGTCAATTGCTAAGATTCTTTTTTCGCCCAAAGGCGGAGCCAGTAATAACTGTCCCAAGTTGTTAGCAAAAACCTGAATTGAATTAGCATCGGCTTTTGCTTTTGCTTCCTGCAAAGTTTCATTTCCAATCGCTGGATTCAATAATCTTTTATAACTGTCTTCGATTGCTAATTGCAAATGAGCCGTCGTGCTGTTTTGTTTTTTAATGATTATTTCATCAATAATATCGTATGCTTCATCAATATCAACATCAACTTTCAACTTTACATAACCTTCGTTTTCTGCACGAAGCATGGCTAATAATCGATGTGAGGGTGCTTTTGTCAAAGGTTCTTCCCAATCAAAATATTGACTGAATTTTTGTGCGCCTTCTTCTTCGCTTTTCTTTTTTACTACTTTAGTTCCTATTGTCGCTTTCCTATTAAATAAACGACGCAATTGTTTACGAACGTAAATATTCTCGTTAATCCATTCGGCAATAATATCTCTGGCACCTTGAATTGCTGCTTCTTCATTTATAACATTTTCATTAATGTATTGTGTCGAAATAAAATCGACATCAACATCATTTTCAGACATAATGATTTTTGCTAAAGGCTCTAAACCAAATTCGCGCGCGACATCTGCTTTTGTTTTTTTCTTCTTTTTGTATGGAAGGTAAAAATCTTCAATTTCCTGCAAATCAAAACTTTGTTCGATTTTCTGCTTCAAATCTGGAGTAAGTGCTTTTTGCTCTTCAATAGATTTAAGAACTGCTTCTTTACGTTTTACAAGTGTTTCGTATTCTTTTTGAAGTTTTGCAATCTGCTCGATTTGAACTTCGTCAAGATTTCCGGTTGTATCTTTTCGGTAACGAGAGATAAACGGAATCGTACAATCTTCTTCTAATAATTTAACCGTGTTTTGAATGTTGATCGCTGCTGTTTGAACAGACTTGGCAATGAATTGAATATTAGTCATACTTTTAATGAAATAAATTCTTGTTATAAAATGATATAATTTACTTGTTAAAATACAGAAACAAATTCATTAATCATTCGGCTAAAATAATATCTTTGTTTCAATTTTAAGCCAATGAAAGTTTTATTATTTTATTTTTTATTTATAAATATCATCCTATTCGTTCTTGCTGGATACGATAAATATCAAGCCCGAAAAAATAAGCGGAGAATTCCTGAGAATACATTGTTTTTTCTGGAAGCAATTGGCGGCACAATAGGCTTATTAACAGCAATGTTTTTGTTTAGGCATAAAACAAGCAAGACTTCCTTTATCATCAAATTCATAATAATTCTTTTGATTCAGGCCGTTTTGATTTATCTTAAATTAACGGATAAAATATAGATATTCACAATGTTAATAACTCCTAAGAGGTATTTTAATTTTTTATTAAGCAACTGACTTTAAGATTATTAAACAAAAAACCGGATGAATTAAAAAATCCGCCCGGTTTACTATTTCTTAGGTGCGAAGCACCCGATTTTTTTTACTCTTTACGAACAAGCAATTTTATTCACTCTATTTTGGTGTCTTCCGCCTTCAAATGCAGTAGTTAAAAACGTTTCAACAATTTCTACCGCTTGCGGAATAGAAGTGAAGCGCGCCGGAATACTCACAATATTCGCATCGTTATGCAGGCGTGTTAAATATGCAATTTCTTTAGTCCAGCATAAGCCAGCTCTAACTTTTGGATGTTTGTTTACAGTCATGGCAATTCCGTTGCCGCTTCCGCAGATGACAATTCCAAAATCAGCTTTTCCCTCAGACACATCATTCGCAACTGGATGTCCAAAATCAGGATAATCAACAGAATCTTCAGAATCTGTTCCGTAATTGGTTACTTCATATCCTTTTGCTTTAAGCATTGCAACAATTGCTTTTTTATAATCCGGTCCTGCGTGGTCGTTTCCTATCGAAATTTTCATTTTTAATACTATTAAGTTGTGTTTTGCAAATTTAACCAAAGAAATTTGCAGCCACACATTAATTATAAAAAAGTTCGCTAAGAATTTCACGAATATGTACTAATTGTTTTCTTTGTAAACATTTAAAAACACATTTTATATTCAAATTAAAATTAGAAGATATAGGGAATTGGTGGGAAAAAAATCATATTTCACAATAGTCTTACTATCAAATCATTGACACTTATTAACATTATCAATAACTTTATAAGTATCTCATAATCAATAAATAATAAGCATGGATTTTGTTAAAATTTTAGAATGTTAATACCAAATGCTAATTCGTTGATATTCAGTTAACTTTAAATTAACATTATTTGTTGATAAGTTCGGATAGAAAATTAGAAGTTTTTTTTGGTTGTGTCGAAAAAAAACCTAATCCAAAACTGGAATGAAAAAACCTAATAAACTTTCATGAATTTTTAGAAAAGTTATCAATATCAAAAATGTCATTTTCAACAAAAATCGAGATATGAACTTATCTACAAAATGAACTCAAATTTGGTTGTCAACCGTTGTTAATTAAAAATGAAAAAGGCTTAAAAATTAATCCTTTAACTAAATATAAGTATGTTGATAACTCTATATAACTAAGCAAAACTTCATTTCAATACATTTAAAAATAAAATTATTCGACATATTAACAAGCTATAATAACCATCAAAAATTAATTAAATTTAAAATTTCTTTTTTGTTGTATTTAATATATGTTGACAACTTTGAAAGTTGAAAAAGGAAAAAAAAATTTTTGAGAAGAAAAAAGAAACGATTTAAACGATTTTGAGTGGATTGTTTAGACTGTCTAAAATTTGCTGTACTTCTTCGAAATCGTTTGGGTGAACTTTGAGTTTGATGCCACCCAAGGCCGCCGAATACATTGGAGCAACAGAAAGCGTTATTTCATTTTCAAAAAAATACGGAATCTCTTCTTGCTCTAATAAGTGTTTCAGAACGACGGTTTCGTGCGTATAATTGAATACTGCAATGGTTTTAAAGCTTTCCATATAGAGTCTTTTTGTAAATGTACGAAAAGTTATATTTTTAATAATTCTAATTGTTAAAATCTATTATCTGATATCTTATTTGTAATTTTAAACCTTTAAGAAAAGATATATGAGTAAGAAAATTAGAAAGCCGATAAATAATGAGAAAGATTTCTCTAGTAAGATAGTAAAAATTTTATCGCAAAGCCCTAATAAATCATTCAATTATAAGCAGATAGGAGCAAAGTTAGAACTTGATGATACGAAAAGCAGAAATCAGATTATAAAAGATTTAAAAATTCTGGCTGCTTCAAAGAAGATTATAGAGACAGAACCTGGCAAATATTTAGTAAAAGCTGAAAGCCAGGATTATTACGAAGGAACAATAGATATGACCAGCAGAAAGACGGCCTATTTTATTTGTCCTGATTTTACTGAAGATGTTTTTATTCCGACGAATAATTTGAATCGTGCGTTAGACAAAGACAAAGTAAAAGTTTACGTTTATAACCGAAGAAAAGGAAAAAGACCTGAAGGTGAAGTAATTGAAGTTATAGAAAGAAATAAAACAGAATTTGTTGGAGTTATTGACATTCAGGCAAATTTTGCTTTTGTTTCTACTGCGAATCCTAAAATGTATACGGATATTTTTATTCCGAAAGATAAAATTGGAGAAGCAGAGAATGGTGATGTTGTTTTGGTTACGATTGAAGACTGGCCAAAAAGAGCTGACAGTCCGTTTGGATCTGTAATTAAAGTTTTAGGAAAACCTGGAGAACACAATACTGAGATTCACGCCATTTTAGCTGAATATGGTTTACCGGCAGATTTTCCGGTAGAAGTAGAGGTATTTGCACAAAAAATAGATACTTCGATTCAGGAATCTGAGATTGCAAAACGCCGTGATATGCGTGATACGCTTACGTTTACGATAGATCCAAAAGATGCCAAAGATTTTGATGATGCCTTGTCCTTCAAAAAATTAGAAAATGGAAACTTCGAAATTGGAATTCACATTGCCGATGTTTCATATTATTTGGAAGAAGGAACAATTTTAGATGATGAAGCTTATCAACGTGCAACTTCGGTTTATTTGGTTGATAGAGTAGTGCCAATGCTTCCGGAAGTTTTATCTAATTTTGCGTGTTCATTGCGTCCAAATGAAGAGAAATATACGTTCTCTGCCATATTTGAAGTTTCTCCAACCGCACAAGTTATCAACCAATGGTTTGGAAGAACAGTAATTTATTCAGATCAGCGATTTGCTTATGAAGAAGCACAATATATCATTGAAACAAAAGACAATACAATTCCTGTTGATGTTTCAATTACCGGAGAATCTTATGTGGTTTCAGATGAAATTACAGAAGCAACTTTAAAATTAGATGAATTAGCGAAGATTTTAAGAAAGAAAAGAATGCAGAATGGCGCTATTTCTTTTGATAAAGTAGAAGTTAAATTTAATTTGGATGCTGAAGGAGAACCGGAAGGAGTTTATTTTAAAGTTTCAAAAGATGCGAATCATTTGATTGAAGAATTCATGCTTTTAGCCAACAGAAAAGTAGCTGAATATATTGGAAAACAAAAGAAAACATTTGTTTACAGAATTCACGATGAACCAAACGAAGACAAATTAATTGCGATGCAAACCGTAATTGCTAAATTTGGTTATAAAATAGATTTCCGTAACAAAGGCGATATTTCGAAATCACTGAATGCTTTGATGGAAGAAGTTAACGGTAAAAAAGAACAAAACTTAATTGATACTCTTGCGATTAGAAGTATGAGCAAGGCCAAATACTCGACAGAAAATATTGGACATTATGGTTTAGCTTTTGATTATTACAGCCATTTTACATCGCCAATTCGTCGTTATCCAGACGTTATGGTACACCGTTTGCTGCAATATTATTTAGATGGAGGAGCTTCTGTAAATGAAGAAATGTACGAAACAAAATGTCTGCATTGTTCGAATATGGAAAGTTTAGCGACAAACGCTGAACGTGACAGTATTAAATACATGCAGGTTAAATACATGCAGGATCATCAGGACGAAGAATTTTTGGGAGTTATTTCAGGAGTTACAGAATGGGGAATTTATGTTGAAATTGTTTCTAACAAATGCGAGGGAATGGTAAGAATCAGAGAAATAAAAGATGATTACTATACTTTTGATGAAAAGCAATATGCTTTGGTTGGAGCAACTTCAAATAGTATTTTACAATTAGGAGATGAAATTTATGTTAAAGTAAAAAATGCAGATTTAGTTAAAAAACAACTTGATTTTCATTTTTTACGACGAGCAGAATAAGGTTTAATTTAAAAAAAATAAAAGTATGAAAAAGTTAATTATAGGAGCTGTAATTTTATTTGCACAGTTGTCTTTTGGTCAGGTTACCAAAGATTTAGGAGATTTTGATTCGGTAAAAGTATTCGATAAATTAAGTGTAAAACTAGTTCAGTCGTCTGAAAATAAAATTGTTATTAAAGGAGCAAGAGAATCAGAAGTTGAAGTTGTCAACAAACAGGGTTTATTAAAATTAAGAATGCCTTTTCCAAAATTATTATCTGGAGATGATCTTGATATTACCGTATATTACAAACATATTGAGCTTATAGATGTTAATGAAGGTGCGTATGTTTCAAGTACAGAAGCGATTAAAGCAACTGCTTTAAAAGTAAGTGCCCAAGAAGGCGGAAAAATTAACGTTGATTTAGATGTTAATAAACTAAAAGTAAGCTCAGTTTCTGGCGGAGAAATTACTTTAACTGGTAAAGCAGATAATCAAGATGCAAGTCTTGGTGCAGGAGGATATCTTTTAGCAAGTAAATTAAGTACGTCTCAAACTACTGTCAGCGTTTCTGCGGGAGGAAAAGCAGATGTAAATGCTTCTACCCTCGTAGATGCCAAAGTAAGCGCAGGAGGCTCTATTTACATTTATGGAAAACCTAAACAAATTAATCAAAAAACAGTTTTTGGAGGTAAAATCGAAGAAGTAAAATAACAAATTGTATTTGAATGATAAATGATATTTTGGCTGGACTGCCATGGGGACTTTTCTTAAGTTTTATGGTGGGTCCAGTATTTTTTATATTACTAGAAACCAGTATTACAAAAGGATTCAGAGCTGCAATTGTCTTTGATTTTGGTGTAGTATTAGGTGATGTTTTTTTTATAGCAATTGCTTATTTAGGAAGTTACAGATTAATTCAGAGTTTAAAAGATAAACCGGCGCTGTTTATTTTTGGTGGCATAATTATGCTGGCTTATGGCATTATTTCTTTCATAAGATTACGAAATGACGAAAAAATTGATGACGAAGAAATAGATCGTGATATCATCAAAAGAAACTACGGCAGTTTGTTTATAAAAGGATTTTTATTGAACGTTATCAACATTGGAGTTCTAGGTTTTTGGCTGGCAGTTATCATTTCTGTAGGACCAAAATTAGAAATGCAAAACTCAAGAATGATTACTTTTTTTGCCTCAGTAATTATTACTTATTTAATAGTTGATTGCCTTAAAATATTATTGGCCAAACAATTAAAATCTAAAATGACACCAACAAATATCCTTAAAATCAAAAAAGGAATTAGTATTGTTTTGATGGTTTTTGGATTTGTATTAATAACGCAAGGCTGGTTTCCAAAAGAAAAAGAAATGGTTAGAAATGCTTTTGAAAAAATTGAAAAGAAGTAGTTAATAACTCAAAAATATAAATTAAGCCTCTGAATTTCAGAGGTTTTTTTATGGTTATAAGTCATTGCGAGGAACGAAGCAATCTTACTAAGTTATTCACACAAAGTTTGTCATTTCGACCGAAGGGAGAAATCGCACAAGTAATTCCGTAGCTATGATAGCCAATCTTTGTCGATATACGAGTGCGATTTCTCCCATCGGTCGAAATGAAAAGATTGCGAAAAAATGAGCACAAAAAAAAGAGACACATTTCTGTATCTCTTTTTGAGGCATCGTCTGGATTCGAACCTACATCTTTATCTAATTTTTTACAAAAATTATACATAAAAAAAACCTCCAAGTTTCCTTGAAGGTTTTAGAGGCATCGTCCGGATTCGAACCGGAGTAGGAGCTTTTGCAGAGCCCAGCCTAGCCGCTCGGCCACGACGCCGTAGTTGAACGGACGGCAAAAGTAACTAAAATCTTTAAAATTCAAAAGCTTAATGTAAAGTATTTTAAAAAATTACGTTTTTATTGCGAATACTTATTTTCTAATTTCAGTCATTTTTATAGTAACTGATTCAACATCACCACCAATAGGCGGATTTATTTTAGAAACCCAAACTGTTGTTTTTTGTATGGTTTCAATTTCAGCTAATACACGAATATTGATTCTTTTTGCTACATGCTCTAATAAATGCGAGCGAATTGCCATTTCTTCAGTAACAATTTTGTTTAAATGTACGTAATCAACCGTGTCTGAAAGATGATCTGTTTGTGCTGATTTTTGTAAATTGGTTGTAATTTTCAGATCAACAGTATAGTCAGATCCTATTTTTCCTTCTTCAATTAAACATCCATGGTATGAAAAAGTGCGAATGTTTTTTAGTTTTATAACTCCCATTTTTGTATTGTTTCACGTTTAAAGTTTCAGGTTTTATGCTAGTTAAATAACTTTAAACCTGAAACCTGAAACCTTTTTTTTATCTTTGCTAAAATTACTATAAAATAATGGCATCAGAAGAGAAATCACTCAATTTTATTGAACAAATCATAGAGGAAGATTTGAAATCAGGTCTTTCGCAAACTAAACTTCATTTTCGTTTTCCACCAGAACCAAACGGTTATTTACACATTGGACACGCTAGTTCTATTGCTTTAAATTTTGGTTTAGGTATTGATTATCAGTCACCTGTAAATTTACGTTTTGACGATACAAATCCAGAAAAAGAAGAGCAGGAATTTGTTGACGCCATTAAAAAAGATGTGGAATGGCTTGGTTATATCTGGGCAGAAGAACGTTATGCATCTGATTACTTTCAACAATTGTATGATTGGGCTGTTTTATTAATTAAAAAAGATAAAGCCTATGTTGACAGCCAGTCTTCTGAAGATATGGCCATTCAAAAAGGAACGCCATCAACTGTAGGTACAGATAGTCCGTACAGAAATCGTTCTGTTGAAGAAAATTTAGATTTATTCGAAAGAATGAAAAACGGTGAATTTGAGGCTGGTACACATATTCTTCGTGCAAAAATAGACATGAAATCAACCAATATGTTGATGCGTGATCCTATCATGTACAGAATTTTACACAAGCATCATCATAGAACTGGAGATGCCTGGAAAATTTATCCAATGTACGATTGGGCACACGGACAAAGTGATTATTTAGAAGAAATCTCACACTCATTTTGTACACTTGAATTCTTGCCTCACCGTGAATTATACGATTGGTTTTTAGACCAGATTTTAGACGAAAATAAACTGCGTCCGAAGCAAAGAGAATTTGCAAGACGTAACTTATCACATACTGTTGTTAGTAAAAGAAAATTACAGCAACTAGTTAAAGAAAAGCATGTTAACGGTTGGGATGATCCTAGAATGTCTACCATTTCAGGGTTAAGAAGACGTGGTTATACAGCTGCTTCTTTACGTAATTTTGCCAATACAATTGGTATTGCAAAACGTGATAATTTGATTAATGTATCGGTTTTAGAATTTTGTATTCGCGAAGATTTGAACAAAATTGCACCTCGTGTAATGGCTGTTTTAGATCCAGTAAAATTGGTAATTACAAATTATCCAGAAGGAAAAGAAGAGTGGTTAGAAGCTGAAAATAATCAGGAAGATGAAAATGCAGGTTTCAGAAAAGTACCTTTTTCTCGTGAATTATACATCGAAAGAGAAGACTTTTTAGAAGAAGCTCCGGCTAAATTTTTCCGTTTGACATTAGGAAAAGAAGTACGTCTTA
The DNA here is from genome assembly GCF_015350755.1 of Flavobacterium sp. JLP. Taxonomy (NCBI): domain Bacteria; kingdom Pseudomonadati; phylum Bacteroidota; class Flavobacteriia; order Flavobacteriales; family Flavobacteriaceae; genus Flavobacterium; species Flavobacterium sp. JLP. Next base: position 196,788 of record NZ_JADKPS010000002.1, on the reverse strand, counting down.
AAAATGCATACATCATTAAAGGTGAATCTGTTATAAAAGATGCTGATGGAAATATTACAGAAATTCATGTTACTTATGATACTGATTCTTTAAGCGGAAGCGGAACAGAAGCAAGCCAAAGAAAAGTATCTGGAACATTACATTGGGTTTCTATTCAACATGCGCTTGAAGCAGAAGTTCGTTTATACGATCGTTTGTTTACAGATGAAGCTCCAGACAGTTATAAAGAGAAAAATTTCTTAGATTTTGTGAATCCAAATTCGTTAGAAATCGTTACTGGATATGTTGAACCAAGTTTATCAACAGCTCAAAATGAGGATAAATTTCAGTTTCAACGTTTAGGTTATTTCACTGTTGATAAAGACTCAACTACTTCAAAATTAGTGTTTAACAAAACTGTTGGACTTAAAGATGCCTGGGAAGAAAAAGGTAAAAAAGAAGAAAACAGCATTAATAATTCTTTAAAAGAAATCAACAAATATTTTAAAGTTGAAAGCAAACCAGAACGTATTGCAATTGAAAGCGCAATAGGGGAGAACATCAAAAATGTTACTAGTTTTTCACTTTTACAGAATTCTTTAAAGAAGAATATCAATAATAATAAGGCTTCGTTGTTGTTTGCTCAATTTATTTTGAAATATGGCATCTGGAAATCGACAGATTTTGAAGAAGAAGATATTAAGAAATTATATTCAATGTCTTTAAAAAGTGAATCAACTTATGTTCGATCTAAAGCATTATTAAATTTGAGAGATATTGAAGAAGCAAGTTTCAAAAATCAGTTTGATGATGAAATTTTAAAATTATATTCAAATCCTCCCAAAAATACTTCGGAGAGAGAAATTGAAATTTTATCAGAAATGGTAAAGAAGTAAAATAAATAGAATCTATGATAAAGCGCTTTTTATAAGCGCTTTTTTTATTATTAATATTTTCTATTGAAATTAATAAAATTATAAAATTTTTAGTTTAAAAACGACTTTCATAAATCGTTTTTAAACTATGATTTTACTTCTTCCGACTCATTAATCATCTTTTAAAAAATCATTGAACAGAGTGCTTAATTTTAGTTTTAGCTCTTGTTTTACAGCGTCTGAGAGCTTATTAACAACAAATTGTTTATAACGTTGAATTTATTAATTAGATTTAAAATTGATTTTTAAAAGCAGAAAATTAAGCTAAAGTAACCCAGTTTTTTAATCGTACTAATTATTATATTTAATTATTTAAAATTAAATTTTAATTGGTATTTATTATTATATATAAAATCTATTAAAAATATAAATTTTATAATATAAATAGATTAAAATCAGCTTTCATAAATCGTTTTTAAGACATTTTTTTACTTCTTCTATCTCTTAACTCATCTTTTGAATAATTGTTGATTTTTAAGCTTTATTTAAGTTTTATACGTTGTTTTTCGTAGTTTAACGGGTTATTAACATACAATTGTTTATAAAGTTGGTATTTTTATCAAGGTCAATCTGAAATGTTAGAATTTCAAAATGATGCTTAAGAATCTAATCGGATTATTGTAAAAGTTAAAAAATATATATTTTTTGATTTTAGAATTAATTCAAAGTACAGATTCTAAAAATTGATTTTATGATCAATTCTAATTGTGGTTTTGTTTTGGTAATATTTCGAGCGTAAAAATATTTTTCTAAAGCATTTCATAATTTTAAATTTCATGAAATTGGTTTAATAGATTATTTTGAATTTTGAATTTCATTTGACAGAAATGAGTAATCCCCTAAATTATATTTTATGAAGATCCTATATTTTACGCTATCTATTTTATTTGCCAATATTGCAATTTCTCAGACGCATCAAATTACAAAACATAATGGAGAACAGCTGGAAGTTAATTTTATTAAAAGTGAAAATGATTTGATTTATTATTCGCTGAATGAAAGTGCTGAAGAAATTAAAATTAGCAAATATGCCGTTTCTCAAATTACCAATAAACAAACAAAACAAACGCAAAAAATTTCAGATAAGGTAATAGTTGATTCTAAAGATGATTACAAAATGGTAACCGTTTTGCCTCAAGAAAAGACAATTGGTTTAAAACAAGCGGCAACTTTTAGCGGTGTTTCGACAAGAACAAAAGGCGAATCGCCAATTGCAAATCAAAACCAAACAGCTTTAAGAATCAAAGGTAAGTCAGCTTTAAACGGTTATCCTTTTGTGAGCATTATTGAAAAACCAGATGGTAAATATGAAGCTGTTGCCTATGTTTATTAATTGTATTATTAAATTTTTGTAAATATCAATTTATCAATATTTTATAAATCAAAAAAAGACTACCTTTATTAATCATTTAAATTTTAATATTATGTCAAAGAACTTAAATACTATTGCAGCCATCTTAGCAGGTGCGGCGGCAGGAGCAGCGATCGGGATTTTATTTGCTCCAGATAAAGGATCAAAAACGCGTGCTAAATTGAAAGAAGGTTTAGATGATGCAAAGCATAATTTGAAGGATTCTATAGATGCAAGTTCTGAAGTTCTTCGTGAAAAATTTTCTAGTGCAACGCAAAATCTTGATGGAACTTTAGATGATTTATTATCAAATGTAAGTCATAAAACGGAAGAAGTAATTACATTTTTAGAATCGAAACTAGCTGACTTAAAAGCGCAAAATGCGAAACTTCAGAAATAATAATCCAAAAAACTCAGAAGCAATTCTGAGTTTTTTTAATCAAAATAATAAATATGGCTTTTGAAGAGTTAAAAGAAAACACTGAAAATATTCAAGATCAAGCTAAAGTTTATCTAGATAGTCATTTAGCGTATTATAAACTTTGGGGTTTTAAGGTTGCCATGAAATCAACAACTTTAATTTTTAAATTTACATTGATCTTATTGTGCTTTAGTATGGTTTTGATTTTTGGATCTTTTGCGGCAGCGTACGGTTTTGCATCTTTATTTGAAAGCAATGCACTTGGATTTTTGACAGTAGGAGGGATCTATCTTGTTTTTACAATTTTACTTTTCTTTATAAAAGACAAATTTGTAGAAGGTCCTATTTTGGAGAAATTTTCAGAAATCTTTTTTAACGACTAATTTATGGAGCCAAAAAAATACTCATCATACGCAGAAATCGAAAGAGATTTAGAAATTTTGAAACTCCAAAAAGATATTAATTATCAAAAATTAGTTTTAAGTTTTCAGAAAACCAAAGAAAGCATCACACCGCAAAAAATTGTAAACGGCTTTTTTTCTTCTTATAAAGATTATTTTTCTAACAACTATCCAAAGATTTTGCAATCGATTTTACCTTTTGCGATCAATTGGTTTATAAATAAAAAAAGAGGCAATTAAGCCTCTTTTTTGTTTTTTGTCATTATTTTGTTTCAGGTTGAATGTCATCTTCATAACCTGATTGTGGCTGAATTGGTTTTGGTTTTTCAATTTTTTTATTGTTTTTCTTCATCATTTCACCAACTTGGTTTGAAGCTGTAAACGATGCAACCATATTATTCAGCATATCACTTCCGGCTTGTGGAGAATTTGGAAGTAAAATTAAGTTCGAATTTGCATCAGCTCCAATTGCTTGCAATGTATCATAATGCTGCGTAACAACAATTAGGGCAGAAGCTTCTTGAGAATTAATTCCAACATTATTTAAAACTTCAACACTTTCTACCAATCCTCTTGCAATTTCACGACGCTGATCTGCAATACCCTGACCTTGCAAACGCTTACTTTCGGCTTCAGCTTTTGCTTTTGCAACGATTCTGATTCTTGAACTTTCAGCTTCAAATTCAGCTGCAGTTTTTTCTCTGTCGGCTGCGTTGATTCTGTTCATTGCATTTTTTACCTGAATATCCGGATCAATATCAGTAACCAAAGTATTGATGATATCATATCCGTAAGTTGTCATTGCTTCGTTCAATTCTCTTTTTACTGCAATGGCGATATCGTCTTTTCTTTCAAAAACATCATCCAATTTTAGTTTAGGAACTTCAGCACGAACGACATCAAAAACATAAGCTGTAATCTGATCGTGTGGATATTCTAATTTATAAAAAGCATCGTATACTTTTTCCTGAATTACTTTAAACTGAACCGAAACTTTCATTTTGATAAAAACGTTGTCTTTGGTTTTGGTTTCGATGATAACATCTAATTGTTGAATTTTAAGATTTACACGTCCGGCCAATCTGTCAACTATTGGAATTTTTAATTGTAATCCTGAATTTCTCACACTTAAGAATTTACCAAATCTTTCGATTACAACAGATGATTGCTGTTTAACAGTAAAAAAGGAAGACATGAAAATAAAGAAAGCGAGGACTAAAAAGATAATAAGTACTGGATTCATGGTGATATTGATTTAGATTTTGATCTGGTAAATTACGAAAATTCTCCTTATTTAAATTTTTTAAAATATAAAAAAACGCTAAGAACATTTTTTAGATGTTTCTTAGCGTTTGTATATAAATCGAATTTTTAATTATAATGTAGTTATCGCTTTTTGAATTCTCGAAATAGTTTCTTTTTTTCCGATTATTTCTACGATGTCAAATAGGTGTGGGCCTTTTAAAGCGCCAACCAAACTTAGTCGGAAAGGCTGCATTACTTTGCCCATTCCAATTTCATTTTTAGTTAACCAATCTTTTACGATTGCTTCGATATTTGCTGAATCAAAACCGTCAATGTATTCAAGTGTCGAAATCAATTCCTGCATTAAAGCTGGAGTTTCTTCCTTCCAGTTTTTGCTTGCTTTTTCATCATATGATGTAGGCGCCTGGAAAAAGAAATCTGTTAGATCCCAAAATTCAGATACAAAATGAGCTCTTTCCTTAATCAATGAAACAATTCTTGTAACATCATATTTAGATATATCAACACCTTTTTCAATCAAAATAGGAGAGAAGCTTTTCGCTAAATCAGCATCATTTTGTTTGATTAAATATTGATGATTGAACCATTTGTTTTTCTCTGGATCAAATTTTGCTCCAGATTTATGAACTCTGTTTAAGTCAAAAGATTCAACAAGTTCTTCTAATGAAAACAACTCTTTATCAGTTCCATCATTCCAACCTAACAAAGCAAGGAAGTTTACAACTGCTTCTGGAAAAAATCCTTTCTCTCTGTAACCAGATGAAATGCCTTCTTCCGTTTTCCATTCAAGAGGAAACACAGGAAATCCTAATTTGTCTCCATCTCTTTTTGATAATTTTCCATTTCCAACTGGTTTCAAAATCAAAGGTAAATGTGCAAATTCGGGAGCATCCCAGCCAAAAGCTCTGTATAATAAAACGTGAAGTGGCATCGATGGAAGCCATTCTTCACCACGAATTACATGTGAGGTTTCCATCAAATGATCATCCACAATATTCGCTAAGTGATAGGTTGGCATTCCGTCACTTTTAAATAAAACTTTATCGTCTAGAAGATTAGTTTCAAATTTTACATCGCCGCGAATGATATCTTTTAGATGTAAAGTTTCATCTACCGGCGTTTTAAAACGTATTACATAATGCTCTCCATTTGCTATTCTTTTAGAAACTTCTTCAGCAGAAATGACTAAAGAGGTATCTAGTTTTTCACGATTATGATGATTGTAAATAAATGTCTTTCCTTCTGCTTCATGTTGTTTTCTATGTGCATCTAAAGCTTCTGGAGTATCAAAAGCATAATACGCCCAACCCGAATTGATCAATTGATCAGCATAAGTTTGGTATAAATCTTTACGATCACTTTGTCTGTACGGACCAAATTTTTCGTTTTTTCCAACGGTTTCTTCTGGAGCAATTCCTAACCATTCTAGTGCTTCCATGATATAAGCTTCAGCACCTGGAACAAAACGAGTCTGATCTGTATCTTCAATTCTTAAATAAAAAACACCATTGTTTTTTTTGGCAAATAAATAATTAAATAGGGCAGTACGAACACCGCCAATATGTAAAGGTCCTGTTGGACTTGGTGCAAAACGCACACGAACTTGCTTTGACATTTGTTTAAATTTTGATGCAAAGATACAACTCTAATTAGAAAATTAGAAAATGACTTTAATGAGTTAATGTTTTGTTTATAGCTTATTGACTATTTATCTCATTGATCATTATCTAATTAAAATTACTACTTTTATAGGTTATAATCATAAGAGATTTTATTTTGAAAACAACATCTGCTATATATTTAAAGTTAGAGGCTTTTATTAAAAAATATTACACGAATGAATTGATAAAAGGAATACTTCTTTTTACCGGTTTTGGATTATTGTATTTTTTGTTCACGCTTTTTATTGAGTATTTCCTTTGGCTAAAACCAACAGGAAGAACATTGTTATTTTGGCTTTTTATAGGAGTAGAAGTTTTTCTTTTATTTCGATTTATTTTGTTTCCAATTTTCAAGTTGTTCAAACTTCAAAAAGGAATTGATTATAATCAGGCTTCGAAAATTATCGGAAATCATTTTACAGAAGTAAGCGATAAACTAACTAACTTTTTGCAGCTTTCAGCTTCTGAAAATTCCGCCGAAAGTTCAGAATTAATGTTGGCTTCAATAGAACAAAAAGCAAATTCATTGCAGCCAATTCCGTTTGGAAATGCTGTCAATTTTAAATCAAACAAGAAATATTTGCCATTAGCAATTATTCCAATTTTGCTTTTTGCCGTGTTTTACATTTCAGGAAACAGTAATATTATTTCTCAAAGTTTAAATAGAGTAGTGCATTTCAATGCTACATTTTTGCCTCCGGCTCCTTTCAAATTTGTGGTTTTAAATTCTAATTTGCAAACAGAACAAAACAAAGATTTCGTTATCAAAATGGAATCAGTTGGAAATGTAGTTCCTGAAAATGTAATGATTCATATTGGTGACGAAAGTTATTTTATGGAATCGTCTCAACCAGGAAAGTTTGAATTCAAGATTGAAAAGCCAGTTGAAAATATTGAGTTTTATTTTGAAGGAAATTCAGTTTCATCTGCGGAATATGAGTTGAAAGTAATTACGGTTCCCTCAATTGCCAACTTTGAAATGGTGTTGAATTTTCCATCTTATCTAAAGAAAAAATCAGAAATCATTCAAGGAACTGGAAACGCAATTGTGCCTGAAGGAACTTTAGTTACCTGGAAAATGAATACACAATCTACTCAGGAAATAGTATGGAAAGAGGATAAAGCAACTTTTAAGTTCAATAAGGCTGAAAATGAATTTAAATTAGCTAAAAGTATCAGTCAAAACACAGAATATCAAATTCTTACATCTAACAATAAGGTTAAAAACTACGAAAAGCTGAATTATCAGCTGTCAGTGATTAAAGATCAGCATCCAACTATCAATGTGAGTACTGCTCCAGACAGTTTAAAGCTGGATAAAAATTATGTTTTGGGTAGATTGGGAGATGATTATGGATTGTCAAAATTGCAAGTGGTATATTATGAACGTAACAAACCAAACACTGCCAAGCGTGGAACCATTCCGGTAAAGCAAGCAGTCTTTGATCAGTTCGTTTTTTCTTTCCCAAGTAATTTGCCAGTTGAAGAAGGAGTATTATATGAATACTATTTTGAAGTTTTTGATAACGATGCCCCACACGGTTTTAAGAGTACAAAGTCATCTGTTTTTTCAGATAGAGTTTCTACTACAGATGAAGTTCATGATTTAGAACTGCAACAGCAAAATCAAAATATTAATAGCTTATCTAAATCTTTAAAGAATCAGGAAAAGCAATTTTCTGAGATGGATAAGATTCAGAATACAGGAAAAGAAAAAGACAATTTAGAATTTAAAGATCAGCAAAAGATTAACGATTTTATCAAGCGCCAGAAACAGCAAGACGAATTAATGAAACAGTTTTCTGAGAAAATGAATAAGAATTTAGACAAATTCAAAGACGATAAAAAAGATAAAACGGCAGATGATTTACAAAAACGTTTAGATAATGCCGAGAAAGATTTAGAGAAAAATCAAAAACTTTTAGATGTATTGAAGAACTTAAATGATAAATTAAACAGTGAAGAACTGTTTGATAAAATGGAAAAGTTCAAACAAATCAGTAAAAACCAATCTCGTAATTTGGAACAATTGGTTGAACTGACCAAACGTTTTTATGTGTCTAAGAAAGCAGAACAAGTTGCTGAAAAATTAGATAAACTTTCTGAGAAACAAGAACAGCTTTCAGATAAAGAAAAAGAGAATACAAAAGAAAAGCAAGATGAAATTAATAAAGAATTCGATAAAATCCAGGAAGATTTAAAAGACTTAAAAGATGAAAATAAAACTTTAAAATCTCCTTTAGACCTTCCTTCGGATGCTTCAAAAGAAAAAGATGTAAAGAATGATTTGCAAAAAGCTTCTGAAGAATTAGGTAAAAAAAACAATGCTTCCGCAAAGCCAAAACAAAAAAGTGCTTCTAAGAAAATGAAAAGCATGGCACAGCAAATGGATCAAAGTATGGAGGGTGGCGAGCAGGAACAATTAGAAGAAGATGTTGCAATGTTACGTCAGATTCTAGATAATCTTTTAGCGTATTCTTTATCGCAGGAAGACGTGATGAAACAATTTAAATCGATGAAATTAGGTTCTTCTGCCTATACGAAGAACATAAAAATTCAGCAAAATTTAAAACAACAGTTTCGTTATGTAGACGACAGTTTGTTTGCACTCTCTCTTCGTAATCCTAAAGTGGCTGAAGATGTAACTAAAGAAATTGGAAATGTACAGTACAATATTGATAAAGCTATTGAAACTTTAACCGATGTTCAAGTTCCAAAAGGAGTTTCGCACCAGCAATATGCAACTTCATCTGCAAATAAGTTGGCTGATTTTTTGAGTGATTTATTAAACAACATGCAAATGTCTATGTCAAAACCAGGTTCTGGAAAACCTAAACCAGGAGACGGACAAGGAATGCAGTTGCCAGATATCATTCAAAAACAAAAAGGGCTTGGAGACAAAATGAAGCAAGGAATGAAAGAAGGAAACAAACCCGGCGAAGGTCAACAAGGACAACAAAGTGGTGAAGGGAAACAAGGACAAGGAAAAGATGGACAAGGAAAAGACGGACAAGGAAATAAGAATGGTGGAAAGGGAAATGAAGGAAAAGGCAGCGATGGTAAAGATGGAAATGATGGAGAAGGTGATGCAGAAGCTATAATGGAAATATATAAAGAACAAGTAAAGCTTCGTGAAGCTTTGCAAAAAGAATTAGCGAAGAAGGGATTAGATTCTCAAGGAAAATCTGTTATTGATCAAATGAAGCAATCAGAAAAACAACTTTTAAACAAAGGTTTTAAAAATGAAAACCTTCAAAGAATTTTAAATATTAAGCAAGAATTATTAAAATTAAACAATGCTGTTCAACAACAAGGTCAGGATACAAAGCGTCAATCTGAAACGAATAAGACAGAATTTTCTAATCGCTCCAATGCATTACCAAACTCATTATTGGAATATTTAAACAGTGTTGAGATATTAAACAGACAATCACTACCTTTGCGCTCGAATTTTAATCAAAAGGTTCAAGAATATTTTAATACAAAATGATCAATTTTAATTACGAAACCGATTTTACTTTAGACAACGAACAAGCATTTTCTGATTGGTTAAGTGCTGTGATCGTTTCTGAAAATAAAAACGAAGGAGAGATAAATTACATATTTTGTGATGACGAGTATCTTCATAAAATCAATGTAGAATATTTAAACCACGATACTTTAACTGATATTATCAGTTTTGATTACACAGTGGGAAATGAACTCAACGGAGATATATTTGTTTCTGTAGAAAGAGTAGAGGACAACGCTAAAGATTTTAATGTTTCTTTTGAAGAAGAATTAAAGCGCGTGTTGGCTCATGGTGTTTTACACTACTGTGGATATAAAGATAAATCAGAAAAAGATGCTGAATTAATGCGTTCGAAAGAAGACGAAAAAATAGCTATGTTTCACGTGGAACAGTAGAATTATGTTTTAGGTTTAGAGTTTTAAGTTTCAAGTTTCAGGTTTCAAGTTTCAGGTTTCAAGTTTCAGGTTTCAGGTTTCAGGTTTCAAGTTTCAAGTTTCAAGTTTCAAGTTTTAAATTTAAAGTTCATGTTTAAAGTTCATGTTTAAAGTTCATGTTTAAAGTTTCATTTTTGAATAAAGTAAATGTTCCACGTGAAACGTTTTTTCAATAAAAGAGTTTAATGTTTTTTAAGTGAAACATATTTCGAATTTAAGCTTTGAAATGTTCCACGTGAAACGTTTTAAATTTAGTAAAGCTTAAGTTTATAATGTTTAAAGAAATGTTCCACGTGGAACTTTAACAGAGCATGAACTTGAAACTTGAAACCTGAAACCTGAAACCTGAAACTCAAAACATGAAACTCTGATCGTTCCACGTGGAACAAAAAAAATAAAGTTAATTCTGAAAACCGCCTTAAACGGTTTGCAGAGAATAATAAAACAAAATGTTTTTAGAAGAATACGATGTTATTGTAGTTGGTGCAGGTCATGCTGGATCTGAAGCCGCGGCAGCGGCCGCGAATTTAGGTTCAAAAACCTTATTGGTTACCATGAGCCTGCAAAACATTGCACAAATGTCTTGCAACCCAGCAATGGGTGGAATTGCGAAAGGACAAATTGTGCGTGAGATTGATGCGCTTGGAGGATACTCTGGAATTGTTTCAGACAGAACTGCAATTCAATTCAAAATGCTGAACAAATCAAAAGGACCTGCAATGTGGTCGCCAAGAGTTCAAAGTGACAGAATGCGTTTTGCTGAAGAATGGAGAATGATGCTGGAGGGAACTCCTAATTTGGATTTCTACCAAGAAATGGTAAAGGGTTTGATTATTGAAAACGGAAAAATAAAAGGAATCAGAACTTCGCTTGGAGTTGAGATTCGATCTAAATCTGTTGTGTTGACAAACGGAACTTTTTTAAATGGTTTGATTCATATTGGAGAAAAACAATTTGGAGGAGGAAGAGCAGGCGAAAGCGCTGCAACTGGAATTACAGAAGATTTAGTCAAAGCAGGTTTTGAAGCGGGACGAATGAAAACGGGAACGCCGCCAAGAGTTGATGGACGTTCTTTGGATTATTCAAAAATGAACGAAGAAAAAGGAGATGCAAAACCGGATAAGTTTTCTTATTCGGATTTGACGGTTCCGTTAACGCATCAAAGATCTTGTCACATGACATATACTTCATTGCAAGTTCATGATATTTTGAGAGAGGGTTTTGATCGTTCGCCAATGTTTAATGGAAGAATCAAAAGTCTTGGACCAAGGTATTGTCCTTCGATTGAAGATAAGATTAATCGTTTTGCAGATAAAGAGCGTCACCAATTATTTGTAGAACCGGAAGGATGGAATACTTGTGAAGTTTATGTAAACGGATTCTCAACTTCGCTTCCGGAAGATATTCAATTCAAAGCTTTGAGTTCTGTTGCTGGATTTGAGAAAGTGAAATTCTTTCGTCCTGGATATGCAATTGAATATGATTATTTCCCGCCAACACAATTGAAACACACTTTGGAAACGAAGTTGGTTGAAGGTTTGTATTTCGCCGGACAAATTAATGGAACGACTGGATACGAAGAAGCAGCTTCGCAAGGATTGATGGCCGGAATTAATGCGCACTTAAAAGTGCATGAAAAAGCACCTTTAATTCTAAAACGTGATGAAGCATACATTGGAGTTTTGATTGACGACTTGATTACGAAAGGTACGGAAGAACCGTATCGTATGTTTACGTCGAGAGCAGAATACAGAACATTGTTGCGTCAAGATAATGCTGATTTCAGATTAACACCAATGTCGTATGAAATTGGTCTTGCTTCTGAGAAACGTTTACGCCGAATGGAAAAGAAATTAAATGAATCTGAAAAGATGGTTGCTTTCTTTAAAGAAACAAGTGTAAGTATTGCAGAAACGAATCCGATTTTGGAATCCAAAGAAACAGCTCTGATTACGCAAGGTGATAAAATGTTTAAAGTTTTCTCACGTCCTCAAATTGATTTAGAGGATATGATGAAATTTGAGAAAGTAAAAGAATATATAGAGGCTAATGATGTTGATCAGGAAATTTTAGAGCAAGCCGAAATTCAGGTTAAATATTCTGGATATATCGAAAAGGAAAGAAATAACGCTGATAAACTAACTCGTTTAGAAGAGGTGAAAATTCCGGAAAATTTCGATTACAATAAAATAAAATCAATGTCGATTGAAGCAAAACAAAAATTAAGCAAGATTCGTCCCGTAACAATTTCTCAAGCTTCAAGAATAAGCGGAGTGTCACCAAGTGATATTTCAGTTTTATTGATTTATATGGGGAGATAGATTTTTTGGTTTCAAGTTTCAGGTTTCAAGTTTCAAGTTTCAAGTTTGTTGGAATCGAAAACTTTAATCTGATATTAAGTATAGTGAAACCTGAAACCTGAAACTTGAAACTTGAAACAAATTCAAATTGTTCCACGTGAAACTATTCATGATATGAAAATTGTTGAAAAGGAAATTTTATCTAAAGAAGAAAAAGAATTTTTACGACAACTTTGGAATGACGAATATCCGGCAAGATTACATTTGAAGACAAGTGAAGATTTTGAATTGTATTTAAATGGAATTTCAAGCACAAAACATTATTTGCTTTTTGACGATTCAAATAAAATTATAGGTTGGACATTTACTTTTTTGAGAGAAGATGAAGATTGGTTTGCTATAATTTTGAATAGCAAAATTCAAGGCAAAGGGAATGGTTCACTTTTGATTAATGAAATAAAAAATAAAAATACTAATTTGAATGGTTGGGTTATTGATCATGAAAATGAAGTAAAACAAAATAATGAATTTTATAAATCTCCTATGCCGTTTTATCTAAAAAATGGTTTTACTGTTTTGACAGAAATAAGAATTGAAAACGAAAAAATGTCGGCTGTAAAAATAAATTGGAGACGCTGAATAAAATATAAAAATGAGCCCTAAAATAAATTTTTCTATTTTGGGGTTTACTATAAAATTAAACCAAAAACACTTAAAATTAAAAATGGACGTTTTAAACAAAAAACATTTTCTTACTGTAAAAGACCATTCTGTTTCTAAAGAAATTTTCGAATTGTATCATGACGAAAATTTAGACATGCTGATTACATCGCCACAACCTAATTTAGAAAATCTAGGAAAATATTATGAAAGCGAGGATTATATTTCGCATACAGATAATAAACGTTCATTATTTGAAAAAGCATATCATTTTGTAAAAAATATTGCCTTAAAGAATAAACTAAATTTGATCAATAAAGAACAATCTCGCAAAGGCAGAATTTTAGACATTGGTGCCGGGACAGGAGATTTTTTATTAACAGCAAAAAATGATGGCTGGGAAACTGTTGGAGTAGAACCAAGTGAGAGAGCAAAAAATATTGCAATTCAAAAAGGAATTTCTTTTGTAAATGAAATTAGCGATCTTGAAAGTAATTCTTTTGACGTGATTACAATGTGGCATGTTTTAGAACACGTTCCAAATTTAGAACTTCAAATTCAGGAATTGAAACGACTATTAAAACCAACTGGAACATTAATTGTTGCGGTTCCAAATTTTAAATCGTACGACGCAAAACATTATAAAGAATTTTGGGCAGCTTTTGACGTGCCGATTCACTTTTGGCATTTCTCAAAAAAAGCCATTCAATCTCTTTTTGAAAAAGTCGACATGAAGTTAGAAAAAGTGCTTCCAATGAAATTTGATTCTTTTTATGTGAGTTTGTTATCTGAAAAATACAAAACCGGAAAAATGAATTTCGTCAGTGCATTTTTCGTCGGCTTAAAGTCAAATTTAAAGGCGAGCAGTACAAAAGAGTATTCATCGCATATTTACATCTTAAAAAACAACCAAACGTAATTTAAGCGTATTTAAGCTGTTTTTTCACCTTGATTGAGGTGGAAATACGGCTTTTTTGAGAAGTTGTTTCTAATAAAAGCTATTAAAGCCAGTTTTAATAGTGTTGAATTATTGACATTTTTCTTTCCATAAATAAAAACAATATCATAAAATTCTAGCATTTTTTAAACTTTATGTCAATGCTATTTATTTTTTTATATTTTTGTCTTCAATACTTAAAAAAAATTAGAAATTTAGAAAATGAAAAAAGCATTAGTAATTATCGCACTTTCAATTTTAGTTGTTTCGTGTAATAAGGCAACGGAAGTTAAGGAAGTAAAAACAGCTTACGTAGATACTTCAGTTTTGATGAATGAGTACACTGAATCAAAAGATCTTGAAGCTAAATACAAAGCTCAAGCAGAAGAAAAGGGAAGACAATTACAAGCCGAAATTACTCGTTTTAAACAAGACGCTGCTAATTTTCAAAGTCAAGCACAAGCTAATGGTCAGGCTTGGGCACAACAAAGAGGTGCGGAACTGCAAAAAAGAGAGCAGCAGTTGGGTTATGCTCAACAAGCTTTGTCTCAACAATTGCAACAAGAAATTGGTGTAGAAAGAGATTCTTTGATAAGCGGAGTTAAAAAATTCATTAAAGACTACGGAAAGAAAAACGGTTACTCTTATATTTACGGAACAGGAGATGCTGCAACTATTTTGTATGCAGAGGATAAGTTTGATATTACAAAAGATTTGATTAAAGCTTTGAATGAAAAATACAAAGCAACTCCAAAAACAGATGCTCCTAAAGAAGAGGCTAAAAAATAACTGCCAAGTTAACTAACTATTTAAAAACCTAAATCTCTTAAGATTTAGGTTTTTTCTTTTATAAAAATGCTATACTTTTAGTTTTCAATATACGCCAAATGCAAAACGTTTCAGAAGCAGCAGCTTACACCTTACAATTCATTAATCAAACACAAAAATCTATCTTTCTGACTGGTAAAGCCGGAACAGGTAAAACCACTCTTTTGCGCGAAATTATCGCCACCACTCACAAAAACACTGTAGTTGTAGCGCCTACTGGAATTGCGGCCTTAAATGCTGGCGGTGTAACGATTCATTCGATGTTTCAACTGCCATTTTCGGCTTTTATTCCTTCGTATGAGAATAATTCACAGTTTACTGAAACGGTAAAATTTGAGAATAAAGAAACGTTGAGAAGACATTTCAAAATGAATAATGTCAAGCGAAATGTCATAAAAAACATGGAGTTGCTGATTATTGATGAAGTAAGTATGCTTCGTGCTGATTTGCTGGATGCTATAGATTTTATGATGCAGACAGTCCGTAAAAACACACGCGCTTTTGGAGGCGTTCAGGTGCTTTTTATTGGCGATTTATTGCAGTTGCCACCAGTAATTCGGGATGAAGAATGGCGCACTTTACGCAATTTTTATAAAGGAAAATTCTTTTTTCATTCGCATGTAATGCAGCAAAATCCACCGTTGTATATCGAATTATCTAAGATTTACCGTCAGACAGATGATAAATTTATATCTGTTTTGAACAATCTTCGAAACAATCAGATTACACCTCAGGATATTGAGATTTTAAACGAATATGTAAAACCAGATTTCGATTTAAAAAATAATAAGGGCTACATCACATTAACGACGCATAATGTGAAGGCTGATTCTATGAACGAACAGGCAATTAGTGATTTAGCAGGAAATGAATATACTTTTCAGCCTTTTGTTGTGGGTGATTTTCCAGAGAAAATTTTTCCGGTTGAAGAAAATTTAAAACTAAAAGTAGGTGCTCAGATTATGTTCGTAAAGAACGATTTATCTTTTGAAAAGCGCTATTTTAATGGAAAAATGGGCGTTATCAAGTCACTTTCACCAGAAGAAATCTTCGTGCATTTTCCGGAAGAGAACAAAACAATTGAAGTTGAAAAATACGAGTGGAAAAATATACGTTATAAAGTAAATGAGCTCACAAAAGAGATTGAAGAAGAAGTTTTAGGCACTTTTGCGCATTATCCAATCAAATTGGCTTGGGCAATTACGGTTCATAAAAGTCAAGGTTTAACTTTTGAGAAAGCAGCGCTTGATGTATCGCAAGTTTTTTTGCCAGGACAGGCATATGTAGCATTATCGCGTTTAACGTCTTTAAATGGGCTTATTTTGCTTTCTCCGATACAAATGAATGGCATTTCTAACGATCAAGATGTAATGGACTACGCTTTGAACAAAGCTACCGAAGAAGTTTTAAAGCATTCTTTGCATTTCGAAACTAAAAATTTTATTCATAACTATTTGATTAACAGTTTTAATTGGACAGATCTCGCTCAAGAATGGCGTAATCATCGTTTTAGTTATAATGAAAATGCCGTAAATTCAGAAAAAGCAAAACATTCTGCTTGGGCACATAAACGTTTAGAAATAATGGATTCACTCGTAGATCCAGCTCAAAAATTTATCCAGCAGCTCAATAAAATTTTTAATAAAGAAACTGTAGATTTATTTTTTGTGCAGGAAAGGGTAGTGGCGGCATACGATTATTTCTTTAAGCCAATGGATAAGTTGGTAACAGATCTTTTACAGAAAATGGCTGAAATTCAGAAATTTAAAAAAGTAAAAGAGTTTTATGAAGAATTAGCTTTTCTAGATGATCTTCAAACGAAAGCCGTTTTGCGTTTAATGAAAGCCAAACTGCTTATAGAAATTGTGGTGGCTGGAGAACCAATTTCTAAAGAAAAACTAACATCACCCGAGATTAAGAATTTCAAAACGGATAAAATTTCGAAAATTCGGGAGGAGTTTAATATGAGCAATACTGATATTTTTAAACTCGATGAACCTGTTGTGCGTTACGTGGCGAAAAAACTCGATAAAAATGAGCCAAAATCCATAAAAAAGACCACTGTAGAAGAAACGCATGAACTTTGGCTCGAGAAAAATTCTATTGAAGATATTGCACGTATTCGAAAACTCACAGTCCAAACCATCGAAATGCACTTAGTCAAATTGATTCAAGCCAAAAAAGTTGATATTTCTGATGTGCTGCCGTACGATAAAATCTTGGCACTTCGTGATGCTTTTGAGTTTTATCAGGAAGAATCTTTGAACGGATTAAAAGAAAAACATGGAGATGAATTTACGTGGGATGAACTTAAAATGTTCAAAGCCAGCATAAATTGATTTTAAATTTTGTATCTTAGGTTGACAATCTAAAAACGTAGATTTAAAAGCTACTCGTAAAAACATTATGTAAAATAGAAAACATGAAAAAGTTAATATACATTGCATTACTTATTTTTTCACTGCAGAATGCTGTAAGTCAGGATTTAAAACCAGAATATCAAAAGTTCGTTAAAAGCTTTATCGCAAATGTAAAAAGTAATAACAAAGCTGGAGTTGCTTCTTTTATCTCTTTTCCGCTCAGTCGTGAATATCCTATTCCTGCTGTTAAAAACAAAGCTGAATTTTTAAAGAGATATGATCAAATTTTTGATGCTGCTTTAAAAGCAGAAATAGTAAAATCGAATCCGGCGAAAGATTGGTCTGAGGTTGGCTGGCGCGGTATTATGCTGAATCAGGGTACATTATGGATTGATACTGACGGAAAAATTATAAGTATCAATTACCAATCTAAAGCAGAGACCGCTCTTAAAAATAAGTTGATCTCTGGAGAGAAAACAAAATTACATTCATCTATTGCGACTTTCAAAAAACCGCTTTATATTTTAGAAACATCAAAATTCCGAATAAGAATTGACGATTTAGGAAATGAAAATTACAGATACGCTTCATGGTCAATTAAAAAATCCATGAGCGAAGAACCGGATTTAATAATTTCTAACGGAAAATGGATTGCAGATGGAAGTGGAGGAAACAGCAAATTCAATTTTAAAAAAGGTGCGTATCTTTACGAGTGCTACATTATTGTTTTGGGCACTTCAGATTCGCCGCCAGCTTCACTCACGATTTACCAAAACGGTGAAGAAATACTTTCTCAAGATGCAATCATTGTTCCACGATAAACAAAAAACCCAATTCATTGAATTGGGTTTTTTGTTTACAGCGATGAAATAACCTTTTCGAGCTCTTTTTGCTGTGTTATTTGCGTCAATTTAAGTTTTTGAATACTTACCTCGTTTTCTTTAGTTTTTATTCTTTGTTTTTGAATTTCTTCATCAGAAACCGAAGTTGTTGTTATTTTACTTTCGATCTTTTGATTTGCAAGTTCCAATTTGCTGATTTTTTCTTTTGTTGATTTTAAATCATTTTCAGATTTAACGAGGTTTTTCTTCTTTGTTTCAACTTCTTTTTGTTGTTTCTTTAAGTCTGAAATTTTGTCGTCAAGTCTTTTATGATTCTCTTCTGAAATTCTTCTTGCTTCATTTTCTGAATTTCTAAATTCAATTTCCTGAGTTTTCTGGTCTTTGAATTGTTGTGCAAAAAAAGACTGAGAACTCATCGCTAAAAGTAGAGCTAAACATAATTTTAATGTAAAATTCATTGCGTTATTTTTAATAATAAATAAGCGCAAAAATAGCCGTACAATTATCTGTAGGGAGTATAATGAGGTTTTTAAAAAGATAAAATAAGACAAAAAAAATCCTATTCGGCTGAATAGGATTTTTAAAATTTTATAGATTTTCGATGAGAATCCAAGCATCTGGATTTTCGCCTTTTTGTATTTCTTTTTGTGCTTTTTCGGCTTCAGCCATTGTTGCGTAGCTTCCGTACAAAACAGGAAATAATCCGTGTTTGTTTTCTCCCAGCATTCTTGCTTGGTAACCATCCTTAATTAGTTGGTTATACGCTTTTCTTGCATTTTGTTCGCTTCTGTAAGCCCCAGCCATAATATGGTAAGGCATTACTTTTTCAGCCATTTCTACTTTTGCAGAGTCAACTGAAAGTGTTACTGCAGGCAATGGATTTTGGATAAAAAATGTAGCTTCCTGAATTTTGTTTTGTACTTTTTTCTGAACAGCACTTTCTACAATAAGTGTTTTGCTGTCGATCTGATTTTGATACAGAGGATATCCAATGCTTCCTGTGATTCCAAGTCCTAAGACAAAAAATGCAGCATATTTTAAAAGAGAATTTGATGATTTTTCTTCGTCCTCATATAATGCAACTGTTTCTTTTTCTGTAATTTTCTCGATTTTTTTCTCGAAGATCTCTTTTTTTACAATTGGAGAAACAAACGGGCTTAATCCAAAAGAAGTCGCCAAATAGTTAGTTTGATCGTTTGGTGTAAAAATGATATTTTTTTCAGAATTAAAACGAATTTCTCCAATATTCTTCAAACTGATTGAACCTCCTTCTTCTAAGGTTTTCTTCCAGCTTAAAACTTCGAATGCGATTGCGCTGACAGCAAAACCATATGATGTTTTTTCTGAGTGAGCGATATGATTAGCCAACAGTCCATCATTGTTTTTAAGATGACTGTTAAAAGAGAGCATTTTTTTAGGCGGAAAAAACGAATTTGTGCTTTCATTCAGCTGTGCCGATTGAATTTCGGTTAAAAATGCTCCAAAGCCTGGAACCGTTACACACTGATAACGATATAATAACTGTGCTATATAAGTTTCGATTTTCATAGTAACAAAGTTATGCAACGAATATAGTTATCAAAATTTTATTCACAATTTTTATTAACAATTCGAATATTTTTATATACAATTAATTTTCAATTAGTTAAATAAATTTAGTGTTTTATTAAAACTCAGGAGAAATGTTTAATTATTTATTTTTTGAAAGAATTTACTTCTAATTTATATATTTGCCGTTCTTAAAAATCGATTGCAAAATGTTGATTTCAAAAATTTTTCGCCACGCTTAACACAATTTAAAAGCCATGTCAGATCAAGAATTATTTTATTTATTAGCCTTATTAAAAGTGGATGGCGTTGGAGATATTATGGCCAAAAAATTGTTGATGCATTGTGGCAATGCCGAATCTGTTTTTAAAATGAAACCAACTCAAATATCTGGAATTGATGGAGTTGGTTCTGTATTGCTTCGAAATTTAAAAGACAAAACCATTTTTGAAAAAGCCAATCAGGAACTTGAATTTATTAAATCGGACGGTATAAAAGTTTCCTTTTTTCAGGATGAAGATTATCCGGAAAGGCTTAAACATTGTATCGATTCTCCTGTTTTGATTTTTTCGTCTGGGAAAATAAATTTAAAAAACAAAAAATTAATCAGTATTGTCGGAACTCGCCAGATTACTTCGTACGGAACAGACTTCTGCAAAAAATTAATCGAAGATTTAGCACCTCTTGATCCAGTTATTGTAAGTGGATTTGCCTACGGAGTTGATATTGTCGCGCATCAATTGGCGATGGAAAACAACTTGCAGACAATTGGAGTTTTAGCACATGGGTTAAACCAAATTTATCCAAAAACGCACAAAAAATATATTGCAAAAATGGAAGAAAATGGCGGATTTATTACCGAGTTTTGGAGCTCCTCAAACCCAGATAAAGAAAAATTTGTACGCCGAAACCGCATCGTTGCCGGAATGACCGAAGCCACCATTGTTATAGAATCTGCAGATCGAGGCGGATCGCTTATTACGGCGAATATGGCCAACGATTATAACCGTGATGTTTTTGCCGTTCCAGGACGCGTAACAGATAAATACAGCCAAGGCTGTAATGATCTCATTAAAACACAAAAAGCAAATGTTTTGAGCAGTGCTGCCGATTTAATTTATATGCTGAACTGGGATGTTGAAAATAAAGCAAAACCGATACAAAAACAATTGTTTGTCGATTTAGAACCTGATGAACAAAGGATTTACGATTTCTTGTTAACAAACGGAAAAGAATTGCTGGATGTTATTGCTTTGCAATGCGATTTTCCAATATATAGAATTTCGGGAATTCTTTTGAATATGGAACTTAAAGGTATAATTAGGCCGTTGCCGGGAAAATTGTTTGAGGCAATCTAATAAAAAAACAATTGTCAAAAATTACAACAATTTTCAAAAATTCATTGATTGAAATTGTTGTAATTCCTGACCCATATTTCTATTTTTCAAATCCAAGAACTTGACGAACTTTTGCCAAAACGCCATCAGCTACAACTGAAGCTTTTGAAGCTCCTTTTTTCAATAGTGCATCTACTTCTTCAAGATTGTTGATGTAGTAATTGTATTTTTCTCTTTCAGTTTTAAATTTTTCTGTAATCAATTCAAAAAGAGCCTGTTTTGCATGACCGTAACCATAATTACCTCCTAAATAATTGGCTCTCATTGCTGCAATTTGGGCATCATCTGCTAAAAGCGAATAAATTGCAAAAGCATTACAAGTATCTGGATTTTTTGGTTCTTCAAGCGGTGTGCTGTCCGTTTCTATACTCATTACTTGTTTTCGAAGTGTTTTATCATCCAAGAAAATATTGATAATATTATTGGCCGACTTACTCATTTTTCCACCATTCGTTCCCGGAATCAACATACTGTCTTCTTGAATTTTAGCTTCAGGAATTACAAATGTTTCGCCCATTTGATGATTGAAACGGGAAGCCACATCGCGTGTGATTTCTAAATGCTGCAATTGGTCTTTTCCAACCGGAACAAATTCGGCATCGTACAACAAAATATCTGCCGCCATTAACATCGGATAAGTAAAAAGTCCAGCATTCACGTCGTCTAAACGATCTGATTTATCTTTGAAAGAATGTGCTAAAGTCAAACGCTGAAACGGAAAAAAGCAACTTAAATACCAAGTCAATTCGGCTGTTTGAGTTACATCAGACTGTCTGTAAAATGTAACTTTGTCAGGATTTAATCCGCATGCAAGCCATGCAGCAGCAGTGCTATATGTGTTTTCTCTTAAAGTTTTCCCGTCCTTAATTTGTGTTATCGAATGTAAATCAGCGATAAACAAATACGATTCGTTTGCCGGATTGTTTGATAACTCAATTGCAGGAATAATTGCGCCCAATAAATTGCCTAAGTGTGGCGTTCCAGTACTCTGAACACCAGTAAGTATTTTTGCCATTCTCGTTTTTCTTATTCTTTAACTGCAAAGATTGCAAGTTTATTTTTTTTATCCGCAAAGTTCGCAAAGTTTTTCGCAAACTCTGCAAGTTTATTTTACATATAGCGGATTTAAAGTTTATTTTAAAAGAAAAGCCTAATATTCTAAAAATCTAATGAGCTAAGAATCTAAATTAATTTCTCTTTTCTTACATTTGAAACCATGAAAGGAATTAAGATTGTTTTTTGGGTTTTATGGCGCATTTGGTTTTATATTCTGATGGCCATTCCGATATTGATTATGTTGCCGTTTTTGCTGATTTCTATTATATCAGAAAGTGGATATCCGTATTTCTTTAAAATGGCTCGCATTTGGGCTAAATTTATCCTTTTTGGGATGGGTTTTTATTATAAAGTCGAACGTCAAGAGAAATTAATAAAAAACAAAAGCTACATGATTGTAGCGAATCATACTTCGATGACCGACATCATGCTAATGTTGGCAGTAGTTAGAAATCCGTTTGTATTTGTTGGAAAAAAAGAATTGGTTAAGATTCCGTTATTCGGGTTTTTTTACAAACGAACTTGTATTTTGGTTGACAGAAATTCTTCTAGAAGTAAAAATGATGTTTTTAAAAGAGCGCAAGACAGACTAAATCAAGGGCTTAGTATTTGTATTTTTCCAGAAGGAGGAGTTCCAGATGACGAAAGTGTTTTGCTGGATGAGTTTAAAGACGGAGCATTTCGTCTAGCAATTGAGCATCAAATTCCGATAGTTCCGATTGTTTTTGCAGATAACAAAGAGCGTTTTTCATATACTTTTTTAAGTGGAAGCCCAGGAAAAATGCGCGTAAAAGTCCTGCCATTTGTAGAAACAAAAGGATTAGGCGGCGAAAACCGAAAAGATCTTCGGGATCAAATTAGACAATTGATATACAAAGGATTGCTTGAATTTAAAAAAGAGAAACCTAAAAAGTAATTTCCAAATATATAACCCGACAAACCTTAAGCATCAGGATTGTCGGGTTTTCTTTTGAACTAAAATAACCCCTTATTTATATCCAAAATTTATCTGTGTATTATTTTTTCTGAAATAAAACGCAATACTTTTCGTAGTTTTAATTTGGTTTTTTTTCGGTTTTTACTGTACAACACTTCTATTTTCTCTTTCATGACTAAAATATTATGGGTTGATAATAAAGAGTTTTGTCAAACTCAAGTTAACTTCATAATATAAAAGAGAGCTAAAAATCAAAAAGGTTGCGTTAAAATAAATTTTTCCCCAAAAAATAATAAAAACCCGCCAGCACCAAATTAAGCCGACGGATTTTTATTGACATAAACCAACCAAATTTATTCTAAAAAGTCTCTGAAAGTGGTACTTATGGCCAAGTACCAAATCAACTTCTTACGTCTATTTAACTAGATAGCGCTATTGCGAAATGGTTGCGTCATTTTTTTATTTTTTTGAAATAAAAAACCCGACAAGTTAAAAACATGTCGGGCTGTAAATAAAAAAAGCCAGCAATTTGCTGGCTTTATAGTTTTATGCGTTTGCTAATTCTTTGATATGAGCTTTAATTTTTGCTTCTAATTCATCAGCTAATTCTGGATTGTCTTTAATTAGCGCTTTAACCGCATCACGGCCTTGTCCTAATTTAGTATCTCCATAGCTGAACCAAGATCCTGCTTTTTTAACAATCTCAAATTCAACAGCCAAGTCAAGAATTTCTCCAGTTTTAGAAACGCCTTCTCCATACATAATGTCGAATTCAGCAGTTTTAAAAGGCGGAGCAACTTTATTTTTAACCACTTTTACTTTGGTTCTGTTTCCAATAACATTTTCACCGTCTTTAATTTGAGAAGAACGACGAATATCTAAACGAACAGAAGCATAGAATTTTAAAGCGTTACCACCTGTTGTAGTTTCTGGATTTCCAAACATAACTCCAATTTTCTCTCTCAACTGGTTGATGAAGAAAACAGTACAATTTGTTTTGCTGATTGTACCCGTTAATTTTCTCAAAGCTTGAGACATTAAACGTGCGTGAAGACCCATTTTAGAATCTCCCATTTCACCTTCGATTTCACTTTTTGGAGTCAAAGCCGCAACCGAGTCAATTACCACAATATCAATTGCGCCTGAACGAATCAAGTTTTCTGCAATTTCTAAAGCTTGTTCTCCGTTGTCTGGCTGAGAGATGATCAAGTTTTCGATATCTACGCCTAATTTTTCAGCGTAATTTCTATCAAAAGCATGTTCAGCATCTATAAAAGCAGCAATTCCTCCCGCTTTTTGAGCTTCAGCAATTGCATGTAATGTTAAAGTAGTTTTACCAGATGATTCTGGTCCGTATATTTCGATAATTCTTCCTTTTGGATATCCATTTACCCCAAGAGCTAAATCAACACCAAGAGAACCTGAAGAAATAGTTTCTACTTCAACAATGGCTTTGTCACCCATTTTCATTACGGTTCCTTTTCCGTAAGTTTTATCTAGTTTGTCAAGCGTAAGTTGTAACGCTTTTAATTTGGCATCTTTCTCTGAACTCATCTCTTTTTTTTCTTTTTCTTTCATCTAAAATTTTATAATTCTTTCATTCTCAAAACAAATCAGAAATTAATAACGTACTGATTTAGATTTGTATCAGGCTTGTAATGGTGTAAAATTAGTTCTTTTTTTTGAAGTTCA
This sequence comes from Flavobacterium sp. JLP, assembly GCF_015350755.1. Taxonomy (NCBI): domain Bacteria; kingdom Pseudomonadati; phylum Bacteroidota; class Flavobacteriia; order Flavobacteriales; family Flavobacteriaceae; genus Flavobacterium; species Flavobacterium sp. JLP. The sequence goes on along the minus strand of NZ_JADKPS010000002.1, from coordinate 172,272 downwards.
TTGTTCCAAATTGTATCAAAATGACTATAAAAATAAAGCCTTTAATTCTGTAGCTTCAGAAGGTTTTATTTTTCCAGCAAGTAATAAACTCAATTGTTTTCTTCGTAAAGCTGCATCGAAACGCTGAATTTCAAGTTCGGTTTCTGGCGCTATTGGCGGCACTTCAACAGGTCTTCCGGTATCGTCAACAGCAACAAATGTATAGATAGCTTCGTTTGCTTTTGTTCTGTTTCCAGATTCGCGGTCCTCTACCCAAACATCAATAAAAACTTCCATCGAACTTTTGAAAGATCTTGAAACCTTTGCCTCAACCGTAACAACACTTCCAAGAGAAATTGCTCTGTTAAAGGCAACGTGATTTACAGATGCTGTAACTACAATTCGGCGTGAATGTCTGCGGGCTGCAATACTTGCTGCTCGATCCATTCGGGCTAATAATTCGCCGCCAAAAAGGTTGTTTAGCGGATTTGTTTCGCTCGGTAAAACTAAATCTGTTAATATAGTTAGAGATTCTGAAGGGTGTTTTGGATTCATTTTTTAATATAAATTTTTAAAATAAGCAAGCTGATTTAATTCAGCCAATAAACAGCCATTACAGCCGGAATAAAATAGATAACAATGGTTCTTGCACCATCGTAATCTTTGGCTAATCGCTGACCGAAAAGCATCATTAACAAACTGATACACGAAAAAATGGCTCCGTAAAAACCAAATTCGCGTCCGCTGTTTGTGAGTAATTGTATAGCACCAACTACGCATAACACCCCAGAAATTAATTCTAAAATTAAAAGGTGAAGCAAAGCAAGCGGCACTTGGTTTTTTAAACGTGTTTTTGCAAAATGTTCTTTAAGCCAGGTAACATTATCATTCCAATAAAATATTTTTTCATATCCGGATTGTAAAAACGTTAAAGCTAAAAACGCTAAAAGTAAAATAGAGGCAACATTATTCATTTGAAAACTATTTTTTATGAATTAAACGAGTCAATTTTATAGATAAATCGGTTAGGATTATTTTTGCATTTCCGTTTCTTTCAATATGATACATGGCATCTGAAAGCTCTTTGAAAATTTCGTGAATATTATTTCCGTTTACAAAAGGCGCAAAATTTTCAAGTTTAAACTTGTCAACTTTTGGTTCAATATAAACTAAGCTTGGCGTTTCATAATTAAGCAAAAGCGCCTGACGAAACATTTCGATACAAAACTGGATGAATTTTTTTTGGCTTTCGCGTCCAAGAGATGCAATTTCTTCACTCCAGGAAATCAAGTCCTGAATTGCTGCTGCATTTCCTTTTGCTCTAAAAGCGGCGCGAACCCAATTTACAAACCATTGTTCAAAAGGATATTCAGAATCATCTTCTTTTAAAAGATGAATTGCTTTATTGAAATTTCCCTGAGCCTGATGTGCAATTTTTTTAGCCAAATTAGGATCTATGTTTTCCTGAGAAACTAAAGCTTCTGCAATTACTTTTTCTGGTAGTCCATTAAAGTGAATTACCTGACAGCGAGAACGTATGGTTTGAATAATATCTTCTTCGTTTTCAGAAATCAGAATAAATATAGTTTTATCAGAAGGCTCTTCTAAAAGCTTTAATAATTTATTTGAAGCCGCAATATTCATTTTATCGGCCATCCAGATAATCATAATTTTATACCCGCCTTCGTAAGATTTTAGTGAGAGGGATTTTAAAACTTCCTGTGCATCTTCAACACGAATTTCTCCCTGTTTGTTCTGAACACCAAGAATTTTATACCAGTCAAATAATCCGCCGTATGGCATTTCTTGAATAAATGTGCGCCAATCTTGGATAAAATCTAAACTTTTGGGTTTGGTTTTTACATCTTCGGTTGTAACAGTTGGGTAAATAAAATGCAGATCGGGATGCGAAATGTTTTGAAACTTCAAATTGCAGGAATCATTTCCGTTTGAGTTTTCATCGCCCGTGTTGCTGCATAAAATATATTGAGCGTAAGCAATAGCCGTTGATAATGTACCGCTTCCTTCTGGACCTATGAATAATTGCGCGTGCGGAATTCGTCCAGAAGCTGCACTTTTTATCAAGTGACTTTTGATGTAATCTTGACCTAAAATTTGAGAAAATTGCATGAAGCAAAGATAGAAGAAAATGATGTAGTCAAAAATTTTCGCGCAAAAGTTTATCGAAGCAGTTTTATTTATAGCAGAATAAAAGTTTTTGGGCTATTTTTTTAAGCTTGTTAACCAACTTGTGTTAATAAAGAGATCATTTCGAGGAGATATTAAGACTTTTTTGTTAATAGTTTTTTCAAAAAACCGATTATCGTATGTGTTTTTTGGTTATTAATAGAAATATTTGGCTTTTTTTAATAATTATTGCCTTACAGTTTAAGCCTTAACAAATTTAACAAAAAGCTCGTTAAAACGCATATTTTCTCGACATAAGACTAAATTTTAAGATTTCTTTAAGGTTTTTTTTTGAAAAAAGAAATCAATAAAGTTGCAATTTAAGTTAATTTATATATTTTTGTTTTCATAACAACCAATTATAAATAAGAATCTATGAAAGGGAAAATTATTTTTTTAAGTGCACTTTTTTTCTTGACAACTGGCGCTATTTCAGCACAAGCAAAAAATGCTCCAAGAAGTATTATCAGTACAACAGCTCTTATTCGCAAATACCATGATCAAAAAGAATTGAGCGGTATGCAAAAAGGAGAACTTTTAGAGTTGTACATTGAGCGTATTAAAGTTTTAGTTAAGACTCTTCCTTATATTGCTTTGGTTACTAAACCAGGTGTTACTATGGCAGACTTAGGTATTCCGGACGATAGTGAGCACAAAAAAGTATTAGATGCTCAGGCAGTTGGTACTACAACCTTCTTAGATACTACTGTAGATTTTCAGCGAAAAATGATGCCTTATTCAGATAAAGGAAACTTAATTGCTGCAATTTTATTTTACGAAAGCACATTGAAATCATTACACGAATTCAACGAATTGAATGAAATGTAATAAATAAAATATTTTTTAAAACCTTTTTTGAAGTGTTTACGTAATTGGATTGGGTTTCAAGCGTCATTTTTAAAAAGAGATAAAAAACAACTCGTTCTCGATGTGTTCTGATTTAAGCCAGAAAAAATCGAGATGAGTTTTTTCATTTACGCATACGCATACGCATACCCAAATTTATATATTAACCTTAATACCCCCATATCATGAAAAAAATTACTCAAATGATCTGTGTTCTTTTGACAGTTACAAGTATGACTGCTCAGCAAGAAAAAGGAATTATGGGCTATAACAATTGGTTGAACAACTGGACCGAATTTAAGCCTAACAAAGTAGAGTATGGAGAAGCAAACCAAATTTTAGCAGGAAACATTTCTGTTAATACTAAATTGCTGAAGAAGAATATTTATGTTTTGCAAGGAAACGTTTATGTTACAAACAATGCCGTTTTAACAATTGAGCCAGGAACTTTAATTATCGGAGATTTCGAAACTAAAGGAACTTTGGTAGTTACAAAAGGTGCACAAATAGTTGCAGATGGTTTAGAGACTGACCCAATCGTATTTACATCTAACCGCAGCCAGAAAAAAGCTGGAGACTGGGGTGGACTTGTTCTTCTTGGAGATGCTCCAATCAATAAATTTGGAAATGTTGGTTCTTACAACATGGATCTTGATCCTACACTTACTACTTACGGTGGTGACAATGTTGCGGGAAATTCAGGAATTTTAAGATATGTGAGAATCGAATTTGCAGGAAAAAAAGTTAAAGGAGTTGATACTTTTAACGGTTTAACTGTTGCTGGTGTTGGAAACAAAACAATACTTGAAAACGTTATGGTTAGCTACTCTGGTGGTGACTCATTTGCCTTTTTTGGAGGTGATGTAAATGCTACTAAATTAGTGTCTTACAAATCAATCAACGACGATTATAAATTTACTCAAGGTGTTCAATGCCGTTTATTCAACTCATTGGCAGTAAGATCTTCTTATTTATCTAGTAATAAAGACGGATCTCGTTGTTTAGAGGTAAAATCTTTCGAAAAGAAAAATGAAACAGATTTTACTAAAAAACAAACACTTGTTGTTGCTACAAATATTACAATGCTTAACGACAGTGAGAACATCAAAGCCGATATTCAGGCTGGTTTAGTAAAAGAGGCAATTTATGTTGCTGAAACTGCTTCTCTTGAAATGAAGCGCAGTGTGATCTCTGGATTTAACCCTGCTGTTTTATTAGACAGTAAGACAGAGATTAATGATGCCAATCTTAAGAAAATTAAAATTGAAGAAATGTACTTTAACTTATGTAACGGAAATATCTTTACAGAGTATAATTCAAACAATGAAGATTTAGAAAGCTGGTACGGAAACCCTGTGTTTTTCAATGTTATGGCACAAAGTGATAACAAAGAAACATTCATTGATATCTACAATCCTAAAAAACCAGATTTCAGATTACAGTTAGGCAAAATCACAGCATCTAGCGGAAACAGATAGATAGATTTAGATTTTTATTTCAGAGCGTAAATTTTATTAATTAAGTCCCCAGACACAATTTATGTATTCGTCTCGAACAGGACTCAAATAAAGATCAAAACATAATGGCCCCATCTATAAAAAAATATATTTATATTATATTTTTGGTTTCGCCTATTGCATTAAGTTTACACGCACAAAGTAAATCAGAAACAACTACAGTTTCTAATGACTTAGAATGCACTGCAACGGCGTTTAACAGCAACCAAAAGATCGAGATAGCTGATACTGCTTGTATTAGCAAATTAGATAATTCTAATCAGTTTATAGCAGGACTATCCATCCCCAAGGGTAGTCTTGCTATGGCAGCTGATGGAAAAAATCAGACTTTAGAATGCCAAGAAGAATCGTTAATTACAGGCTCTTATTCTGTTCTTGCAAAAGACATTATCGAGAACTATAAGTATGATTTTTCAGAAACATTCATTGATATTTTGTTTTTTGAGAATATAGATTTAGCAAGAAAACGCACTATATGATTCAAAAAACTACTCTATTTTTAACTAAATATTTAATTTTCTTCGGCGCATTATTTGCTTTCGAATCAAATGTTAACGCGCAAACCATTGTGCCACAGCAGTTTGACGGTTTAGAGAAATTATGCGCCGGTGGAAGTTTTAATGAATTTTATGCCACATTTAGTTATGTAGATTTTCCTGCAGGTACAACGTTTGTAGTTGAATTGGTTGATAGTGCAAATAATCCAATTGCAACAACGCTACTTCTTACTACTGATGTTTCAGCAACACAAAAAACAATTAAATACGCCGTACCAACTGATTTAATTGGATCTGATGCTTATGGTTTAAGAGTAAAAAGCTCCACAGGAGTAACGAGTACAAGATTCAAAAATTCTTTAGGAAACACTTCTTTTCCCGCCTATTACAAAGATTACGAAGCTTCTTTCTTTATTAATAACAGAAGCGATGCTGCTATGATATGTTCTGGCGGAAGTCTAACGCTTACGATTAATAACGAAACGCCAACTGTTCCAAATTCATCTCCAGTAAATTATTCAAAAATTAAATACAAGTGGTATAAAGACGATGTTCGAATTACAGGACAAAGCTCTAGTACGTTACTTGTAAATACTACCGGAAAATACTACGCAGAGATTGATTATGGGTTATGTTCTGATGTTAACTTTAGTTCTAATCGTGTTACTGTAACTTCTTCAAGTTCAGGATCTGGAGTTACTGTAACCTCAAGTTTAGGAAACCCTTTTTGTTCAAACGGAACAGGTACAGTTTTAACAGCTACATCTGGAAACAGTTATGTTTGGAAGAAGAATGGCACAGTAATCTCTGGCGAGACAGGTAGAAATTATACTACAAATGAAGAAGCTGTTTATACGGTTGATGTTGATTTTGGAGGATGTAAAGCTACGGGAACAATTGATCTTAAAAACAATAGTTTTAATGCAAGTATTGATGTTGCAGATGAGTTTGAACTTAACGAAGGTGAAACTGTAAATGCTACTGTAACAACAGATGCAACAAGTCCAACTTATGAGTGGTATTTAAACAATACTCTTATTTCTGGTGCAACGACAGACACTTATCTAATAGCCGTTAGAGGTAATTATAAAGTAAAAATTTCGCAAGCTTCAGGATGTATAGCTACAAAAGAATTAGTATTTAAAGTTTTAGGAAATTCAGGCCCTTCAGGAGTTATCCCAAACATTATTAATTTGAGTGGTTTAAATCCATATTGGAATATTCCAAACGAATATAAAAATGCAGCTACTACCGTCATGATTATAAGTTCGAATGGCGATAAGGTTTTAGATGTCGTCGATTATCAAGGCGACTGGCCCCAGACCTCAATTGATTTTAAAAATGTAAATCCAGTTTATTACTATGTCATTAAAGGCGACGCAGGTGAAAAAAAAGGATCAATAACTGTGATAAAATAATATGAAGAAAATCCTACTATTCATAACTTTATTTTACGGTTTTTCAAATGTACTCTATTCACAGGATGCTCCTGAGAATGGAGTTGTTTCGTTTTCCATACCTATCAGAAATTCTTTAAAGTTTAATAGATATTTAATTAATCCAACATTCAGTTTTGTTCGCGAAACAAATGCGTATGTTAGTTTTTATAATAAAAGACAATGGGTACAATTTGAAGATGCTCCAAATACTTATTTGTTTAATTACTCAGGACGTTTTAGAGAAAATGAAGCATTTGCTTTTGGCTTATTTCAGCAAAATTATGGTTTAATGACCGTTTTTGGCGGAGTAGCGAATTTTGCACACAACATTGTTTTAGAACAGGACAGTAATTTAACTTTTGGTTTAAATGTTGGGGCTTATCAAAGTGGCTTAAACAAAGGGAAAATAATATCAGAGGATGACACCGTTTTAACTGGTGATTATCCATCCAATACAATTCTTACTGTAAATCCAGGTATTAATTACGGGACAGCTTTTCTTGATTTCGGATTAGCAGTAAACAATTTAGTACTTTATAATTTTGGTTCTGGAATGGTTAAAGACGATCCAGAGAGAGCTATTCAACTGCATGCAATGTACACCGGATATATTGATAGTTATGGCTTTTTTGACAGAAGTAAATTTTCTGGAATTGTAAGAACAGAACTTAAAAAAGATAAAACAGTACTTTCAGGTCTGGCGATGATCGCAATTCCGCAAGGAGTTTGGGCTCAAGCTGGCTATAATACATTATACGGAGTTTCTGCAGGATTGGGAGTAAATATTTCTCCTAGCATTGCTATAGAATACAACTACGAAAGAGGAATGGGCAACTTTTCTAATTTAGGTGGTTCTCATGAATTTGCAATTGCCTACAAATTCAAAAGCAAAAATTACTATTACGGTGATGATGAAGAAGGTTCGCTTATTGATCCTGCTAAGTCAAAACCAGTAATGGCTAAAAAGTCAACTACACCGGTAACTCGAGTAGATACTGCTGAAAAAGCAAGACTTGCAGCCGAAGCAAAAGCGAAAGCTGACGCAGAAGCCCAACAAGTGAGATTAGCTGCTGCAGAAAAAGCAAAGGCTGACGCCGAAGCCGCAAAAGCAAAATTACTAGCAGACAATAAAGCGAAAGTAGACGCTGCCGAAGCACAAAAACTAAAATTAGCTGCCGAAGCTAAAGCTAAAGCAGATGCTGCTGCTGCTGCGAGAGCCCAAACAGCAACTGCAAACAAAGCAGTTTCGACAGAACAAAAAACACAAGCCCAATTGGCTGCAGATAAAGCTAGAGCTGATGCTGAAGCACGCAGAATAAAATTAGCTGCAGATAATAAAGCTAGAGTAGATGCTGCTGCTGCTGCAAGAGCACAAGCATTAACTGCAAGCAAGACAGCAACAGGAGAACAAAAAACTGCAGCACAGTTAGCGGCAGACAAATCAAAAGCTGATGCTGAAGCACTAAGAATAAAACTTGCTGCAGATAAGTCAAAAGCTGATGCTGAAGCTGCAAAAGCGAAAGCGGCAGCTGCTAAGCCAGAACCACAAAAAACTGCAGCACAATTAGCGGCAGACAAATCAAAAGCTGATGCTGAAGCATTAAAATTAAAATTAGCTGCAGATGCTAAAGCGAAAGCCGACGCTGAAAATGCTGCTAAAGCAAAAGCGGCAAGCGAGCCTGCAACGGCACAAAAAACACAAGCAGAGTTAACAGCTGAAAAAGCAAAAGCTGATGCAGAAGCATTAAAAGTTAAACTTGCTGCTGATGCAAAAGCAAAAGCCGATGCTGCTGAAGCGAAGAGAAAAGCCGATGCAAAAGCGAAAGCCGAAGCTGCTGATTTACAATCAATTTTAGCTGCTGATGCAAAAGCAAAAGCAGACTCAGATGCTTATCAGGCAAAACTGGCCGCTGACGCAAAAGCAAAAGCTGCTGCAGACTCAAAAACTAAAGCAAATATCGACGCCGCAAATAAGGCAAAATTAGCCGCTGACGCGAAAGCAAAAACAGCAGAGGAAGCAGCCTTAAAAGAAAAATTAGCTGCTGATGCAAAAGCGAAAGCGGATGCAGAAGCAAGACAAGCATTAATTGCAGCTGAAGCAAAAGCAAAAGCAGATGCAGAAGCATTGAAAATAAAACTAGCTGCAGATGCAAAAGCGAAAGCTGATGCAGAAGCACTACAAGCGAAACAAGCTGCTGAAGCAAAAGTTAAAGCCGAAGCAGATGCAGTACAAGCTAAACTTGCTGCCGACGCAAAAGCGAAAGCCGATGCAGAAGCGTTGCAAGCAAAATTAGCTGCAGATGCAAAAGCGAAAGCTGATGCAGAAGCATTACAAGCAAAACAAGCCGCTGAAGCAAAAGTTAAAGCCGAAGCAGATGCAGTACAAGCTAAACTTGCCGCAGACGCGAAAGCAAAAGCTGACATGGAAGCATTACAAGCAAAATTAATTGCTGATGCAAGAGTAAAAGCAGATGCAGAAGCAACAGCGAAATTAAAAGCTGAAGCAGAAGCAAAACAATTAGAAGAGGCTGAACAAGCACGTCAAGCAAAATTAACTGCAGATGCAAAAGCAAAAGCTGATGCAGAAGCGCTTAAAGCGAAACAAGCTGCTGAAGCAAAAGTAAAAGCTGATGCAGAAGCGCAACAAGCAAAATTAGCTGCAGATGCAAAAGCGAAAGCAGATGCAGAAGCATTGCAAGCTAAATTAGTAGCAGACGCAAAAGCAAAAGCAGATGCAGAAGCGCTTCAAGCAAAACAAGCTGCTGAAGCAAAAGTAAAAGCGGATGAGGAAGCGCGTGTAGCTAAATTAGCTGCAGATGCAAAAGCGAAAGCTGACGCAGAAGCATTACAAGCGAAACTTGCAGCAGATGCAAAAGCAAAAGCGGATGCAGAAGCACTTCAAGCAAAACAAGCAGCTGAAGCAAAATTAGCAGCAGATGCTAAGGCGAAAGCAGATGCAGAAGCATTACAAGCGAAACTTGCAGCAGATGCAAAGGCAAAAGCAGATGCAGAGGCGCAACAAGCAAAATTAGCTGCAGATGCAAAAGCAAAAGCCGATATGGAAGCATTACAAGCAAAATTACTTGCTGATGCAAAAGTAAAAGCGGATGCAGAAGCAACTGAAAGAATGAAAGCAGAAGCAGAGGCAAAACAATTACAAGCAGCTGAAGAAGCCCGCTTGGCTAAGTTAGCTGCTGATGAAAAAGCAAAAGCAGATGCAGAAGCAAAACAAGCTAAACTTGCGGCTGATGCTAAAGCAAAAGCTGACGCAGATGCTCTTAAAGCAAAACTTGCTGCAGATGCAAAAGCGAAAGCAGATGCAGAAGCACTTCAGGCAAAACAAGCTGCTGACGCTAAAGCAAAAGCTGCTGAAGAAGCTCGTCAAGCAAAATTAGATGCTGACGCCAAAGCAAAAGCCGATGCAGAAGCACTTAAAGCTAAACTTGCTGCCGATGCGAAAGCAAAAGCTGACGCAATAGCATTACAGGCAAAATTACTTGCTGACGCCAAAGCAAAAGCCGATGCTGATGCACTTCAAGCGAAACAAGCTGTAGAACAAAAAGCAAAAGCTGACGAGGAAGCGCGTTTGGCAAAATTAGCAGCAGATGCTAAAGCGAAAGCAGATGCAGAAGCTCTACAAGCAAGACTTGCTGAAGAAGCAGAATTGAAAGCGAAATTAGAGGCCGATGCAAAAGCGAAAGCAGATGCAGATGCAGCTGCAAAATTAGCGGCAACTCCAAAAGATGATTCAGCAAAAGAAATTGAGGCCTTGTCTAAAGCTATAGAAGCCGCTATTAAAACACAAAAAGAGTTGTATTCACAGTTTACGGCAACAGTAGCAAATAAACAAAAGGACTTAGATGACTTGAGAGAAGAGAATGATTTAAGTGAAAAAGGAATCTACAGAGAGCCTAAACCATTTAAAAGTGTTGCAGCAGAAAACAGTCAGTTAGAAGCTTTCAAATTACAGCTTGCTGAGGCAAATAAAAATTCAAAAGACGAGCTTAATAAGCTGACAAATTTATATAACGAAAGACTTAAAAAAGTACCAAATAAAAATGATGCTTTAAACAAGGCTTACCTAGAGAAAATTAATGAACTGAAAGCGGCTCAATTAAAAATGGAGCAGGACAGTGCAGATTTATTAGCGAATTTAGAGCGTATTAAAGCTGAAACTGAAATAGAGAAAAAACGTAGAATTAAACGTGCGGCTTATGAAAATGATCAAGGTAGATATGCACAGGATCTCGCAGCGCTTAAACGTATAAAAGAAACTACCAAAGTAAGCAACACGCCATTAACAGCAAGTGATTTTGATTTTGGTGAAGACCAATCGAATATGCAGATTATCAAGAATATTAAAAATTCTGAAAGTGGTTATTATATGATTATTGCTGTTCACAGCAGTGTTGAAAAAAGAGATCAATTCCTGACTCAGGCTGTTGCAGCAGGACGTTCAGATATTAATTTCTTTTATAATGTAACAACAAGTAAATATTATATCTATTACGAAAAGTTTGATGGTTTACCAGAAGCAACTAAAGCATTAGAAGCAAAAGGAAACAAGCCATACAACGGGAAAATGGCTATCGTAAAAGTGGAGAATTAATAGATTATTGTAGAATATAAATAGGAATGATAACTTCTTTTTTAAGAAGGATATATTAAAAATTAAGAATAAATAAGATTACATATTGTTTTTTTGAATGCCCCTTCAAGGGAACAGTTAGTTAAACTGAAACCATAATATTATGAAAAAACCTACTACTTTAAAATCAGTTTTAGTTGTATTGCTTTTTATACAAAGTTTTATTGCTTTCTCGCAAAAGGATTTCTCTGTTCGTTACGATACGAGCTTAAAAGGAGACATGCTCTTGATTGGTAATAACATTTTGAATAGAGATGCAAACAAAACAGGTGAGCGCCCTAACAATGCTTTTGACGCGACTGATAAAAACAACAATGATCTCAATATGCAATATATTGATGTTGATGGAGACAATGGTACATTCAGTTCAAGTACAGCTAATTTGGCGATACCAACTGCAAGTGCAGAATGTTATAAAATTGTTTACGCAGGTTTGTACTGGACTGGTATCTTAAGCAAAGCTTCTATTGACGATGGTACCACGATTCGTGCTAATATTGGAAATGTAAAATTTAAGCTTCCTGGTGAGACAGCCTATAGACCTATTGTAGGAGAAAAAGTTTATGATTATTATCCAGATACTGCAAATGGTGATCAAATTATTTATGCTTACTATTATAATGTAACAACTTTATTACAAGGATTAACAAACCCTCAAGGTACTTATACTGTTGCCGATGTTATATCTGCAAGAGGTACAATTAATGGAGGTTTTGCTGCAGGATGGTCGCTATTTGTTATTTATGAAGATCCTAAAGCTACTGCAAAATATATTACATCATTTGATGGTTTTAGATTTATTAAGGCAAATAGCCCAGATGTAACTTATGATATTTCAGGTTTTAAAACAATTCCAACAGGAGACGTAAATGCAAAACTTGCTTTTGCAGCTAATGAAGGAGATAGAAATACTACGGGAGACCGTTATTCTATAAATGGTACAGATATTTTTACTAATGAAAGACCAGTAGACAATTTTTTTAACAGTACAATCAATAACATAGATGGTCCTTTTACGGATCGAAATCCAAAAAGTGTTAACACTTTAGGATATGACTCCGGAATTATTAAATTAAATAATGCAAATAATTCTGTTATTAAAAATGGAGATACTAAAGCAACTTTAAAGTTAAGGACCAGCGGTGACGGTTACGGACTCTTTTTTAATGCCTTTAATGTTGAAATTATTGAGCCTAAAATTGTTTTAACAAAAATTGTACAAGATGCACAAGGAAATAATATTGGTGGACAAAATGTAACTTTAGGACAACTTTTAAATTATAAAATTGGTTTTAGAAATTCAGGTAATGATGATGCAACGTCATTTACAATTCGAGATCAATTGCCTATCAATGTAATTTTTAATTATCCAGCAGATTTACTTCCTTTACCTACTGGTGTAAGCGTTAAATCTTGGAATCCAGCTACTAGAAGTATTGTTTTTGAAGTTGATAATTCATTAGTTAAAAAAGGTGGAATTACTGAAACAACTATTGGTTTTAAAGTTCAAGTAATTCCTGACTGTACAATGCTGGATGAAGCTTGTTCTAACAGTATTGACAACTCGGCATATGCAACTTATAAAGGTACCCAAAATACAACTTTTGTAATTTCTGATGACCCGAGTGTGAACACTAATACAGGTTGTCTTTTAATACCAAAAGCGACTAACTTTTTGGTTAACGTTGCGGGTTGTGAATATAAAAGAACAGCAACGTTGTGTACAGATAGTGTAAACTTGGTTGCTGCAGATGGATATTCTACTTATACTTGGTATAGCGATGCCGCTATGAAAAACCAAATTGGAACAGGACAAACTTTTGCGGTAAAAAACCCAGGAGTTTATTATGTTTACAATCTTGCGCCAGCGCCATGTAGATCTATTTCGGAGTCATTTACTGTAACCAGATTTGGAGCTACAGCAGACAACCCAGTACTTGCTTTTGCAGATCAAATTGTTACTTGTCCTAATGACGGAAAGAAGCTCCCAAATATTTTCTTATGTGGGGCTAATGCTTTTAAAGACATTAAAACAGGTATCAGCGATAGCAATAATATTGTTTGGGAAAGATTAAACACTGCCAGCTGTGCGGCAACAACAAACGAAAATTGTGCTAACGAAGGAACTGCTTGTCAGTGGCTTCCGGCGGGCACTGGTCCAGATTATAAGGCAAGTATAGCAGGACAATATCGTTTGACGATTAATTATGCTGGAAGCTGTTTTAGCCGTTTTTATTTTAATGTCTATACAAATTCATTAGACCCAACAGCGAAAGTTGTAGATATTCTTTGCGGAAAAGCAGGAAGTATTACAATAGAAGGTGTTCCTGCTGGATATGAATATGCTATAAGAACAGATCCAAATGGAGCTTATGGAGCTTGGCAAAATAGTAATGTTTTCCCTATTGCTGCAAATGCTGCTAATTCTTATAGTGTTAATATTAGACAAAAAGGAGTTACAACAAATCCATGTATTTTTAATGTACCTAATATTTTAGTTAGAAGTTTAGATTTAGTTGTAAATACTGAAATTACACAACCAGTTTGTTACGGTGAAACAGGAAGTATTAAAATTGGAGCTCAAAATTTAGATCAATATTACTATTATCTTTACAACAGCAGCAATACATTATTACAAACTGTAGGACCAGTATCAACTCCTAATCAGACTTTTGCATCTTTAACACCAGGAGTTACCTATTATGTTAGAATTACGAGTTCTGCCCTTACTGGATCTCCGACTCCACCAGCTCCTTCTTGTAATGTAAAGACAGCAAATATTAAAATTAACACAGTCACAAGTCAAACGAAAGTAGTTGCTAGTATAAGCGAACCTTTAACAGCTTGTAACCCAGGAAAAATTTTATTAACTGGATCAGGAGGTACTGCTCCATATACGTATTTCGTAAATGGATCACCTACTTATATTAATACAAATCCGTTCGAATATACTGCTGGAGGAACGTATAATATTGAAATGGTAGACAGTAAAGGCTGTAAAGCAACGACTTCTATCACTGTTACAGATGCTCCAAAACCAACTTATGACATAAAAAGTACAAACAGTACATGTTATGGAGGCACTTCTTCAATATCAATAGAGAACGTTGTTGCAAATGGATATACTATGGGATATAGTATAAATGATGGCGGTTCTTATTCTACAAATCCTTTATTTTCTAATTTATCACCTGGTGATTATAAAGTTAAGGTTAGATACAGTATTACAACAAATGGAGTTAAAAAGGAATGTTTTGATGCTTCTCAAAGTATAAAAATCACAGGACCAACAGCAGCACTTACTGCTTCAGCAGGTGTTGGCGCATTAGCAGGCTGTACGCTTCCTGATGCAAATGGAGTAAATCAGGGTGGTTTATTACGAATTACTAATGTGCAAGGAGGAACTCCTGGTTATGAATATAGTTTTAATGGCGGTACTTCATGGCAGACAACAAATGAAAAAGATGTATTGCCAGGATCATACATTTTAAAAGTTAGAGATAAATTAGGTTGCGAATATACTATTCCTTATAATATTACTCTTGATCAAAAACCTGCCGATCCAACTATTATAGTTGAGGATCCTGTTTTTAGCTGTAACGGAACTGCAACAAGTAAAGTAACGGTTACAAATGGTACTTCTGCTAATTATACCTATGAATATTATTTAGACACCAAGCCAAATACACCTATTACAAATAATACATTTACCAATGTTCCTTCAGGGACGCATATTGTTTCTGTTAAATACAACGTAACAACAGCTACTACTTTTAGTAATTTACTAAAAGAAGATTTTGGCAGTGGTCAAAATACGACTACACCAGGAATTGCAGCAGCATATTGTTTTCATGATTTATCAGTAGTACCTTCTACTTGTTCGGATACAAGACTTACTTTAGAGGATAATCAATATGAAGTAACAAGCGCTATTATTCCTAATAACGGAAGCTGGTACCCGTTTAGAGACCATACTTCATTGGGCGCAAACCCAAATGGAAGATTTTTAGCAGTTAATATTGGTTCTGTGGCTGGTCCTTACGGAGTATTATACAGTAAACCAATTGTTGATGTTATTCCAAATCAACCAGTTAAAGTTGATTTATTTGTAGCGAATTTATTAAATGTAGGAGTAAGTGGAGCTGCACCAATTGTTAGATTTCAATTAGTTGATCCTTCTGGTAATGTAGTTGCTCAGGCAGATACAGGCAAAATTGCAGAAGCTACTACTGATCCTAACAGAGCAAAATGGGTAGCTATACCAACGTTTTCTTTGGATCCAGGAAATAATACGAACTTAACTTTTGTAGTTCGTTCAGGAAGTTTAGAGTATAATGGAAATGATTTATTAATAGATGATATTTCAGTTTATCAAGTTCCAAGATCATGTATTGCTCAAAAAGACTTTAAAGTTATTATTGATTCAAATAAAGCTTTTCAAGTCGACGAGCCAATTATTGATGATGTAAGCTGTAATGGTGTAACGCCTCCAGACGGAAAAATTACTCTTACTGTAAAGAATTTTACAGGCAGTTATCAATATTCAATCAATAATGGTTCGACATGGAGTACTGCAACAGTTTCGCCATTTACAATTTCTGGTTTAGGAGTTGGAACATATAATATAATTGTTAAAAGTGATACTGCTGGAACATGTTCAACTTCTTTTACAAAAACAATTAGCGCCCCAACAGCACTTACAATATCAGCTAGTGTAGTTACGCAACCAACTTGTACTACTGGAGCTTCTATAAAAGCGATTGCAGGAGGTGGTGTTCCAAATTATAAATACGAACTGCGTCTAACTAATGGAACTATTGTAGTACCATTTCAAGATAGTGATACATTTAATCTTGCTTTAAATCAAACAGGTAATTTTGTAGTTTTTATAAAAGATGCTGGTCCTTGTTCTTCTGGAGCTTCAAATACTGTTAACATTACTCCTGCAGTACCTCCAACAGCAACACTAGACTTAACGGCTTCAGATTTATGTTATGATTTAGCTAATAAGGCCACATTAGTAGTTAGCGTAAGCAACGGACTAGCACCGTTTTCTTATAGTTTGGATGGTCAAGCTGGTCAATCAGGCAATAGCTTTGTTGTTGGAACAGGTCTACATACTATTGTAGTAACCGATGCAAATGGTTGTACAGCAAATGTTACTGGAATTCCAACAATCGCAAACGAATTAACAGCAAGTGCAGATGTAACTAAGAAATTAGATTGTACGGCATCGCCAAATGCTCAAATTACAATTACGCCTCAAAACGGAACTCCTGGATATACTTATGAAGTATCTGTAAATGGTGGCGGTTATACTGCAATAGGATCAAATATTTATCCTACATCAGTAGCTGGAAGCTTTGTATTTAGAGTAACAGACTCAAAAGGATGTAAATTTGTAACACTGGCAGTTAAAGTAGATGCTAAGGTTGACCCTACTGCTTCAATAACTAGTCAAAACGATCCAAAATGTAACAATGGTACAGACGGACAATTTACAGTTTTAGCAGAAGGAGGAAATGGAGCACCATATACTTATAGTTTTAATGGCGGTGCTTTTGGTACCTCTGCAACTTATTCAGGTTTAAATGCTTTTGTAGGTGGCGTAAATACTAGAACTTATACGTATCAAGTTAAAGACAGCAAAGGCTGTATTTCTCCAACTTACAATGTTACATTAACGAACCCAACAAAAGTTGTTGCAAGTGCTATTTTTACACCAAATACAACTTGTAGCGCTACGACTTTAATTACAACTTCAGGCCAATATGGCTCTGGAGGTTATACATATAACTTTGGTGCAGGTAATACATCTTACAATAACACGAATACATTATTAGTTACAAATAAAAATGTTGCACAAACTATTACGTATTCAGTAAAAGATTCTAATGGTTGTATTGATACAAACACAATTGTTGTTCCTGCATACAATCCTCCAACAGGACTTACGGTTTCAACTCCTGCAGCAATTACATGTAATGCAACAACAACAAGTGTTACTGTAGCTGCAATTGCTGGTGTAGCACCGTTTACTTATGTAATTACTGCTGGTCCTGTCGTAAATACAACAGGAGCTTCAACAGGTACATTTAGCGGATTGACTGCTGGAACCTATGATTTTAAGGTAACAGATGCTAATGGATGTACGGCTGTTGGTTCTACCACAATTAATCCTGCTCCAACAATTTCAGTTGCGGGATCAAAAACAAACGAAAATTGTGTTGGTGCAAATGACGGTACAGCTACATTCAATATTACAGGAGCAAGCACTACAGGTAATTTTACTTATACTTTAAGCCCTGCCTCAGGAACAATTGTTCAAAGCGGAGATCAGGTAAAAGTAACCGGATTAGGTGCAGGTACTTATACTTTGACTGTTAAAGATAAAACTACAGGATGTACGTCTAATGCTGAGCAAGTTACTATTAATGCTGCAACAGCTATTACGTTCAATGTAAATGGAACAAAAATTAACTGTTCTACTACAGTTTCAACATTAACGATATCATCTTTATTGGGAGGATCACCTGGATATACTTATGCTTATGCACCTAGTCCATCTACGACACCAACTACAGCTTATGGAACTAATTTAAATGTTGATACTGCAACTTTAACAACAAACATCGATGTTTATGTAAAAGATACAAATGGCTGTTTTGTTAAGAAAACAGTGACTATTGCATCAGAAGCGGTACCAACAATTAACCCTATAGCGACACAATGTTATACAGGAACTCCAATAAATGTAACGATTACAGGAACATTTACAGGAGTTGCTACTTATAGTAAAGATGGTGTAAATTATGGCAGTTCGGCTAGTTTTAGCTTAACTCCTGGAACTTACCAATTATCTTTAAAAGATGGTTTTGGATGTCCAGCTTCTATTACTTATGTAGTAGCAGACCAATTAACAATTACTCCAACAATTGTTCCAGACGTTACTTGTACTCCAAATACAACAATTAGTTTAAGTTCTACAGGAGGGACAGGTACTAAAACTTACGCAGTTTCTATAAACGGCGGTGGTTACACAACGACTACTAGTCCTTATGTAGCAACTGCAACAGGTACTTATAAATTCAGAGTTACTGATTCGGCAACTCCATCTTGTTCTGCTGTAACTGCTGATATTCCGGTTACCATAAAAGCAACTACTTTAACAATAACGACAAGTAAAGTAGATGTAAAATGTAATGGTGATGCTACAGGAAGTATTTTAGTTACACCAACATCTGGTAAAGCACCTTATACTTATAGCATTACAAAAAGTACTGCACCATTTACAAATTATACCGTAAATAATCCTTCTGGATTAACTGCTGGTACGTACGATATTGTTGTTACAGATGCATTAGGCTGTACTTCAGCTGCTTCAACATCTGTTACGATTGGTGAGAATTCTGCTGTAACAGGTGTTGTTACTGCAGGAAAATTAACTTGTAATACAGCTAATACTCCAACTTCAACAACTATTTCGGTAGTAGCAGGTGGTGGTAAAGCAGGATATACTTATAGTTATAATAATGGTTCAACATTTATTTCAAATAGCAGTATATCAGTTAGTAATACTGGATCGTCTCAAAGTTTTACTATAATTGTTAAAGATGCAAACGGCTGTCTTTCTGTGCCAGAAACTGTAACTATTGCGCCACTAAACTCTCCTACAGATTTAGACTTTGGAACGCCAGCTGCAATAACATGTTTGGCTACTACAACAAATATTCAGTTAACAGCTACTAATGGTGTTGCGCCATTAAATTATACTATAGTTTCTGGACCAACAGTAAATACTAGTGGAGCAACTACTGGATTGTTTTCTGGTTTACTTCCAGGAGATTATTTGTTTAGAGTAACAGATAATAACGGTTGTTATTATTCAGAAAGTTATAAAATCAATAAAGTTACACCTATTGAGATTGCAGGCCAAGCTTTTGCTAATGCTCAATGTTTTGGAAGTAAAAGCGGAATAGCAAAATATACTATAACAAAATTTAGTGCTACCGGTAACTATTCGATAACAGTTACAAGTACTCCGGCTTCATTGCCATTTACTCAAACAGTTTCAGGAGATATTATTACATTATCAGATCTTGGAAAAGGAGTCTATAATGTAAAAGTTACTGATTTAACTACTGGTTGTAGTGCTGATAAAGATGTTACTATTACTGAACCAGCAGCAGCCTTATCGGCAATAGCTAAAGTTGTAAATGCTAATTGTAAAGTTGCCACTGCAGAAGTTACAATTACTGCATCAAATGGTACTCCGTCTTATAAATACTCATTTGTTCAGGATGGTGCTGGTATTGGTACATTGACACCATCACCTGTTGCCAATCTTAACCCTGCAACAAACTTAAATTGGGATGTGTATGTTGTAGACGCTAATGGTTGTCAGATTAAATTAGATGTTGCTATTGCTGCAGACGCTACACCATCAGTTACTGCTTCAGCAGCAGGTCAATGTTTAGGTAGTGGTACCTATACTATTACAGCAACGCCTGGGACAGGTTTAGTATTACCATTGACTTACAGTCTTAATGGTGGTTCATATCAACCAGGTAATACTTTTGATGTTACCGTTTCAGGATCTTATATTGTTACAATTAAAGACGGAAACGGATGTACTGCACCAAGTAATGCAGTAACTGTTTATGATAAAATCACAATATCATCTAAATTAGATAAAAATATTACTTGTCAGGTTGGAAATGAAGATGCTAAAATTACTTTAACTGCAACTGGTGGTAGAACAGCTTATACATACACAAGCAATCCTGCAACTGGAACTTTTGTTGGTAATGTATTTACAACTAATACTCCAGGTTCATATACATTTACGGTAACAGATGCAAATAGCTGTTCTGCAACAACAACAGATGCAATTGTTATAACTTTGCCAGTTAAACCATCAATTACTTCGGTAACTCAAACTCAAACAATTGGCTGTAGCGGACAAAGTACTGCAGCAATAAATGTTGTTTATGATGCTACGAAAGGTGTAAGTCCTTTTGTAATAAATGTTAAGCAATATTTAGATCTAGCACATACTACTTTGGTTAAAGATTTTGGTACTCAAACTTCAGGTTTGCCTGCAGGTTATTATGTAGTTACTTTAACAGATTCAAAACAGTGTTTTGACACTTTTAATATTAGAATCACTGAACCAGATCCTATTTTAATTTCTTTCACTCCAACATCTCTAAAATGTAATGGGTCTGGAATTACACAAGGAACAATTACGATTAACTCTGTAAGTGGAGGAACACCAACTTATACTTATTATGTTACTGGAATTAATAACTACAACAAATCTCTTCCAGGACAAACTGGTGGTAGCGCAGTATTTGAAATTGTAGATTTTGGTCTATATCAAATTAGAGTTGAAGATCAAAATGGCTGTTCAGCTGTAATTCAAGATGTATTAATTGCTGCTCCACCAACCGAGCTTGGTATCGATGTTAACATTGTAGCAAGTTGTGCAGGAGGTTCTGCAACAGTTAAAATCCTGTCTGCTTTTACAGGAAATGGTCCATTCCATTTTAATATTTACAATGGAAGTAGTCAAACATGGAATATCCTTACTCCAGCAGTGAATTTAGCTAATGGATGGCTGGATGAAAATCCTGCGGGAAGTAAATCGACTGTATTTAGTGGACTTACTCCAGGTAAAACATATACTTTTATTGTATATGATGAAGATACAAAATGTTACTATTTCCAAACATCTACTGGACCAGTTCCAACTAATTCAACATTGCAAATTGACAGTTTTGTTCCTCAGAACATAAGTTGTACTGGTGCAAATGATGGAAATGTTAGTTTTGATATAAAGAGTTCATATGCGACTTCTGTAGATATTAGTTATGATATTATAAATGCATTTACTAATATTTCTACTGGAAATACTGGTACTCGAACAATTCCGGCAGGAGCTACTGTTATTATTAACCCAGCAGCGACTACAACTCCTTTGCCAGTTGGAACTTATTATGTTTTAGTAAGCGAAACATCTGGAAGTAATATAGGATGTGGTGTTTCATCAGCAAACTTTAATATAAAAGAATCACCAAAACTATTGTCAATTAGTGGCTCAGTTTCTAAAAATGCAAATTGTAATGCAAAATCTGGTGTAATCACTGTTGTTGCAAAAGACGGAACTGCTTTTGTTCCTGTACTTCCAGCAACTGGTCCAGCTTATTATAAATACATGTTATTATTGGCTACTGATCCAGCTCCAACAGCAACAGATTTAGGATGGGGCACTGATAATACATTCTTTGCAGATGCAGGAAGTTACATTGCATATGCATTGGATGCTTATGGATGTATTAAGCCATTTGCTATCACTTTAGATAAAGATGCTGATCCAGCAATCACGCCGCCGGCAAGTATTTGTTATGATGGTAATCCATTTACAATTACTGTTGCTGGTACTGTAGATCCTGCAATTATTGGAGGTGCTACATATAGTGTAAATGGAAGTGAGTTTACAACAAATCCAGCTTTTACATTTAATGCTGCAGGTACTTATAATTTAGTTATTAAAGATGGTAATGGTTGTACAGATGATGTTGACTATATTGTTTATCCTCAATTAAAACTAGAGACTAAAGTAACAAAAGAGCTAGATTGTTCAACAAGTCCAAATGCCGTAATTACATTAACAGCTCAAGGCGGAAATATAATTCCGACAGCAAATTATATTTACGAGTATTCAACAACTGGTTTGGCCGGTCCATGGACTACAATGACTACTAACCAATTGACTACTGGAGCCACAAACGTTACATATACTTTCAGATTAACTGATGGTAATAATGCAACTACTTGTCAGGTTACATCAGATATTAAATTAGACCCAATTCCACTTCCAACGATTACTCCGTCTAGTACAAACGTGACTTGTAATACTGGAACAGACGGAACTATTTCCGTATCTGTAACTGGAGGAGTTGGACCTTTTGAATATCAGTTGATGAAAGGAGCTACTATAATTACAGCATATTCAGGATCTAGTCAATTTACAGGCCTAGTTGCAGGGGTTGATTATCAGGTTTTTGTAAAAGATTCAAATTTATGTGAATATACAACACCAGCAATAATTATTACTGAACCACTTCTTTTAAATGCAATATCTTCAGTAACAGATTATGCTTGTGATCTTGCAACAAATGTTCAACAATCAGCAACAGTAATCGTTACTGTAGATAATACAACAGGAACAAAACCTTACCGTTATTTGTTCCCTGGATACACAGATTATTCTGATGACAACACATTTACTGTTAACGGAACTGTAGGAGGAACTATAGCTTATACAGTAAAAGATAGCAATGGCTGTCTATTTAACGGTTCTCAGGTTGTGCTTCCTTATCAAGCTTTAACAGCAATTGATTTTGTTGTTGTAACAGCGCCAGTTTGTCCAACAAACGTTGCGGATGTAAGAGTTGATATTACTGGTGGTTATACACCAATGGCGAAATACCAAATTATAGAACCAGTTGCTTTCGCTCAAGATAATGGAACTTCTAATCTTTTCACAGGATTAGCTCCAAATACTTATTTGTTTAAAGTTACTGATGATCATAACTGTTCTATTCAGGCTTATTATACAATTGATGCAGTAGTTCCAATTGAGATTGTTGCAGAAAAAACAAGCGACATTTCTTGTAATATATTAAACGGAACAAATAATAACGGCAATGCTAAATTTACTGTTACAGATTTTAGTGCTTCTGGTAATTATGCTGTTAATATAACAAGTTCTCCTGCTGGATTGCCTTATACAAATTCAACTAGTGGTGATGTAATCACATTAAGCGATTTAGTTGCCGGTACTTATACAGTTGAAGTTATAGATAATACAACTCATTGTATTAAAAGTGCTAGTTTAACTTTTGCAGAGCCTACACCGATAACATTTACTGCTCTATCAACAAAAGTATTTTGTTCTAAAGATATTTCTGAGATTACAGTAAGTTCAGAAAATGGTGGAGCAGGAGGATATTCATATGCCGTAGTAAAAGCGGGTGATCCAGCTCCAACAACTTTTGTGAATAACCCTGTTTTAAGCGTAGATACTAATTTAACAGATTTATCTTGGGATGTTTACGTAAAAGACGCAAAAGGTTGTGTTTCTCAATTGGTTAATGTACCAGTTATTTATAATGCAGCTCCAAATCTTACAGTACCACCTCAACAATGTTTTGTAGGTGCAGATATAGTAATAGATTTAGCTGATCCAGCTTTATCAACTACATATAACGGAGTAAAATCATTTACTGTAAATGGTTTACCAACTTTAGGCAGTGTAGCAACATTCACATCTGATGGAACTTATAGAATTGTTTTAACAGATGATAATGGATGTACTTCTTTTGTAGATTATATAATCCAAAAACAATTAATAGCTACAGCATCTGTAACTAAAGATCTATACTGCGCAGCTCCAATAAATGCAACAATTGATGTTGAGATTTCTAACGGTGTTGCGGGTTATACATATGAAACGTATTTTAATGGCGGATTAGTAGCCGGCGGACCAAATACAGTAACAGGAAATACTTTTACAGCTTCTGTAGCTGCAGCCGGAGATTATTATTTTGTAATTACAGATAGTAACACACCAGCTTGTTCTGTAACAACTAATACAGTTACAGTAGACCCAACAGTGATTCCAACACTTGCAGACTCTCACACTGATGTAAGCTGTTTTAATGGTAACGACGGAACTCTAACTGTTGAAGCAACAGGCGGACGTCTTCCTTACACGTACACACTTACAGGTACAGGTGCAAATAATACTGGAGATACAACAGGAAAATACACAGGCTTAACAGCAGGTACTTATACTGTTATAGCGACAGATGCTAAAAATTGTCCTTCAGCAGTAACTACAATTACAATCGGTCAACCGGTGTTGCTTACTGCGACTCATTCGATTCCTGTTAATACTACTTGTAGTGTTGCAACTGTAATTACAGTAACAGGTCACGATGGTACCCCAACAGGTGCAGGAGTAGGAGGATACTATTATAATTTTAATAATTTAGGTTATGATACAAATAACACATTTACAGTAAATGACAATACAGCTGTTCAAACTGTAACGTATACTGTAAAAGATGGCAATGGTTGTGAGACAGCTCCAGTAACTGTAACAATTAATCCATTAAACAAACCGAAAGATTTAACATTCACGCCTACAGCGATTACTTGTTTAACTGGAAACAGCAGCAATGTAACGGTTAAAGCAACAGACGGTGTTGGAATATTAACATTCACAATTACTGAATTTAACGGTGCGGCTCCTGCGGTGGCTTATCCTGCTCAAACGGTAGCCGATAATACTGTTTCAACAACTTTTAACGGATTGCCTTTTGGTGATTATAAGTTTAGAGTGACAGACAGTAACGGATGTACTTATGATGAATTGATGACCATTAAAGATGTTATTAGAATTACGGTAACAAATCCTTTAGTGTCGGATATGAGTTGTAATACAACAAATGACGGTAAAGTAACTTTTGAAGTTTCTGATTTTGCAGGTACTTATACTTATACAATAACTAAAGATGGCGCTCCTTTTGTAGCAGCAACTACTACATCTGCGAATTTAATTCCATTAACAAACTTAGCGTTTGGAACTTATGAAATTACTGCAACAGATGACATCACAACTTGTCCTACAACTTATTCAGCTGTAGTTAAACAACCAACTGTGGTAACGGTAACTGAAGTGAGCAACGTTAATGCTAATTGTAAAAGAGGTGCCGTTGTTACGGTTGCTGGAAATGGCGGAGCTCCGGATTATACCTACTCATTTGTAACTGCTGGAGCACCAGCTGGTGCTTTTGATGCGGCTGTTACAAGAGAACTTGATCCTTTAACTCCTGCATGGTATGTTTATGCTAAAGATCAAAACGGATGTATTTCTGCTCCTATAACAGTAAACATAACAACAGATCCATTGCCAGCCGGATTTACAGCAAATGTAACTTCGTACTGTGCTGATACAAATGGCAACTATGAAATTGTCGTGACTCCTGGTACAGGTATGTTCCCTTTCGAATACAGTATCGGAGGCGGATTCCAATCAGGTACATCATTCACAGTAAACGTGGCAAAAGCATACGATCTAGTAGTAAGAGATAAATTCGGTTGCGAATCTACATTCCCTGCTGCGATTAATATTCTACAGCCATTAGATTTAAAATATAATGTAGCAGCATTGCCAAGCTGTGCTGACTTTGACGGACGTGTTAGCGCTGAAGCAACTGGAGGTTCTGGTAATTATAGTTATACTATCGATGGTGTAACTACTCAGACTATCGCTCCAATAGAATT
The DNA here is from genome assembly GCF_015350755.1 of Flavobacterium sp. JLP. Classification (NCBI taxonomy): domain Bacteria; kingdom Pseudomonadati; phylum Bacteroidota; class Flavobacteriia; order Flavobacteriales; family Flavobacteriaceae; genus Flavobacterium; species Flavobacterium sp. JLP. Next base: position 146,804 of record NZ_JADKPS010000002.1, on the reverse strand, counting down.
CACAGGCTTAAATGCAGGTCCACATGAAATTATAGTTACTGATGTAACTACAACTTGTACCGCTAAAGTAAACTTTACTTTAGGTGCAGCAACTCCTGTTACAGGATTCGATGCAATTGCAACTCCAGTTACTTGTAACGGTGGAAACAACGGTAAAATAGTTGCAAGTATAGCAGTACCAAGCGTAGGGGTTAATGACAATCCGGTATACATGTACAGTATAAACGGAGGAACTCCGCAAGCTAGTCCTGTATTTGAAGGATTAATTGCTGGTGATTATACTGTAGCAGTAATTTCTGCAAGAGGTTGTCAAGCTTCAAAAATTGTAAAAGTTAGTGAACCAGCTATTATAGATGTTCCAAATCCTGCAGTTGTTCAATACGGTTGTATTACAGAAAACAACAGCAATTTTGCAACGATTACAATCTCTGGTGTAACTGGCGGTTCAGGAACTTACACTAACTATGAGTTTATAAAAAATGGCGCTCGAGTTTATTATGGTCCTAAAAACGTTTACACTGAAATGGATTACTTAGGTGGTTCTTATACTGTAAATGTTTATGATAATAATGGTTGTATTGGTACTAATGCCGGAACATATGTTATTGCTCCGTACATTAGTTTAGATAAAGTAAATGTTACAGTTACGGCTCCTATTACTTGTCCTACAAACGAAAACATTAGTGTTGCAGTAGAGACAACAGGCGGAACTCCAGCAACATTAAATTATTCTATTGCTTACTCTTCTGGAGCTGCTGTTCCAGGAAATCCAGCTAATACAAACGGTATATTTACTAATTTGCCAATAGGAGAATACATTATAACGGTTGTAAATCCAGCTACTGGATGTACAATTCAAAAAATTCATAACGTATTTGATCCAAATACATTTACTATCAAAGCAGAAACTGTTAATGGTAAAATTTGTTTTGGAGCTAATGACGGAAGTGTTGATTTAACTTTTATTGATAACCAATTAGTTCCACAAGACGATGCTGGTATTTTTGATTATGTAATTACAGGTCCAGTACCAAGTTCTGGAACTTCATCTAATGCGGGTCCAGTTAGAATTTCTAACTTAACTGCTGGTGAATATAAAGTTGTTGCTACATTAAAAGGTATTCCTTATTGTTCAGTTGAAACTATATTCTCTATTGAACAGCCAAATGCAGTCTTAGCAGCTACATCATCAAAAGCAGACATTACTTGTATTACTGGTAATAATGATGGAGAAATCTCTGTAACTGCCACAGGCGGATGGGATACGACTTATGAATATCAATTAGTAAAAGGAACTAGTACTGTGATAGACTATTCTGCTCAAAATAACTTTACAGGTTTAGATGCAGGAGTGTATACAATCAATGTTAGAGATTTTAATGGCTGTACAGCTTCTACAACTCAAACATTAATAGTGCCGTTGCCAATTGTTGTAACAGCTAGTGCTAACGTAACTATGTTGCCATGTTTTGGTGATAAGTCTGGAGTTATAACTGTTGATCTTCCAACTGGCGGTCAAGGAAGTAATTATATGTATACATTAAATTATCTTTCTGTAGATCCAGTTGTAAATTCTGGTCCAGTACAATCACCAATTTTCAGTGGTTTAGGAGCAGGAAGATATAGTGTTACGGTTACAGACGGATTTACATGTGCAGCTACATCTGCTGAAATCGTAATCGACGAGCCAACAGTTGTATTAGCTAGTGTTGTAGAGTCAAGAGCACAAACTTGTCAGACGCTTACAGAGCTTACATTAAGTGCAGAGGGAGGAACAGGACCTTATACTTACAGTACTGACGGTACAACAGTATTAGGATCATTTACTTCATCTATTTCATTTGATGTTCCTGTTGGAGCTCATAAATATTTCGTGAAAGATGCTAATGGATGTACTAGTTTTGTTTCTAACACAATTGAAATCATTCCTTTAGTACCATTGACAATTAAACTTGATGTATCAAATGCAGTTGTAAAATGTACAGGCGAAGCAACAGGAGTTATTTCTGCTGATGCTGTTGGAGGATTAGGAAACTATGTTTACACACTTCTTAATGGTGCTGGAACTGCATTACTTCCTTCTCAAGATAACGGTAGATTCGAAAATCTTGTAATGGGTACCTATAGAGTAAAAGTTGACAGCGGTGATTGTAGTACTACTTCTGAAGTAATAACAATCAATGAACCAGCAACTCCTTTAACTGCTCAATTCTTCCCAACTAACGTTAGTTGTTTTGGAGAGAATAATGGTAAACTTGAAATCGTTGCTGCAGGCGGAACAGGTGTTATTAAATACGCACTTTCACCAGACTTAAATCAATTTGATACTAAGTTTACATTTGAAAAATTAGCTCCTGGTGATTATCAGGTAATTGTTCAAGATGAAAATGGATGTTTCGTATTACATGACTTTACGATCACGCAGCCAGAAGTTCTTAAAGCTAAAGAAGTTCCAAACTCAATGATTCCAGAGGTTTGTGTTGGAGATAAAGATGGAGCATTTAGTGTAGAAGTTACTGGAGGTACTGCTCCATACAGTGTAAGTCTTGATAATGAAACAGGAACTTATACACAAGGTGCAGCAGGTCAGACAATATTTGATTTTACGAATCTTACGGGTGGTAAACACATTGTATACTATAAAGATGCTGCAGGATGTTCAAACCTATTAGAGATTAATATGCCTCTGCCGGTTGTTTTAGATCCTAAAGCAGAAGTAAATTATGACTGTGTTGATAATCATGCTGCAAACAGTGTTACAATCACTGTTGATGCAAGTATTACAAATCTTGCCGAAGTTGATTACCAACTTGACGGAGCTGGAGCTTACCAACCAAGCAATATCTTTACAAATGTTGCTCCAGGTATTCACTACGTAACGGCAAGACATACGAACGGTTGTGAAGTACCAACTGCAAGTTTTGATATCATTGCTGTTGATCCATTAGCGATTGCATTATCAGCAGGACAACCTGAAATGAACGTAATTTCGGTTACAGGTTCAGGAGGATCTCCAGCATACGAATACAGTTTCAACGGAGAGCCGTTCAGTTCTTCTAATACATACAAAATCTACAAATCGGGAGATTATGTAGTAGTAGTAAGAGATCAAAACGGATGTACTGCGACAATCACTGTACCAATGGTTTATATTGATGTTTGTCTTGATAATTACTTTACTCCTAACGGAGACGGTGTTTACGATACATGGGGTCCTGGTTGTACTAATATTTACAACAACCTTGAATTCTCAATCTTCGACAGATACGGTCGTGTAATTGCTAAATATCACTATGGTCAAAAATGGGATGGTAGATATAACGGAGCAGAATTACCTTCAGGAGATTACTGGTATGTTCTTAAATTGAATGATGAAAAGGATAACAGAGAGTTTGTAGGACATTTCACTTTATACAGATAACAAAATAAGAGCCCCTAATGATGTTGTCTAAAAAAATTATCACAATGAAAAAGTTTATTTTATCTTTAGTACTCATGGCTGTAACATCAGGTTACAGCCAAGAGTTAAACCTACCTGTATTTACACAGTATTTAGCAGACAATCCTTTTGTTATATCACCTGCTTTTGCCGGTATTGGAGATAACTTAAGAATTAGAGCAAACGGATTGACACAATGGGTAGGAATCAAAGATGCACCCGATAACCAATCGTTATATGCAGATTTTAGAGTTTTAGACAGATCTGGAGTTGGTATCAATATTTACAATGATAAAAATGGTTATACGAGGCAAACCGGAGCGAAAGTTTCTTTTGCACACCATATCATTTTAGATTATTATTCTAAGCAGTATTTGTCTTTTGGTCTTTCGTATAACTTCAATAGTTTTAGAATTGATATTGATGAATTCAATAACACTATTGAACACCCAATATTAGATCCTTCTGTTACGGATAATCGTTATACAACAAACAATAACTTTGATATTAGTGCTTTGTATCGTAACAAAAACTTCTATGCGAGTTTTAATGCGAACAACGTTTTAAAGAAAAACACGGATAAATATCGTGGAGTTGAACCTAACTTGCTTTCAAATTACCAAGTGTATACTGGTATGGTTTTTAAAGATGGCGAAAACAGCCGTATCGAATACGAACCATCTCTTTACTACCAATATTTTGCCAGCGACGGGCGTTCTACAACCGATATCAACTTCAAATACAGACGTTACAATCGTTACGAAGATTATTATTGGATTGGAGTTTCATACCGTTTCTTAAATGACCAATTTCCAAAACCATTATCAGTAGGACCAATGGTTGGTTTTATGAAATCTAAATTCTATTTCGGATATTCATACCAAGTAATGTTCAATGATCTTGGTAACTATAATACAGGAACACACTCGATCACAATTGGATTCGATTTCTTACAAGCGATCAGTAACTGTCCTTGTACGCAAAGTCCGGTTCACGACTAAACAGATTATTCATGGCAGATAAGCCATAATTATTCAGCGGGTCGCAACATTATGTGTTTTTACCGCAATAATTTGAAATAAACAAGCAATAAGATTAAATTTGGCTAATGTCATTTTGTTTCGGCAAAAGCGTTAGCCAAATTTTTTTTATGAAAGCAAAATTTTCACTTTATGCGAAACATATAGTTCTGTGCCTCGCTTTTTTATTTTTGCCGTATGCTTTTACATCGACAACTAATGTTTTTTCGTTGCCGCATTTGTATACCAACGCACACGATCGCATTTACCTTTTCATTTATTTTACCCTTCTTTGCTTTTTCTATTTCAACTATTATTATCTGATTCCGAAATTATATTTTGCTGATAAAAAGCTTTTATACTATATAATCATTATTGTTTTTTTATTGTTTTTTCTTTGGATATCAACTGTTCTGGATCATCCAAGCCGGAATTTTTTAGATTTTAGAAATCATGCTGAACCTTTTTTAGACGATCACAATCTCCCAAAAGGATTTCCGCCTCCGCCAATGGGAAAAGATATGCCTTTTGAATTTGCCGGTGGTCCGCCCACGCAATACGGACACACAACTTTAGTTTATTTAATCGGTGTCATCTCTAGTTTGCTGTTTGCTATTTCAGGCCGATTGCAAAGTGTCGAAAAAGAAAAAGTAAAATCAGAATTAGCGTTTTTAAAAGCACAGATTAATCCGCATTTTCTATTTAATACTTTAAATAGTATTTACGCATTAGCACTTAAAAAAGATGACAAAACTCCAGATGCCGTTGTACAGCTTTCTGAGTTAATGCGTTACATCATGACCAATTCTAATGATGAGGTTATTGATCTCAATAAAGAAATTAATTACATCAATAATTTTATATCGCTTCAAAAAACACGTTTAGGAAATACTGTAAGTGTCGATTATAAAGTAACCGGAAACGCTTTCGGAAAAGCCATAACGCCCCTTATTTTAATTTCTTTTATAGAAAATGCTTTTAAACATGGTGTAAATCCAGATCAAACTTCTGAAATTTGTGTTTATATTGATATTGACGAAGAAATGCTGACTTTATTCGTTTCGAATAAAAAGACCTTTTCAGTTCAGTCGGATAGCGGTATCGGACTGCAAAATACAATCGAAAGATTATCGTTAGTATATCCTAACAAGCATGAACTCAAAATTGAAGATACTTCAGAAAAATACATTGTAAACTTGGCCATAAAAATAGGATGATTAAAGCTATTGCATTAGATGACGAGCCATTGGCACTGGAGATTCTTCAGAGTTTGTGCAGTACTACTGAGTACGTAGAACTGAAGAAAACCTTCACAAAATCTGATGAAGCTTTTAAATATTTAAAGAAATATCCTGTCGATTTATTATTTTTAGATATCAATATGCCGTCGATTTCAGGTTTAGATTTCTATAAAAAACTGCCACATAAAACAATGGTAATTTTTACAACGGCTTATTCTGAATTTGCTGTAGAAGGCTTTACTTTAAGTGCAACAGATTATCTTTTAAAACCCATTTCACTTGACCGTTTTCGACAATCTGTAGAAAAAGCCTATTCGCAGTGGAAACTTCAAAACCAAAATATCGAACAGCAGTATCTTTTTATTCGTGCCGATTACAGTTTGATTAAAATCCTCTTTTCAGATATTTTATACATTGAAGGTTTAGATGATTATTTGAAAATTCATATTCAAAATCAAAAAACTGTTGTCGCCAGAATGACATTAAAAGCCATTCTTCTAAAACTGCCTGATACAGAATTCATCCGAGTACATCGTTCTTTTATTATTCCAATTTCAAAAATCGAAAAAATCAGAAACAAGATTATTTACATCGAACAAACTGAAATACCAATAAGTGCGAGTTACGAAGAAGCTTTTTTTGCACTTTTAGATCAAAAATAGAACAGATCAGTTTTTACTTATTTTTACTACAAAATATATTTTTTTCGCTGTTCACCTCAATATTTTTATGGTTTACCTCAAACTTTTTCCAACGCTCTAATTTCGAATAATTTTACTCGAAAATAACTGTTAATCATTCAATTGATCTAACATTTAAATTAAAAAGCGATGAAAAGAAAAGAGTTTTTAAGAGGTTTGGGTTTAATCGGAATCAGCTCTTTAGCAATTCCAATTATTAACTCCTGCAGCAAAGATGGCGATTCTTCAGATACGGCCACAGGCACAGATTCTGGTTCAGGATCTTCCGGCAATTGCAGTGTTACACCATCAGAAACGGCTGGTCCATTTCCGACCATCACACCATCTTCATTAGTAAAATCTAATATTGTAATGGACAGAACCGGAGTTGGTTTTACAATTAAAATTACAGTCAAAAACACAAATGCAAGCTGTGCAGCTTTAAAAGGCGCATTAGTTGACATTTGGCATTGCGATAAAGACGGTTATTATTCTGAATATGGCGGTACTTCTATGCAGTCTGTAAATTATACTTCAGTACACTTTTTACGAGGCAGACAAACTACAGATGATAATGGCTTAGTGACTTTTACCTCGATATTTCCAGGTTGGTATTCTGGCAGAGCGACGCATATTCACGTTCATATTTACAATGCGAGCGGGACTTCTTTGCTGGTTACACAAATTGCTTTTCCAGAAGGTACAAATAGTGCAGTCGCTTTAGTAAACGCATCAACTGCAAATGGTTATACCAAAGGTTTAAGCGGGTATACATATAATGCTTCTGATAATGTGTTTTCAGATTCTGTTGCAAACGAATTGGCAACACTTACTGGGAGTGTAAGCGATGGATATGTTTTAGCGCATACCATAAATGTGGCAAGTTAGTTTTCTAAAATAGTTTATAATGATAGTTCAAATTCCCACTCAAATTTATAAGTCAGATGCAAGAGGCGCTTTAAATTCTGCAAATCACAATTGTTTTGCGACTTTTAACTTTGAACATTACCAAGATTTGTCCAGAAACGCCTTCGGATCTTTAAAAATTCTAAATGAGGTAATTCTTGCTCCCCAACAACGTATTACCCGATTTATAAATTCGAATTCTAATGTAATTATTCTGCCGTTATTTGGAGGCATAGATTATAAGGACAATATTGGTAATGAGGAATTTTTACGTGTCGAACAGATTCGGGTTTTGGCAGCCGATGACGATTTGTCTTTAGAGATCTTTAATCCGTACAAAAGCGAAAATGTTAGTTATCTGGAAATTGCTTTTCAGATGGGAAGACAGTATTTCAAAAATTATTTTCAGCAGTATATCATTGATTTTAGTAAAAGAAATAAACTCAACCTGTTATTCGAAATTGAAAGAGCGATTGGGTTCATCGGAATTTATGACGGAAGAAAAGAAGGTTTTTATGCTTTGAAAAATTCGAATAACGGCGTTTTTGTTTTTGTGATTCACGGAGCTTTTGAAGTCGAAAACAGGTTATTAGAGGCAAAAGACGGTTTGGGAATTAAAAAAGTCGGTACAATTGAGTGGGAAGCTTTATCAGAAAATGCAATTTTACTGGTTATGGAAGTTCCTTTAACATCAAAGGATTAAGTTATGGAAATCACTAAAATTAAATTAGCGTACCGCGTCATTATTGATAATTCCTCTACTTTTTTGTGGGATAAATATGTTTTTGAAGATACCTTCAAAGAATATAATATGCAAAGTCAGCAATTTAATTCTGGTGAAAACAAAAAAAATACTTTCAGAGAACTTTTGGCAGAAAATGAAAAAGCAGATCAGCTTCATTTCTTAACCGGAATTGCAGCCAGCGGTTACGTTTCGCAATTAAAAGGAAATTTTCACAGAGTTTCTGATGTTCTCGGAAATAATTATTTTCCATTTATAAACTATCAGCTTGATATTTTAAATACAGATATAACCGATATCTCAAAGCACAGAATTGGCATCACATTTTATTCGCCCTTGTTAACGTATTTCGGAATTATTGAAGGAAATTATCTCGTTTCTAAAAATACCGACAATGCAAATGAATACGAAACGCTGATGTTTCCCGTTCAAAAACATTTGTCAATTTGTTACATTCAAAAATAATAGCAGGCAATCTCCAAAAACAAAAATAAATCGATTCATTTTTGACCTTTTCTGTCTTTCTTTTGGCAGAGAAGGTTTTTTTATATGATCCGGATGTTAAATTAGTATTCAAAATTGTGTTTATAATTTAATAAACCATTTTATTTGTGAAATTATAACGTTTTCGTTCTTTTAATTATCGATTTTTTAGTTTATTCGAATTTATAACTACTCCAAAAGTTCTATATTTGTTGTTCTCTCTAAAAAAATTAAAAAACTATCAAATGAAAACTTTAAACGATTTCGATTTCAAAAATAAAAAAGCAATAATCCGTGTTGATTTTAATGTGCCTTTAGATGAAAATTTTAACGTAACAGACGCTACACGTATCGAAGCTGCAAAACCTACAATTGATACTATTTTAGCGCAAGGCGGAAGTGTAATTTTAATGTCTCACTTAGGAAGACCAAAAGGCGCTGAAGAAAAATATTCTTTAAAACATATTTTAAAAACTGCTTCTAAAATTTTAGGAGTTGAAGTTAAATTTGCTACAGACTGTGTGGGAGAACCAGCTCAAACTGCGGCAAAAGACCTTAAGCCAGGAGAAGTTTTATTATTAGAAAATTTACGTTTTCATGCTGAAGAAGAAGCTGGAGATGTTGCTTTTGCAAAAGAATTGGCATCACTAGGAGATATTTATGTAAACGATGCTTTTGGAACGGCTCACAGAGCGCACGCTTCGACAACTATTATTGCACAATTTTTCCCAACTGAAAAATGTTTCGGAACTTTATTGGCAAAAGAAATTGAAAGCTTGAATAAAGTATTAAAAAACAGCGAAAAACCTGTAACTGCGGTTCTTGGAGGTTCTAAAGTTTCTTCAAAAATTACAGTTATCGAAAATATTTTAGATAAAGTAGACCACATGATTATTGGTGGTGGAATGACTTTTACTTTCATTAAAGCACAAGGCGGAAAAATTGGCGAGTCTATCTGCGAAGATGACAAACAAGAACTGGCTCTTGAAATTTTAAGATTAGCGAAAGAAAAGGGAGTTCAAGTTCATATTCCTGTTGACGTAATTGCTGCTGATGATTTCTCAAACACTGCAAATACACAAGTTGTAGACGTAACTGCAATTCCAGACGGATGGCAAGGTCTTGATGCTGGCCCTAAATCTTTAGAAAATTTCAAAAAAGTAATTTTAGAGTCTAAAACTATTTTATGGAATGGTCCATTAGGTGTTTTTGAAATGGAATCTTTTGCAAAAGGAACTATTGCTTTAGGTGAGTATATTGCTGAAGCTACTGAAAAAGGAGCTTTTTCATTAGTTGGAGGCGGAGATTCTGTTGCTGCTGTAAAACAATTTGGTCTAGAAGATAAAATGAGCTATGTTTCTACAGGTGGTGGAGCGATGTTAGAGATGCTGGAAGGAAAAGTTTTACCAGGAATTGCGGCAATTTTAGACTAAAAAATCACAATTAACATTTTTTTACGTATATTTAGGCGGTAAACTTTTTAAGTTTGCAAAACTAAAGCTTCTATAATTATTTGATTTATAGAATTTTAAAAAAATGTTATATGATTATAAAGAAAATCTCCTTAGTCGTTACAGCTTTTTTTTCAATATCGATGTTTGCACAGGAAACTGCAACAGCATCTTTAGAAATAAAACCAGAAGTTAAGTTATCTTATCTAGATTCTGTTAAAAGTTCTTTCAAAAAAAATGACATGGCTGCGAGAGTAGACAGTTTGTGGATGAAAGAGCTGACAAGCTTAGATATTTATGACGATTTATCAAAAGACATTCAAACCATTAACACTGATATTACAGTTGATGAAGAGTTGCCAACAGAATTGCTGAAACAGCGTCTGCAGGCGATGAACGAAAAATCACCTTTTAATATTGAATACAATCAAGGTTTAGAAAACATAATAAAGTCATTTCTTAAGAATCGAAGAAAATCGTTTTCTCGATTAATGGCTTTATCAGAATATTACTTCCCAATTTTTGAGGAGTCTTTTTCAAGACATAATATTCCTTTAGAAATTAAATATTTAGCCGTTGTAGAATCTGCTTTAAATCCTAAAGCAGTTTCTAAAATGGGCGCTACGGGTCTTTGGCAATTCATGTACGGCACCGGAAAACAATACGCACTTAAAATTGATTCTTATATAGACGAGCGAAGCGATCCTATGAAAGCAACCGCAGCCTGCAGTGAATACATGAACAAAATGTTCAATGTATTTAACGATTGGGAACTTGTTTTAGCGTCATACAACTCTGGACCTGGAAATGTTACCAAAGCAATTCGCCGTTCTGGAGGTCAGACCAAATATTGGGACATTCGCAGTAATCTTCCTAAAGAAACACAAGGTTATGTTCCAGCTTTTTATGCTACAATGTATCTTTTTGAATATCACAAAGAACACGGAATTAACCCTGAAAGAGCTGTAGTTAAAAACTTCGAAACAGATACAGTTAACATCAAAAATGAGATGACATTCAAACAAATTGCTGATTTGTTAGATATGCCACAATCTCAGATTCAACTTTTAAACCCTTCGTATAAATTAAATGTTGTGCCTCATTATCAAGGCGAACCGCACTTTTTGCGACTTCCAAAAGATAAAATTGCAACTTTTGTTTCTAATGAAGATCAAATTTATGCATACGTTCAGCACCAATCTGGAATTAGAACAATGTCAAAACAATTGGCTTTGAAAGTAGGTCCAAAAGCAAAAGCAAAGCTGGAGAAAACAATTCCTACTGAAACAGAAATCTATAAAGTTCAAAAAGGAGATAATCTGGGCGCTATTGCAGATAAATACGATGTTTCTATTTTAGATTTAAAAAAATGGAATAACATTAAAGGAAACTCAATCGCTCTTGGACAAAATTTAAAAATAAAATCGAATGCAGATCCTATTGCAAAAAATCCAAAAGATTTGAAAGCAATGCCTGAAACAGATAAAAAACCAACTGAAGCTGTTGCCACTGCAGATGAAAAAGAAAAAACGTCTGGACAAACTCAAGAATATGTTGTAGCTGCAGGAGATAATTTAGGAAGTATTGCTAAAAAATTCGGCACAACTATTGCTGACTTAAAAGAACTTAATAATCTGCCTTCAAACAACATTGGTTTAGGAAAAACATTAATAGTTTCTAAAGCAGTTCTAGAAATAGATGAGCCAAGTACAGTTAACAATGCAATAGTTTCAACAAATGCATCTGTTGATTCTTTCAAGAAAGGTGCTTCATCAGCTAAAATGGGCGAAGATTATTATGTTAAAAAAGGAGATTCTTTGTATAGCATTTCTAAAAAATATCCTGGAGTTACAATTTCAGATATTAAAAAATGGAATGGTATTAAAGACGGAGATATAAAACCCGGAATGAAACTTAAAATAAACGGATAATAAAAAAACATCTAAATTTGGGTTTTATTTCATAAATTAAAAAAATGAATAAAACCCATTTTTTATTAGTACTATTGCCTCTTTTGCTGATTTCGTGTTTAAAAACCGATAAACAGCCTCAGCCTGTATCTGGTAAAACCAACACAATTTCTATAATCATTGACGACCAATTGTGGTATGGAGAAGTAGGCGACAGTATTCGTAATAAATTTGCATCTCCAGTTTGGGGCCTTACTCAAGAAGAGCCTCTTTTTACAATCAATCAATATCCTGCCCGTTTGCTAGAAGGTTTTGTTACCGACAGCAGAAGTATTATTGTTGTAAAAAAAGCCACAACAGATAAATTTGAAATCACAAGAAGCAAAAATCTGCCCCACAATACTTTTCGTATTTACGGAAAATCTGTAGATGATATTATTTGCAGTATCGAACTCAATTCTGCACAAATTATCAAAATGATTCGAGATGCTGAAATCGAAAAAATTCAGCAGGATAACAGCAAATCATTACTGAATCCGGCTGTCATCAAAAACAAATTTCATATCGATCTCCAGATTCCAACGGGATATGAATACATGCTTCATAAAAAGAATTTTATTTGGCTTAAAAATGATATAATCAGCGGTAATACAAGTTTGCTTATTTACCAGATTCCGCTTCGTAATTTTAAAAAGAAATCTAACGTTGTCGCTAATATCATTAGAATGCGAGATTCTATTGGGACTTACATCAAAGGAAGAGAACCCAATACACGCATGATTACCGGTGAAGCTTATGCACCTTATTTTTCAAACACACTTTTAGACGGAAAGAAAGCGTATGAAACAAAAGGAACTTGGGAGCTTAAAAACGATTTCATGGCTGGACCTTTTATCAATTATGCAATAATTGATGAAACATACAATCGAATATTGGTTATCGAAGGTTTCTGCTACTCACCATCCAATCAAGAACGTGACTTAATGCTTGATTTAGAAGCCATTATAAAATCGGTTAAAATAGATAAAAGATAATTTTATTATAATTTTTCATACTTTTGTTTATAACAAACATTAAATGAGATACTTATGAAAAATTATTATGTAGCATTATCAATGTTAGTTTTGTGTTTTGCTTCTTGTAAAAAGGAAGTAAAAACTGAAATGGTAACCACAAAAGACACTGCTAGTGTAAAAACAGAAGAAGCAATTGCAGAACCAGTTTTAGATTCTGCAGCACAAATGAAGGCATGGCAAGCATATGCTGCGCCTACTGCTCCACACAAATTGATGGCAGATGAAACAGGAACTTGGAACTGTGATATGACTTTTTGGGAAGAACCCGACGGAAAACCGAGCAAAGCCACTTCGACAGCAAATATCAAGATGATACTTGGTGGCCGTTATCAAGAAGCAAATTATAACGGAACTATGATGGGTCAGCCATTTGAAGGGAAAAGTACACTGGCTTATAATAACGCCAGCAAAGAATACACCACTACTTTTATTGATAATATGGGAACGGGTATGATGGTCGCACTTGGAAAATATGACGAAGCGAGCAAAAGTATAGAATTTAAAGGCGAAATGGTAAGTCCGTTAAATGGAAAAAAATCGCCTTATAGAGAATTATATACCATTGTTGATGCATCTACCCGCAAATTAGAAACTTTCGATACGAAAAACGGACAAGAATATAAGAGCATGGAAATTATCATGAAGAAAAAATAGGAATTTAGACAACTAAGTTTTGAAAATCCCGATTGCAAATTGTAATCGGGATTTCTATTTGATAATATTTGATGTAATTTTGCTTTTAACACTTAACAACGATAAAAAACTACAAATAAAATAGAATGGAATTAAAATGGAAAATAAAGCCGTTTGACGCATTAACGGTTCATGAGTTATATGATTTGCTTAAAGTTAGAAGTGAGATCTTTGTTGTCGAGCAAAATTGCGTTTATTTAGACGCAGACGGCAAAGACAAGCTTGCCTTACATCTAATTGGAGAATATGACGGTAAGATAGTTGCTTATGCACGTTTATTTGACGCTGGAATAAGCTTTGATAATTCTTCAATTGGCAGAGTAGTGGTAGATGCTAATTATCGTGATAGAAAGTGGGGACATGATTTAATGCGTGAAGCCATTGCAGGAATAAAATCAAATTTTGGAAAAGATAAAATTACAATTGGTGCTCAATTGTATTTAAAGAAGTTTTATGAAAGCCATGGATTTATGCAAACAAGCGAAATGTATTTGGAAGACGATATTCCGCATATCGAAATGATTCGTGGTTAAAAACACTATTGTAATGATGTTGCAATAATAATTTTTGATTTTAATATTGATTTGTAACTTTCTTAAAATTAAAAAAATAACTACTTTGTTTAAAGTTAAACTTTAAGTAAATAGAATTTTTATTCAAATAAATGTCATAGTTTAGTAATGACGAATTCAACACGGCGATCAAGATTGTCGCCTTTTCCCAAGGGGTTTTTATTGCCATATCCTTGATAAGTCATTCTGTTTTTAGATATTTTTTTCGAGCTCAAATAGTAAAAAACGGTTTTGGCACGATTCCAGGAAAGTCTTCTTTCATTGGTTGCTTTGTCAATTCCGTCGCTGTATATTTCTGGAGTACAGCAAACGTGGCCTCTTATTTCAAATTTAATGTTTTTTTGATGCAGGAGAGTTTCGGCTATTTTATCTAATTCTTTTTTAGAAGTATGGGTGAGTTTTGAACTTCCAATGTCAAATAAAATACTTTCTAGACAAACTTTATCGCCAACTTTTAGATTGTCTTTAAATGAATTTCGAATTCCTTTTCCAAAGCTGTTCCGTCTCACGGCGATCAAGTCGACCCGCCGATTCCGAGAACGAGATTCACTGAGGCTTTCGACAGTATCAGGCCGCACAACTACCCGGCCTTTTCCTTCTAAAATAACAATTTTTGTCTGATTGAATCCAGCAGAAACTAATAGATTCTGAATCGTAAGAGCACGATTATTCGATAATCTAAAATTATACTCGTCTGTACCGCGATCGTCGCAGTATCCGTAAATTTGTATTGACTCTACTTTAGAAGTGTCAATGTTTTTAATGAAATTAGTTACAACTTCGGTTTGTTTTGAGGTGAGATCATATTTGTCAAACTCAAAATAAATGGTTTCGATGGGTTTTTGCTGCGCCGATAAATTGTAAATAATAAACAGAAATAAGGCTCTACAAAGTTTCATTCTCTTTTTTACATTTTTAAAATCGTTTTATACTCAGTTTGATTATTTAAAACGCTGACCGCTTTCTTAATTTCTGAATTGTTTTTGATATAAAATTGATACAAACCTTCTTGATACTGATATCTTTTGATCAGTTCTTCTTGAATCAAATTCTTGATTTCTTTTTGGTTTTTGTCTAGTAACGTAGTTTCACTTTTTTCAAGTGCGGCTAATAATTGCTGATATTCAGGCGCTATGGTTTCGTCAATTTTTTCATTTTTGGCTGCAGCCAAAGTATTTCTCAATGCCACTTCAGTTTCAGTGTCAAAACTGATTTTGTTTGTTTTTAAGTATTGTTTGAAACTAGTATAATCAGCATCCGTAAGCACCGGAATTTTATCTCCTAAATTTGGATTTTTATAATAGTACGTCGTTGCATAATCAAAGATTCCGTCATTTTTTAATAAAGCAGTCGTGATTGGACTGGTCTTGGTTTCGTCTAATTCGATATCGGGTAAAACTCCTCCTCCGTCATAAACAGTTCTGCCTTTTCTGGTTTTAAAAGCATTAAAGTTTTTTGCATCTGTTTTTTGAGCAACACCATTTTTGTCTTTGTGCGCATAATCTAACGCTTGAATACAACGCCCAGAAGGTGTGTAGTAACGAGAAATAGTTACTTTTAATTGCGTTCCGTAAGTTAAATCAACAGAACGCTGAACTAAACCTTTACCGAAACTGCGGCTTCCTAAAATAACGGCGCGATCTAAATCCTGTAAAGCTCCAGATACAATTTCTGATGCCGATGCACTTCGTCCGTTAACCAAAATTGCTAACGGAATTTCAGTATCTACAGGTTCTTTAGTGGTTTTATAAGTATTGTTGTGTTTTTCAATTCTTGATTTTGTGGTAACGATAACTTCGTTTTTCGGAACAAATAAATTACAGATATCGATGGCTTCATTCAATAAACCTCCGGGATTTCCTCTTAAATCAAGGACAATTTGTTTGGCACCGTCTGCTTTTAGTTTTTCAAGAGCGTCTTTTACTTCGGCAGCAGCTTTTCTGCTAAAATGTGCTAAAACAATGTAACCGGTTTTATCATCAATCTTCCCGTAAAACGGAACAGATTTAATATCAACTTCGTCAAGAATCAATTCGGTTGTATACGTTTTTCCTTGACGTAAATATTTAATCTGAATTTTGGTGTTTTTTGTTCCTTTTAATAATTGAGAAGCGTCGTCTTTAAAATCAGCAATCAAAACATCTCCAATTTGAATAATTTCGTCACCAGCTTTTAGTCCCGCTTTATCTGCAGGATAGTTTTTATAAGGCTCGCGAACTATTAAGCGGTCTTTTTTTCTAGAAATCAAAGCGCCAATTCCGGTATATTCTCCAGTATTATTGATTTTAAAGTTTACAACATCCTGCTCATTAAAATAAACAGTGTACGGATCTAAACTTCCTAACATGCTTTTAATGGCTTTGTCCATTAAATCACCCGGATTGGTCTCGTCTACATAATTGGTATTTACCGCTTTAAAGAGGGTTGTAAAAATTTCTATTTGTTTAGCAATTTCAAAAAAGTCGTCTTTGAAACTGGTTCCAATAAATAGAAATGCCGCCGCAACGGTTGGTATAATGATTTTTCTTTTGAAAAAAGTAGCCATGTTTATGTAATATCTGAAATAAATAAAGCACTAAAATAAGAATAAATCATTAATAAAGGCATTCCCAGTAAATGATTATCGACGAACAGTCAGAAAAGAATTAATTACAAAGGATTTTGCGATTCTGTTTTGTTTTCAGAATCGGCTGTTTTATTTACTTGCAATAGAAATTTCTCAAACAATTGAATTGTCTTTGTGTTGATTTCTTCGTAAGATAATTTATCTTTAGTCTGGTAAAAAAACATCAGAGAATAAGGCTGTTGAATGTTTTCTAAAAGCAAATGTTTGTTTAATCGATACGTTTCTCTAAGAACGCGTTTGAAGTAATTTCGGTCAACGGCTCTTTTAAAGTATTTCTTAGAAACCGATACTCCAATTTTAATTTTTTCTTCTGAATCAGCTTCCGCTTGACGGTAAACCAAACGCAATGGATATTTAGAAACCGATTTTCCTTCAGAAAACAGTAATCCAATTACGGTTTTGCTTTTTAAGCGTTCATTTTTAGGGTAAGTGAAATTCATTTAATTCAGAGAAAATTGCAATTTTAGGGACAAAGGTAATTTTTTTATTTGCTGTATAAATATTCCTTCATGGGTTTTATGAAATGAATTGGCACTTTTTTATAATTTTAAATAAGAGGATATCGATTATTTTTGTAAAATGGAGTTTTTGAATGTAAATACAATTCGTACAAATTCGTGTGTTTTATAGATGTTTTTTTCTTTTAAGTACCGTATTTGTTGATACTTATATAATTTTTATACGGCTAAAAATATATTTACTACTTTTGGCCTTAAATTTTTTCAAGCATGCAAAAGATAATTTCATATCCAATCTCCGTAATTTATTATTTATGTTTTGGATTGTGTTTGGCGGTTTTTCACCCAATACAATGGATTTGCCTTAATCTTTTTGGTTATCAGGCGCATAAAGTAAGTGTTGATTATTTGAATTTTTTCCTTTTAAGATGTACCAATCTTGTGGGAACAACTTATAAAATTGAAGGAAGAGAGACAATTCCAACCGGCGTTCCGTTGATTTTTGTATCGAATCACCAAAGTATGTACGATATCGTAGCAATGATTTGGTACTTTAGACGTTTTCATTGTAAATTTGTAAGTAAGAAAGAGTTAGGCAGCGGAATTCCGAGTGTGTCATTTAATTTACGCCACGGAGGTTCAGTGCTAATTGACCGTAAAGATCCTAAACAAGCGATTCCTGTAATCAAAAGCTTGTCTGAATATATCGAAAAAAACACAAGATCTGCTGTAATTTTTCCCGAAGGCACAAGAAGCAAAACAGGAAAACCTAAAGAATTTGCTCAAAGCGGTTTAAAAATTCTATGCAAATATGCGCCTTCAGCGTATGTTGTACCCGTGAGCATAAACAATTCATGGAAAATGGTAAAGTATGGTTTTTTCCCAGTTGGTCTAGGAAATCATCTTACCTTTACCGCACATCAAGCCATGGCAGTAAAAGATTATGATTTTGCCGAGTTAATGAGATTGACTGAAAAGGCAGTTGTAGAAGGAGTAAACGAGTATAAATAGATTTTTGATTTCAGAAATACTTTGAAACAAAAATCCCAAATCTAAAATAAGTAATGTCTATAAAAAACATTAGATTAGAAGTGATGCAGTTTTTGGAAAAAAACGTTGACAGCTTCGTTGAACAGTATTTAATTCCAGTAGAAAAAATTTGGCAGCCGTCTGATTTTCTGCCTAATTCTGAAGGAGATAACTTCTTTGAGGAGGTAAAAGAACTACGCGAAATTGCTAAAGAATTACCATATGATTTCTGGGTTACGCTTGTAGGTGATACAATCACTGAAGAAGCTTTGCCAACATACGAATCTTGGCTGATGGATGTAGAAGGAATAAACCAGATAGAAAATGGTGGAAATGGCTGGTCGAAATGGATCCGTCAGTGGACTGGAGAAGAAAACCGCCATGGTGATTTATTAAATAAATACTTGTATTTGTCTGGTCGTGTGAACATGCGTGAAATCGAAATGACAACACAGCATTTGATCAACGACGGTTTTGATATCGGGACTGGATCTGACCCATACAAAAACTTTGTATATACTAGTTTTCAGGAATTAGCAACTTACGTTTCGCACAATAGAGTAGCTCAAATGGCTAAGAAATTTGGTGATAACAAGCTGTCTAAAATGTGTAAAATGATTGCGGGTGACGAAATGCGCCATCACCATGCTTACAGCGAATTTGTAACGCGCATTTTTGCAGTTGATCCAAGCGAGATGATGTTGGCGTTTCAATATATGATGAAACAAAAAATCGTTATGCCAGCACATTTCTTGAGAGAATCTGGTCAAAAAATCAGTTCTGCTTTCGAACAGTTTTCTGATTCTGCACAGCGTATTGGAGTGTACACAGCAAATGATTATGTAGACATCATGCAAAAATTAATCGACAAATGGGAAATTGACAAAATCACGAATTTGACAGATGAAGCTGAAAAAGCACGTGATTACTTAATGAAATTACCAGCCCGTATGGCAAGAATCTCTGAAAGACTTGTAATTCCTGCAGAAGGTCACATCTTTAAATGGGTAGAACCGGCGAGACTTTAAATTTAGATTTCTAATTTTAGAATTTAGATTAAAAAATATATTGTTGATTGTTGAGGTTTTAAACTTTGACAATCAACATTTTTATTTAAAAGAATACAAAAAAAATTGGCGCTAATCCGCGTCATCCGCTTACCATTATTATCACACGAAAATACAGCTATGAATAATCCTGATTTAATAAATAAAACAATCGCGTTTGTAAAAGAAAAACTAAACGATGCCGAAGGCGGACACGATTGGTTTCATATCGAACGCGTATATAAAAATGCACTTTTAATTGCAAAAGGAACGGATTGCGATATTACGGTTGTGCAGTTAGGAGCTTTGCTTCATGATATTGCTGACAGTAAATTCCATAATGGAGATGAAACAATTGGACCCAAAACAGCACGCTTGTTTTTAGAATCTCAAAAGGTTTCAGAAGAAATCATAATGCATGTTGTAAATATCATCGAAAACATCTCTTATAAAGGCGGAAATTTCGAAAAGAGCTTCTCCTCTATAGAATTAGATATCGTTCAGGATGCTGATCGTTTAGATGCAATAGGAGCGATTGGAGTGGCAAGAGCATTTAATTATGGTGGATTTAAAAACAGAGCCTTATACAATCCTGAAATTTCGCCCGTAACTAACATGACAAAAGAAGAATATAAAAAGAATAATGCGCCAACTATAAATCACTTCTACGAAAAACTGCTTCTTTTAAAAGATAAAATGAATACCGAAGCAGGAAAACAAATTGCGGCAGAAAGACATAAATTTATGGAGACTTTCCTAGCACAGTTTTATGCTGAGTGGGAAGGAATTAAATAGTTTTTATTCCACAATGATTCGCCAAGAAAACACAAAGCTTCACAAAGAAATTTAAATCTCTGTGAAGCTTTGTGTTTTTTCTTTTTGTGTCTCTGCGAAATTGCTTTCTAAACCTTTGTCACTTTGCCCCTTTGAAAATTTAAACCTTCCTCTAAGAACACCCACAATCGCTACTTCCGCAATCTTTTTTCTTTTTAGATTTCCAAAAGAATTTTTTGATTAGAAAACCAACGGCAATAAGTAATATTCCGAAGGCAATTATTTCTTGTACCATGATCGATTATTTTAAAAGTTGATACGCTAAAAGCGCTACAAAATAAGCTAGCCCACTCATTAAAATGAGTTGCATTGCAGGCCATTTCCATGAATTGGTTTCTTTTTTGGTAATTGCTAAAGTACTCGCGCACTGCATCGCAAAAGCATAAAACAGCAATAAAGAAATTCCAGATGCAAAATTAAAGATCTTCTGACCCGTTTCTGGATTCACTTCTTTTTGCATTTTACTTTTAATTGTTGCTTCGTTATCACTATCGCCAACACTGTAAATAGTAGCTAATGTTCCAACAAAAACCTCACGCGCGGCGAAAGAGCTGATAATCGCAATTCCGATTTTCCAATCGTAACCTAAAGGATGAATTGCCGGTTCGATGGCTTTACCCATAATTCCGATATATGAATTCTCCAGTTTTTGAGAAGCTACTTCGTTCTCAAACTGAACTTCGTTTAAAGTTGTATTTGCGAATCTTTCTTTTACAATAGTTTCTGCTTCATTAAAATCTTTTCCAGGACCGTATGAAGCTAAAAACCACAAAATAACAGATATTGCCAAGATGATTTTACCAGCTCCAACAACAAAAGCTTTTGTTTTTTCGACAACATTGATTCCGACATTTTTGAAAAGAGGCATTTTATAACTTGGCATTTCAACAACAAAATAAGTTTTTGAGTTGAATTTCAATATTTTATTTAAGATATAGGCAGATAGAATTGCGGTTCCAAAACCTAATAAATAAAGCAGCATCAATGCTAATCCCTGCATGTTCAAAATTCCAAATAATCTTTCATTCGGAATTACCAACGAAATGATAATCGTATAAACAGGCAATCTTGCTGAACAAGTTGTGAAGGGTGTTACTAGGATAGTAATAAGTCGTTCTTTCCAATTTTCTATATTTCGGGTTGCCATAATCGCCGGAATTGCACACGCCGTTCCTGAAATCAAAGGCACAACACTTTTTCCTGAAAGCCCAAATTTGCGCATTATTTTATCCATCAAAAAAACCACTCGGCTCATATAACCGCTTTCTTCCAGAATAGAAATAAACAGAAATAAGAAGGCAATTTGTGGAATAAAAATAATAACACCGCCAATCCCTGGAATAATTCCCTGCGAAAGCAAATCTGTCAAAATACCGCTTGGCAATCTTTCAGCAACCCAGCTGCTTAATGAAGCAAAAGTGCTGTCGATAAAATCCATTGGAATGGTTGACCAGCTGAATATCGATTGAAAAATTAAAAATAATATGGCCAGAAAAATTACATAACCCCAAAATTTATGAGTTAAAACGCGATCGAGTTTGGCTCTAAAGTCTTTGGCCATCGTGGCATCGACTTTTAAACCTTCTTTCAAAACATCATTTATAAACTGATATCTTTTGATGGTTTCTTTTTGCTGTAAGCGTTTTAATTCTGAATGTGATTTGGTAAACGTGCTTCGAATTTCATTACGGTCTAAATTCGAAAAGTTAACATCTTGCGTAATCACTAACCATAATTTGTATAATAACTGGTTTGGAAATGCACGTTGTAACTTTTCAAAATAAGCTTCATCGATGACCGAAGCATTTAAACAAGGTTCGTGCGGAATGGTTTTATAGGAAACAATTAATTCTTTTAATTCTTCAATTCCTAAACCTTTGCGGGAACTTACAAGCGCAATTTTAGTTTTAAGTTTTTCCTCCAAATACGGAATATCAAGTGTAATTCCTTTGGTTTCCATACGATCTGACATATTAATGACTAATATCGTCGGAATTTCTAGGTCTTTTATTTGAGTATAAATCAGTAAATTTCGTTTCAGATTTTCAACATCTGTAACCACTACTGCAACATCAGGATATAGTTTGTCGTTTTTATTAAGGAGAAGTTCAATTACAACACTTTCGTCCATCGAACTTGCATTCAGACTATACGTTCCGGGCAAATCTAAAATGTTGGCTTTGATGTTGTGAGGTAATTTGCAAAACCCGATTTTTTTCTCAACCGTAATTCCCGGATAATTTCCAACTTGCTGATTTAAACCAGTAAGCTGATTAAAAACGGAAGTTTTTCCTGTATTAGGATTCCCAATTAAGGCGACATTAATATTCTGAATGCTCATTACAAATTGGTTTTGATAAGTTCAACTTCAATTTCACGAGCAGTTTCAACACGAATAGCAACATGCGAGCCGTTAATGTCTAAATACAATGGATCTCCAAAAGGAGCAATTTGAAGTAATTCGACCAGGTTGCCCGGTAAACAACCCATCTCTAATAATTTTAAAGGAATTAAATCGATATCAAAATCTTTGATAATGGCTTTTTCGCCTTTTTTTAGGGTATGAATTGTATTTTGCAAGCTTATTTAGATTGAATTTAGATTACAAAAGTATACAATTATTCTTTATTGCAAGGCATTTAACACTTTTGAATATGCTAAATGTTTCTAAAAATAAGGCATTTTACTCTTCGCATAAGAAATTTATGTCATCTATAAGACGTTTGATTTCTTCTTTGTTTGTCCCGTCATAAAAACCTCGAACACGGCGTTTTTGATCAACCAAAACAAAATTCTCTGTATGAACCATATCATATAACTGATCTGGGCGGCCTTGTTTTACTGCCAAATATGATTTTCGTGCCATTTTGTAAATCTCTTTTTTATCTCCAGTTACTAAATTCCACTTGCTGTCTACAACACCATATTTTACAGCATACGCTTTTAAAACAGAAACACTGTCTACCTCTGGAAAAACCGTATGAGAAAGTAACATTACTTTAGGATTATTTAGAACTGCTTTTTGAACTTCAGATAAATTAGTACTCATTTTTGGGCATATAGAACCGCAGGTCGTGAAGAAAAAGTCGGCTACATAAATTTTTCCTTCATAATTTTTTTGTGTGATAGTATCACCGTTTTGGTTTACGAATGAAAAATCAGCGATAGTATGGTATTTACTTTTGTATTGAACTGTACTGTCAACCAATTCTGGGTTTACATCTGCGGGATTGTAAATTGGCAATGTTTTTTGTGGCTTTAAAGCCGAATAAAATAAAGATATGGTGACAACAGAAAATACAATTAAAACAATGAAGAATTTTCGGTATTTATAAAGAAACGATTTCATAAAAATAATTTGGCGCAAAAATACGAAAAGAGGTTTTTAAAAGCCTAATTATCCGTTCTTTTTAACAAAGAACACTCCATTCATCGCCACGATTTCATGAATTACAATTCAAATACAAATTCGTGAATTGGCGGCAAATTATTTTAGCTTCGATTTCCGGATTGATTTATTAACTAAATACAATCCGGTTAAAGTAACTAAAACTCCAATTGCAATGGCTTGTGTTAATGGTTCTCCAAAAAGGAAAAAGGCTAAAATAATGGCTACAATCGGATTGATGTATGCGTAAATACTGCTTACTTCTGTCGGAAGATGCTGTAAAGTGTATATAAAAGCAATGAAAGTTAAAATAGAACCAATAATAACTAAATAAAAAATTGCCCACCAAGCTGTTATAGGTATTTCTGTCAAAGGAATGTTCATGTCTGCAGTTTGGGTAATTCCAAATAAAATAAAACTTGAAATAAACATTTGAAGTCCCAGACTAAAATACGGATTAAAACTTGCTGCCTTTTTCTTGGTATGCAAGATTCCGAAAGCCCAAGTTATGGTTGAAGCAACAGACAAGAAAATTCCGAATTGAAAATCAGGTCTTAAAAAATCACCCAAATGATCCATAAAGATGATACAGATTCCTGCAAAGCAGATTAAAAGTCCTGTTACCGCTAGTTTAGCAATTCGTTCGCCTTTAAAAAAACAGATAATGACAATCCAAATTGGGAAAATAGCTCCAATAATTGCACCCAAACCACTGCTGATGTATTGCACGCCCCAAGTGCTTAAGCCATTACTGCAGACAAAATTCAAAATGGCCAGAATCAAAATAGTTCCCCATTGCTTGCCTCTTGGCCAAGGTTCTTTTTTCAGAATAAAATATCCAACATACATTATCCCGCCTAAAAACTGGCGAATCATCGCCAATTGCAAAGCCGGCATATGTTTTACACCTTCTTTTGAAGCCAGCCAAGTGGTTCCCCAAAAGAAACTTACCCAGCACAAAGCCAGAATTGGAAGTCCGATGGCTTCTATTTTTCCTGAAAAGGCATTCTGAATTTTTGCTCTCACTTTTATGTTTGTTCTTTTGACAAATATTCCAAAAACAATTTAAATATTGATCTAAAATGTGAGATAATATTCATGAAAATTTTAGGTCGAATCTATTCGAAAATTGAATACAGATGCTCCAGTCAAATATTGGAAAAATTTAACATAGAATTTAAAATAATAACAATATGTTTGTAGATATACTAAAAACTATAAATTAAAATGATTAAACAGCTTACTAAACCTATGTTTTGTGTTGTTTCTGCAATGTTTACATTGACAGCAGTTCAGGCTCAAAATGCAAAACCAAAAGAACCAGGTATCAATGTCTCTTTCATGGATACAAAAGTTAGTCCGGGTGACGATTTTTTTCGTTATGTAAACGGAACGTGGTTAGATAAAACTGAAATCCCAAATGATAGAAATTCATGGGGAAGTTTTAATGAATTACGTCAAAAGACAGACAATGATGCTCTTGCCATTTTAAAAGAAGCATCAAAAGATCCAAAGTACAAATCAAATACAGATCAAGGTAAAGCAATCGCTTTATTCAACACGATCATGGATACTGTTGGAAGAAATAAAAGAGGTATTGAGCCGCTTAAGCCTTACCTAAAGAAAATTGACGCTATTAAAAATGTAGCCGATTTACAAAACTATCTTATCGAAATGCAGCCTCAAGGTGGTGCTGGTTTCTTTGGAGTTTATGTTGGAGCAGATGCTAAAAACAGTAACAAAAACTCTGTTAGCTTAGGCCCTGGAGGTTTAGGATTATCTGATAAAGATTATTATAATGCAGATGACAAAGATTCTAAAGAAAAACGTGAGAAATACGAAGTTCACGTAGCTAGAATGATGCAATTTCTTGGAGAAACTCCAGCAAAAGCTAAAGAAAGTGCAAAACAAATCTTGGCTTTAGAGGTTGAAATGTCAGCTCCAAGATTGGACCGTGTCGAAAGAAGAGACCGCAGAAAGCAATACAACCCAACTGCAGTTGCAGATTTGAAAAAGAATACACCTTCAATTCAGTGGGATAAATATTTTGCAGGAATCGGAATGGCAAAATTAGATACAGTGAATGTTTCGCAGCCACGTTATATGATTGCGCTGGAAAAAACTTTTACCGAAAAGAAAATAGAAGCTTGGAAAGAATATTTAAAATGGTCTATTTTAAACAGAGCAGCTTCAACTTTAAGTACTGATATCGAAAATGCAAATTTTGATTTCTACGGAAAAACATTAACAGGAGCTTTAAAACAACGTCCACGTGAGGAAGTTGCTTTGCAAGTTATCAACGGAGCAACCGGAGAAGCTTTAGGAAAGCTTTATGTAGAGAAATTATTTCCTGCTGAAGCAAAAGACAAAGCAAAGAAAATGATTGCAAACGTAATGCTGGCTTATAAAAACAGAATCAACGCTTTGCCTTGGATGTCTGCTGAGACAAAAACTAAAGCAATTGAGAAATTAAATAAATTAACAATTAAAATTGGATATCCTGACAAATGGAAAGATTATTCTGCTTTAGAGCTTAAAAATGTTTCTGAAGGCGGTACTTATTTTGATAATATGAAAAATATTTCAAAATGGGCTTATGCTGAAAATGTTGGTAAATTAGGAAAACCAGTTGATAAAACAGAATGGGGAATGTCTCCACAAACTGTAAATGCATATTTCAATCCATCTTACAATGAGATTGTTTTCCCTGCTGCAATTTTACAGCCTCCTTTCTACAATTATCAAGCTGATGAAGCTGTAAATTATGGTGGAATTGGAGCTGTTATTGGTCACGAAATTTCACACGGATTTGATGATTCAGGTGCACGTTACAATGCTGATGGAAATCTTGTTGACTGGTGGACTGCTGATGACTTAAAACAATTTACTGCTCTTGGTGGAGAACTTGCCGCTCAATATAGTGCATTAGAGCCATTGCCAGGAATTCACGTTGATGGTAAATTTACTTTAGGAGAAAATATTGGTGACTTGGGAGGTACAAACGCAGCTTACGACGGTTTGCAATTGTATTTAAAAGAAAACGGAAATCCAGGATTAATCGACGGATTTACCCCAGAACAGCGTTTCTTTATTTCTTGGGCTACAGTTTGGAGAACTAAATCTAGAGACGAAGCTATTAAAAGCCAAGTTAAAACAGATCCGCACTCTCCAGGAATGTATAGAGCGGTTGTGCCAATTCAGAATTTGGATACTTTTTACCAAGCTTTTGGAATCAAAAAAGGAGACAAGATGTACGTAGAACCAGAAAAACGAGTTAAAATCTGGTAATATTTTAAATATAAAAAACGGCGCTAATTTAGCGCCGTTTTTGTTTATATGATATAAGAGTATTGTTTATTTCGAATTGCTGTAAATATACGCTTCTAATGCTTTTAATTCCTCATCCGACATTGCCTGTGTCACTGGGAAATTTGTTTTCATTACAGAAAACTGACTTGGATCGACAATTGGATCTGCATTTCCTTTTAAGAAAGTAACGATATCTCCTTTTTTTTCTTTGTAGGTTTTTCCAATTTCCTGAATGCTTGGCCCGATGATTTTTTGATCTACTTGATGGCAAGAAGTACAATTTCCTCTTCCTTCAAAAATAGCTTTTCCTAAAGCTTCTGGAGTTTTCGCTTCTGCTGATTCTCCTTCTGAATAATTTTCTGTATTTGTTTGAACTTTGTTTTCAGTTGTTTCTTTTTTACATGATGCTAAAGCCAAAACAGCGGATAAGAATAATACTTTCTTCATCATTATTTATTTAAAATTACAGCGGCTTCTTTTGCGAAGTAAGTTGAGATAATACTTGCCCCAGCACGCTTAATGCAATAAAGTTGCTCTAACATAATTTTGTCATGATCTAACCATCCTTTTTCTGCTGCGGCCTTTACCATAGCGTACTCACCAGATACTTGGTAAACTGCAACTGGCACATGAACGGCATTTTTTACCTCGCGAACAATATCCAAATAAGCAATTCCTGGTTTTACCATTACAATATCTGCGCCTTCTTCAACATCTAATAATGCTTCACGAATTCCTTCAATTCTGTTGGCATAATCCATTTGATAAGTCTTTTTATCCTTTGGAATATTTTGAGAATCGACAGGAGCAGAATCTAGTGCATCACGAAACGGTCCGTAAAATGCAGATGCATATTTTGCACTGTAACTCATGATTCCAACATTGAGATGTCCGTTTTCTTCTAATGCTTTTCTGATTGCTAAAACGCGTCCATCCATCATGTCGCTTGGTGCAACAAAATCGGCTCCGGCTTCAGCGTGACTTAAACTCATTCGGGTTAAGGCATCAACAGTTGCGTCGTTAATTAATTGACCGTTTTCGATAATTCCATCATGTCCGTAAATAGAATAAGGATCTAGCGCAACATCAGGCATAACAATCATTTCCGGAACAGCATCTTTTATAGCGCGAATAGTTTGCTGCATCAATCCGTCTTTATTCCAGGCTTCAACACCTTTATTATCTTTAAGATTTTCGCTTACTTTTACATAAATATTCACCGCTTTTATTCCTAAATCCCAAGCTTCTTTTACTTCTTTAATTGTATTGTCTAATGAATGACGATAAATTCCTGGCATTGATGGAATGGCAACTTTTACATCTTTTCCTTCAGCCACAAACATTGGAAGCATAAAATCCTGTGGACTCAAACTTGTTTCACGAACTAAAGAACGAATTGATTCATTGGTTCTTAAACGGCGGTTTCTTTGTAATGGGAACATGTTGTTTAATTTTAGATTTTACAATGCAGATTTTAGATTTTTCTGCAATCTTAATTTTTTTATTAATTGATTATAAAGACTTTCGACTTTATGACTTT
Source organism: Flavobacterium sp. JLP (assembly GCF_015350755.1). Classification (NCBI taxonomy): domain Bacteria; kingdom Pseudomonadati; phylum Bacteroidota; class Flavobacteriia; order Flavobacteriales; family Flavobacteriaceae; genus Flavobacterium; species Flavobacterium sp. JLP. Next base: position 118,362 of record NZ_JADKPS010000002.1, on the reverse strand, counting down.
TAATCTTTCGACTAATTATGTAATAGAAGCTTCGTAAATGGCCGCAATTGTCTTTTCTAACTTAGTATTAAAATCAGCATCAGATTGACCTGCAGAAAGTCCCTCAGATAATGCTCTTGAAAAACTGGCAATCAATCCGTGATTTTGAGATAGTTTATAATTAGCTTCATCTTGACCATATCCGCCAGACAATGCCACAACGCGCACTACATGCGGATCAGATATTAATTCTTTATAAAAGTCATTCACAGTTGGGATCGACAGTTTCAGCATTACTTTCACATTATCATCTAATAGGCTAAGTTGTTTTTTAATTTCTTCTTTTAAAATTGCTTCTGACTTTTCTTTATCAGCGCTGTAAATATCTACTTCGGGTTCAATAATAGGTACAAGTCCTTTTTCAAAAATTTGCAAACCTACCGCAAATTGCTGTTCAACTATTTCTCGAATTCCTTCACTATTAGCTTCTTTTATAACAGAACGCATCTTAGTTCCAAAAATATTTCTTTCTACAGCTCGGATTAACAATTCGTCTAAACCAGCAATAGGTTTCATTAATTGTACGCCGTTTGCAAGATCAGCAAGTCCTTTGTCTACTTTTAAAAACGGAACTATATTTTTCTTTTCCCATAAATAGTCGGCAGTCCATTGGCCGTCAACTTTGCGATCCATTGTATTTTCAAATAAAATGGCTCCCAAAATATAGTCACTGTCAAAGGCAGGACTTTTAATTATTCGAGTTCTCATTTCATGAACAAGAGTGTACATTTCTTCATCATTACTAAAACTGCTTTCTTGAACGCCATATAACGATAATGCTTTTGGTGTACTTCCGCCACTTTGATCAAGTGCTGCGATAAATCCTTTTCCAGAATGCATGCGATCTAGTTGTGCCTTATTTATATTTCTCATAATGATAATTTATTTTATTATAAATACTCCGTTATTGCGAGCTTCAGCTCATATGTAATATTGTTCATTCTAAAATTTTCAAAGGCCAGTCTTCTCATTCACCTTCTCGTAAACCTCTTTTACTTTGTTTGGAGGATCAAACCGGTATCCAATACTTAATTTTACAGTTGATATATTATCATTAAGTCTATCTTTTGCAGACTCTTTCTGAATAAAATTAATTGTATTTAAACTCGCAAAAGCAAAAAACCGATCGGTATTGTATGCTAATTTTAAATTTAGATCCAGCTGATAAAGTGCCGAAACATCACCATCTATATCATTAATTCCAGCGCCAAATGCAATTCCGGTTCCGATTAATATTCTATCACTAATCACAAAATTATAAAAATAGGAGGGCGCTAACGAAAAAACATAAAAATCTCCGTTGGAAGAATTTGGCTCATTATTTAAATTTAAATTCGTGTAATAAAACGAAAAATTAGGAATAAAACTACCGGAACTTTTAGTTTGCCATTCGTTTTGATTCACTAAAGTTTTATAAGAGAAATTATCGTTAAAAACATACGAAGTTGTTCCTCCAATTTTTGTAGTTCGCATTCGCGGAAAAGGAACTTGAACACTTTCTTCGCTGGCATAAAATCCTTTTTGATTAATGAACGTGAAAGACTGCATCCATTTTTTATGATAAAAACGGGTATTGAAACTAAATAATTTTGAATCTGAATTATCTTTGTTTACATCAAAAAACTTCGGCGAAAAGCCAAAACTTATGTCAACGAACTTATAGCCTAAACTCAAACCTAATTGTTCCTGTCGATTCGGAATCAGGTCAATGTAATTCTTTTGACCGTTTGTGGTAAATCCGATTTGAAAATTGTTGGAAGTATCTAAATAATAAGAGCTAACTGTAACTTTATCATCATACGATTTAAAATAGGGATTTTGCAGCGAATCTTTTTGGGCAAAACACCCAAAAGCGTTTGCAAAAAATACTATATAAATCAGTTTTAGATCCATTCGCGCGGATTTTCTAATACATTTACTAATTTCTCCTCCTCACTTCCTTTTTCGGCATGATGATCATAAACCCATTGCACATGCGGAGGCAGACTCATTAAAATACTTTCGATTCTTCCGTTGGTTTTTAAACCGAATAAAGTGCCTTTATCATGAACCAGATTAAACTCAACATAACGTCCACGGCGGATTTCTTGCCAATTTCTGTTTTCTGAGGTATATTCTAAATTCTTTCTTTTCTCTACAATTGGAACATAAGCTTCAAGAAAACTATTTCCAACTTCAGATACAAAATTAAACCAATTTTCCATTGACATTGTTTCATTTGCTTTGCAATAATCAAAGAACAAACCGCCAATGCCACGTGCTTCGTTACGGTGCGCATTCCAAAAATACGAATCACATTGTTTTTTATATTTGGAATAAAATTCCGGATTATGTTTATCACAAGCTGTTTTACACGTTTTGTGAAAGTGGGTTGCATCTTCTTCAAACAAATAATAAGGCGTTAAATCTTGTCCGCCGCCAAACCATTGTTCTATTACTTTTCCGTGTTCATCATACATTTCGAAATATCGCCAATTGGCGTGCACAGTAGGAACCATCGGATTTTTAGGATGAATTACTAAACTTAATCCACACGCAAAAAAATCAGCTTCGCCAACGCCAAACATTTTTTGCATTGCTTCTGGCAGTTTACCGTGAACAGCAGAAATGTTTACACCGCCTTTTTCAAAAACAGTTCCGTTTTCGATAACGCGTGTTCTTCCGCCTCCGCCTTCCGGACGTTTCCAAAGGTCTTCACGGAATTTTGTACTTCCGTCAACAGCTTCTAATCCTGCACAGATCTGGTCTTGTAATTTTTGTATGTAGGCGTAAAATTTATCTTTCATGAGTATTATATTCTGATTTAAGCAATCCGAAATAGACCGTGTTTTGCAATTCGCCATCACCATTTCTAAATTCGTCTCTTAAAATTCCTTCTTGTTTAAAATTGTGTTTTAATGCAATTCGCTGGCTTGCCATATTAATTTCTGAAGTGCAGATAAAAACTTTGTTCATTTTTAATTCGTTGAAACAAAAGTCCAGCGCATCAGAAACCATTTTTGATGTTACGCCTTTTCCCTGATAATCTTCATCTGCAAAATAGCCCAATTCACATTTTAAAATGCGGTAATCAATCGTTTTTACACACAAATAACCAATTAAATCGTTGGTTTTAATGTCTCTTGCATAAAAATAAAATCCTTCATTGTTTTTTTCTTTATCAAGACTCACTGCCAGAAAATCTTCAGCTTTCTTTAATGAATCGGAATTGGCAAGTGTTACTGGGAAAGTTTTTCCAATATGATTCCTATTCTTATTGACTAGTTTATAAAACGCTTCGGGATGAACATGTTCAATTCGGTCTATTTTCCAAGCTGTAAAACTCATGTTATCTGTTTTTGGCTGAAGCAATTTTTGCGTTTATTCCAAATGAAAAAACCTTGCTTTCCTGTTGAATATATTGGTAAATGGCCAAAGCTTTATTTTTAAAATTATAATTTTCGACATGGGAAAAATCCATTAAAAAATCAGCAAATTGTTCCAATTGATTAAAATCTAAATGACATCGAATTAATAATGTTATCAATTCTTCATTTTGATAATCAACGAGAGTTTGAATATTTAAACCAAATTCTTTTAACTGATTTTCAATATCTAATTTTGTATCATCTGTCAAGGGATGAGGTACAAAGTCAAGCGAGCGCAATGTTTTCAGTACATTGTCAATTCTGATGCTTTCCTCGTCTCTTAAGCCTTTGTTTAGCATTATTTTTTGAGTTTTGAGTCCCAGTTTTCAGTTTTAAAGTGACTGAAAACTAAGACTGAATGCTTGTATACTATTGTCCGTATTCCTTAACCGCGTCAATAAACGCTTTTGCGTGATCTACAGGGATATTTGGCAAAATTCCGTGACCTAAATTTACAACATATTTATCTTTTCCGAACTCGTTTATCATTTCGTGAACCATTTTTTTGATGGTTGGAATTGGAGAAAGCAATCTTGACGGATCGAAATTTCCTTGTAAAGTAATATTTCCGCCAGACAAATAACGTGCATTTCTAGCCGAACAAGTCCAGTCTACACCTAAAGCAGAAGCCCTACTTTTACCCATTTCACCTAAAGCAAACCAACATCCTTTTCCGAAGACAATAACCGGAGCGTGATCTGCTAAAGCTTCAACGATTTGGTTGATGTATTTCCATGAAAACTCCTGATAATCAACCGGTGAAAGCATTCCGCCCCAAGAATCAAAAATCTGAACAGCATCAACTCCAGCTTTTACTTTTTCTTTTAAATATAAAATAGTAGTATCTGTGATTTTTTGTAATAATGTATGTGCTGTAACAGGATTTGAAAAACAGAAGCCTTTTGCGGTATCAAAACTCTTAGAACCTTTTCCTTCAACAGCATAACAAAAAATTGTCCATGGCGAACCGGCGAAACCTATTAACGGTACTTCGTCGTTCAGCATTTCTTTGGTTAATTTAATAGCATCCATTACATAACCAAGACTTTCCTGAATATCCGGAACATAAACGCGCTCAACATCTTCTAATGAACGAATCGGATTTGGTAAAAACGGGCCAAAATTCTCTTTCATTAAAACTTCGATTCCCATTGCTTGAGGCACAACTAAAATGTCTGAGAACAAAATCGCTGCATCTGGAGCAATTCTGCGAATTGGCTGAACAGTAATTTCTGCTGCCAATTCTGGCGTTTGACAACGTGTGAAGAAATCGTATTTATCACGTAAAGCGATAAATTCTGGCAAATATCTTCCGGCTTGGCGCATCATCCATACTGGCGGACGTTGAACAGTTTCTCCTTTTAATGCTTTTAAAAATAGGTCGTTTTTTAACATTTCTTATTTGTTTATCCTGCAAAGTTTCAAAAACCTTGTAGGTATTGTTGTTGATTAATATATACCTACAAGGTTTTTGAAACTTTGCAGGAAACGTTTCTTATTATTTATATTCTTCTAAAACAGCTTCTAAAACATCTTCAACCGTTGGCTGATCTGCAATGAGTATGTTTTTTGTAATTTTATGTAAAACTTCGGCAGTGGTTTCTCCAATGCAAAAGCATTTTTCTTTCTTAATAGTGTTCTCTTTTAAATAACTTTCAACGCCAGACGGACTAAAAAATAGTATTGCATCAACTGCAGTTTTTATTTTTTGAGGTGTTAATGAAGTATTGTAAACCTGAATTTCGTTGAATTTTATATTGGCATCTTTTAGGGCTTTTGGCAAAGTTTCTCTACGAAGATTTCCGCTAAAAAAAGTATAGTTTTCGTTACGGTAAATCAAAGTGATAATTTCTGCCAAATCTGAAGCGTAACCAGTGTAAGCCACAACATTAAAACCGCTTTCAGATAAAAGGATTTTAGTTTTTAAGCCAACACAAAAAACATTCTTGCTTTTCAGCTCCTCTGATTTTGGATCTGCTAAAACGCTGTGAACGGCATTTTGGCTCGTAAAAATTAGATTCTCGTTAATATCTTTTAATTCGAAAGATTTATTTTGAGTTTGGATAAAATCTGCTTCAAGAACTTCAATGTTGGATTTTACCAATGCTTGTTTTTGTTCGCCTGAAAGCTTTTTTGTAGATAATATTTGAATTGATTTTGCCATTTATTTTTTTAAAGATTCTTTAATAGATGCCATCAATTCCGTTCCGCCGTTGTTCAGAATTTCCTGAGCCGAATGAAAACCTAATTTTTTCCATTCTGAAATATCAACAGTTTTATTGATTTCTAGTTTTTGTTTTCCATCAACAGAAAGCAAAACACCCTGAAAATGCAAAGTGTCTTCGTCTTCATTATATGTTACTAAAGCTCCAATTGGTGCAGTACAACCGCCTTCGAGTGTTCTTAAAAACTGGCGTTCTATATAAGTACAAATTTCAGTCTCAATATGATTTAGCTGCGAAAGTGCGTCAAGTGTATAATTGTCATTTTCCATTGCTACAACAAGCATTGCTCCTTGTGCCGGGGCGGGAATCATCCAGTCTAAATTAATGTAATTTTCTGGTTTTATGTTAATGCGCTCCAAACCTGCCGCGGCAAAAACAGCTCCGTCCCAATTATTGTCTTGTAATTTTTGCATGCGTGTGTTTACATTTCCACGTAAGTCAACCACAGTATGATTTGGATATTTATTAAACCAAAGTGCCTGGCGTCGTAAACTTCCGGTTGCAATGGTGCTTGGATTCGCAAAATCTGGATTTCCTTTATGAACTAAAATATCTAAAACATTTGCTCTTTCTAAAACAGCAGCCTGAACAATTCCTTTTGGCAATGCTGTTGGAACATCTTTCATCGAATGAACCGCAATGTCAACATCGCCATTAATCATGGCAATGTCTAAGGTTTTGGTAAAAATTCCGGTAATTCCCAATTCGTAAAGTGGTTTGTCCAAAATAATATCACCTTGAGATTTTACTGCAACAATTTCAGTTTTGTAACCTAAATCATTGAGTTTTTTTTCTACATTATGTGCTTGCCAAAGTGCTAGTTCGCTATCGCGAGTTCCAATTCTGATTGTTTTTTCAGCCATGTTTTGTTTTAAAACCAAGGTTTTTGTTTTTTACCATTAAGCTTAATTAGCTTAATATCTTAATGGTAAAATAAATTTAGGATGCTTTTATTTTGAAGACTTTTTCGATCCATTCGATGCTTTCATCTACCATGGTGTCGTCGTCTTTTAAGTGATTAGCAAAATGTGTAGTGATTTTTTGAATAATTCTGTTGCTGATGATTTCAGCTTGAGCTTCATTAAAATCTGCAATTTTTCTGCTTTGAAAATCCAATTCTGAAATTTTAATGGCATTCAGTTTTTCTTTTAAAGCATTAATTGTCGGTGCAAATTTTCGGCCTTTCATCCAAACTAAAAATTCTTCTTTGATTTCTTCGATGATAGCTTCAGCTGCTGGAATATGCAGTTTTCTATTTTCCAAGGTTTCATCTGTCAACTGAGACAAATAATCCATGTGAATTAAAGTTACGCCTTCTAATTCTTCTACGTTTTCGTGAACGTTTTTCGGAATCGATAAATCTAAAATCAATAAAGGTTTTTTTAGATTTAAAATCGCTTTGTCTACCGTTGGGTTTTGTGCGCCAGTTGCAACAACCACAACATCCGCTTTCTGAAGTTCTAAGTGTAATTCTGAATAATCTTTAACAATTAAATTCAGTTTTCCTGCTAATTTTTCAGCTTTATCCTTAGTTCGGTTGATTAAAGTAATATGTTCATTTTTAGTATGTTTTACTAAATTCTCACATGTGTTTCTTCCGATTTTTCCTGTTCCGAAAAGCAAAATATTTTTATTGCTGATGTCTTCTACATTTTTAAGAATGTATTGTACCGATGCAAAAGAAACTGAAGTCGCCCCAGAACTGATTTCTGTTTCGTTTTTGATTTTTTTGCTCGCCTGAATCACTGCATTCACCAATCTTTCCATAAAAGTATTGGCTAAATTCATTGATTTTGAATGGATAAAACTGGTTTTGATTTGAGAAATAATTTCAAAATCGCCTAAAATTTGGCTATCTAAACCTGTTCCTACACGAAACAAATGATTAATTGCTTCTTGATTTTTATACACGAAACCAACTTTCTGAAAAGCATCGACTGAACCGTTGCTGTTATCACAAATTAGTTTTATTAATTGAAATGGGTGTTCTGCAAAACCGTAGATCTCAGTTCTGTTGCATGTCGAAGTGACAATCAAACTTTCTATTCCTTCAGTTTTAGCTTGTTCCAGCAAACGCGTTTTGGCAATTGCATCCAAACTAAATTGACCTCTTACCTCAGCATCAGCTTTTTTATAACTCAGACCAACTGAGTAAAAATAAAGGTGTTTCGGTACGTTATTGTTTTCCATAAATTCACTTTCATAAAAGTGGAACAAAATTATCATTATAGTGTTTATAAAAGTAACGCTCAAAGTACTTTTTGTATCGCTGCATGTTTTTTTGATTCTAAAGAGCTGTTTTTATGCAAAAAGAAGTACTTTTGTAGCAAAATCAACTCGTTAGAAACTATTTGTTTAGAGTCATTCTAAATAACATTTCCAATTTGCATCGATTTTATTTTTAAAAAAACATCGCTATGAGTTCTCAAGAAATTATAAAAATTGAAGACGACTTTACGCTAATCCGTTTTCAAAACGACAGTTCAGAATCTTTTTATGCGCAACATGAAGTAGGTAGTGGCCTGATACAGTTTCACTTCGGAATAAAAGGCAATGCAAAATTTCTGTTTAATCAGGGTACTTATGCCTTAGATTTGAAGGAAGAAAAATCACTGCTTTTGTACAATCCGCAAAAAGAATTACCGCTCAATTTAGAGTTGGCTCCAAATTCGTGGGTGATTTCTGTAATTGTTTCCATTAAAAAATTTCACGCGTTATTTTCTGCAGAAGCCGATTATATTACGTTTTTAAGTCCTGATAATAAGGATAAAAAGTATTATAACGAAGGAAATATTAGTCCGTCAATGGCGATTGTTTTGAGTCAGTTGTTTCATTACAATCTTCATCCATCCATAAAAAACCTTTATTATAAAGGAAAAGGATACGAATTATTGAGTTTGTATTTTAACAGAACCGAAGATCCAAATGCAGAACAATGTCCGTTTTTGATTGATGAAGATAACGTTTTAAAGATCCGAAAAGCAAAAGAAATTATCATCGCTAATATGGCTGAACCGCCAGGATTACAAGAACTGGCAGATGAAATTGGTTTGAATTTGAAGAAACTCAAAATGGGTTTCAAACAAATTTACGGCGACACGGTTTATGGTTTTCTTTTCGACTACAAAATGGATTTCGCCCGAAAACTTCTAGACAGCGGTTCTTATAATGTAAACGAAGTGGGATTGAAAATTGGCTACAGCACCGGAAGTCACTTTATCGCGGCATTCAAAAAGAAATTTGCTACAACTCCGAAAAAGTATTTGATGTCAATTAATACGAATGTTTAAACACAAATTTCACAAATTAACACCAATTAAAAATCTGCTAGATCTGCAAAATCTGCGGGAGAATTTTAAAAGAGATGTTTGCAAATCAATTTTCGATATTCAGCAATAAATAAAAAGTAATAATTATCATATTTCTAAAAAGCAGTAAATTCTACTTTTGACGAAAATTAAAATAAACAAAATGCTTAAAGCCTAAAGCTTAAAGCCTAAAGCAAAAAACAATAATGAAAGGCGTATTATTAGTAAACTTAGGATCTCCAGAAAGTCCAACACCAAAAGATGTAAAACCCTATTTAGACGAATTTTTAATGGATAAATACGTGATCGACGTTCCGTATTTATTAAGAGCGTTATTGGTTCGTGGAATCATTTTAAGAAAGAGACCAGAAGAATCAGCACACGCTTACGCGAAAATTTGGTGGGATGAAGGTTCTCCATTAGTAGTTCTTTCTGAAAGAATGCAGAAAAAAGTACAGCCTTTGGTAAATGTTCCGGTTGCGTTAGCAATGCGTTACGGAAGCATGACAATCGAAAAAGGACTTCAGGAATTGCACGATAAAGGTGTAGATGAAGTAATGCTTTTTCCTTTATATCCCCAATATGCAATGGCTTCGACTTTGACGATTTTAGTAAAAGCTGAAGAAATCCGTAAAAAGAAATTTCCAAACATGAAATTTACAGATGTTCCGGCATTTTACAACAAACCAGATTACATCAAGAATTTAGCAGATTCGATTCAGAAACATTTAGTTGGATTTGATTACGATCATTTATTGTTCTCTTATCACGGAATTCCAGAGCGTCATATTCGCAAAACCGATGTAACCAAATCACATTGTAAAATTGACGGTTCTTGCTGTAACACGCCTTCTGCGGCGCACGATTTTTGCTACCGTCACCAATGTTATGAAACTACAAAACAAGTCGTAAAATTATTAGGACTTCCAGAAGATAAATACAGTTTGACTTTTCAATCACGTTTAGCAGGTGATAAATGGTTAGAGCCTTATACTGATGTTGAAATTGACAACATGCCTGCAAAAGGAATCAAGAAATTAGCGGTTGTAACGCCAGCTTTCGTTTCTGACTGTTTAGAAACTTTAGAGGAAATCGCGATGCGCGCCAAAGAAGATTTCGAAAAAAATGGAGGAGAAGAGTTTTTAGCCATTCCATGTTTGAATGACGATGATGAATGGTGCCAGACAGTTTCTAATTGGATTAATGATTGGGCTAAATAAATTTTTGTTTCAGGTTTAAAGTTTCAAGTTATGTTCCACTGTGAGAAATAACCTGAAACCTGAAACCTGAAACCTGAAACTAAATATTAATGGAATATTATAACTACTTAAAATCACTGCATCTTATCTTTGTAATAACCTGGTTTGCTGGTTTGTTTTATATTGTGCGTTTGTTTGTGTATCAAATAGAAGCCAACGAAAAACCTTCCCCGGAAAAAGAGATTTTACAGGCGCAATACAAAATAATGGCCTACCGTTTGTGGTACATCATTACATGGCCGTCGGCGGTTTTGGCGAGTATTTTTGCTTTTTGGATGCTGTTTTTTACAGATGCAGGTCATGTATGGATGAAAATGCCATGGATGCACGTAAAATTATGCTTCGTTTTCCTTTTATATTTATATCACGGAAAATGCCATCAAATTTTTAAACAATTACAAAACGATGAGGTAAAATATACCAATAATTTTATGCGTTTGTGGAATGAAGGCGCAACGATTATTTTGTTTGCAGTTGTCTTTTTAGTAGTTTTAAAAAGTGCTATCAACTGGATTTTCGGTGTAATCGGAATTATTTTATTCTCGGTTTTAATAATGCTGGGATTTCGTTTTTATAAAAGAATTAGAGAAAAAAAATAGTTTTTTTAGTTTCAGGTTTCAAGTTTCAAGTTGCCAAACGCAACCTAACCTGAAACTTGAAATCTGAAAGAAATAAAACAAAATCCCATGCGTAATAAATTTACAATATTTTTTATTTTAATATCAATGACACAGTTTGGACAATCAAAATTTGAAAATGAAAAAGTGGAAATATCTTTTGATAAGAATATTGATAGTAAAAAAGTATCTGTAAATTTATCTCAAGGAACTTGGAAAATAGATTTATATCCGATATTTCAAAATAATAAATTAATTGAAAGTGCATTTCCAAATGAAGCTGGAATCTACAATTTAACTATAAACTATTCTGATAATTTATTTTATACTGAAATTGTTTTATACAAAATGAAACCGGATTTCGAGAGGCTATCTTTTGACTTTTATGAGGATTCAGGAAAAGTATTTTGTCGTATAAAATCACATTATGCCCAAGAATTGAATAAAGAAGTTATTTTAAATAAATTTAATAACGATCTTCAAGAAATTATGAATTCTATAAAGGAAAAATAGTTTTTTGTTTGAAGTTGAAATGCGCAAAGTAACCTGAAACTTAAAACCTGAAACAAAAGAAACAAAACAAAAAACAGATGCAGAACTTCAAAATGTCAATGCTTTCACTTCGTACCAGGATTTTCCTGTCGATGATTGTATTGATTGTTGTAGCATCATTTTTATTAGCTTCGATTTCGATTATTCAGTTTAAAACGGAGGCCAAAGAATATCATCAGGAACGTTTAGAACGAAAAGAAAACGCGGTAAAAGAGCACATCAATTATGTGCTTTCAACTACAACTTATCCTTTAAAAACAGCAAATCTTGACCTGATTTTTAAAGACAAAATCCACGAGCTGGCACAAATTCATAAAATCGAAATCAATATTTACGGTCTTGACGGTAAATTATTAAAATCTTCAAAAGAATCTTTTGCAGTTGATAAGGTTGCACCGCCAATTCCGGAATACATTTTGAAATTGGTTCGGTCTTCAATCGAAAAGCGCTTCGTAGATATTAAAACGATCGATGGCGTTAAAAACAGATCGTCTTACAGTTTAATAAAAGATGAAAAATTCAAACCTCTTGGTGTTTTAAATCTCCCATATTTAGAAGACGACGGCTATTATGACAACGAGTTGAATACTTTTTTGATTCGGTTAAGCCAAGTTTACTCATTTATGCTGGTTGTGGCTTTTGCTTTGGCTTATTTTCTGTCAACTTATATTACGAAATCGCTAAAAACCATTTCAGACCGATTAGAAGAAACCAATTTAGATCAGAAGAACGAGAAAATTGTTTTAGAAGCCAACAGTAAAGAAGTCAACTTCCTGATAAAAGCGTATAACGGAATGGTAGACAAGCTCGAAACCAGCGCCATAAAACTGGCTCAAAGTGAGCGTGAAGAAGCTTGGCGCGAAATGGCAAAACAAGTAGCACACGAAATTAAAAACCCGCTGACGCCGATGCGATTGACGGTGCAAAGTTTTCAGCGAAAGTTTGACCCGACAGCGCCGGATGTTAAACAGAAATTAAATGATTATTCTGAAACTTTAATTCAGCAAATTGATACAATGACAGCCGTGGCTTCGGCATTTTCGAATTTTGCTTCGATGCCGGCACAGCAAAATGAAACGTTGAATGTTGTTGAGGTTGTAGAATTAGCGTTGGATATTTTCAACGAAGATTATATTGTTTTTGAAAAAGACGAAGAAGAAATCATTTCGAAAATGGACCGTACGCAGTTGATCCGAGTCATTACCAACTTGGTTAAAAATGCAACTCAGGCCATTCCGGAAAGCCAGTTTCAAAAATCAATTGTCGTTACGGTAAAGAGACGAAACAATAATGTTGAGATTGCTGTAAAAGACAACGGAATCGGGATTCAGAAACTAGATATCGGACGAATCTTCGAGCCAAAATTTACTACAAAAACAAGTGGAATGGGACTTGGCCTCGGAATTATAAAAAACATCATCGAAAATTACAAAGGAACAATTACCTTTGAATCAACTTACGGAAAAGGAACCACTTTTAGAGTTTCTTTGCCTATCACAAACTCATAAAACCAGCGTCATGAACTACGAAAATCTTTTAATCTCGATTGAAGAAAAAATTGCAACCGTAACCATAAACCGACCTACAAAACTGAATGCGTTAAACAAAGCAACCATCAGTGATCTTAATAAAGCAATTAAATTATTAGGTAAAAATGACGATGTACGCGTTATTATTCTGACCGGCAGCGGTGAGAAAGCTTTTGTGGCTGGAGCCGATATTTCGGAATTTGCAAATTATACTATTGTCGAAGGCGCACAATTAGCAGCCGAAGGTCAAGAAACAGTATTTGATTATATCGAAAATTTAAAGAAACCCGTTATTGCGGCCGTTAACGGTTTTGCACTTGGCGGTGGATTAGAATTGGCAATGGCGTGTCATTTTAGAGTAGCTTCGGATAATGCTAAAATGGGTTTGCCAGAAGTAACTTTAGGATTGATTCCGGGTTATGGAGGAACACAGCGTCTGCCGCAATTAGTGGGTAAAGGCCGTGCAATGGAAATGATCATGACCGCAGCAATGATTTCTGCAGAAGAAGCAAAAGAATATGGTTTAGTAAATCATGTTGTGCCACAAACAGAACTTATGTCATTCACGAATGTAATTGCTCAAAAAATAATCAAAAATGCGCCATTTGCAATCGGTAAAGCTATAAAAGCGATCAATGCCAACTTCGAAGACGGTAAAAACGGATTTGATACTGAGATAAAATCGTTCGGAAAATGTTTCGGAACTCAGGATTTTAAAGAAGGGACAACAGCATTTTTAGAAAAACGTAAAGCTGAATTTACAGGGAAATAATTTTCTTAACCGCAAAGTTCGCAAGGGATTGCGCAAAGCACACAAGGAAAGTTGAGAAATTTTGTGAACCTTGCGTAAATCTTTGCGAACTTTGCGGTTAAATTATAATACAAACATCATGTCCTACGAACCAATATTTGCCCTTTTTTGTGAACGAGTTAAAGAAAGTATTCAAGCTGGAACTTTCGCAAAATTGACTTTGGCCAAAACCATTGGCGATACTGAAATTAAAAACATTTATTTTCGTTTGGTTTTGAATGAAGATAATACCTTTTCGATTTCATTAACTTCACGTTATAAAACCGAAGAAATAGAAAGCATTCACACTCTTGATGAAGCTTTGATGGTTTTAGGAACTTATATCAAAAATCCTTTTTTAACAGCACTTTTGTTTACAACAGATAATGATGTAACTTTTAAAGTAAACAAGAAAAATGCAGGAAGTATTATCGAACAAGAACCAACGTTTAAAAATGCTTCTCCAGTAATGCTGGAAATGATAGAGAAAGGATTGCTGTAAAATTGTTAAAATTTATCATTTTTATTTTTTGTGAAGCACTTTAATTTTGTGATTATGTTTTAAAAACTCAATATAGTCAATAAATTTAAGCTATAAAATTTTGTTCTTTTGTCTTATCTTGTTGCTTTTAAGTTCTTTTCTGGTATGTTTCTTTTAAAGAGCTATAGTACTTTTACACTTTATAGTAAAAAAAATTAGCTTAAAATGAAAGTGTATAGAATATCTAAGACATGGAGGATAATTATTTATAGTATTTGCTCATTCACTTCTTTGTTTTATGGAATATTTGGAATAATATTACTTCTTCCCGCAGAATTAGCGCCCTTTCAAAACAATGAGGAACCATTAGTGAATAATTTGTTGGCAGTACTATTTCTTTTTGTAGTACCGTGTATGGTATTTTTAATTTTTAAAACATATAAAACAAGAATTGTAATTACACAAGATAGTTTTCAGCTCATAGGCGTGTTTAAAAAAAAAGAACTAAAGTTTAAGGATATAAAAGGTTTTGAGGTAAGCACCAATCCAAAACTTAATTTACAGAAATTTTTAGGCGTCGAATCCAAAACCAAAGGGGAAAAAGCGATTGTTGTTAGTAATTTATTTGAAAAATTTGACGAAATAAGATCTCAGTTAAGTTTTAAAGTCGCAGATCTAAATGCTGAAAAGATAAAAGTAATTGAAGAGAAGATCACGCAAGAAAAAAATGAAATTTTAAAAAATACTAATTTTGGATTTACAATTGAAGAACGGGAAGATAAATTAAAAAAAGCACAATTATTTGCCAAACTATTAAATGGTGTAACAGCTGTTGTTATTGCCTGGTTGTTTTTTTATCCAAGGCCTTATAAATATTTAGTAATTACTTGTGTTTGTCTGCCTTTAATTGGTCTTTTAACAGTAAAACTTTCGAAAGGTTTAATTAAAGTTGATGCTGAAAAAGAGAGTGTATATCCAACAGCAGTATTTCCTCTAATGTTTCCCGGCATGATACTTTTTTTAAGAGGAATTATAGATTTTTCAATAGATGACTATTCTAATATATGGCTGCCTGCAATATTGATCTCAGTGATTTTTGTTGGTGTAATAATAGCATTAAGCAAAAAAAAGACTGTAAAAAAAGCTAAAGACTATTTTGAAATAGTAAGTTATGTCGTTTTTGGATTTATTTATGGATATAGTACCGTTGTGGCGACAAATTGCGTATTTGATAATTCAAAACCAGAAATCTTTGCTTCAGAGGTTTTGAGTAAATCTATAAGTGGAGGCAGTAAAGGCAAATTTTATAATTTAAATTTATCTTCATGGGGAAAAAACAAAGAAGCGAAAAAAATTACCGTTGAAAGTGATTTATATAATAATGTTCAAGTTGGTGATGAAGTTTCAGTTTATCGATTTAAAGGAAGATTCGATATTCCTTGGGTTGTTGTTGATTATCCGAATTAACTATTGTAGATAAAACATCCGCTAAATGCAATGCACTTAGTGGATGTTTTTTTTAGGTTAATAATTTCTAAACCAGCTTCACAAACAAATTAGACGCAATTTTATTAGAAATAGATAATTCTCTGCCATCAATTTTAATCTTAACAGATAAATCAAAAGACTCTTTGGATAGAAATTCAATTCTTGAACCCAAAGCGATTTCTTGTTTGTCTAGATATTTCAGAAACTCTGAAGAAGTATCTTTTACGCCCACGCAAACCCCAATTTGATTTTCTGTTAATTCAGAAAGTAAATATTTTTCGATTTTAATAATTCGGCCATTTGCATCCGGAATTGGATCGCCGTGAGGGTCTTCTGTAGGATTTCCCAAAAAGTCATCTAAACGGTTAATTAACTGTTCAGATTTGATGTGTTCTAACTGCTCGGCAATATCGTGAACCTCATCCCAGCTGAAATTTAGTTTTTCTACTAAAAAAACTTCCCACAATCGATGCTTGCGAACAATCATTTTTGCGGCAAGTTTTCCATTTTCAGTCAATGAAACACCTTGATATTTTTTATAATTCACCAAATCTTTGTCTGCCAGCTTTTTTAGCATATCCGTTACGGAAGAAGCTTTGGTCTCCATCATTTCAGCAATAGCGTTAGTGCTTACTTCAGTTTCCAAAGAAGCTGTAAGATGATATATTGATTTAAGATAGTTTTCTTCTGAAAAAGTCATTTTTTTATTTTTTGAGGCTCGAAGGTAGAAAGTGACAAAGGTTTAGGGTTATCAAAACTTTGTCCCTTTGTATCTCTGAACCTTTGTCCCTATTTTTTAACAATCAACAAAGGTATCGAAATTTTATGTCTCAATTTATCTACGGTTGTGCCAAAAAGAAGATCTTTTAATCCAGTATGGCCGTGGGTTCCCATTACGAGAATATCGAATTTCCCTGTGTTGATAATCTTTGGGATCACGGTGTTTGGTTTTCCAAACCCAAGTTCAGTTTCTATATTGAATCCCTTCTGCGAAAGCATTTCTTTATATTCTAATAATAATTTTTCGTCGATAGTTGTTTCATGATCATCTACATGACCTCCGTACATTAATGCGCCAACGGTTTCAACAATGTGAATTAAGGTGTATTGCGCTTCAATTCCGCCCAATTCGAAGGCATTATTTAATGCAGCTTCATCGGCTTTAGAAAAATCGACAGAAATCGCTATGTTTTTCTTGCTGTATGTTTCCTTTGGGGCATATTGTAATTTTAAATGATGAGGTGAATGATTTTCAATATGCGATTTTGCTCTTGCAATAAAGGGCTTGAATACGATATAAAGCAATAAACCTAAAAAGCCAAAAGCAATGGGAACCACGGTAACCCAAAGAAAGATAGGATGACTAGAGCTTACTAGCCAGGAAGTGATTTCGTCATAAACCAATTTAGCGTTAAGTGAAACAATGATCAAAGCGATAATCCAAGCAACGACTTGAGTGGTTTTTGAAATATGAAATCCCTTCATTTTGGTTTTATCACTTACAAAATGAATTAGCGGGATAATGGCAAATCCCAATTGCAGGCTCAAAATAACCTGACTTAAAATCAATAGCTTTCCTGTTACGCTTTCTCCGTAAATTAAAATTACAACCACGGCTGGAATAATCGCGATCAATCGTGTTATGATGCGACGAACCCAAGGTTGAATTCTTAAGTTCAAATAACCTTCCATAACGATCTGTCCTGCAAGAGTTCCCGTTACTGTCGAACTCTGTCCTGCAGCAATAAGGGCAACGGCAAAGAGAACTGGTGCCCATTTGGTTCCTAGTAATGGTTCTAAAAATTTGTGAGCATCTTGAATTTCAGCAACTTCAAACATTCCGTTTCTGTAAAACGTGGCTGCTGCTAAAATTAAAATGGCTGCATTTACAAAAAATGCTAGATTTAAGGCAATTGTTGAATCTATAAAATTGTATTTTAATGCTTGTTTAATGCCAGCTGGAGTTCTGTCGAATTTTCTAGTTTGTACTAAAGAAGAATGTAAATACAAATTGTGAGGCATTACCGTAGCACCAATAATTCCGATTGCGATGTATAATGCTGCAGAACTCGGTATAGACGGAACCAATCCGTAAATGACTTTATCAAGTTCTGGTTCTGCAAAAATCATTTCAAAAATAAAAGAAAAACCGATAATGGCTACCAATACAATAATAAAAGCTTCCATTTTGCGAATGCCTTTATTGATTAAGAAAAGCAAAAGAAAAGTATCTAAAACAGTAATTAAAACGCCTTCAATTAACGGAATATCAAAAAGAAGATTAATCCCAATTGCCATTCCCAAAACTTCGGCTAAATCACAAGCGGCGATAGCAATCTCTGCCAAAAAATATAAAACGTAATTGATGTATTTAGAATAGGTTTCTCTCGAAGCCTGCGCCAAATCGCGTTGTGTTACGATCCCAAGGCGCGCACTCAAGCTTTGAAGCAGCAAAGCCATTAAGTTGCTCATAAGCAAAACCCAAAGCAAAGAATATCCAAATTGACTTCCACCAGCGATATCTGTTGCCCAATTTCCGGGATCCATGTAACCAACGCTGACTAAATACGCGGGACCTAAAAAGGCTAATATTTTTCTGAATCCTGTTTTTTTATGCTCTGTAGCAACCGATTGATGAACTTCTTCTAAAGATTTGGTCATTGTAAAAAATGTTGTTTTAACAAATATAGCGATAAATCATATTCGCACAACAATATTTTTAGGCAAGTCTAAATCTTAAATGTTAGAATTTAAACATTTCGGACATAATCCTGATAATGTAAAATTTATTTCCTTCACTTTATAATTATGTGGCATAATATAACTTGGCTTTACATTTTCGAGACAAGTAATTTCATGACAATTTTCACAGCTGAAATGCGCATGATTATGTATATGAACTCGATTCACATGATGGCATTTTGCGTACTTAACTGTTCCGTTAAGATTTGAAATTTTGTGAATTATATCATCATTTAATAAGCGATCAAGTATTCTGTAAATGGTGACACGGTCACAAACATCTTGCAATTGCTTTTGAATTTCGGTGTGTGAAAGTGCTGTTCTTGATTTCTCAAAAACCTCTAAAACGGCTGTCTTTGCTGTAGTGTTTCGTGATGTTTTCATTTTTTTTAAATAAAAAATATTAAAGCAACAATGTTGCAATTGAAATTTAAATGTGTATTTGCAACAAAAGTGCATTAAGCAAATATACAAGAAATTAAACAACAACAACATCTTTTTACGATATTTTAGAATTTCTATCAAGGCTGTTTGTCTGGTGTATTTTATATTTTCCCTTATTGAAGATGATGCTTTTAGTTAAGTAATAATCTATATTGATTTGCCTTTTGCACTTCTTAGTCTTTTTGAAATTTTTAAAATTATTAAAAAATCGAGTCTTTTTTAATAGCTGCATTTTTATTATTAAATATTAGTTTTTCCCTATGTTCATCCAGATAAAGCTGAACGCTATTCACTCTTGTGTTTAATAAAGTCTAACATATTGAATTTAATGAGTGTGAAAATTTTTAGTTTTACAATCATTATTTGTCAAATTTAATTTTTAGATTTGTCTAAATTTAATTTTATAATGATGAAAAATTTAATTTGGATATTGATATTATTTAATTTACAATTTTCCTTTGCGCAGGAAATCACTAAAATCTCAGGTTTTATTTCTGTTGAAGGAAGAAAAATACAAGCCGCAAACGTTCATTTATTAGGGACAAACCAAAAAACAATTTCTGATAGTTTAGGTTACTACAGTTTTGAAAATGTCGAAATAGAAAATGGAAGAATTCAAGTGACCTTGACTGGATTCAAACCTGTAACCCAAAGATTTTCCATTATAAAAGGACAAAATCTAAATCTTGATTTTGATTTGGAAGACAATGAAAACCAATTGAACGAAGTGGTGGTTTCTGGAACTTTAAAAGCAGTAAAACGATTAGAAAGCGCTGTTCCGGTTGAGGTTTATTCACCAGTTTTCTTCAAAAAGAATCCAACTGCCAGTATTTATGAGGCACTGCAAAATATAAATGGCGTTCGGCCTCAGCTGAATTGCGGGGTTTGCAATACGGGTGATATTCATATTAACGGTTTAGAAGGTCCATACACTTTGGTTTTAATTGACGGAATGCCAATTGTCAGTAGTCTTTCTACAGTTTACGGTTTATCTGGAATTCCAAATTCTCTTGTTGAGCGAATTGAAATCGTAAAAGGTCCGGCTTCTTCTCTTTACGGAAGCGAGGCAGTTGGCGGTTTGATCAATATTATTACTAAAAATCCAACGAACGCACCTTTGTTTTCTGCAGACATTTTTATGACTTCGTATTTAGAAACCAATGTCGATTTGGGAATGAAATTTAATCCGAGTAAAAAGGCAACAACACTTTTGGGTCTGAATTATTTTAATTACAATCAAGTTATCGATAAAGACAAAGATAATTTTACGGATGTTACACTTTCTGAACGAATTTCAATTTTTAATAAATGGAATTTCAAACGAAATAATAATCGTCTCTTTACGATCGCAGCGCGTGGTATGTATGAAGATCGTTGGGGCGGAGATTTGCGCTGGGAGAAAAAATTCCGCGGAGGCGATGAAATTTATGGTGAAAGTATTTATACCAAAAGAGGCGAATTAATTGGAAGTTATCAATTGCCTTTTGAAGAAAAATTAATGGTTTCGTTTTCTGGAAATGTGCATTATCAAGACAGCCGTTACGGGACAACATCGTATATCGCCAATCAAAAAATTGGTTTTCTGCAACTGACTTGGGATAAGAAACTTGGTCGAAATGATTTGCTAGCAGGAATTGCCAATCGATATTCGTATTACGACGACAATACAACCGCAACAAAAGAAGCTGAAAGTACTTGGTTGCCTGGAATTTTTGTTCAGGATGAGATAACGCTTTCGCCTAAAAGTCAGGTTTTGCTGGGAATGCGATACGATTATAACTCGATTCACGGCTCAATTTATACACCGCGCGTGGCGTATCGATGGAAGAAAAATGAAAACACGATTTTCCGTTTGAATGCCGGAACCGGATTTCGAGTTGTAAATTTATTTACCGAAGATCACGCGGCGCTTACAGGTTCGCGAGATGTTGTAATCAAAAACGATTTGAAACCAGAACAATCTGTAAATGCGAATCTGAATTACATTCAAAAGATAAACTTTACAAATGGCACTTTTATCGGAATTGAAACAACGGCTTTTTATACTCGTTTCAGTAATAAAATCATCTCTGATTACGAAACGGATCCAAACAAAATCATTTACGACAATATCAACGGTTATGCTATAAGTCAAGGAATCAGTACAAATATTGACGTTAATTTCACAAACGGATTAAAAATGATTTTAGGTGCGACTTTCTTAGATAATAAAAATGTTGAAAACGGAATTTCAGAAAGACCTTTTCTAACAGAAAATTTTACCGCAACCTGGAGTATTTCTTATAAAATAGAAGCACTAAATTTAGTTTTGGATTACACGGGAAATGTTTACAGTCCGATGAAACTTCCTTTATTGAGCGATTTAGACCCGAGAAGTCCGAAATCGCCTTGGCACAGTATTCAGAATATTCAATTTACTTATCTCGGATGGAAGAATTTTGAGCTTTACGGCGGAATCAAGAATCTTTTGAATTTTACGCCTAAGCAAAATAATCCGTTTTTGATTTCGAGAACAAATGATCCCTTTGATAAAAATGTGCAATACGATTCGGCTGGAAAAGTCTTGGTAACGCCTGATAATCCGTATGGTTTGACTTTTGATACGACTTACGTTTATGGGCAAAATCAAACTATTCGTGGATTTTTTGGGTTGAGATACACTTTGAGATAATAACCCAACTAAAATTAAAATGAAAAAGCTAATTCTAATTTTCTTCTTCTTCTTAATAACTTCAACCGGATTTTCTCAGTTGAAAGGAATTTCTTTTGAAGAAATCTATAGTTTACAGCAAATTCAAAAACGAAAAATCATCATTTTTATTCATACCGATTGGTGTCAGTTTTGCCAAAGCATGAAAAATACAACTTTCAAAAGCCAAGAAATCATCGAAAAATTGAACTCTGATTTCTATTTTTTAGATTTGAATGCAGAAGAAAAACGTGATATTGCGTTTAATAATCAGGTTTTTAAATATCAGCCTTCTGGAAATAATGTTGGTGTTCATGAATTGGCTTTGCAATTGGGAACATTGAACAATCAAATTGTGTATCCGGTTTTATGTGTTTTGAATGAAAAGAACGAAATCATTCTTCAGTACAGCAGTTATTTGAGTCCAAAGGATTTTAAACTGCTTTTAGAAAAATTGAAAGAATAAAATTCATTATTTTTGAGAATGAATTCTGCACAAATAAAACACTTCGATTACATTTTTACCGGAACAGGTTTAGCATCTTTAATGACCGTTTATAAGATGTTGTTGTCTGGAAAATTTTCAGACAAAACCATTTTGCTGTTAGATGAGAATTCAAAAAAAACAAACGACAGAACTTGGTGTTTTTGGGGAATAGAAGAATCAATATGGAATTCTGTAATCTCAAAAAAATGGGATTCGGCTTTGTTTGCCAACGAAAACTTTAAACGCGATTTGGCGTTGAAGCCTTATCAATACAATCAAATTCGCGGAGTAGAGTTTTACAATTTTGTTTTCGCAGAAATTTCAAAGCATCAAAATATTACTTTTTTAAATGAAAAAGTAACAGATATCAATGAATTAGAAACCCATGTTTTTGTGGGAACAGAGTCGAATCGATATACTGGAGATTATTTGTTAAATAGTATTTACACGAAAGCTTTAGCCGAAAGGCAAACCAAATATCCTGTTTTGCAACAGCATTTTATCGGTTGGTTTGTAAAAACAACAAATGAAATCTTCAATCCAGAACAGGCAACTTTCATGGATTTTTCGATAGAACAGAGAGGCAACACAAGATTTATGTATGTTTTGCCAACTTCTAAAACTGAAGCATTGGTTGAATACACACTCTTTTCTGAAAATCTGCTCACAAAAGAAGAATACGAAAATGAAATTCAAATTTACCTTAAAAATTTAGGAGCAGATCAGTATGAAATTATCGAAAAAGAACAGGGAAGTATCCCGATGACATGCTATCCTTTTTGGAAAAAAAACACGAAAAGAGTTTTAAATATTGGCACTGCCGGAGGATGGACAAAAGCAAGTACGGGTTATACTTTTAAAAGCTCGAATAAAAAATCTTCTAAATTAGTTGAGTTTCTTCACTCTTCTTCTGAAAATTCTAAATTGCTCAGTATGTCTTCTTTTCATAAAAAAAGCCGATTTTGGTTTTATGATTTACTTCTTCTAGACATTCTTCATCGTCATAATGAATTGGGAAGTTCTATTTTTTCTTCATTATTCAAAAAAGGAAATCCTGCTTTGATTTTCAAATTTTTAGATGAAGAAACAAATTTGCTTGAAGATCTCCAAGTGATTTTAAAATGTCCGAAAATGCCATTTATTAAAGCATTGTTTCGAGCTTTATTCAATTAAATTATATTTTGATCGCTATTATTTAAATCTTGAACATCTGCCGAATCCACATAGTCTGTGGGCAATGTTCATTTTGCGATCAGATGCTAATCAATTTTACTATTAAAATGTCTTATTCTTTTATTTTAATAATTTTTTGCGGCAGTTAGAAAGATGTTGCAATATTTAGATTTGCCTGCTATAATCGATCTTTTACGATAATAATTAATTGGCAAATTTATGGGAATGACAAAACGTTTAAATTTTGATACAGAAACTGAAGCAATAGGAAAAATTTGCAAAGCTCTCGGACATCCTACACGAATTGAGATTATGACGCTTTTATGGAAGAGAGACAATAGAACTTGTGGGGAAATTGTCGAATTAATTCCGTTGGCACAATCAACAATCTCTAAGCATTTATTAGAATTAAAAAAAGCAAATTTGGTCAATATTAAAAACGAAGGAAAAAAAACAATTTACTCTATTGATGTTGACAACATACAAATACTTAAAAAATATTTGACAAGTTATCTTTCAACCATTGAAATTTCAGAACAAAGCAAGTCAACTGTTTTAACAACCAAGCATAAAGCAGGAGGAAGAAATAGTCATTTGAAAAAATACAATTATCAATTTCCAGATAAAAAAATGGCAGTTTAAAGTTTTGCAAATTATTTTTAAAGATTGCTTTTCTGTTTGGTTCAAAATTTTATATCGAACTATAACAAAACTTTATACTTCAAATTAAGTTGTTGCGAGTAAACTTTGTAACTTTGCAGTTCAAAAGTAAAATTTAAAAATAAACAATATGTATCCAGAAGAAATGGTAAAACCAATGCAAGCTGAATTGACTGCTGCAGGTTTTCAAGATTTACATAGTGCTGACGCTGTAGATAATGCTATCAAAGCTGAAGGTACCACTTTAGTTGTTGTAAATTCAGTTTGCGGTTGTGCTGCTAGAAATGCACGTCCGGGAGCTAAAATGAGTTTAGAAGGCGCTAAAAAACCAGATCACTTAATTACAGTTTTCGCAGGTGTTGACAAAGAAGCTGTTGATGCCGCAAGACAACATATGTTTCCTTTTCCTCCATCATCGCCATCTATGGCTTTGTTCAAAAACGGAGAATTGGTTCACATGCTTGAGCGTCACCATATCGAAGGGCGCCCAGCTGAATTAATCGCTGAGAATTTGCAAGATGCGTTTAACGAGTATTGTTAATTAGGTTCAAAGAAGCAAAGGTACAGAGGTACAAAGATTAAGAGGGCTATTTCATTTTTTTGAAACAGCCCTCTTTTTATTTTTTATATTCTATGTTCCGGTGGAACATCTTCTGTAGAAAATTAAATTTAAAATCATACGATACTGCTTATATAATTTAATATTTCATGATTTTTATCATTTTTAAAATTGAATAGAAAAACTTATCTTTGCGCCCGAATTCAGTAAGATAAAAGAATTCAATACCCATTTATTTCTAAACTTAAAAACTGTTTATAGCATGCAACTGTATAACACTTTAAGCGCAGAAGAAAGAGCCATCATGATCGATGATGCCGGTAAACAACGACTAACGTTGTCTTTCTATGCGTATGCCAAAATTCAAGATCCCAAAAAATTTCGCGATGATTTATTTGTAGCCTGGAATAAGCTCGATGCTTTAGGCCGAATTTATGTTGCTAACGAAGGAATAAATGCTCAAATGAGTATTCCTGAAGAAAATTTGGAGGCTTTTAGAGCAACTCTTGAAGTTTATGATTTCATGAAAGGCATTCGTTTGAATGAAGCCGTAGAACATGATGACCATTCCTTTTTAAAATTAACAATTAAAGTACGTCACAAAATCGTTGCTGATGGTTTAAACGATGATACTTTTGATGTAACAGATATCGGTGTTCACTTAAAAGCCAAAGAGTTTAATGAAATATTAGATGATCCGAATACGATTGTGGTTGATTTTAGAAATCACTACGAAAGTGAAGTGGGGCACTTTAAAAATGCGATTACTCCAGACGTTGAAACGTTTAGAGAAAGTTTGCCAATTATCAACGAACAGCTTCAAAATCATAAAGAAGATAAAAACCTGGTAATGTACTGCACCGGCGGAATTCGCTGCGAAAAAGCAAGTGCTTATTTCAAACATCAAGGCTTTAAAAATGTTTTTCAATTAGAAGGCGGTATTATTAATTATGCGAAACAATTGAAAGAAGAAGGTTTAGAAAGTAAATTCATTGGTAAAAACTTCGTATTCGACAATCGCCTGGGCGAAAGAATTACCGAAGATATTATTTCGCAATGTCACCAATGTGGCAAACCTTGTGACAATCATACCAACTGCGAAAATGACGGATGCCATTTGTTGTTTATTCAATGTGATGAATGTAAGGCAGCTATGGAAAACTGCTGTTCTACTGAATGTCTGGAAATAGTACACATGCCTTTGGTTGATCAGGTAAGATTAAGAACCGGAAAACAAGTTGGAAACAAAGTGTTTAGAAAAGGAAAATCAGATAGTTTGAAATTCAAACATTCTGGAGAACTGCCAAACAGTGCTTTGGCTACAGCCGAAAAATCAGCTGATATCCGTCAAAAAATAAAAGTAAAAAAAGCATTGCTTGGAAAAGCAGAGCACTACTATGTAAAAGCAAAAGTGGGGCAATTTACTGTTGAAAATCAAGAGTTATCCATTGGCGATAAAATCTTGATCTCCGGACCAACAACAGGCGAGCAAGAATTGGTTTTAGATAAAATGATTGTAGACGGAGCAGAAACTGCAACAGCAAAAATTGGCGATAAAGTTACTTTTGAAGTGCCTTTTAGAATAAGATTGTCTGATAAAATTTATAAAATTTTGGGATAAAACCTTTTAAATAAAGTTAAAAAAGCAGATTTTGTGTCAAACAAAATCTGCTTTTTTTATTTAACAAGCCTTTAGTTTTAATCCATAAAAAGCAAACTAAAAAAAATACTATCTTTACCGATCAAACGTTTATGAACTTAAGTTGCTTTTATGCAACACTACATATATAATTATGGCATGTACAAGTTGTTCAACCTCAGATGGTGGTGCACCAAAAGGTTGTAAAAATAATGGGACTTGCGGCACCGATAGCTGCAATAAATTGACGGTTTTTGACTGGCTTGCGAACATGAGTCCGTCTAATGGAGAAGCAATTTTTGATTGTGTTGAGGTTCGTTTTAAAAACGGGCGCAAGGAATTTTTTAGAAATTCAGAGAAATTAACTTTAAGTATTGGCGATATTGTAGCAACTGTTGCATCGCCAGGGCATGATATTGGAATCGTAACTTTGACAGGAGAATTGGTAAAAATTCAAATGAAGAAAAAAGGTGTAAATCACGAAAGCAATGAAGTGCCAAAAATTTACAGAAAAGCATCTCAAAAAGATATCGATATTTGGTCTGTAGCGCGCGATCGCGAAGAACCAATGAAAGTTCGAGCTCGTGAATTAGCGATTCAGCATAAATTAGAAATGAAAATTTCGGATATTGAATTTCAAGGAGACGGGTCAAAAGCTACGTTTTACTACACGGCAAATGACAGAGTCGATTTTAGGCTTTTAATTAAAGATTTTGCTAAAGAATTCAGTACAAGAGTCGAAATGAAACAAGTTGGTTTCCGTCAGGAAGCAGCTCGTTTAGGCGGCATTGGTTCGTGCGGAAGAGAACTTTGCTGTTCGACTTGGCTTACCGATTTTAGAAGTGTAAATACTTCGGCAGCTCGTTACCAACAGCTTTCGCTGAATCCACAAAAATTAGCAGGACAATGCGGAAAATTAAAGTGCTGCTTAAACTACGAGCTTGACACCTACATGGATGCATTGAAAGATTTTCCAGATTACGATACTAAATTAGTAACTGAAAAAGGTGATGCAATCTGCCAGAAACAAGATATTTTTAAAGGTTTAATGTGGTTTGCATACACAAATAATTTTGCAAACTGGCACGTTTTAAAAATTGATCAGGTAAAAGAAATTATTGCCGAAAATAAACAGAAAAACAAAGTGTCTTCACTTGAAGATTTTGCTATTGAAGTAGTTTCAGAACCTGAAAAAGACTTTAATAATGCAATGGGTCAAGAGAGCTTAACTCGTTTTGATCAGCCTAAAAGAAAGAAAAAACCAAACCGCAAACGCAAACCAAATGCAGAGGGCGCGGTTGTCGCAGCTCCGGCTCCAAATAAACCGCAACAAGGAAATAACAATAATAATAAACCAGCTGGAGGAAATCCGAATAAATCGAATAAACCGAACAACAAGCAAAATCAATCGAATAAACCAAATAATTCGAATGAAAACAAACCAGCTGAACCAAGAAAACCTATAATTATTACTAAAAATGAGAATAAAAAATAGCGGGATTCTTCTTTTGGTGGCAATACTTCTTTTTTCTTGTGATAAAAAAAGAGTATTTGATGAGTACAAATCTGTTGGAAGTGCTTGGCACAAAGACAGTGTTGTAACCTTTGATCTGCCAGTTTTAGATTCTACCAAAAAATACAATTTATTTGTAAATTTGAGAGACAATAACAATTATCCTTTCAATAATTTGTTTTTAATTGTTGCTATTGAAACGCCAAGCGGTTTCACGAAAGTGGATACTTTAGAATACCAAATGGCAAATCCTGACGGGACTTTATTAGGAAACGGTTTTACAGATATTAAAGAAAGTAAATTGTATTATAAAGAAGACGTTAAGTTTAAAGGAAAATACAAAGTACACATAAAACAAGCCGTTAGAGAAACAGGTAAAATTCCTGGTGTCGAGGCTTTAGAAGGTATTACAGACGTTGGTTTTAGAATAGAACAAAAAGATTAGAAAATAGTTATGGCTGCTAAAAAAAACAATCAAACAAATAGCGTTAAAGATATTAATTACTATAAAAAGAAGTTCTGGCGTGTTTTTGCGTACACACTGCTAGGTATTTTAGCTTTCTTTTTATTCGCCTCTTGGGGGTTATTCGGTTCAATGCCTTCTTTTGAAGATTTAGAAAATCCGGATTCTAACTTAGCTACCGAAATTATTTCTTCTGATGGAGTAGTTATTGGTAAATATTTTAAGACTAATAGATCGCAGCTTAAATATTCAGATTTGCCAAAAAGTTTGGTAGAAGCTTTGGTTGCCACCGAAGATGCCCGTTTTTACGAACATTCAGGAATTGACGGACGCGGAACTCTAAGAGCTGTTTTTACTTTAGGAACCAACGGTGGAGCAAGTACATTAACACAGCAATTAGCAAAACAATTATTTCACGGAGAAGGTTCTAAATTCCTTCCTTTCAGAATTGTACAAAAAATAAAAGAATGGATTATCGCCATTCGACTCGAAAGACAATATACGAAAAATGAAATTTTGGCAATGTATTGCAACGTTTATGATTTCGGAAATTATTCTGTTGGAGTAAGTTCTGCTGCTCAGACATATTTCTCTAAAGATCCAAAGGATTTAACAATGGACGAATCGGCTATTTTAGTCGGGATGTTCAAAAATTCAGGTTTATACAATCCAGTTCGTAATCCGGAGGGAGTTAAAAACCGTAGAAATGTCGTGCTTTCTCAAATGGAAAAAGCAAAGATGATTTCTACTGCAGAGAAATTAAGATTACAGGCTTTGCCAATTGCTTTGAAATTTAAATTAGAAAGTCACCGCGAAGGAACTGCAACCTATTTCAGAGAATATCTTCGTGATTACATGAAAAAATGGGTAGCAGAAAACAAAAAACCAGACGGTTCTGATTATGATATCTACAAAGATGGTTTGAAGATTTACACTACTATCGATTCTAGAATGCAGCAATATGCAGAAGAAGCAGTTTCAGAACACATGAAAAACTTACAGCAACAGTTTTTCATTGAAATGAAAACCAATAAAAATGCACCTTTCGTAAATATTACTCAAGCTGAGACAGAAAGAATTATGATGCAAGCCATGAAAAATTCTACGCGCTGGGCAATCATGAAAGATTTAGATAAAAGCGAAGATGAGATTATTGCTTCATTCAAGGTAAAAACACAAATGCGTGTATTTACTTGGAAAGGGGAACGCGATACCATTATGACGCCGTTAGATTCTATCCGTTATTACAAGCACTTTTTGCAGTCAGGTTTAATGGCAATGGAGCCTCAAACCGGAAATATTAAAGCTTGGGTTGGAGGAATTAATTACAAATACTTTCAGTACGATCACGTAGGCCAGGGAGCAAGACAAGTAGGTTCTACCTTCAAGCCTTTTGTTTATGCAACTGCTATCGAACAACTAAATATGTCTCCTTGTGATTCAATTTTAGATGGACCTTTCATGATTCATAAAGGACGTCACCACGTTACGGAAGATTGGGAACCAAGAAACTCTGATAACAGATACCGCGGAATGGTAACATTAAAACAAGGTTTGGCAAACTCTATTAATACAGTTTCGGCTAAATTAATTGACAGAACTGGTCCAGAAGCTGTTGTAGAGTTAACGCAAAAGTTAGGAGTTAAAACTGAAATTCCGGTTCAGCCATCAATTGCTTTAGGAGCTGTTGATATTACAGTTGAAGATATGGTTGCTGCTTACAGCACTTTTGCAAATCAAGGAGTTTATGTAAAACCGCAATTTTTAAGCCGTATCGAGAATAAAAGCGGAGAGGTTATTTACGAACCAATTCCAGAATCGCACGACGTTTTAAATAAAGATATTGCTTTTGCTGTAATCAAATTATTAGAAGGAGTTACAGAAACTGGTTCTGGTGCACGTTTGCGTACGCAGGGCGGAGGAAGCGGTGATAACCGTTGGACAGGATATCCATACATGTTCAAAAATCCGATTGCGGGTAAAACAGGAACAACACAAAACCAGTCAGACGGTTGGTTTATGGGAATGGTTCCAAATTTAGTTACAGGAGTTTGGGTTGGTTGTGAAGACCGTTCAGCTCGTTTTAAAAGTTTAACTTACGGACAGGGAGCTACGGCAGCATTGCCAGTTTGGGCTTATTTTATGAAACTATGTTATGGAGATCCAGGACTTCAAGTTTCTAAATCAGAATTTGAGCGTCCGGCAAATCTTTCTATCAAGGTAGATTGTTACAGTCGACCAGCTGTTGTAAAAGATACTACTCAAACAGAACAAAATACAGACGAATTCGAGTTATAATACTTAATTCAGGTTTAAATTAAAAATATCCCTTTATGCACTTCTCTATTATGAAGTCATAAAGGGATATTTTTTTGAAGTCAATTTTATTTTTTACGAAATCGTTATAATTTAATCTAAAAATCTTATTTTTATCAAAATTATACGGTAATAAAGACAGTTTGTTATGATAACAAAAAAAGTAAATAACGTTCAGGAAGCGATTAACGGAATCGAAAACAGCATGACTATTATGTTTGGCGGTTTCGGATTATGCGGTATTCCTGAAAATACGATTGCGGCATTGGTAAATACCTCAATTTCAGATTTAACTTGTATCTCAAATAATGCAGGTGTTGATGATTTTGGTTTGGGATTGCTGTTGAAGAAAAAACAAATAAGAAAAATGATTTCATCTTATGTGGGTGAAAATGCCGAATTTGAACGCCAAATGCTTTCAGGAGAATTAGAAGTAGAGTTAACGCCACAAGGAACTTTAGCAGAACGCTGCCGTGCGGCTCAAGCGGGAATTCCTGCTTTCTTCACGCCAGCCGGTTACGGAACTGAAGTTGCTGAAGGAAAAGAAGCTCGTGAATTCAATGGGAAAATGCATATTATGGAACATGCTTTCAAAGCTGATTTTGCTATTGTCAAAGCGTGGAAAGGGGACGAAGCGGGAAATCTTATTTTTAAAGGAACCGCCAGAAACTTTAATGCATGTATGGCAGGCGCAGCAAAAATTACAATTGCTGAGGTCGAAGAATTAGTTCCGGTTGGCACTTTAGATCCAAATCAAATTCACATTCCGGGAATTATGGTGCAGCGAATTTTTCAAGGAGAGAAATTCGAAAAGAGAATCGAGCAACGAACAGTAAGACAGAGAGCGTAAGTAGATAAGTAGAAAATGTGATAATTAGATAATTAATTTAGATTGTGATGAAGCATTATCTAATTATCTAATTTCCAAATTGACACATTATAAATATGTTAACAAAAGAAGATATAGCAAAACGAATTGCTAAAGAAGTTAAAGACCGATACTTTGTCAATCTTGGAATCGGGATACCGACTTTGGTTGCGAATTACGTGAGAGAAGATATTGCGGTAGAGTTTCAAAGTGAAAACGGAGTTTTAGGCATGGGGCCTTTTCCTTTTGCCGGAGAAGAAGATGCCGATATTATTAACGCAGGAAAGCAAACCATTACTACACTTCCGGGTGCAAGTTTTTTTGATTCGGCTTTTAGTTTCGGAATGATCCGAAGTCAAAAAGTAGATTTGACGATTTTGGGTGCAATGGAAGTTTCAGAAAATGGAGATATCGCCAACTGGAAAATTCCAGGTAAAATGGTTAAAGGAATGGGAGGCGCAATGGATTTAGTGGCTTCCGCTGAAAATATCATTGTTGCGATGATGCATGTTAATAAAGCAGGAGAATCTAAAATTCTTAAAAAATGTACCTTGCCTTTAACAGGTGTAGGATGCGTAAAAAAGGTTGTAACGGAGTTAGCAGTTCTGGAAGTGACAGAAAACGGCTTTAAGCTCTTAGAACGTGCGCCAGGTGTTTCTGTTGAGCATATCATAGCTTCAACTGAAGCTGATCTAATAATTGAAGGAGAAATTCCAGAAATGAATATATAGTTAGTTTCTTTTTTAACTCACAACACGTCTTTAGGCTGGCTTTTTAAAGCCAGCCTTTTTTTTGTAAGATAAATCCAGATCGTGCTTTTGGAAGATTTTTAAGTGATAGTTTTATTTGTAAGTATAAAATAAGTTTAAAATATTAAATATCAATAGTATAATTGGTTTTGTGTAGTATTTATTGTAGGATTATTACAATTTGTTAAATAAAAGTGAATTTAGAATAAAAAGTGTTGCATTTTATCGATTAAAGGCAAATTTCATCGACTATCTAACAAATTTAAAATACTTTTATCTAAAAATAAAGTATTTACTTACTTTTAAATACTTTGTTTGTAATCCAATTTAACCAATCTTAAACCAAACTTATTATGAAAAGAAAATTACCTAAAATTTTATTGGCCACAACTGTTATCCTTATTTCGCTCAATGTGTCTGCACAAGAAACAGACAAAAGAGTAAGCAAGAAAGATCTCTCTGAAAATGGTTTGCCTAGTTTAATTACTTTTAATGATAAATCAGCCTACAAGGGTTCTGATTCACAAAAAGTTTTTAAAGAACAATTAGGCTTAAAAGACAATCAGTCTTTTTCAAAAATTAAAATAGAATCGGATAAGGAAGGTTTTACTCATGAAAAATTTCAATTGTACGAACAAGGAATTAAAGTGGAGTTTGCCAATTACACCTTACACTCAAAAGGCGGGAAATTAGTTTCGATGAATGGAGAGTTTTATGCTCTTGAGAATGTCAATGTAACTCCAAAATTATCAAGTCAAGCTGCATTTGATAAAGCAATAGCCTACACAGGAGCAAAACAATATTTATGGGAAAAACCAGCAGATGCAGCTGCAATGGATTATGAAAAACCAACAGGCGAACTGGTTTTATTGCCAGCGATGGAAGAGCAAGGGCAATTAAGAAAAAGTGATAAAGTACGATTGGCGTATAAATTTGATATTTATGCTACGGTACCTTTAAGTCGCGGCGATCTTTATATTGATGCTGAAACTGGAAAAGTCTTGTTTTACAATGCCACAATTAAACATCTTGGAGAATACAGTCACGGCAAATCGAATGCTGATGCAATTGAAGAGCAAAAAAATAATGTGTCTTCAAAAATGGCAGTTGTAGCAGCAAACGCAGCAACTCGTTACAGCGGCACTCAAACTATTCAAACTAGTTTAAGTGGCTCATCGTATATTTTGTCAGATGTTACTCGTGGAAATGGAGTTCAAACTTATAATTCTGCAAGAACGGCAACTTATCCAACAACAAATTTTACCGATGCTGATAACAACTGGACTGCTGCTGAATATAATAATACAAATAAAGATAACGGAGCACTTGATGCACATTGGGGAGCTGAAATGACGTATGATTATTGGTCAGCTGTTCACGGCAGAAACAGCTATGATAATGCTGGAGCAAAAATCAAAAGTTATGTGCATTATAATTTAATTGCAGCCGGATATTCAAGTAATAATAATGCTTTCTGGAACGGAAGTGTTATGACTTATGGAGACGGAAGCGGAACTGGAGGTTTTGATATCTTAACTTCTATAGATGTTGCAGGACACGAGATTGGGCATGCAGTATGTACATACACAGCAAATTTAGCATACCAAAAAGAATCTGGAGCGATGAACGAAGCTTTTTCGGATATTTGGGCAGCCTGTATTGAATATCGCGCAGCACCAACAAAATCAACATGGTTAGTAGGTGAAGATATTGAAAGAAGAACTGGACATTTGGCTTTACGCTCTATGAGCGATCCAAACTCTGAGGGTCAGCCAGATACTTATGGAGGAACGTATTGGGTAAATGTAAGCTGTACACCAACAAGCAACAATGATTATTGCGGTGTTCACACCAATTCAGGAGTATTAAATCATTGGTTTTATATTTTATCAGTTGGTAAATCAGGAACAAACGACATAGGAAGTGTTTATAACGTTACAGGAATTACAATAGATAAAGCGGCTAAAATTGCTTTCCGTTTAGAAAGCGTTTATTTAACTTCAAACTCGACTTATGCAAATGCGAGAACTTCAGGTATACAGTCTGCTATTGACTTATATGGCGCTGGTTCTGCAGAAGTTATTGCTACAACAAATGCATTTTATGCCGTTGGTATTGGAGCCGCTTATTCAGGATCTACAGATGCAGTGGCACCATCAGCACCAACCGCACTTGCTGCTTCTGGAACAACAGGAACAACAACAAATTTATCGTGGACGGCCTCTACAGATAATGTGGCAGTAACAGGATATGATATTTACCAAGGAACAACTTTAAAAGGTTCATCTACAACTACAAGTTACACGGTTACTGGATTAACTGCTTCAACTGCCTATACTTTTACGGTAAAGGCTAAAGATGCAGCAGGAAATGTTTCTGCAGCTAGTAATGCTGTAAATGTTACCACTACTGCGACTACAATAACGTATTGTACTTCTAAAGGAAATAGTGCAGCAGACGAAAGAATTGGCAAAGTAGTTTTGGGTACAATTAATAATACTTCTACTGGAACTACTGGGTACGAAAATTATACTTCAATTTCTACAAATGCAACAAGAGGAACAGCGTATACAATTACAATTACGCCAAGTTGGACTTCTTCTGTTTACAGTGAAGGATATGCTGTTTTTATAGATTACAATCAAGATGGCGATTTTGCAGATTCTGGTGAAACTGTATTTACAAAAGCCACATCAACTGCAACTCCAGCAACAGGTACAATTACAATTCCATCAACTGCAACACTTGGAACAACCAGGTTAAGGGTTTCTATGAAGTATAACGGAACTCCAACATCTTGTGAGACTTTCTCATACGGTCAAGTGGAGGATTATTCTATAAATATAACGGCTTCTGGCGCAGTTGTCGATGAGGAAATTGTAGCAGGATTAGTTGAAACTACTGAAACTTCAAGTTTTGCATTATATCCAAATCCAGTAGAAAATGAATTAAATGTTTCTTTTTCTAACAGCAGCGGTTATTCGTATAAAATTACAAATACATTAGGTCAGCAGCTTATTTCTGGAGAAATCTCTGGAAGTGCTATCGATGTAAGCAAGTTGGCTACAGGATTTTATATTATTGAATTAAATAACGGGAACAAAAAGATTATCAAGAAATTCGTTAAAAAATAAATTGTAATTTTAGAAAAGGAAAAGCCTTGCAATTGCAAGGCTTTTTTTATGAGAATTTATGAGAATTTATAAAATTTACAAATTAAAAGAAGCTCCCAAACTAAAAGTCGCCTGATTGTTTAGGTGGTCAAAATAATCATTTTTGTCACTGTATTTTGCAATTGGAAAACCAATTTCTGTAAAAACACCAAATCCTTCAGTAAAAAAATAACGACCGCCAACGTGACCGCCAAAATTGCGTAATCCTAAACTCAAACCAGGATAAATATCTAATTGATCAACACCAATAACACTGCTTAAGTTAGCATTGATTCTGGCTTTGGCATCAAAACGGTCACCAAAATCCGGAGATACTGTTCTAATTTGGTTATTAACAAAAACATTACGGTCTTCTACTCCTAATAAATAATTTGAAACAAATCCGAAAGAGAAATTTTCTCCCAAACCAAAATCTACAGAACCTTGAATTCCTGAACCACCATCTTGTATATTAGCACCAATATTAACTTTGACATCTCCTTTTCCTGTATAGGCATGCTGTGCATGAGTGAATCCAAATGATACTAAAAACAAAAGCGTAATTACTTTTTTCATAAACTTAAATATTAATTGTTTTAAAATGCAAAAATATATTTTTATACATTAATTCCTACCTTTTTCGTTGGCATATAATTCGTTTAAAGGATCACTTTGCCAGAATTCCTTGGTGTCAACATTCAAAATCGTCAAAGGACCTTTGAATGCTGCGCCTGTATCGACATTCCAGACACATGCTTTTTGAACCGGAACCGTTTTTCCAATTCTTGTAACCGGAGTATGCCCAATATAGATTTCTTTATACAATGTAAAACGTTTTGGGTAATAAGGATTATCTACACTTAAATTTGGATCTAAAGAAAGAGCGGTTTCCCAAAGTGTTCTGTCCCAATAAAACAGTTTCGGAAAATATTCCCACATTACACCACTTAAATTGGTAAAACCTGCGTGAACAAAAAGTCGGTTTTCATCATCAAGATGATAATCCTGCAAAGATTCTAGAAAGGCAATATGCGTTTTCTTTTTCTCTTCAGAAAGTTTTGAATATCCTTCAACAGTAGCGCGTCCGCCATGTTTGTACCACATTTCTTCGTCAAAATTTTCATGTCTGTTCTCAAGCCAATCTAAGGCAAGCTGATCATGATTTCCTCTAATGCAAATACAGTTTTGTTTGCTTTTTAAATCAATAAGGTAATCGATAACTTCTGCAGACTGACTCCAGCCGTCAACGTAATCGCCTAAAAATATAAGAGTATCTTTTGTAGTAATTTCGGCTTTTTTCATCACTTGTTCAAGCGCGAGTAATCCGCCGTGTATGTCGCCTATAACAAATGTTCGCATTTTATTTTATTTCGAGTAGAAGTACAAAAATAAAGAAAATGATTTGTTTGAGATCATTAAGTTGCTAATCTTTGCGAAACTGAAGATCGTTTTTGTTTTGAAGATCTTTAGAGCAAATCAATTGTATTAACTAAATCAAAACCAAAAAACCAAGTTAACATGAAAAAAAATTTTACTATTTTATTTTTAATTCTTACGCTGGCGGGCTATTCGCAACAACTCTCTTATAAAAGTGGCAGAACAGTTTATAATGCTGAAAACAAACGACTTAATTCTAATGAAGTTCGAAGTTTGCTAGCCAATAATTCTGAAGCGTTAGCACTTTATAATGCAGGAAGAAGTAAAAAAACTTTTGGAAATGTTTTCTTTTATGGTGGTTTGGGACTTGTAACAGCTAATTTACTTTTTGGAATGAATAGTGACCCCAATTATTCATCAGGAGGCTATAATCCGAATCCTTCTGAAAAAACAAATATGACAGCTGCAATTATTGGTGGCGCTTTAATTATCGCTTCAATACCAATAAAAATAGGATATCCAAAGAAAATCAAATCGGCTCTGGAAAAATACAACAGCGGTTTGGCCACTACTTATAAGCCAGCGCCTAAAACAACTTTGGTTGCAAGTGCAAATCAAATTGGTTTTAGAGTTGAATTTTAAGAATTTCAAAAGATAAAAAACAGAAAGCTATAATTGTAAAATTGTAGCTTTTTTTATGACTATTTTGATCCCATTTTGGTGTTTTCCTATTTAAATTTGTAACATGTCTGAATCGCCTACATATCGAAAAATTATCCATATTGATATGGATGCTTTTTACGCGTCTGTAGAACAGATGGACAATCCTGAGTTACGCGGAAAACCTGTTGCTGTTGGAGGTTCAGAAAACAGAGGAGTAGTTTCGGCGGCGAGTTATGAAGCAAGAAAGTTTGGTGTTCGCAGTGCTTTGAGCGGAACATTGGCCAAAAAATACTGCCCAGAAATTATTTTTGTGCGTCCGCGTTTTGATCGCTATAAAGAGATTTCGTCTAAAATTCATAAAATCTTTCACGACTATACTGATTTGGTTGAACCGCTTTCGCTAGACGAAGCGTATCTCGATGTCACGCAAAATAAAAAAGGAAACCCAAGTGCCAGTTTGCTTGCACAGGAAATTAGGCTCCGTATATTGAATGAAGTTGGGTTGACGGCTTCTGCGGGAATTTCTGTCAATAAATTTGTCGCTAAAATTGCGAGCGACATCAATAAACCCAACGGACAAAAAACGGTAAATCCAGATGAAGTTGAAGCTTTTTTAGAAGAATTGCCTATTCGAAAGTTTTATGGCGTTGGAAAAGTAACTACTGAAAAAATGTATCAGCTCGGAATATTTACTGGAACAGATTTAAAAAGCAAATCTTTAGAATTTCTAGAAAAACACTTTGGAAAATCGGGCGCTTTTTATTACAAAGTGGTTCGAGGTATTCACAACAGCGAAGTAAAATCGCACCGAATCACCAAATCAGTTGCAGCAGAACATACTTTTGACGTGAATTTATCTTCAGAAATTTTTATGCTAGAACAACTTGAAAGAATTGCAACATCACTAGAAAAACGACTGCAAAAGCATAAAATATCGGGAAAGACAGTGACACTAAAAATCAAATACAGCGATTTTACCCAACAGACTAGAAGTAAAACTTTGCCTTATTTTATTTCAGATAAAAGCTTGATTTTAGAAACGGTTGAAGAATTATTGTATCAAGAAAAAATGAAGGATTCTGTTCGGTTACTCGGAATTTCATTAAATAATTTGAATACAGAAGAAAAAAAAGCGGTTGTTGTACAGCTGAAATTTTCGTTTTAATAAACTTCAACATACGTTAAATGAGGGTTTACGTAATTAAGTTTGCAATTTTCTCGCTATCTTTGAGATAACTGCAGTCTTTTAAACTCTTTCAAAATGAAAAATACTAACTCTGAAGAAGCTTTGTTTCGTAATTCAGTACCAATTATGGCCTGGGATTTTCATTATGAATATGTAAATGAATTGAAAGCTGTTTTTGCTGATTTGAAAAAAGTAAATAAAATTTCAAGCCAGTTTTCCTGGGATGAAGAAGATTTGAAAATTGAGGAAAGAATTAAAGCCGAGGTTGTTGTAGTTACAGATTTGAATCTCAAAATCGTTTTTGCCTCTAACCGAATTAAAAGCATGACAGGTTATACAGAAGCTGAAATATTAGGGAAAACCCCAAGAATATTTCAAGGACCCACAACATGTCAGACTGTTTTAAAAGAGATAAGAGAAGCAATAAAAAGCCAAGTTCCGTTTGAAAAAATAATCGAAAATTATAAAAAAAATGGCAAACCGTACAGTTGTAAAATCAATGGTTTTCCTATTTATAATTTAAAAGGAGAAGTGTCGCATTTTATAGCTTTTGAGCAAAATGCCCTAAGCGCTTAATTAACGGCGGCAGTAAACAAGTTTTATATACAAAAAACCGCCCTTTTGGGCGGTTTTTTGTATATAAAACTTAGAAACTTAGAAACTTAGAAACTTAGAAACTTAGAAACTTAGAAACTTAGAAACTTAGAAACTTAGAAACTTAGAAACTTAGAAACTTAGAAACTTAGAAACTAGAAACTCAAATTATAAATTTTCGAAAAAGTCATTTCCTTTATCGTCTGTAATAATAAACGCAGGGAAATCTTTAACCGTGATTTTGCGCACAGCTTCCATTCCTAATTCTTCAAAATCTACAACTTCAACTTTCAGGATGTTGTCTTGGGCTAAAATTGCTGCAGGACCACCAATAGAACCTAAATAAAATCCGCCATATTTGTTGCAGGCATCGGTAACTTGTTTGGTACGGTTTCCTTTGGCAAGCATAATCATACTGCCGCCATGTTTTTGAAATTCATCTACATAAACATCCATACGTCCAGCAGTTGTTGGTCCAAAACTTCCTGAAGCCATTCCCTCTGGCGTTTTTGCTGGACCTGCGTAATAAACAGGGTGATTTTTAAAGTATTCCGGCATTGGTTTGCCTGCTTCTAATAATTCCATGATTTTTGCATGCGCAATATCGCGGGCAACAATCACAGTTCCGTTCAATTTTAAACGTGTTTTAATAGGATATTGCGTTAATTTAGCTAAAATATCAGCCATTGGCATGTTCAAATCAATTTCAACTGGCGCTTCTAAATGCGGTGCGGTTTCTGGTAAAAATTGTTTTGGATTTACTTCTAACTGCTCAACGAAAATTCCATCTTTCGTAATTTTTCCTTTAATATTTCTGTCTGCAGAACAAGAAACTCCCAGTCCAACCGGGCAAGAAGCTGCATGGCGTGGCAAACGAATTACACGAACATCATGCGTGAAATATTTTCCGCCAAACTGAGCTCCAATAGCACTTTCCTGGCAAATTTGCTGTACGCGCTGTTCCCATTCGATATCACGGAAAGCCTGACCAGACATATTTCCAGTAGTTGGCAAATGATCGTAATATCCGGCAGACGCTTTTTTAACGGCGCTTAAGTTCGCTTCCGCAGAAGTTCCGCCAATTACTAAAGCCAAATGATAAGGAGGACAAGCCGAAGTGCCTAAATCTTTGATTTTTGCACGAACGAAAGCATCCATAGATTTTTCATTCAGCAACGATTTTGTCTGCTGGTATAAATAGGTTTTGTTTGCAGATCCACCGCCTTTTGCCATAAATAAGAACTCGTACGAACTTCCTTTTTTAGCATAAATATCAATTTGAGCCGGAAGATTCGAACCTGAATTTTTTTCTTCAAACATCGAAATCGGAACAATTTGCGAATATCTTAAATTACGTTTTTGATAGGTATTAAAAATTCCTCTGCTAAGCCATTCTGCATCATCAACACCTGTAAATATACTTTCGCCTTTTTTTGCCATTACAATCGCTGTTCCGGTATCCTGACAGCTTGGTAATTGTCCTTCGGCTGCGACCGAAGCATTTTGAAGTAAATTGTAAGCCACAAAACGATCGTTGTCTGTTGCTTCTGGATCGTCAAGAATCTTTCGTAGTTTTTGCAAATGTGATGTTCTTAGCATAAACGAAACATCTGTTAAAGCTTCTTCAGCTAATAATTCTAAACCTTTAGGATCAACGGTTAAAACTTCACGTTCTCCAAATTGCTCCACTTTTACAAAATCAGAGGTGATTTTGCGGTACTGCGTATCATCCTTTAGAATAGGATAAGGGTCTTGGTATATAAAATCAATCATTTCTTTGTTTTTGGCAAAGTTAAAAATTATTTACCTAAGAAAGAATTTGAATAAGGGCTATTAAAAGGGTTTAATTTTGTTTGTAAAAGTCATCAAAACTCATCTAAATAATCAATTACGCTGCTGATCTGTTAAATGAATATAAAAAGAAAAAAATTAAGGCTAGAATTACAAAGCCAATTATTTCATTGTCTTCTTTTAATACATCATCCATCGGTTTTTTTCCTCCATAATAGATCCATTTAGCGATATTCCCAATAAAAGACAAATTAATTTTGATACGTGCCACATAATTTAAAAAAACCAAGTCGCCACAAAAATTGCCGTTATCACACAAATAAGATCTACCAAAAGCATTGTTCCCAGTGCATAACGCGTATTTTTGATATTAATCGAACCAAAATAAACCGCAATTACATAAAAAGTACTTTCGGCGCTGCATTGAAAAATACTGCTTAATCTTGCCGTTAAAGAATCTGCTCCAAACGTATTCATCGAATCGATTAAAAATCCGCGGGATCCGGCAGAACTAAAAGGACGAAGCATAGCAACCGGCAACGCATTTGTAATTTCTTTATTTACTCCCAAATTCGAAAAAACGAAAGCAATTCCATCGCTGATAATTTCGAATAAACCGCTGTTTCTGAAGAGCGAAATAGCAACTAACATTCCCAATACATAAGGAAAAATAGTAACTCCGGTTTTTACTCCGTTATTAGCGCCTACCACAAATGTTTCAAAAACTGTCGTATTTGCCTCAGTAAATTTCTTTTCGTTTATGAATGAAAAAATCAAGGTGAAGGCAATAATTCCAATTAATATTAGTCCAGAAAGATTAGAGGTAAAGTAATTTTTTCCAATTAAATCCAAATGATTTACATACATCAAAAGCCCAACAATTGCAGCTATTAATCCCATTAAAACGATAAGAAGAGAAGCACTTTTGAAGTTGATTTTTTGTTTAATTCCCACAATTAAAAACGCAGCAATAGTACCAATAAAAGAAGTAATGATACATGGAAGCATAACATCAGCAGGATTACTTGCGTTTGCAGCCGCGCGATATCCAATAATTGAAGTTGCGATTAGGGTTAAACCAGAGGCATGAAGACACATAAACATAATTTGCGCATCACTTGCCCTGTCTTTGTCTGGATTTATTTCCTGCAAACTTTCCATAGCTTTTAGTCCAAATGGCGTTGCAGCCGAATCCAATCCCAAGAAATTGGCAGCAAAGTTTAAAGTCATGTACGATATCGAAGGATGATTTTCTGGAATAGTTGGAAAAACTTTTACAAATACCGGACTCAAAGCTTTAGCTAATTTTCCAGATGCTCCAGAGATAATTAAAAGTTCCATTAAACCGCAGAAAAAAGCCAAATACGCAATAAGCGGTAAAATTAAATCGAGTAAAGTAGTTTTGCAGGTAGGCAATAAGCCGTCAGATTTTTGAAGCCCGCTGTAAACTTTTACGGTTTTGTTTTTAAAAACATAAGTTGTGTCAGCATTAAGAGTATCACGATTGATAGTCATGCTCTGATCTGGTGCTTTTTTAATACTGTCTTTAATAAAAGCAGGAAGCTGATCAATGTATTTTTCTGAGACTAAAACAGGATCATCTTTCTTGCCATTTAGTACAGAATCAATAGTATAAGTGTTGGCAGTAAATAAACTGACAGCAATAAAGAAAATTGAAGATATAAAAATCACTAACCAAAATCTGCTTAATACCATAATGCTAATATTTTTTGTAAATATAATTATTTAGCGATAGTATGCGCAAAGATTTTATTGATCAAACTAGAAGTATCTATTAGAAAACACAACATTTTAATGAAAAACCGATTTATTCAATAATGATTTTGGTTTCCAGATAATTTTCAAAAGCTTTGATTCCTTTAAACAAAACTTCTTTTTTATGTTTTTGGGTTTCGTTAAAAAAATCGGTTTCTATTTTTGCGTACTCTTTTTTGATGGTTCTTTTCCAAGTTCCAATAACTTTTCCATTTTCAAGAATAATGGGTTTGAAAATGCCGTTATTAGTAAAAGCTTTAGCTTGATACTCAACTAAAATTGAAGCTTCACGAGTTTTATAAGAAATTAAAATCTCATCAAATGCGGGTAGAAAGTGTACGCTTTCGCGGAAGTTGTCTTCATCAGAAAGTTGATTTCCAAAGTAATAAGTTTGATTTTCAATTGCAACAGAATTCAATTGCAACTCAATTGCATTAACTGCATTTTTGCAGGTTGTAGGCGGAAATCCGGACCACCACGAAAAGTCAAGAAGTGTAGCAGGGCCGTGACTTTCGAAATATTTGAGAGCTAATTTTGCAAGACCTTCTTCTTTAGTTAATTTAGATTTTGGTTTTAAAACTCGCTCTTCGAGTAAAGCATATGTAATTTGTTTGCCTTTCATTCTTCCATTACAAACCAAACCGTCAAGTTCTGCATTCATCATAATTGCAGCACTTAAAAAATCTGCAGAGGACGTTTTTTTAATATCGAGTTCCTGCATAATCTCGTCTCGTGTCAAATGATTGTTTCGGGCTAAAAGCTTTGCAATTTTAGAATTTGCCTGATCGAGTTTTTTGGCATCATAACCGTATTTTTTGCCCGCAGCAGCCGTGAATTTTTTCACTTGCGGAGCAGAAATATCCAGCATCCAGTAAATATCCTCAGCAGAAACAAAATGCCAAGTTGGACGCAGAATATGAGTTCGGATTATCTTTGCGGAATTTACAGCTTCTTCAATCTCTTTTTCAGTAGCGTTACAACGGGAACCAATTGCCCATTTTGCCATCGCATAATCCTGAGCCTGCATGGCACCTAAATGATGTACGATTTGTTGTGGAGAATTGTGATTCTTTTCAAGAAGTTTTTGTGCTGCAAGTCGATAATATGAAATTTCCTGATGCGTCATTTTCTAAACAATTTAAATTCTGGAATTTATAAGGAGCTAACCTTTGTACCTCTGCATCTTTTCGCTTTGTAACTTAAAAAAACTCATACATGAATAATCTCCTCATCAATCAGTAAATCTTCTCTGCGCAAGCGAAG
Source organism: Flavobacterium sp. JLP (assembly GCF_015350755.1). NCBI lineage: Bacteria > Pseudomonadati > Bacteroidota > Flavobacteriia > Flavobacteriales > Flavobacteriaceae > Flavobacterium > Flavobacterium sp. JLP. The sequence continues at coordinate 74,563 of NZ_JADKPS010000002.1, read as the reverse complement.
AAAAATCTGTGCCACAGCAATTGTATCTTTTTCACAATAGGTTACAATTCGGTCAATATCTTTTTCGACGTAAAAAACATGTGCAACCTGACTTCCGTCAATATCGCCTTTTGGCGATGGGATGCCGAGAATCTTAGTCAGGAGTTTTAAAGAAGTAAAATGTTTGTAATCGCCAAACTTCCATAACTCTAAAGTATCCAAATGCGGAATTTCCCAAGGTTTTTTGCCGAATAAATTCAGTTTGTCTGGAATGGCAATTTGGTTGATAATCATACGGCGTGCAATAAACGGAATATCAAATTCTTTCGCATTATGCCCGCACAACAAATGTTGAGGTTGATTAAAATGATTATTCAGCAGATTATTAAAGTCTTTTAAAATCTTTTTTTCTTCTCCAAAAAAGGAAGTAACTCTAAAATTTCGAATATCACCTTTGATGGTGAAATACCCAACAGAAATACAAATAATTTTTCCGAACTCTGCCCAAATTCCGGCGCGGTCATAGAATTCTTCTGGCGTAAAATCGTCTTTTCGCTGATATTGTGTTTTATGATCCCAAAGCGATTGCATTTCCGCGTCAAGCAAATTGAAATTTTCTTCTTCGGGAACGGTTTCAATATCTAAGAACAGGATATTATTAAGATTTATTTTTTCAATCATATTTTTAATTTAAACACAGATTACACTAATTAGCACAGCTGTTTTGAGTAAAACAATTATATAGAATCTTCTATTTTGTAAATATAAAGCTATAATTTTAATTCGTGCAAATCTGTGAAATTTGTGTTTTAAAACAAACTCTGTTGTGTACTTGGATTTTCATGCTCGAGCAGCCATTTTTTGCGGAACAAGCCACCGGCGTAACCTGTTAAGGATCCGTTTGTACCAATAACACGATGACACGGAACTACAATCCAAAGCGGATTTTTTCCATTTGCGGAAGCAACCGCGCGAATTGCTTTTATATCGCCCAGTTTTTTGGTTTGGTCCATATAACTTACCGTTTTCCCGTACGGAATCTCCAATAAAGATTTCCATACTTTCTGCTGGAATTCTGTGCCTTTTGGATTTAGCCTTAAATCGAAATCGGTTCTTTTGCCTTCGAAATATTCATTTAACTGGGAAACAGCTTCTTTTAAAACTTCTGGAATTTCTTTAGAAACTTCGTTTAAACCAACATCTGAAACAGAAATAACAGCAATACCGTTTTCGTCTCCAATGATTTTGGTGATTCCTAAAGGTGAATTGATGTAAACTGTTTCCATTTTTTAACCGCAAAGGCACTAAGGTTTATCGCAAAGTTCGCAAAGTTTTTGTTTTAAACCATAAAAGTCGTGTATGTAAATTTAAGGTTTCGGAATTTACTGTTAATCCCGCAATGTTAGATTTAAATGAACTTATATCAATTATATGGTTTAATACTTATCTAACGTAAATTGAAAATTTAAATCAGATTCTAACTTTTCGCTTGAAATGGTTTTTTTGACATTCGATTTTTCAGAGTTGAATCTCGGTAAATCAAGATTTTGCAATTTCGCTTTTTGCGTATAATAGTCCTCTCTTGTGGGATGAAAAGGCGCAACAGCATTAAAAACTTCATTCCACTTTGCTTGGTTGATGATTTCTTCAATGATTCTGACACAATCATTTTGATGAATTAAGTTGACAGGCGCATCTGGATTTTCAAGATTTTCTTTGCCGGCTAAGAACTTTACAGGATGACGGTCTTCACCAATCAATCCGCCAAAACGAAGAATTGTAGTTTCAAAATTTTTATTTTTTTGAAGAATAGCTTCTGCCAAAAGCAATTGCTTGCCACTTTCAGTTTCTGGATTCGGAATCGTTTTTTCTGTAACCCATTCGTTGTCATCTCCATAAACAGAAGTCGAACTAACAAAAAGCACTTTTTTTATACTTGATTGCTCAATAAATGGAATCAAGGTTTGAATTTTTTCTACAAAGATTTTTTGTAATGAACTTGAAGAATCGGCATTATTTCCGCGCAATTTCGGTGGAATATCAATGATTAAAATTTCGTTTTCACCTAAAAAATCATTTATGTTTTCTGAAACAGATTCACTTTCAAGCACAACCAAAAATGGATTTATTCCAGCGTCTTTTAAAACAGAAAGTTTATTTTCCGAAGTAGTTGATCCGTTTACCGAATGTCCATTTTCAATTAATTTTTTTGCTAAAGGCAAACCTAGCCAACCACATCCTAATATGCTTATTTTGCTCATTTTTTGTTTTTTAGGTGAAAAGATACAAAAGATACAAAACATACAAAGGTACAAAGGTACAAAGGTGAAGGAGCAAAGTTAAGATTATGTACACAAACTTGTCATCCTGAGGAACGAAGGATCACACAAGTAGCTCCGCATACTAAATCGCCAATCGTTGTCGAGTTTCAAGTGCGATCCTTCGTTCCTCAGGATGACAAAAAACTCTGCTACTTTGCGAGATTAAATAACTCTTGTTTTAGTTATATCACAAATTCAAAGTAAACCGAACTTTGTCTTTTCCTTTTGCACCAATTCTATTATAAAATTTAATGGCTCTTTCGTTAAATTCAGGCGTTTGCCATTGTATGTTGATACAATTTTTGGCAATGCCAATTTGTTTTAGTTTTTCAATTAAAACTTCCCCAATTCCAAAACTTCTGGCACTTTCTTCCAAAAACAGACAATCCATGTAAATAAAAGTTACAGCGTCCCACGTTGAAAAGTCAAAAGTATATGAAACGTAGCCTACAATCTCTTTACCTTTGGCAACAACCAAGCAATATAATTTCGGATGTTCATCAAATAATGCTTTTTCTAAAAGTTCTTGTTTTCCTTCTGGAGAAAAAGAAGCTTTTTCGTATGCAGCATGTTTTTGGCATAAAACAACGAGCTTAGGCAAATCAGCCACTTCGCAGTTTCTTATTGAATATTCCATTGCAAGTTGATTTCGGTTTGTAAAAAAGTTATAAAATGATGAAAATAAGCCGGATATTCCTGATTGTCTCTAACTGCAATAAAATGCTTTCTTTTTAAACCGTTTTTGCCAATTTTAATCGCTTTTATGGGATTGTTTTTTAAATGTGGCAACAATGCCCATTTGGCCATCGACATTACCCCCATATCAGCCTTAACCATTTCTAGTGAAGCTTCGGTCAGCGGTAATGCCGTTATTTTTTTGGGAGTTACTTTGGCTGGAGCCAAAACAAACTGATGAATTGTTACGGTTTCCATCGGAAGTGAGTGAATTAGCAAATGTTCGTTTATAAAATCTTCAGCAACGACATACTTTTTGTTCGTCCAAGCATGATTTTCAGAAACGACCATAACAACTTCGTCCTGAAAAAGTTCTAAATATTTGATGTTATTATCATTAATCTGATCGCTGATAATCGCAATATCAATTGTGTTTTCAAGTAATTTTTGCAGCGGCATATGAGTGGCTTCGGTCACAATTTTTAAATCAACATTCGGATACAGCAAATGAAACTGCTTCATAACCGAAGGAAGCCAATGATAACTTGAAAAACATTCGGTACTAATTCTGATTTCGCCATGTTCTCCAAAAACCATTTGTTTAATCTGAGTTTCAGTTTGCGAAAGTTTGTCTAGAATTTCATTAGCCAATTCATAGATTTTTTCGCCAGCTTTTGTCAAAACCAGCTTTTTATTGGTTCTCAAAAAAACAGCAGTTCCCAATTGATATTCAGCTTCTTTAAGCTGATGACTCAAAGCCGATTGCGTCAAATGCAATTTGTCAATCGCTTTGGTAATGCTACCTTCTTCAACAATTGCTTTTATTAATCGTAAATGACGTATTTCCATTTTTTGAGAATTAGTATACAAAGGAACAAAATTTTAGAATGGCTTTTCTATGAAAAAAAGTAATCAAGTTGATGAATTCTTTTCGTTTTTATGGGAGTTATGGCTGCATTACTTTTGAAAAAACAAAATCATAAAAACTAAAAACATGGAAGCACAAATTAAACATTATGAAAACAAATTGGCATTTGAAATGGATCCGTCAGATTTGTTTGATGCCTTGAATAACGGAGAAAAAGTAATTGCTTTAGATGCAAGAAAAGTATTTGGATTTGAAGCTGAGCATATTCCAACAGCGATTAATATGCCGCATCGCGAAATGACGGCTGAAAGTACACAACACCTTGATAAAGAAGTTTTGTATGTAACCTATTGCGACGGAATTGGCTGTAACGCTTCAACAAAAGCGGCGTTGAACATGACAAAATTAGGTTTTAAAGTCAAAGAATTAATTGGCGGAATAGAGTGGTGGAAGTTTGATGGTTATGCAACCGAAGGAACAAAAGGGGTTAAATCTGGTTTAAAAATAGAATGTGCTTGTTAATAAAGGTTCAAAGTTGCAAAGTTGCAAAGGTACAGAGGTTCAGAGTTACAAAGATTAAAAAAGCATTATTCATAGTGCTTTTAATTTTTTAAGACAAGCCGAAAAACCTTTGCAACTTTGAACCTTTGTACCTCAACCTCTGTCCCTTTGTACCTTTGAACCTCTGTACCTAAATTTAAGATTCTATTAAAGCTTTTAAACTTTGAAGAATCGGGTTTTCTTCGCCTTGCGGTTCTTCTTGAACTGCGCCCGGACGATTGTCTTCCTGAATTATTTCGAGCTTGGTTTTCTGATTTTCTTCAGATAAAACATAGCTCATAATAAAATAATTTTCTGGTTTGTCTTCTAATTCCGGTCTCGGAAAAAACAAAGAATATTTGATTTTCTGATTCGGAACAACTTCTAAAACGGTTCCCCATTGTTCGAAAACCTGACCTTCCCATTCATTTCTAAACCTGATTTCATTGCCAACTTTCCAATCAGTAATCAAATCACTTCCATATTGCCATTGTTTAACCAGATCTGGCTGTGTCAAAGTTTTCCAAACTTTTTCACTGGATGCATTCAGGACGATTGTAGAAATATTAGTTGCCATATCATTCTAGTTTAATGTTGTTCTTTTCTGCTATTTTTTTGAACAGCTCTTCTTTATTTTCAGATTTCATTTTTTGATAAATGGCTCCCAAAAGCTGTTCAGAATCTTTTACATATTCTGATTTTTCACTTGTATAGATAATGTGAGCAATAAAAATATTGTCAAGCGCCTTTTCGTCATCATTTAGAAGAAAATAATTTTTTCCGGCACCAAAGTAACCCTCAGCATTATTTGGCTGATATTGAATTAGTTTTTCGTAATAACCAACAGCAGTTTTAAAATCTGATTTTAAGCTATACGCTGTTCCAATATTCATTAAGGCCATATCACCTTCTGGAAAAATTTCCAGCGATTTTTTATAATATTTTATGGCATTATCAAAATCATCTAATTGTCTATAGCAAACCGCGATATCATCAAGCGCCAAAACAAAATTTGGATCTTCTTTTAAGGAAAGCTGTAAACTTTCAATCGCCATTTTGTAATTCTTGTTGCGCATTAAATCTTTGGCAATTGTATACGAATTCTGTGCATTTTTATTTTTAGAATTCACATAAAAAGCGGCGCTTTTGTCTTTTGGTGCTTCAGGTACAAATTTCGGACAGTTTTTAATTACTAAATCTTGTACTTTTTGAATCATGCCCTGAATTCCCTCAACTGTATTAAGCGATTCTCTCACTTTTGGATCTTTGTCATTCAATATGATTTCCGACATTGAAGCGGTTAGACAATCTCTAAAAGCATTTTCGGTAATTATTCCTGAACTTTTACTTAAGCAATCGCACGATTTAGTTGCTATTTTCTCTTCGACAGCTTGCGCATATAAGGTTGGAAAGCTTGCAATTGCTATAAAAAGCAGGAATTTATTCTTCATATTAAAATTATAAACGTTTATTATTCAATGAAATTAAATTTATTGAGGCTTAACAGGTGATATCAAGCTGTCTTTTGCAATAATAGCACTGTCTTTTGCCACTGCTGCTGGTGCAAGCGGCGTTACTGGCGCTGTATATTTTTTTATTTTTTGATGAATTAAAACAGCATCATTCAAAACAAATGGCGTTGGCATCATCCAGTCGCTTCTTGGTTTGATTTGAAACAATGGATTAGTCATCAAATCGAAAGAACTTTCGATTAAATCCATATCAAAAACAGATGATTTGTTGATGTAGAAATCTAGGACCAAAGGCTCATTTCCAACTACATAATAGCATAGAATTTTCATTCCTTCTCGTTCCAGGCGATTTCCTTTTTCGCCTGAAGTTGAAACGCCGTTTGCCTTAAAGTTGAAAAACGTCATTTTAGGATTGGCAAAAATGTCGTAACGATTAACTTTTCGATTTGGCGTAATTTTTATTTTTAGATATCTATTATTTCCTATTACGCTGTCTTTTAAGAAAGCAATTGTCGGCTTAGGAACATCTACAACTGGCGCGATCGCACTGTACGTAAAACTTGAATTGTATTTGCTCGCTATTGGCAGACTATTTAAACCAACTGCTTTTTGATTTTTGTCACCTAAATAAGTTCTAGTCCATTCGTCTAAATTAACATCATAAGTAGTCCAAACTGCAGAGTTTGTGTTTGCATTGTAAACGTATAACAAACTATTTGATTTTGCTTTGCCAGGTTCGTAGCCAGAATTGTAACCGGCATAGATGAAAAAGGCTAGGGAAAATGCAAAAAACAGCATAGTCCAACTTCCCTTTTTAATAAAAGCTCCAAATATTGGAAGTAATAATCCGAAGAGCAAAACCGTCAAAATTGCACTTCCAAAAAGTATTTTTAATCCTAACCCAATAGGGAACATTACAATAAATGGCGCTATAATAGCCAAAGCCGGAATACTTAATATTAAGTTTAAGCCAAGACTGTAATGTGAAGTCAAAACATAAATTCCGAATAAAATAACTCCGAAATAAACAGGTATAATTAAGAAACCAGCTCCTGTTAAATTATTCGCTAAAAAAGCATTAATGACAATCCAAAGCAATAATGGCGATACAAAATGATTCATTGTCGCTCTTGTTTCAGAGAAATGATGATAAAACGCAAAACAAATAGCAATGCTTAACGTTACAAACGCTCCAATATAAGCATGGCCGTTATAAGTAAATCCGTTTAGTAAATCAGAATATTGAGGATAAGCTTCTAAAACTATTTTCCATCCTAAAAAAGTAACCAATCCGGCAATTATCAAAGAACCTAAAAGTGGCACAAAACCTCTGAAAATTTCTCTGAAAGTGATCATGTGTTTTGCTTTTCCAATAAAAATGAAAAGAATCAATAATCCTAACGCAATAATTGTCATTGGCATAACCCATGTAAAGGGATAACTTATAAAAGAAAACGGAACACTAAAATAAACATCGTCTTGTGTAGAATCTGTTGCGTTTAAATCGATATTCGAAAAATATTTTAATAAAGGCATTAAATACGTCCCCTGATGTGCAAGAGTCATTTTGTTTAAATGCTGTACGTCGTCTTGCTGTGTGTGGTAATTGTAATGTCCGTCTATAAAGGCAAAATTGAATCCCTGAATGTTTCCTTGTTTTCTAAAAACGGTCAAATCAGTATCGTTTGGAAGCATTTTGTAAATACTGTACATCAACGAATTTGAAACAGGATAAGCTGCTTTTGCTTTACTGAATTCTTTAACGAGCTCTTTATTTCCTTTGTTGGTTTCCATCAGCATGTAGCTTGGCCCAGAAGAACCTCTTGCTTCAAAATTGATAACCAAACCAACGTCTTTTGCCCAAGGATGTTTATTTACGAAAAGTGCAGCACCGTTTAAGCCTAACTCTTCAGCATCAGAAAACAAAATAATAATGTCATTTTTATGAGGTTGTTTCGCGTATAAAAATGCACGGATACCTTCGAGTATAGTAGCAACTCCAGAAGCATCATCACTTGCACCTTTAGAAAAAGAATGCGGAGCACTGTCATAATGAGAAAGCAGTAAAAGTGCTTTTGAGTTATTGGTTCCTTTTATTCTGGCCAGAATATTTTTTGATTTTACTAAAAGTCCTTTATCGTTTAAAGTAAATCCTTCTTGAGTTGAGGTTTCTAAACCAATTCGGTTTAGCTCAAGTTTTAAGTAATTTGCAACTAATTCATGATTGGTAGATCCCACATAATGTGGCTTTTGGGCAATAATTTCTACTTGATTTAATGCCCTTTCTGTAGAGAATTCAGCGAGTGCTTCTTCTTCTTTAGAAATATATTGAGGCATCATAGTGGCATAAATAATGCCGAGTATTGCTAAGACACAAATGAAAGCAAGAATTGAGGTGGGGTTTTTTTTCATGATGAATGGTCTATATTTCTTTTTTAACAAGCATAAAATAATCGTTGTCTAGAGAACGGTATCCTTGGTCATACAGGAAATAGTAGGTATTTCCTGTTTTCGTTTGCAAGATATTGGTAAAGAAATCAAAATCAAAACCTTTATTAATCATTTTATCCCTCGTTGCTTTCGATTTTCCTTCTGTATTTAATTCAGCCAAAATACGGTAATTTTTGCGTAATTTATTGTTTACATTGCGCATAAAATTAGTGCTGTCTTTGTTTATTTTATTATTGTAGGCATTTCGGCAGCTGTCTGAACAAAATTTCTTGTCTTCGCGGCCTACAAGTTTTTCGGAGCATTCCAGGCATGTTTTCATTGCTCAATTTTTTTTATTTCATATAAATCAGTTCTTCTGTCTTTTAATATTCGCACACTTCCATGTTCGTGAAGCTGTTTTAATAAATTCAAATCGACATCTACAATTAATGTCATTTCAGTATTTGGAGTAGCTTCGGCCTTAATTCCATTACTTGGAAAAGCAAAATCAGAAGGCGTAAACACAGAAGCCTGTGCATACTGAATGTCCATGTTATTTACTTTTGGTAAGTTACCAACACAGCCTGCAATTGCTACATAACATTCATTTTCGATTGCGCGTGCCTGCGAGCAGTGTTTTACGCGTGTATAAGCATTTTGAGTATCCGTTAAAAAAGGCACAAACAAAATATTCATTCCTTCGTTGGCCAATATTCGAGAGAGTTCTGGAAACTCGACATCATAACAAATTAAGATTCCAATTTTACCGCAGTCAGTATCAAAGGTCTTAAATTGTGATCCGCCTTTCATTCCCCAATGTTGAACTTCGTTTGGCGTGATGTGAATTTTGGTATACATTTCAGAAGTCCCGTCTCTTTTGCATAAAAACCCAACGTTGAAAAGATTACCGTTTTCTAAATGAGGCATGCTTCCGGTGATAATATTGATGTTGTATGAAATGGCAAATTCCTGAAAACGCTTTCTAATCGGGTCAGAATAACGGGCTAATTCACGAATCGCCTCAGCTTCAGATAAATGATTGTAATCGGCCATTAAAGGTGCAATGAAAAGTTCTGGAAACAAAGCAAAGTCAGCTCCATAACCAGAAACAACATCAATAAAAAATTCAGATTGCTCAAAAAATTCTTCTAAATTGTTTAATTGACGCATTTGCCACTGCACTAAGCCTAGGCGTATTACGCTTTTTTCAAGATTAATCAGTTTTGGACTTTCATCATAATAAACATTGTTCCATTCTAGCAAAACGGCAAATTCTTTTGATTCTTCGTCGCCTTCGAGGTAATTTTTGATAATTCTTAAAACGTGAAAATCATTGCTCAACTGAAAAGAAAGTACAGGATCATGCAATTCTTTATGTTTTACTTTATCAATGTAAACTTTTGGAGTCATTTTTTTTGCATGTTGAGAATAATTTGGAATTCTTCCTGCAAAAACAATCGCTTTAAGGTTTAATTGTTCGCAAAGTTCTTTACGCGTATCATATAAACGGCGGCCTAAACGCAAACCTCTATAATTTGGATGTATAAAAACATCGATACCGTACAAAATTTCCCCATTTGGATTATGGGTTGAAAAAGTATAGTCGCCTATAATTTGTCTGTAATTATGCCTTTTGTCTACTAATTTTTCGTCTACTATTAAGGATAGGGCAGAGCCTACAACAATGCCGTCGACCAATATTACAAGTTGGCCTTCAGGAAATATAGAAAGTAATTTTTTGATATCGTTAGGTCTCCAGTATGAATTCGCCATTTCTGGATACGATTCGACCATTGAATTTTTTAATTGCTGATAATCGTCGAACTCTAGATTTCGTAGTTCAACTTTATTAATTTTTGTCTGCATGTAGTAAGATTTGTGTTAAATATACGAAAAATTTTTCCATTTACAAACGTTTACAAATAGTTACAACCGAAAGTAAATAGATGTTAACCGAATATTTTCTGCCTTCCTTCACATCTTTGCACCGTTGAATTTGATAAACGAATTCAAATTATAAGCACATCTAAAAAATATACGCCATGAATGCAATGAAAAACAGAGTACAATTAATTGGAAAAGTAGGGAATGATCCAGAAATCAAAACATTAGAAAACGGAAAAAAATTAGCACAATTAACTATTGCAACACACGATTATTACAAAAACGACAAGGGGGAGAAAATAGAGCAAACCGAATGGCATCGTATTACTGCTTGGGGAAAAGTGGTTGAAATTATTGAAAAATATGTGGTAAAAGGCAAAGATGTTGCGATCGATGGAAAATTAACCCACAGAAGCTACGACGACAAAAACGGGGAAAAAAGATTTATTACAGAAGTTGTAGTCAATGAGATTTTGCTTTTGAGTAAATAATCAGAAAATTAAAGCCCGATAACTTGAGAAGTTATCGGGCTTTTTGTTTGAATCAGTTGTAATTATAAAACCGAAGCGCCATTAACATCGGTTGAAAGTACTTCGCTCATATAATCAAAAAAAGGCCTCATATTTTTACATGTTTCCAAAGCTTGTTTTAAAAAAATCGGACTTAAAACTTCTTCATCTGTAAAACGCTTAATAATCAAAAACTGTTTGTAACGAAGCAGATCGATAGCTTCATGATTTACATCAAAACCCTTTGGTGTGGTTTTAAGCTGTTCGCCCTGCAAAGTTCCAAAAGTGTTTACAAAAGATTTTGACTGCAATATTTTTCTAAATAATTCAGGATCTTGGGCAAATTCGTTTCTAATACGTTTTAAATCTCCAGCATTTGGTCCCCAAAAACCGCCGGCAAAAAAACTGTTTCCTTTTTCGAGATGAAAATAATAGCCGCCGCGTCTTGCGCTTGTTGCTCGTGTAAAACTGCCTCCCCAAAAAGTTTTAAAAGGAGTTTTGTCTTTTGCAAAACGAATATCACGATATATTCGGTACACACTTTTTTTTCCAGAGGGTGTTTCTAAAACATCGGTTTTAGAAAGTTCTTGAAGCAGCGCACCAGCAAAAGTTTCAATATGATTTAATTCTTTTAAGTATTCTGGCTTATTAGCTTCAAACCAAGGTTTGTTATTGTTTTCTTTAAGTAGAACCAAAAAATCAAGGCTTGATTTAGGTATAGTAATTGGGTTGTTCATAATTGAAAATTGATTCTTTAAATATCAGAAGAAACTAAAAACCCACCAAATATCTTGGTGGGTTTGTATATATTTTGTTAAGCCGTTTTTTTGAATAAGTCAAACATAGGACAACGCGAGCAACGTTTTTTTTCGCTTTTTTTATATTTCTCACAGCACGAAGACTTACAGTTTTCAATCTTCTTAATTTTATCAAGGATATCTTTGTTTTTCTTTTTCTTTTTATCCTTTTTCTTGTCCTTGTCTTTTTCTTTCTTGCTCAATTTTCCTCAGTATTAAAACAGAGGCAAATATAAAAGAATAAAAGTTATTTTTAAGTATTCTAAATAAACTTTAACTTTTTTATTTTGGATTAATTGCAATTGAACTTGTAACTGTTAATTGCTGAATATCACGATCAAACAAATAAAGTCCGCCTTTGTCATCGCCAATTAAGTTGATTTTATCTAAGATAGATTTAGCTGTAGCTTCTTCCTCGATTTGTTCAGATACATACCATTGCAAGAAATTATGAGTTGCATAATCTTTTTCTTCAAAAGTAATGTGTACCAATTCGTTGATAGATTCTGAAACAAAAATTTCATGACTGTACAGTGCTTCAAACATTTCTTTAAATGTAGAATAAGAAGTTTTAGGTGCTTTAAGATCTGTAACTTGAGCATGACCTCCACGTTCGTTCACATATTTTACTAGTTTGAGCATATGTGCACGCTCTTCATCTGACTGTGTGTACATAAATTGAGCGATTCCCTCTAATCCGTGTACTTCAGCCCAGCAAGCCATAGAAAGATAAGTTTGCGAAGATTCTGCTTCTATGCGAATTTGCTTGTTTAAAGCTGTTTCAATATTTTTTGATAGCATAATGATGTCTTTTTTGTAAAGTTAAAAAAAATAATTCAAACCATTTTTTTTAACCTAGAAACAAGCCACATTTGTATTAATTCTCAATAAAGATTAATTTCTGTTTAACGGAATAGATTTAGAAAATATCGCTTTATTCATAATTGGATTTCCAAAACCTTGATCCATAAAACCATCTGTAAATTTGCGCATAGTATAGCTTTTTGTATCTACGTCGTAATATCCTAAAATATAAAAATCGGTCAATTTAATAATACTCACCATTAAAATATTCTTACTATTGCTCATAAAATAGTTAAGATTATCAATTGCCAGCGGTTCAGCCTGGCTATTATTTATAAATTCAAAATCGGAGTTTAATGCAGCGTCAAAAAACACCATTTTGCTTGAATCCTGAATATTATTTTGCCCGTAATTGTAACTTATGCCAAATGATTGATAAGAAGCAAATCCACCGAAAGTAATAAACGTAATTTGCTTGTTTTTAAAAGCCGAGAGAGTTGCATTAACAGTCGATAATTGTTTCAAAAACTTACTGGTAGTTTTTAACTTCTGAGGTTTTTCTTCGTTTATCTGTAAAAACATAGGTGAATTTTTAAAACTGATGGTATCATTTTTTGTAACAGAAATGGTTTTTATGTCTTTACCGGAATAAAAATCTTTTATGCTGAACAAAAATTGCTCGCTGTTTGCACTAAGTTGATAAAGTTTGTTTTCTAGATAAAAAGAGTTTGTACTTTTTGATGCTGTTTGAGTAACAGGGGTATCAAAAATTTTCTCCGTAACTTCACTAGTCTGCAGATTTAGATTAAAAACTTGTGTATGATTTATGTTATAATCAAATGTTAGAATAATACGGTCATCGAACACATACATCTTGCTTTTCTTTTCGGTTTTATCTAAAGTAGAAAAATCGTCAGTTTCAATTTTTTCGATTGGGTAATGATATTGAACAAGTGCGCTAAACGAAAGATTTTGAGCTTTTTCATTTTTAAAAGAAAACGAGGTGAAATCGAACATTTTTATTTCACATTTATCGTTTCGGAATTCAAATAATAGCAAATGCTCCTGATCTTTTTCTTTTGACAGCACATAAAAGGCATTATTTTTTTGAAAAGATGTTATAATGTTTCCTGTATTTGCCGGAAAATCAAAATTCAAGGAGGTTGATTTTTTAGTTTCCAGATTATATTTTATTATACGGATACTTTTGTGGTTTTCAGAATCCCAATAAAGTGTTGGGTTTTCATCTTCACCAAAACTATAACCCATCAAAACCCTCTTTTTTTCAGCTCGGAGCGTGTCTTTGAATTGGTTCGCAAGAAACAGAGATTTATTAAACTTTAAAATATTGATGGCTTTATTATCAGAAGCAAAAACATAAACTTCATGAGTTTTTGTGTTTTCAGCATTAATAAGCTGGCCACTTTCTGCTGGCTTGCTCAAATTTAAAACAGAAGAATTTAATATGGTCTGGCTTATCAATATTGATTGCGAGAATAGAAGGAAGAAAAGCAGTAGTTTTTTCATTAGGATTTGCTCAGATATATTTTCAAAATTAATGAAATAAATGAGTTTTTGAAAAGGAAAATAAGAATACACAAAAACAATTTTCTATTTGGGGAATCATAAAAACAGTTTAATTTGTTTTAAAAAAAAACTCTTCTTGTTAAGCTTTTAATTTTTAGTACTCGTTTTGGATTGATACATTGGTGCTGATGAATTGAAGTTAATCCGAGTAAAGTCAACGCCTATTTTTTGAGAATGACTTCGAAAAACTAGACGGCGTATCGAGCGGGTCAATGGCATCGTCAGTTTCAAATCCATCCTGAAATTTTCGCATTATATATTGTTTTGTGCCTTTGTCATAATAACCTAAAATGTAGTAATCTTTAAATTTCATTATGCTTTGTAAGGTTACTTTTTTGTTTATATCTAAAAAATAGGAAATATTATCAATGGCAAGCGGTTGTGGTTCGGGGTTTACAAATTCATGATTATCATTCAGTTCAGTTTCAAAATAAACACTTTTTGAATGTATCTCAGCTGGATAACCGCCTTGGTAAAAATTGGCTTCTGGAAAATCTTGCGTGAAAGGATCATAAAAATTATTAAACATCGAAGAGGGTTTTTCTATTTCTGAAGCTCCTCCCAACATAATAAAAGTATTTTGATCATTTTTGAAAACAGATAAACCAATATCTAATTTAGATAAATGCTGTAGAAACACATTGGTTTTCTCAAATTCTTTTGGCTTTGCACCATCTCGTTCTAGAAAAAAAGATGAGATTTTAAAATTGATGTTTTCATCTTTAGAGACTTTAAAACTCTTTATAGTCTGATTTGAATTAAAATCTTTTATATCAAGAAACATTTGTGATTTATCAGCAGTTATCTGATAGAGTTTATTTTGGTGATAAAAAGAATTACTTACTATTTTGGGGTTTTGGATAATTGATTGTGTAAAGTTTTTTTCTTTTATTTCTTCACTTTCCATACTAATTTCAAATACCTGAGTTTTTTTAGGATTATAATCTAAGGTCAAAATAAATTTGTCATCCAGAACATAAAATTTACTCTTTTTCGCGCTTTTGTACAAAGAATTGTAATCACCAGCTTCAATTTTTTCAATTGGATTTTCTTTGATAAGCTGTGTGAAAGTTAATAAATGTGTGCTTTTATCTTGAAAAGTAAAGGGTGAGAAATCAAATATTTTTTCTTCAACTGTCCCGTTTTTAAAAGCGTAAACATTTAATGTTGGCTTAGAGACATCTTTTGAAAGAATGTAAAATGAATTGTTTTTTTGAAATATATCTACAACGTATTGATCTGCAGATGGAAAACTGAAATTCAAGACCTTAAAGGTTTTGCTTTCCAAATAATATTTAATAGCAAAAATGTAGCTGAAATCAAGTCTGGACCAATAAAGTGTTGGGTTTCCGTCTTCGCTAAAACTATATCCAATTAAATGCTTATCATCTAGATTTTTTATCGGAGCCTTGTATTGATCTGTTAGAAATAAAGAAGCATTGTATTTTAAAATCGAAATGTTTTCATTATCAGAAGCAAATACAAAAACCTCATGGGTTTTGACATTCTCTACATTTAGAAGTTCGTTATTAATCCCTGATATTTTTAGATCTAATGGATAAGAGTTCAATATCGTTTGACTAAACAATATAGATTTATAGAATAGAAGAAGGCAGAGTAATATTTTTTTCATACGTTTTTATGGACAAAAATCATTCCAAAATTATGATAGTTAATGATTTAGTAAATTATGAATTATCCAGATTAAACATTGTTTTTTAAATATTAAAAAGATAAGTTTTAATGATAATATAAAAACATATATAAAAAAAGCCCTAAAGGAATTTCCTTTAGGGCTTTTTTTTGTTTAGTTCAGAATTATTTTACTCTGAAAGTAACTCTTCTAGCTAATCTTCTAGCTTCTTCTGAATCTTTTTGGATAGATGTATCAGCACCTTTTGCTGCTACATTTAATCTTGAAGATGAAATACCCGCTTTTTCGAAAATAGTTTTTACGTTATTTGCTCTCGCAGTTGATAATTTTTCATTGTACTCAGAACTTCCAACTTGATCAGCGTAACCAATAATATCTAAAGAAGCTGATGGATGTTTTCTTAAATAACTTAAAACTACATCAATTGCAGCTGTAGAATTTTCGATTGGAGTTGCTTTGTTAAAGTCAAAATAAACACTGTAGTATTGTTCGTTGATCATTTCTTTGATAAGATCTTTGTCATTTACTACCGTATTGTTAACTGGTTTTTCTACGATTACTTGTTTTTCTGGCATATTTTTAACCATTGCTTCCAAATCAGCAATTTTGTTTTCTAGTCCAGAAACATCAGTATCTTGAGAAACTACAGTCCAGTCAGCATGTTTTGTGTTTTTTCCTAAGTAAACATTTAGTCCAACTGTTCCGTTAAAAACTAAGCCTGAAAACCCTCTGTTTTCTGGAACAATTACACCGTCAAAAGTTGCATCTTGTGAAGCATTCATAATCGTAGAAAAATCACCTGTTAAAGCAATTCTGTTTGATAATCTGATTTGACCTGTAATACCAGCAATAAAATTACCAACTCTGTCTTTTACATGTAAATCTTTATTTTCGATTTGGCCAACTCCAAAACCAGCATGTCCTAATAAACCAAATGTATTAGTCCAAGTTTCAAAATTCATGATTCTCCCTAAGTTTGCTACACCTTGTAAATCTACTCTGTAGTACTTAGTGTCGAAATCTTGAGAATTGTTTTTTCCTGTAAAGCTGTTATATCCAAAATCAGCTTTTAAACCAAATTTGTTGTTTAACATATAACGTACTCCAAAATCACCAACAAACGGACTTGGCGTCGAAGTAAAATAGTTAGAACTGAAAGGGCGTTGAGGTTTGTTTACCCCTCCATCTAATTCTATAGACCATTTGTTATAGTCATTCCCCGTGTTTTTTTCTTTTTCTGTTTGTGCATGAAGGTTTGTTAAACCTAGTGAAACCGCAAGAATAAATGCAATTTTTTTCATTGTAATTTGAGATTTTAAATTTTTCCCAAACCAACAATTATTTGTAAGAATTATTATCCAATAAAAGCCAAAAACGTAGCAAAATAAGGTTAATTGTAAAACTTAAAAAAATCAGCTATTCATTAAATTTTGAAAAATATCTACAAACTGGCCAACGTGTAAGCCGTCCATCAAACCATGATGAACATGAACAGACATCGCAATAGTTCTTTTTCCGGTTTCTGAAGTGATCATTTTTCCGAAAGAGATTTTAGGACAGCTATCTGGAAAAGTATAACTTCTTGCGTGAGAAAGTGAAGTAAAATTCAGCCACGGAATTGCCGAAAAATGAATCAGGTTATCGTTATCAAAAGATCTTGTAAAAAGTCCGCTTGTGTTTTGAATACGCTCAATTTCTGCTAAAGCTGTTTTCTCAAAGATTTTAAAATCGGGATTGTATTCAATTAAAGAAAATCCAAAAGTGCCGTCTTCACGGCCTATTGTTGCAGAAGCATCGACGCGTTCGTTAATGTAAATTTGGTCTTCTGAAATTCTATATTTAAAATTCTCAACTGAATTTACCGCGACTAATGTTTTATGAAGATAATAGATAAAGAAGGAAGCTTTCAAATTTTTAGCCGTTTGATAAGCTTGGGTACAATCAATTTCGACAGTTGCACCAAAAAATGGTTCTTCCATCTGTCTGAAATGCTGAAAGTGTTCTTTTCTATTCCAGTTTTCTAAGTCTAAAAGTGTTTTCATTATAATAAATTGTGAACGACTTCGGTAATTTTTTCGAAGGAACTAAAATGTTCATGTTCGACTTTGTGATTAATTTTTTCGTGCTCCCAAGTGGTATGAAACGGAATGTGAACGGCATAACCGCCAATTCCCAAAACTGGAAGAACATCTGATTTTAAAGAATTTCCGATCATCAAAAATTCAGAAGCTTGAATATCTAGACGTCCTAGTAATTTCTCATAATCGACTTCTTGTTTGTCTGACATTACTTCAATATGATGAAAATAATGCCCCAATCCAGAACGATGTAATTTGCTGTGCTGATCTTTCAAATCACCTTTTGTAGCAACGACTAATTTGTATTTTCCGTGCAGTGACTGTAAAGTTTCTTCGATTCCATCCAGCAATTCGATTGGTTTTTCAAGAAGTTCTTTTCCGTATTGAATAATTTTTTGAATAACTTCAATCGGAATTGTATTTTCTGAAATGTTCATCGCCGCTTCAATCATCGAAAGAATATAACCTTTAATTCCGTAGCCGTATAATGGCAAGTTGGCAATTTCGATCTTAAATAACTCCTGCGAAATTCCCTGATGCGAAAGATAATCTTCCATCAAGGCACAAAATTTATGTTCGGTTTCTTGAAAATATGGTTCGTTTACAAACAAAGTGTCATCAGCGTCAAATGCGATTACTTTTAAATTTGGTATTTTGCTTTTATGTAACATATGTTTTTTGTTTCAAGTTTTTGTTTGTTTCAGTTTTTTTTGACACAGATTATTGAAATTAAAATGATTTTCAAATCTGCATGAAACCATTTTAAATCAATTTCTTAGAAAAAAGCTTTTTTAAAGAAATAGTTTTATCGTAAAAAGTAATTCGGATTCCGAAAAGTAAAACGATTCCGCCGAAAACCATTTGTAAAGTTATTTGTTCTTCTAAAAACAACCAAGCTAAAATAGATGTAATTACAGCCTGGCTCAATAAACTTAATGAAACGCGGGTTGCGCGCATATGTTGTGTCGCATAACTAATAGAAAGCCAAGCGCATAATTGACAAATTACCGCTTGAAGCAAAAGTACAAACCAGCCCGTATTTGAAAATCCGGTAAAAGGTTGGTTTAAAGTATAACAAAGAATTCCTAAATAAATACTTGAAGCTAATAAACTAATAGTCATAAAAGACAAAACATCCACCTTTGAAAGTACATTTTTGCTGACCAAAAGATAGATCGAGTACAGAATTCCGGATAAAACTGCAAACAAAAAAGCCTGATTGAAATTCAATTCCATAAAAAAGCTAAAACCAACTAAAGTCACCATTCCGAATAAAGAAACAATCGTTCCGATCCAGAAATTAGTTGCCGGTTTTGATTTTAAAAACAAGAAAGAACCAATCCCAACCCAAAGCGGAGATAAATTTGTAAGCAACGAAGCCTGCGTCGCGCTTGAATCCTGAATAGCGATATTCCAGACCGCAACATCTGAGGCGAATAATATGCCACAAAGCGCTGCCAAAAGAATAAATTTTAGTGTTGGAATTTTAAAATTTTTGCTTAATAAAACATACGGCAAAAGTAAAATCACCGCAAAGAACATTCGATAAAAAGCCGAAATTAATCCTGGCGCTAGTTTAAGCTTAACCAATATTGGAAAAATCGATATGCAGAGTATACCGCAGATTAGAGCTAATCTTGGTTTTGTGAGTTTCATTATTATTCGTTATAAGATTCTCTTAAACGCCTTTTAAAAAACAAAATTGCGTCAATCAAGAATCCACGCAATTTATATAATATAAACAGAGTGATGATTATTATTCTAATTTTTCTGCTAATTGAAGTGTTGGAGGCACTTCTGGAATAGAAAAAACCAGAATATCCTATTGAATTAATTCTGGTTTGTTACTTTTTCTGTTATTTAAATGAACCTTTTAGAGGCAATAATATCAATCATTAAATTTTGTAATAATATAATTTTTTGCCTTTGCATCATAATATCCTAAATAATAAGAATCTATTTTGAATATGATTTGCGAAGAGGTATTCTCATTTTTATCCAGAAATTCACGAATTTTATCGAAGGCTAAGGGTTGTAATTCGCCTTTTACGTGATTGCCTTCTTTGTCAAATAAACCATCTACTTTGACTACCTTTCTAATGTTATAAGAGTTAAAACTATCCATCGTCGGATTAAAAATTACGGCGCCCAATAATGCCCCAATAAGTCCAAATTGATTCATTACCACTTGACCTGTTGGTTGCTGAGAGGTGTCAGAAATGCCTCCGAAAGTAATTCGGATATTTTCTCCAACACGATAACAGGCAACACCGGCATGTAAATTAGTAATCTTGCGAATAAATTGCGAAGAGTTCTCCAATACCTTTTCACCTCCTCCGATAAAATCATTTCCTTTTTGTGTGATTTCTGTGTTTTTAAATTCAATTGGTGCATCGGGAGTAGCAGAATATTCTTTTATCAAATTACCATCTAAATCTTTTATCGTAAAGTAAAATATCTCTTTTGATGATTTTATTTGATATAATTTATTGTCTATAAAAAATGAATTTGCATTTACTCTGATAGGATACCCTGATTCAGTGACATCAACTATTGAAGGCGATGTGACTATTTTTTCTGTAGCGGTAAAATTTTCTAAATCGAGTACAATGGCTTGTGTGTATTTTGGATTAGTATCAATTGTAAGTACAAGTTGCTTTTTGTTAAAGTAACATTTTCTCTTTTTTGTAGCCTCGTTCAACGAAGTAGGATTTTCGACATTCATATTATGCATCGAAAACGGCCATTCGTTAGGAAGAAAACTCTCTTCTAAAATACCATACAGATTTGTTTTGACAAACTTTTGCTTAAAAAAGTGAAAGTTGTCTAAGTTGAATGTTTTTTCTTTATAAACACCTTCTTTGTCAAAAATGTGCAGTTTTAAATTATTACTCTTTTTGACTACAGTTAGAATGTAAAAATTTTCATTTTCACTGAATTTCTGTAAAAATTTCTCTTCTTTTAATACCAGCGTATATTGCTGAGTAACGACTTTTTGGCTATTGAAATCATAAAGTTGAGTAAAAATGTCTTCGTAATCATCTGAAGACCAAAAAAGTCTTGTGTTGTCATTGTTGACATTGTAACCAATCATGTTTTTATACACTTTGGGATTGGGTCTTTCTGTCGAAATACTATCTACAATTTGCATTTTTTCGTTAAGATGAATAGCATTTACTTTTATCTTGTCACTAACAAATAATGTGACTTCTTTTTTTTCGTTGTTTATGGTTTGGAAAACACCTCTGTTTTTTTTTAATTCGAGAGGTGTAGAACTAACTATTTCTTGAGAAAAAGCTATTAAACTGCTTAAAAATAAAGAGGCTAAGAGTATTTTTTTTATCATTACAAATGGTTAAAAGGTTTAGTTTAGGCGAATATCTTATTTTTTTTCCAAACTTTATTAGGCGTAAGAAATTTTTTAAAAACAAAAAGCGTGAATAGATTGTCATCAATCGATTCACGCAATTTTATAGTATTTATAAAACGTTAGTTTATCGTCTCACCATTCGGTGCATCAGCATCTGGATTTACAAAAACTAGTTTTCCTTCAGCATTTGTTGTCATTAAGATCATTCCCTGGCTTTCAACACCACGTAACGCTCTTGGTGCTAAATTTGCCAGAACTGTAACGCGTTTACCAATAATTTCTTCTGGTGAAAAGCTTTCGGCAATTCCCGAAACGATTGTACGAACGTCAATTCCGGTATCAATTTTTAAAACCAAAAGTTTGTTGGCTTTTGGCATTTTTTCAGCTTCAATAATAGTTCCTACACGTAAATCCATTTTAGCGAAATCCTCATATTGAATCAAATCTTTTTGAGGCTCAGCTTTTTTGTTTTCAGCGATGTTTGCGGTTTTTGTAGCTTCCAATTTGTCTATTTGTTTTTGTATTTCTTCGTCTTCGATTTTTGCGAAAAGCAATTCTGCTTCGCCAATTTGGTGACCTTCAGGAATTAATTCTGAATTTTCAGCAACGTCATTCCAGTTCAATTTGCCTTCATTTTTCAATATTCTTGACAATTTAGCCGCAGTAAAAGGCAGGAACGGTTCAGCTAAAATGCTTAAAGCGGCAGCAATTTGCAATGCCACATACATTTGTGTTTTTACACGCTCCGGATTGTCTTTCATTACTTTCCAAGGCTCTTCGTCGGCAAGATATTTATTTCCTAATCGTGCAACATTCATCAATTCTCCTAAAGCTTCACGGAATCTGTAACGCTCAACCGAACTTGAAATCACGGCCGGATACGCTTTTAATTCTGCTAAAGTATTTTCGTCAACTTCTGATAATTCATTCGGAGTTGGAATATAACCGTCATAATATTTGTTGGTTAAAACCACAACACGATTAATAAAGTTTCCAAAAATCGCAACCAATTCGTTGTTATTTCTCGCCTGGAAATCTTTCCACGTAAAATCGTTATCTTTAGTTTCAGGAGCGTTAGAAGTTAATGCATAACGCAATACGTCTTGTTTCTCCGGAAATTCATCTAAATATTCGTGCAGCCAAACCGCCCAGTTTTTAGAAGTTGAAAGTTTGTTTCCTTCCAAATTCAAAAACTCATTTGCAGGAACATTGTCCGGCAAAATATAGCTTCCTTCGGCTTTAAGCATCGCAGGGAAAATGATACAGTGAAAAACAATATTGTCTTTTCCAATAAAGTGAACCAGTTTGGTATCTTCATCTTTCCAGTATGGTTCCCAGTCTTTTCCTTCGCGCAGCGCCCATTCTTTTGTTGATGAAATGTACCCAATTGGCGCATCAAACCAAACATATAATTTTTTTCCTTCGGCACCTTCAACCGGAACATCAATTCCCCAGTCAAGGTCACGGGTTACCGCACGAGGTTCCAATCCGCCATCAACCCAAGACTTTACTTGTCCGTAAACGTTTGGTTTCCAGTCGTTTTTATGTCCGACTAAAATCCATTCTGTTAAGAAATCAGTATATCTGTCTAATGGTAAAAACCAGTGTTTTGTAGATTTCAAGATCGGAGTTTCTCCGGTAATTGTCGATTTTGGATTAATTAAATCCGTCGCATTCAAAGTCGATCCGCAATTTTCGCACTGATCGCCGTAAGCTCCTTCATTACCGCATCTAGGACAAGTTCCAACAACAAAACGGTCAGCTAAAAACTGATCTGCTTTTGCATCGTACAATTGCTCTGTTATTTCTTCAATAAAATCACCATTCTCATACAGTTTTCTAAAAAATTCCTGAGCCGTATCATGATGAATTTTAGCCGAAGTTCTAGAATAATTATCAAAAGAAATCCCGAAATCAGCAAATGATTTTCTGATAATTCCGTCATATTTATCAATAACTTCTTGTGGTGTAATTCCTTCTTTTTTTGCTTTCATAGAAATTGCAACCCCATGTTCATCGCTTCCGCAAATAAATGCAACATCTTTTCCCTGCAAACGCAAGTATCTCGAATATATATCTGCCGGCACGTAAACCCCCGCCAAATGCCCAATATGAATAGGTCCGTTGGTGTAAGGAAGAGCCGCTGTAATAGTATATCTCTTTGGATTCTGTATCATAAGTCAATTTTATTGAGTGCAAAAATAAGCAATAGAATTGAGATTTTGTTATTTCGCCGAGATTCGCCAAGATTTTCGCCGAGATTCGCGGAGAATAAACACAGAGATTCACCAAGTTTTTAGTAAAGAATGCGAATTAATCTCGGAAAGTCACAGATTCGCAAAGAAAATTTAATCTGACAACCTTTGCGAACCTCTCTGTTGAAAACCGTCATAAAATAGAACCAGTTTAAACTAGCATTAGCATTAAAATCTTCAAAATATATTTCGCAATCTTTGCCTGAAAAAAACAAAAACAAGTTATGAGCAAGACAAAATTAATCATCAATAAAAACGGATCTATAAAAATAGAAGGCGATTTCGAAATTATGGACGCTGAAGGAACGGTTTACGGACTTCAAGGGAGATCTGCACTTGGACTTTGCCGTTGCGGATTATCTGCAAACAAACCTTTTTGCGATGGCGGACACCGTAACAATTTCGAGCACGATTCTATCGCGTTTGATTTGCCTCCTATGAAAACGAATTAATATTCTTTCAGATAAAATATCTTAAAACCGCATTCTAATTAGAGTGCGGTTTTTTTGTGCATTATTTTTTATAAAAGTAAGTTTTTACTTAAAGAAACAAATATTACATTTACTGCAACTTTAATTTCCAAAAATGAAAAAACTAATAATACCACTGTTATTTTTGTTTTTCAGCACCAGTTATGCTCAAACACAAAAAACGATTTCAAGTGATTGGACATCTTTCAATCAGACAATTGATATTCAGACTGCTGTTACGAAAAAATTCAAGGTAATTGCATCTGTTAAAGCCGAAACTACAGAGCCAACAGCTTGGGCTGGAGTATGGGCAAGAGTTGATACTAAAAATGATGAAGAAGGTTTTTTTGATAATATGCAGGACAGACCTGTAAAATCTAAAGATTGGAACTCCTATACCGTTGAAGGAACTTTAGATAAAAATAGTAAATCATTGAGTTTTGGAGGTCTTTGTATCAATAACGGAAAATTCTATTTTGATAAGTTCGAATTATGGATTGAAAATGATAAAGGTATTTTTGAACCTTTAACTGTTTTAAATTCAAGTTTTGAAACTGCTGTAAAGAATGGAGACATTCCGAAATGGAGTTTAGGAACTTCAAAAGAAGCCATTGTCAAAGTAAAGGAATATAAAATTACATCTGATAAATCAAGCGTTGATGGGAAAAGCAGTTTATTATTAGAAGGAAGCGGTATTAAACCAAGACCACAAGCTAGAATAGGAAATGTTGATGGAGCTTCTCCAAAGATCGCCGACATGATTTCGATGCTGGAAGATC
This sequence comes from Flavobacterium sp. JLP, assembly GCF_015350755.1. Lineage (NCBI taxonomy): Bacteria > Pseudomonadati > Bacteroidota > Flavobacteriia > Flavobacteriales > Flavobacteriaceae > Flavobacterium > Flavobacterium sp. JLP. The sequence continues at coordinate 50,091 of NZ_JADKPS010000002.1, read as the reverse complement.
TTAAATCTCGTGTTGAAAGAACGGTGAAAAACATGAGTCAGTATGAAATCGATTATCTCCATGATGAAGAGGCGAATCGAATTGGAGCTTTGGTGATGCATTTGGCTGCAGCCGAAAAATATTATCAGGTTTTTACTTTTGAAAACAGGGATTTTAATGAAGAAGAAAAGAAAATTTGGAACAACGCTTTAAATTTAGATCAAGGCGGACGCGACGAATTTAAAGGTCACGATATTCAATATTATTTGGACATTTATAATCAAGTTCGTGCAAAAACTATTGAAGAATTAAAGAAAAGGGACGATGCTTGGTTTGCCGAAGTTCAGTTAAAATACGACATGACCAATCAATATTGCTGGTTTCACGTAATGGAGCATCAATCGAGTCATTTAGGTCAGATTTTGTTTTTAAAGAAACGAATTCCGCCTCAACAAGAGCCACCAAAACCAATTAAACAAGGGATTAAAAACTAAAATATTATATATAAAAAAAGCTGCACTTAATGCAGCTTTTTTTATATATAAAGTTCACCTCGCATTGTAATAATAGAAGAACCGCCAACTAAAACATCATTTTGCCTGCACATTACTTCTATAAGCGATGCCTGGTTGAGTTTTACGCCTTGCAGAATTTTATATTCTTTATTTAATTGCGTGTATCTGTTTTTGGTTAAAAAGCCAATTAAAGGCCCAGCAGCAGTTCCTGTTGCAGGATCTTCTTCAATTCCGATTATTGGATTAAAAAATCGGGCTTCAACTATATGATTTTGATTTTCATTAGAAATAGAGAAACAATAAAACCCTTCAAATTGATATTCTTTCGAAATTTCAATCAAAAGTTTGCTGTCCGGAACACAATCATTTAATAATTGACTGCTTCGAACTGGAACCATAGTATGCGCTACTTCCGTCTGAACAACTGTTGGCACAAGCATATCGATTTCGAGATCTTCAATTTTAAAACCCAGCGCAATTGCTATTTTGTAAGTTGGTATTTGCTGTTTGATAACCGCTTGTTTTTGATGCATTTGCACAATCGGATATTGCGTAACAGTATCAAAACTTACCGTCAACGGAATTGGTGAATGTTTCATAATCACAAAACGATTGTTTTCGTCCTGCTCATCAAAAATGGGCATTTTTTTTAACAAAGCGCCACAGACTGCACCTAATAAATTATGTCCAGCACCGTCTATTTCAAATCCAATTGGCGTGAACGATCGAACATTTAGTGCTTTTTGTTCTTTTGAATAGTAAACAAATGAAGTTTCAGAATAACCAAATTCCTTCGCAATATTTTGATAGGTTTCTAATTCTAAATTGCCATCAGTAAAAACGACAGACAACGGATTTCCTTTGTAACTTTCATTTGAAAATACATCTAAAACGTAATATTGTAAGGCTGTTCTTTCTGTCATTGTTCTTCTTTTAGCTTTTTAACGGAATAAAGTTACTGTTTATTCTCAATTTAAATCAAAACTTACAACATTCGTTTTTGCTCAGCACTTATACTTATTGTTTTTTCGAGACGTGAAATTCTGGTTTTTTCTTGTTTCGCCGTCATAATCCAGTGAATCATAACTTTTTTGTAGGATGGCGCTTGGTTCTTAAAGTATTCCCAAGCTTTTTTATTTTCTTTAAATTGTTTCTCGAATTCTGCATCAAGAATGGAAGGTTCTTTTTCGTGCGAATAAATTCTGGATTTCGTTTCCGATCTTAATTCGAAAGCTTTTATGCCGGCTTCGTTCATCAATCCGGCTTTTGTGAGTTCCTCTATTTTTTTAATGTTGATAGCACTCCAAATGCTGGACTTTTTTCTCGGTGTAAATCGGATCGAATAACTTTCTTCGTCGATAGATCTTCGAATACTGTCGATCCAGCCAAAACAAAGCGCCTGATCTACAGATTCTGGCCAGGACATTGATGGCTTTTTGCTGTTCACTTTATAAAAACCTACTAAAAGTTCGGTTTCTTTTTGGTGATGCTTTTCTAGCCATATTCTGAATTTTTCTTGGGTTGGGAAGAAGGTTGGGTTCATTTTTTGGGAGGCTCATTGGTTTTTTGCTTTAGATTTAACATTTTGATAGCGCGGATTTGCAATCAGTGCCCATAAAATTATCAGGTTTGTTTATTATCGTTGAATTATCACTATCTTTTGCCGTTTATATTTGTACTTTTTGAATTATTGATCTCTTTTTTAAGCCATGCCAATTGTTGAGCAATTAATTTTCAAGAATTTCTTCTTTTTTTAAATCTGAAACGTGTACGATTTGTTCACAAAGGTTCACAAATTCAGACAAACCTCTTTTTTGTGTATCTAATTTAGGTGCCCAAAAACGATAACCTTTATTTTTTCCTTTTGAACCAAATTGAATTTCCCAAGTGCTTCCATCAAACCCATCCAAATAGGCTTTTTCAATGTTTATTTTGTCTAAAGAAATAGCTTCATCAGTAAGTCTTTGAAAAGTTTTAAGATCAATAGTTATAAATTTTTCTATTTTTCTATAGTTCCATTTAGGATCATTATTTGCGGGTCTGCTTTCTACAAATACCATTGCACTATCTTTGGTGGGCATTCTTCTAATATTTACCTTCAGCTCACTGTAAGGAATTCGTCTACTATTTAAATAAATAAATTCAATTTCGTTAATTTGTTAAGGTGCAGGTAATTCTGTTCTTTGACAGCTTAAAAATATTATTACTATTATTACAGAAAGGAAATTCTTTTTGATCATATGTAAGTTTATTTATTAAATAACGCTAAAATAATCTTTTTTAACTTCTAAAAATCTCACAAAATCAAATCTTCTTTTGAAAACGAGTGCGTTAGGGATAGCAGTGGAAAGCCCACAGCCTGACGAAGGAAGTGCGAGGACTTGAAGCGAATAGCCCGGCCCAGAGGGAAACGCCCAAAAAATATTTTTAATGTATCATTATTTCGCCGAAATTTGCAAAACAAACTAAGAGGAAATCATGGCAAAAGGACCCGAAAAAAATACCAAAAATAAGGCTTTGCATACCAAATTGCTAAATCGGAAAAAGGCTAAGCTTCGTGAGGAAAAAAAAGAGCAGGCATTGCGTTTGAAAGCCTTGGTCGCAAAGATGAATGAAAAAAAGGATAGTGACGGAATTTGATTCTGTTTTTATTTAACTGAAATTTGCAAAACAATCTCAAAAAACAAACAAAATGGAGGAATTTGGTAGAATAATAGTTTCTGAAACGGCGATGAATAGTGAAAATCTGCATGATATTATTCACTCAAATATTTCGGTAATCAATTTAATGCGCGAAGAAGGCGTCGATGACGAATTTATTCACGAAGATGCTTTATTGAGTTATTATCTCGATTATTATTGGTCGCAATATACTGAAGGAAATTTTGCGCAGTTTGTCTATAAATCAGGTTGGAACAAAGAACTAAACGAACTGCTGGAAGAAGGTTTAGCTTTGATTGGCGCCGAGAAACACTTGGAGTTGTTTCAGCAGCAAAGCAAAAAAGTAAAACTGATGAGCAGCGTAAAGCTGAATAAATTTGTAAGCGGTAAATTTGAAGGTGTAAATCCGGTTCGCGACTCTTTGAATAACGATACTTTTTATGAATTAGAAGAAAACTTGGTGACCCTAAATGCCAATTTCCTTAAAAATCACCCCGATTTCGAAGTGCTTTCTGTAGATGATATGTTTGCTGCGTTGGAAGAATTTGTTGGGCATGAGATTAAAAGAGCTTAATGTGAGTCACAAAGGGTCAGAGAGGGAAAGGTTCAAAGGTTTTGCGGGCTTCTCATGATCGGGCGGCAGCAAAAGAATAAAAATCTTTGCGAGTCTTTGCGTGACCTTAGCGCTATTTGCGGTCAAATAGTTCGACATAAAGACTTGTTTTTTAATTAATTGGCTTAATTTTAGTTCTATAAAATAAATTTTTATTTATGGAAGAACTAACGCACGTCAAATCGATTATCGGTATAATTCTGGGTTTAAGTTTAACGCATCTTATTAAAGGTTCGGTACTATTTATTCAGCATCCGGGTCGGAAGAAAATTTATTTTGTGCACTCGCTTTGGGTGTTTTATGTTTTTTTGCTGATTATTCATTTTTGGTGGTGGGAGTTTAACTTGAAGTTAATTCAGGAATGGTATTTTGCCGATTATTTCTTTATTATCTGTTATATTCTGATTTTCTATTTAATGTGTGCCATTCTGTATCCAGATGATTTAGTTGATTATACCGGTTACGAAGATTATTTCTATTCACGGAAAAATTGGTTTTTTGGTATTCTTGCGATAAGTTTTGGCGCGGACTTAATTGATACCGCAATAAAAGGAGGTGATTATTTTTTATACAATCAAACCGAATATTACATTCGAATTATAAGTCACATTATACTTTGCCTTTTGGCGATAAAAGTGCACAATAAAGTTTTTCATCGCTATTTGGCGATTGCTTTTATCGTTTATGAGCTTTCGTATATTTTGAGATTGTTTAATGTGGAATAAATGCTTGTTTTTGAGTGTGTTAATTTTAAAAATCGTTATTTTTGCTAGACACATTCATAGTACTAACTAATAAATCGGGATCATGAAAATTAAAGCTATCAACTTATTTGTCATCACAGTTTTAGTACTGAGTTTTTCTTGCAGCAAGTCTGATATTGAAAGAGGAATCGATTGTGTAGCAGAATCTACATTTATTAAATTAAAGCATACAGCAGACGCAACAAATACAAAAATCATCAATTACGAAATAGAATATACGGGTACTTATGCGCTGACATCAGTAAAATGGACGTTTGGCGATGGTACAACTCAAACCGTTTCTGGAAAAACCGTTTCACATACTTACGCCACCGGAGGAACATTTGCAGTAAAGGCAGATGTGACAATAAAAAAAGATAAACAAACCTGTACTTCGTCGCCAACAAAAAGTGTCACAGTTAATTAAAAGTTGTAATTGCAATTAATTTTTAAAACCCATTTTAGTTTCTTGTAACTTCGCATAAGCTTAAATATATTTTGAATTAAGAAATTTTAATGATTCTGAAATGAAATGCAACTGTTTTAAAGTGATTCTTTTTTTGTTTTGCCAAGTTCTAGTTTCGCAAAACAAAATCAATCTTTTTTCAGAGATCAACTATAGTTCAATTCCTGCCGTATCATTAAACGATTATAAATCGGTTCAGGAGCGAAATATCAGGTTTCAGAATCCAAATATTGCTTTAGGAATCGGTATTTCAGGAGGCGGGTCGCGTGCACAGTTTTTTAGTATGGGCGTTCTTTTAGGCTTAGAAGAAATTCAGGAAAACAATTTACAGCGCAACTTTTTAAACGAAATCGATTATTTTTCTACCGTTTCTGGAGGCTGTTATTCAGCAGCATATTATTTAACGATTCTGAAAAACAAACTCAATTACGACAATTGTACCTTCAATGAGTTTTATTTCTCCAAGGCCGATGCGTATAAAGATTATGTAGATAAATCGGCTACAATCTTATCTCTTCTAAACAATAGCCGAAACGAAAAAGGCGATAAAATATCCATGACGCAGCGATTAGACTCGGAGATTTTGCAATATGACAGCTCAAATCCTGAAAACCCAAATAAATTTGGAACCCAAATGCTGATGTCTGATTTTTTTATTCCGAAAGAAAGCAAAAAGAATCCTGACCTTCCAATGTTAGTCGCAAACGGAACGGCTTATAATAACGGAGAACGAGTTCCGTTTATGCCGCATATTATTCGCGGTTTAAGTTTAAATACGTCTTTGGCTCCCAATAAAGCTTCGATTCCGCTTGATCATAATCTTATAAATGATGGTTATGATTTTCCGGTTACGTATGCAATCACAGCAAGTTCTGCTTTTCCGGGTGTGCTGCCAAAAGTAAAATTTGGAGTAAAAAACCAAAACAAAATATTATGCATTATTGATGGAGGAGCTTCAGATAATACGGGCTATAAAACGCTTTTAGAACTTCTTTATAATGATACTAAAGTAGATAGCAAAAACAAAAGAGCGCTTTTTATTGATTGCTTGGGACAAGGAAAAAAAGAACCTTATATAAGTGATGAGAAAATTAAGCTGATTTCGTTGTTTGAAACGGCTTCTTTATATACCGTTCAAACCCGATACATGACTTTTGATCGTGATGTTGAGAATTTAATGGAACGTTATAAGATCCCGACTTCTAATTATCAGGTAATTGGTTTTACAACACTTCGCGATCATTTATTAAAACTTAAAAAAGATGAAAAATACGAAGCTCTGGTAGCCGAATTAAAAAACACTGATGATGATTATTCGAATTGGCTAAAGTTCTACACTAATTTTAGAAAAGAATTAATCGAAAGATTTGGTGAACTCAGCTTTACTAAAGACAAAGACGGAGAAGTGATTTTGGCTACTTTAAATAAAGAAAAATTCACATCATTAACCGCTAGCGAGATTCTTATATTATATGAATTTTCATCTCACGTTCAGACAAAATTGAGAATAGCTCCTGAAGAAAGAGAAATGTTGCTTCTGTCTGGTCGTTTGGCTTCATTTTTAAAAACAAATGAATTGAAGGAATTGCTTATTGAACGTAAGTAAACATTAACCAATTTTTAAACAGCTTTTGCGGATCTTTACGTAAAGCTTACAGTTCTTTGGATAATTTTATGAATTTACTTACGATTTTCTAATAATTATGTAAATGATCAAGAAATTTGTGTAACATTTCCCACAGCTTTAAAATTAATTTAGCACTATTAATTTTAAACAAATCAGACATGAAAATCAGAAGCTTATTACTCGCCCTTATCTTAAGCGTTGGCTTATTTACAACCTCTTGCAGCAGCGATGACAATGAAGGAGAAACATTAGTACCATTAGAAGGAAAATGGAAATTAAGTAAAGTTGGTACTTCTACAGGTGGTACTGAAACTTTAATTGATGCTCCACAAAATCAAAGTGGATGTGAAAAAGATTACTTGGAACTTAAATTAGATAACACTGTAATTGTTGGAGATTATGATTCAACAATTAGTGCTTGTGCAATAACAACACAATCAGGAATTTATTCAAGATCACACAATAATTTAACTACGGTTATAAATGGTGTAAGTAAAACTCAAGATATCGTAAATCTTACGCTTTCAGAATTGAAAGTAAAAGATGCAAACGGTGCAATCACGGTTTATACGAGATAATATTGATCTTATTGCTAAATTTCAATTTTTGAGAGGCAGCATAAAAACGGAAATGGCTTTTTAAAAGTTGTTTCCGTTTTTTTTATAGGATAATTTCGCAGAGATACACAAAGAGTCGCAAAGTTTCACGAAGAAATTTTAAAAAGCTTTGTGTATCTCTGTGTAATTTTAGTGCATCTCTGACAAATAACAATTTGCTTTACTTTGTTTTAAAATTCTTTGGAAAAGAAAATTACGCAAATTCACTAAGATTCACTAAGAATTATAATGTTTAATTTTGAAAAAATTTTGCTAATAGATGTTTTATCGCAGTCCAACGCTGTGAAATAACTTTTTCCGCACAAACTTTGTCTTATTCTTAGCAAACATTTCCTTAAATTTGCTTCCTTTATATAAAAATACTAGTTATAAAAACCAAGCTATGTTACAAATCGCATTTATTAGAGAGAATCAAGAGAAAGTAATCAAGGCTTTAGCAAAACGAAATATCGATGCTAAAAGTGTTGTAGAAGAGGTAGTGCAATTAGACGAAAATCGTCGTGCTGCACAAGTTGAGTTAGATAATACTTTATCAGAATCTAATAAATTGTCCAAAGATATAGGCGAATTAATGAAAGCGGGAGAGAAATCTAAAGCCGCAATTTTAAAAGAAAAAACCGTTTCATTAAAAGAAAAAAGCAAAGAATTAAGCGAAAAAGCAGAAGCTCTAGCAACTGAATTGACCAATAAATTATACACTTTGCCAAATCTTCCGGCTGATATTGTTCCTGAAGGAAAAACACCAGATGACAATTTGAATGTTTTTCAAGAAGGAGATATTCCGGTTTTGCACGAAGGTGCTCAGCCTCACTGGGAATTGGTAAAAAAATACGATATCATCGATTTCGAATTAGGTGTAAAAATTACAGGTGCAGGTTTTCCAGTTTATAAAGGAAAAGGTGCTCGTCTACAGCGTGCCCTAATCAATTATTTTTTAGATAAAAATACTGCAGCTGGATACAACGAAGTGCAAGTGCCTCATTTGGTAAATGAAGCTTCAGGATACGGAACAGGACAATTGCCAGATAAAGAAGGACAAATGTATCATTCAACAATTGATGATTTATATTTGATTCCGACTGCTGAAGTTCCGGTTACCAATTTATTCCGCGATGTACTTTTAAGTGAAAGCGAATTGCCAGTTTTACACACGGCTTACACACCGTGTTTCCGTCGTGAAGCAGGTTCTTATGGAGCGCATGTACGCGGATTAAACCGTTTGCACCAATTTGATAAAGTAGAAATCGTACGTATCGAACATCCTGATAAGTCTTATGAAGCACTTGACGGAATGGTAGAACACGTAAAAGATATTTTAAAGGAATTAAAATTGCCATACCGTGTTTTACGTTTATGTGGTGGCGATATGGGTTTCACATCTGCTTTGACTTATGATTTTGAAGTGTTTTCTACAGCGCAGGATCGCTGGTTAGAAATTAGTTCAGTTTCTAACTTCGAAACTTTTCAGGCTAACCGCTTGAAGTTACGTTTTAAAGACAAAGACGGAAAAAATCAATTAGCGCATACTTTGAACGGAAGTTCATTGGCTTTGCCAAGAGTTTTGGCCGGAATTTTAGAAAATTACCAAACACCGGAAGGAATCGTAATTCCAGAAGTTTTACGCCCTTACTGCGGATTTGATATTATAAATTAAAAAAGGTTACAGTGGCAGTTTTTCAGTTTACAGTTTCAACTGTAACTGTAAACTGCCACTGAAAACTGAACACTGTGACTTCAACTGCGACTTAAAAAACTGAAATATGAAAAACATCTTTATCTATATCGTTTTGTTGTGGTCAACTTTTGCAATGTCTCAAAATGAGCAACTTGCTCAATATTACTACGATAAAGGTGATTTCGAAAAAGCTAAAATAAGTTATGAAGAGCTTTTGCGTAATGTGCCGTCGAATACTCAATATTTTTTAAAAACGATCGATTGTTATCAGCAGCTGCAGCAGTTTGCTTTGGCCGAAAAATCGATTCAAGATCGTTATAACAAATACAAGCAAGGTGTTTTTTTAGTGGAATTGGGTTATAATTTTCAATTGCAGAAAAACGAAGCTAAAGCTAAAAACTACTACGATCAGGCAATAGAAAAAATAAAAACGAATCCAAATGATGTTTACGGAATTGGAAATTCTTTTGAGAAAAAAGTGTTGTTGGAATATGCTTTAAAAGCTTATCAGACCGCAATGCAAGTTCAGCCGAATTACAATTTCAATTTCCAAATCGGAATGTTGTACGGACAGTTAGGGAAAACAGATCAAATGATTGATCTTTTGCTGACAGAATCGTTTCAGAACCCGCAAAATGCCAATTTGATTCAGACACAGTTATCGCGTTTTATGAACGGTGAAACCGATAATACTGCTTTTAAAGATGCAATGCGAAAAGCATTAATCCTGAAAACGCAGAAAGATCAGGATGTATTCTGGAATCATTATTTGAGTTGGTTTTATGTACAGCAAAAAGAATTTGGAAAAGCATTTATTCAAGAAAAAGCAATTTATAAGCGAGATCCAGAGTCACTTTCGAGTATTGTTAATCTGAGTCAATTTGCATTGAATGAAGATGACACAGAAACAGCATCTGAAATTCTGAATTTTATCCTTCTTAATACCAAAGACTTAGATTTATTGATTCAGACGAATTATTATCTAATGGAAATTAAAATTGATAAGGCACAGGATAAAGATTATCCAATTATCAATACTGAGCTACAACAATTGCTGGCAACCTACGATATAACTCCTTTTACCTTATCTTTGCAATTACTTCAGGCGCATTTTGTCGCTTTTAATTTAAAAAAGCCTGAAGAAGGAATAACGATTGTCAAACGAGCTTTAGAACTCAATTTGAATGATTATCAAGAGGCAGATGCTAAAATGGAGTTGGGAGATATCTTGCTTTTGCAGGAGAAATTCAATCAGGCATTAATTTATTATTCTCAAATTCAATTGGATTTAAAGAATGATGTCATGTCGCACGAAGCGAGTTTAAAAGCGGCGAAAACAAGTTATTTTAAAACTGATTTTGAATGGGCTTTAAAACAATTTAAAGAATTGAAGTCGGCCAATACGCAATTGATTGCAAATGATGCGCTGGAATATTTTTTATTGATAAACGACAATACCGTAGCTGATTCGACGCAAACAGCATTAAAGCAATTTGCAAAGGGCGATTTTTTAATTTATCAGAATAAAAAACCAGAAGCTATTGCCCAGTTTCAGAATATTTTAAAAGCCTTTAAAGGCCAAGAAATTGAAGCTGTAACAATGTTGCGTTTAGGTAAAATCTATGAAAGTCTAAAAGATTATAATTCGGCTCTAAGCCAATACCAGCAAATCATTGACAATCATAGTGACGGAATTTATATGGATGAAGCGCTGTTTTTTTCGGCAGAAATTTACAATGACGAATTGCACGATACAGAAAAGGCAAAGCCTTTATATGAAAAGGTAATTTTTAATCATCAAGACAGTATTTACTTTGTTGATGCCAGAAAAAAATACCGCGAGTTAAGAGGAGACAAGAATTTATAAAATAGATTCTTAAATCTTTAGACTTTCTGAAATCTAAGTAGTCTAAAGATCTAAGAAATCTAACAATCTAAAAGAAAATGATTATTTACAACGTTACCACAAATATACATGAAAGCGTTCATGACCAATGGTTAAAGTGGATGCAGGAAAAACATATACCCGAAATTCTAGCTACGCAGAAATTTTCTTCTGCCCGAATTGTCAGAGTTTTAATTGAAGAGGAAATGGGTGGAATTACCTATTCAGTTCAATACATTACCGACAGCAAAGAAACTTTAGAGAAGTTTTATATCGAAGATGAACCAGCATTTCATAGAGAAGCTTTAGGGTTATTTGCTGATAAAATGCTTTCTTTCAGAACGGAGTTAGAAGTTATTTCGGAACATTAAAAGAGATTTAGATCATTAGACTTCAGATTTTAAACTTACTAAAAATCTAACAATCTAAGAAGTCTAAAAATCTGCAATCTAAAAAAGAAAATGGAAAAAGTAAAAGCCAAAAAACATTTAGGACAACACTTCCTAAAAGACGAAAGTATTGCAAAAGCAATTGCAGATACTTTGAGCTTAAAAGGATACAATGAGGTTTTAGAAATAGGACCAGGGATGGGTGTGTTGACTAAGTATTTGCTTGATAAGCCAATTAATACACACGTGATTGAGATAGACGGAGAATCTGTAGTGTATTTGGGTGAAAATTATCCAAAATTAAAAGATAAAATTATCTCTCAGGATTTCCTGAAATACAATATTAACGAGGTTTACGAAAACAAACAATTCGCAATAATCGGTAATTTTCCTTATAATATTTCAACACAGATTGTTTTTAGGACTTTAGAATTCAAACATCAGATTCCAGAATTTTCTGGGATGTTCCAGAAAGAAGTTGCTGAACGAATCTGCGAGAAAAAAGGCTCAAAGGCTTACGGAATTTTATCTGTTTTAGCTCAGGCTTTCTATGACACAGAGTATTTATTTACTGTCGACGAAAATGTTTTTATTCCTCCGCCCAAGGTGAAATCGGGTGTGATGAAAATGACCCGAAAGGAAGATTATAGTCTTCCATGTGGCGAAAAGTTGTTCTTTACGGTAGTGAAAACTGCTTTTCAGCAAAGACGAAAAACATTACGTAACAGTTTGAAAACATTAAATTTAACTGATAATTTGCGATTAGACACTATCTTTGATAAACGTCCCGAGCAACTTAGTGTAGAAGAATTTATTGAACTGACTCAAAAAATAGAAGCCGATGGAGTTCAAAGTTAGTAAAGAATTAATCCACCAATTAGAAGAGCATATTGTTAACAAAAACGACAAAGAACTTGAAGTTTTGCTTAATGATCTGCACCATGCTGATATCGCCGAAATCCTGGATGAACTGGATTTCGACGAAGCGACCTATATTTTTAAGGTTTTAGATAGTGATAAAACTGCAGAGATTCTTCTTGAATTAGAAGATGATTTGCGTGAAAACATCTTAAGCCGACTTTCGCCTAAAGAAATTGCAGAAGAGCTTGATGAGCTTGAAACGAATGATGCGGCGGATATTATCGCTGAACTTTCGCAGGAAATAAAAGCAGAGGTAATCTCTGAAATGATTGACGTTGAACACGCAAAAGATATTGTAGACTTATTGCGTTACGACGAAAATTCTGCAGGTGGTTTAATGGGTAAAGAGTTAGTAAAAGTCAATGAAAATTGGAATGTACTAACTTGTGTGAAAGAAATGCGTATTCAGGCAGAAAATGTTTCGCGCGTTCATTCGATATATGTTGTTGATGATGAAAACCGCCTTAAAGGAAGATTATCATTAAAAGATTTGTTGACGACATCAACCAAAACACAAATTGGAGATATTTATATTCGAAAGTTAAATTTTGTAAACGTAGATACCGAAGATGTTGAGGTAGCACGTATTATGCAGAAATACGATTTAGAGGCTATTCCAGTTGTAGATGAATTAGGTCGTCTGGTGGGAAGAATTACTATCGATGATATCGTAGACGTAATCAAGGACGAAGCCGATAAGGATTACCAGTTGGCGGCGGGTATTACACAAGACGTAGAATCAAATGACAGCGTTTTGGAACTCACAAAAGCGCGTTTGCCTTGGCTTTTAATCGGAATGGTTATTGAAATTGTAGCATCTTTTGTTTTAAAAGGTAACGAAGCTACATTTCAAAAATATTCAACCTTAATTATTTTTGTGCCTTTGCTTTCGGCAACTGCAGGAAATATAGGTGTTCAAGCATCTGCTATCGTGGTGCAAGGTTTGGCTAACGGAACTTTGAAAGAATTTAGCCGTAGCTATTTTAGTAAAGAAATCAGCGTTTCTATGATTTCAGGAACGATTATTTCCTTATTGCTGTTAGGCTACCATTCTGTTATGTACCAGCAATATTTAGTGGGTATGGCAATTTCAATTTCGATGATTGTAGTAATTTTATTCGCTGCAACTTTAGGAACTCTTGTGCCTCTTTTTCTTCATAAAAATAAAATTGACCCTGCAATTGCTACGGGTCCGTTTATCACAACAACCAATGACGTTTTCGGAATTATGCTCTATTTTGGAGTTGCCAAAATGATTCTTGGATTTTAAATTTTTGCCACAAATTAATAAATTTCAGTGATTTAAGATCTCTAAAATCTATGTAATTTGTAGGCGGAAAATAGACTGTTAACTAGCGTCAAACAAATTAAAACCAAGAAGAATGAAAGTACACATAATAGGAGGAGGAAATCTTGGGGTTTCTATTGCCTTGGGAATTGCTAAATTCTCTAAAAACAACCAAGTTACAGTTACAAGAAGAAATATTGAGAGTATTCAATATTTATCAGAATACGGAGTCACGGTTTCTTCAGATAATAAACATAACATTCAAGAAGCTGATGTGGTAATTTTAACTATAAAACCGTATCAAGTCGATACTGTTTTTGCTGAAATTTTGCCAGTAATTAAAGGCAAAACAATAGCTTCAGCAGTTAGCGGATTGTCTCTTGATGCACTTCAGTCTAAAACAAATAACGAATATCCGGTAATCAGGATTATGCCGAATATTGCGGCGCAGTTTGGCGAATCAGCGACTTGTATTTCCTTCCCTGAAAAAGATAGAGAAAAAGCTATGCCAATTGTTGATTTATTTCAGGATTTAGGAACCGCTCCCGTTATTGACGAAAAGTTAATGGATGCGGCAACGGTTTTAGGCGCATGCGGAACGGCGTATGCTTTAAGATACATTCGCGCGTCTATGCAGGCCGGAATCGAAATTGGTTTTGATTCTCAAACGGCATTGGCAATTGCTGCTCAAACTGTAAAAGGTGCAGCAAAAATGCTTTTAGAAGAAAAAGTACATCCAGAACAATTAATTGACCGTGTAACAACACCACAGGGCTGTACAATCGTTGGTTTGAACGAGATGGAACATAATGGTTTTAGTTCCTCTTTAATTAAAGGAATTAAGACTTCTTTGAAGCAAATAAAAGGGTAGATTATTTAAATTCCAATATTTTAAAAATTCCAAATTCCAATTTTGTTGAGGTTTGGAAATTTTTGTTTTTGAAGAGAGCTGGCTTTTGTGTCATTTCGATCCCGAAGCCTCGGGATCGAAATGACAAATATTGGGAGGTTGCTTCATAAATGTTTCAAGCAAAAACCTCAAAATGCGCTACTTTTTCTTCAAACTCCAAAAGAAAATCATTGTCTTCAGGATAATATTTTGCTTTTTCAAAATCTTCTCCAGCAAAGTTTTTAATAACTTCCAGGTTTTCCCAATATGTGATCAGTGTAAAATGGGCTTCGCCGTTTTTGATGTTTCTTAAAAAAGATAATTTTATAAAACCGTCTGTTTTTGAGTAATCCGGAATTGCAGTCTTTCTTGTAAAAGCGGTATAAGCTTCAGAATCTTCAATTCTTGTTTTTCCATGCCATATTCTTGCGATCATAATAGTAAGTTTTAAAGTTAATTATTAAGGCAATGCGATGAGTAATTGGATTTTTGGACTCGAGTTTTAACGAACAGTCGAAGTAATTTTATTTATTTGATTTTCCTTTCTTTATAAGTTGAATGTACTTACTTCCACATTCAGAAAGCTTTGTATACGAATTCATAGCATTGCCATAATTCTGAATCGTAAGTGTATCTTTAACATAACTTGCGTCAATGCCAACAGGAATCTCTAATTCTTTTGGTTCAGATTCTGATAAAGAATCTTCTTCATGGCTGATATCTCCTTCGTATTCATCCCATTTTATACCTTCTAAAACTAAATATTTTTCACCAGATTCACTTTTAGTAAAATTTGCTTTTCCTTTTAACTGTCTGGTTTTTGTTTTTAAAAAATAGCTGTAACCGTCTTTTGTTTTATTTATTTCAAGAGAAATTCCGCATTCTTCTGAATTGTTAGAATCAGAATATGTTTTATAAATGCCTTCTATTGATTCTTGCGTTTTAGTGGTCGGAGCAATTACAGTATCTTTAGGAATAATTTCTTCAGAGGCAGACTCAGTTTTTTTATTACAAGACCACAATAATAAAACAGCAAAAAGGATATAAGTTAATTTCATGTCTTAATTTATTTATATGTTTTAAACTTTAATTTCTAGTTGCTTTTCTTTTTTTCAAGATGTATTTCAAATAAACAAATCCAAAAATTCCAGAAAGTATCGAGGCAATTAAAATAGCGATTTTAGAAAAAACGATGGTTTCAGGATCTTTAAAAGCTAAAATTGTAATGAAAATGGACATGGTAAAGCCAATACCACCCAACATTCCGGCACCTAAAATATGAGACCATTTTAAACTTTTTGGCAAAGCACACAAACCTGCGCTAACGCCAATAGATGAAAAAAGCAAAATACCTACTGGTTTTCCAAGAACGAGACCTAGAATAATTCCGAATGTATTTGGATGATTCAAACCTTCATGCCAGTCTGATTCAATCGCGATGCATGTATTTGCAATCGCGAATAAAGGCAAAATTACAAAGGCAACAGGTTTATGTAAAAAGTGCTGGAGTTTATAAGAGGACGATTTTTCGCCTCCATCGCCAAACGGAATAACAAAGGCTAAAATAACACCAGTAATGGTAGCATGAACGCCAGAATTAAGCATGAAATACCACATCACAACGCCTCCAATTAAATACGGAATTAAGTTATGAATTTTCATTCTGTTTAAAATGAATAAGAAAACCCAAATCCCCAAAGCAATTGCAAGATTTATAAAAGCTATAGAAGTAGTATAAAAAACTGCAATAACAATGATGGCACCTAAGTCGTCTATAACTGCTAAAGCTGTTAAAAATACTTTTAATGAAGCCGGAACTTTATTGCCTAATAGCGATAATATCCCAATGGCAAAGGCAATATCTGTCGCCATCGGAATTCCAGCTCCGTTTTGAGTGTCAGTTCCGAAATTTAAAGCGAGAAATATAGCAGCAGGAACCAGCATGCCGCCAAAGGCAGCCATAATAGGCAAAGAAGCATTTTTTATGCTGGATAATTCGCCATGGTAAATTTCGCGCTCTAATTCTAACCCGATCAATAAAAAGAAAATCGTCATCAAACCATCGTTAATCCAATGTGTGATCGAATGTCCGCCTAAATCTTTTTCCCAAAAACCAATAAATTCGTTTTGAAAAGAAGAGTTTGCCAGAGAAAGTGAAATTATCGTAACAAACAGCAAGAGCAAACCTCCTGATTTTTCATTTTCAAAAAAGGATTTAAAAGTTTTTGTTAATTTCATTTTAATGAAGTTCTGAGAATTTAAAGGAAGCGAATTTTTGAGGTGTATTTCCAAAGTTAAAAAAAATCTGACCAATAAAAAATTTTATCCGTAGGGACAAGCAATCATCAAATATTGCCTAAGAATAAAAATGTGTTTAAAATATGCAAAATCTGACTTATACAAAGAGACTTTCGAGATTAATATTTGGGTCATATCTTAAAGAATTAAACGTATTTTTGCTATATAAAATTCAAAAATAATGAGCATAAAAATTCTGCATATAGACAGCAATAACCCAATTCTGTGGTCACAGTTAGAAGAAGCAGGTTTTGTAAACCACGCCGATTTTAAATCTTCTAAAGAAGAAATTGAAGCCAAAATTCAAGATTACAACGGAATTGTTATTCGAAGCCGTTTTAAAATTGATAAAACTTTTTTAGATAAAGCGACCAATTTACAGTTTATTGCCAGAGTTGGCGCCGGTTTAGAAAGTATCGACTGTGATTATGCGGAGACAAAAGGCATACGCTTAATTGCGGCTCCAGAAGGTAATCGCAACGCTGTTGCAGAACACTCTCTGGGTGTTATTTTGTCTTTGTTTAATAATTTGAATCAGGCCGACGCCGAAATAAAAGCTGGACATTGGAATCGAGAAAGCAATCGGGGTCACGAATTAGATGGAAAAACGGTTGGAATTATCGGATACGGAAATATGGGGAAAGCCTTTGCAAAAAAACTTCGCGGTTTTGAAACAGAAGTTTTGTGTTATGATATTTTGGAAAATGTGGGTGATGAAAATGCCAAGCAAGTTTCATTGCAACATTTGCAGCAAAAAGCCGATGTTTTGAGTTTGCATCTTCCATGGACTCCAGAAACAGATAAAATGGTTAATACTGATTTTATAAACGCATTTTCGAAGCCATTTTGGATTATAAATACTTCGCGCGGCAAAAACATAGTCACAGCTGATTTAGTTGATGCAATGAAGGCTAAAAAGATTCTGGGTGCTGGTCTGGATGTTTTAGAGTATGAAAAATTATCTTTTGAGACTCTTTTTCAAGATAAAAACACTCCAGAAGCATTTCAATATTTATTGGAAGCTAAAAATGCTTTGCTCACACCTCATATAGCAGGATGGACTTTTGAAAGTCACGAACGTTTAGCTCAGGTTATTGTAGATAAAATCAAAACGCTTTATGACGATAAGGCCAATGATTTTAAGGTTTAAAGAGTTATCCTTTTTTATGTAATGCAATTTAGTTTTTAATAACAAGTCTTTTCTTTAAAAGTAACATTGAGAATTAGTTTTTAAGATTATTTTTTTTTAATATTGTTGTGATTTTTTTAACAAAATTTTATAAAAGGAGCAACCGAAAATCCTAAAAAGAGTAGGGATTAACTAAATAATTTTCTTAATTATGATTGAATGGTACAAAACGGCACTTTTTGAGAACTATGCAAATTTTACAGGAAGAGCTAGAAGAAGCGAATACTGGTATTTTCGTTTAGCAACTGCAGTTATTTTCTTCTTGTTTATCATATTATCAGTGATTATATATGCTGTTACTGATAATGGTCCTTTGGCTGTAGGTTTAGGATTTGGACTTTTAGCTCTTTATTCTCTTTTGACATTCATTCCATCATTGTCTGTTACAGTTCGAAGAATGCACGATATTGGTAAAAGCGGCTGGACATTTCTTGTAGCTTTAATTCCATTAGCTGGCCCAATTTGGCTGTTGATTTTGCTTTTAACTGAAGGAGATTCTGGTGAAAACTATTATGGGGCAGATCCAAAAAGTGAAATAGAAGAAATTAATGAAATCGGAAACGTTGAATTACAATAATTAAATTAATAAATAACTAAAAATGGAAACTACCAAACAAGAAGCTTGGAACACCCCAGCAGGACCAAAACAAGAGAATAAAAAAGTATTAGCAGGAGTTCTTGCTTTAATTTTTGGATACTTAGGAATTCATAAATTTATATTAGGATATACTCAAGAAGGGATAATTCAATTAGTAATAAGTATTGTTACTTGTGGCCTTGGAGGTATAATCGGATTTGTTGAAGGAATTATCTATCTGACAAAATCAGATGAAGAATTCTACCAAACATACCAAGTAGGTAAAAAAGGCTGGTTCTAAAACATATAAATCCCGTTCATCATGTGAACGGGATTTTTTTTAATATTATTTACTTCCCATTATAAATTTAATTTAAAAATAAGAATATGGAAAATACACAATCAGAGTTTGGAAATACCAAGCAAGAAAATAAAAAAGTAGTTAGCGGAATCTTTGCAATTTTATTAGGCGTATTTGGAATTCATAAATTTTATTTAGGTTATACGAAAGAGGGCGTTATTCAACTCATCTTAGGTTTTATTTGCGGAATAGGGGCTGTTATTGGCCTTATTGAAGGAATTATTTACCTCACAAAATCAGATGAAGAGTTTTACGAGACTTACCAAGTTGGCAGGAAACCTTGGTTTTAAAATATTATAAATCCCATTCGAAAGAGCGGGATTTTTTTTTGAATGTATCTGTTTTAAAATTGCCTTTTTTTAATATAACACTGGCTTATTGTGGGATATTAAGGTTTTTTAGATTTATAATTTCGCACGAAATTTCAATGATGTATTTCTTGAATAAAGCATACTAAGCTTTAAAACACAATTATAAATTTATAAATCAATAAAATGGAAAACGGAAAAGCAGAGAACAAAAAAGTAGTTGCAGGAGTTCTAGGAATTTTATTAGGATCATTTGGAGCTCATAAGTTTTATTTAGGGTATAAAAAAGAAGGGATTATTCAGCTTATTGTAAGTATGGTAACTTTCGGGCTTGGAGGTCTTGTTGGAGTAGCTGAAGGAATAATCTATTTGACTAAATCTGATGATGAATTTTATCAAACGTATCAAGCGGGTAAAAAGCCTTGGTTCTAAAACAAAAAATCTCATTTTCAAATGAGATTTTTTTTATAAAATATTGTCAAATTAATAGCAAATAATAATTATGATTAAATGGTACAAAAAAGTAGTTCTTGAAAACTATGCAAATTTTAAAGGACGAGCAAGAAGAAGTGAATATTGGTATTTTGGCCTGGCTGGTCTTTGCATTTTGATTTCTTTTTTGGTAATTGGAGGCCTAATTGGAGCAATTTTAAACGGCAAGGTTGGAGCTGGCAACGGAATTGCCTTAGGTTATATTTGTTTTACGGTTTATTCGTTAGCAGTTATGATACCAAATTTAGCAGTTCTTGTTAGGAGATTACACGATATTGGTAAAAGTGGCTGGTTTTTTCTAATTGCTTTTATTCCTTTTGGTGCAATTGTTCTCTTGGTTTTTTTGGCAACAGAAGGAACAAGAGGCTCTAATCAATATGGTACAGATCCTAAAAACCAATTTGAAGAAATTAATGAAATTGGAATCGAATAACTCCAATTAGTTTTAAATAAAAATTGTAATAAAAAATCCCATTCTCGTACGAGAATGGGATTTTTTAATTTTATATAAGGCATTTACTTAATCTTCCTTCTCGGATAATTTACGCTCTAATTCTATTTGAAATTCTTCAATAACAGGCTTCATTGTGCTTTCGGGAATATCGGCGATTCTAATGTACATTAAACCGTCAATCGCGTTATTAAACAAAGGATCAACGTTAAAAGCTACAACACGCGCATTTTGCTTGATGTACTTTTTGATTAAAACCGGTAAACGTAAATTTCCTGGTTCTAATTCGTCAATAATTTTGTCAAATTTATTTAAGTCTGATTCTGCTTCATCGAAGATAAAGTCTTTATCTGCATCTTTCAATTTTACTTTATAGGCTTTTTTCGGATGAATATATTGCGCAATATACGGATCGTAATAATTTGATTTCATGAATTCAATCATCAATGATTTAGAGAAATCAGAAAATTGGTTGCTGATACTAACACCGCCTAATAAATACTTATGTTCCGGATAACGTAAAGTCGTATGAATAATACCTTTCCATAACAAGAATAAAGGCATTGGTTTTTGTTGATAGTCCTTGATGATAAAAGCTCGGCCCATTTCGATCGATTTATGCATCATATCATGCAGTTCAGGCTCGAATCTAAAAAGATCGTTCAAATAGAAACCTTCGATTCCGTATTTTGGATAAATTTCAGAACCTAATCCCATGCGGTAAGCACCGGCAATTTTTTTGGTTTCATCATCCCATAAAAACATATGGTGGTAATATTGGTCAAATTTATCTAAATCAATAGATTCATTTGTCCCTTCACCAACTTCACGAAAAGTGATTTCGCGTAGACGGCCAATTTCATGCAACACATTTGGAATCGATTTTGCTCCCGCAAAAAATACTTCATAGTTTTTGCTTTGCAATAAACGGCAATCACTGCCTCTTAATGCATCAACTTCAGCAATCATTTGTGTTTCGTTGGCTGGGGTTGCAATTTTTTTAGGTGCTTTCGGAATTTTTAAGCTTGCTGTATCAATTAGCTTGGTATCCTTTTCAAAAGGATTTGCCAGCATGTAGGTTTTCTTTCTTAAAAACTCTGAATATTCTTCAAATGATTCTATTTCGTTTTGCTCGTTCACAGAAATTGGTTTTCCAATACGAACTTTAATTACACGGTCTCTTTGTGTAAGTAATTCTGATGGTAATTTTGCCGTACGCAAAGTATCATCAATTTTAGAAAGCCAATAAAATAATCTGCTGTTTTTAGCATGAAAATAAATAGGAACAACTGGAACTTTTGCTTTGCGAATTAGCTTCAAAGCACCTTCTTCCCAAGGTTTATCTACAACAAGTTTTCCGTCTTTATAAGTCGAAACTTCTCCAGCAGGGAAAATTCCCAATGGTTTTCCGTCACTTAAATGGCGTAAAGTTTCTTTAATTCCAACAACGCTAGATTTTGCATCCTTATGATTTTCAAAAGGATTAACAGGCATGATGTATTTTTTAAGCGGAACAATTCGGTGTAATAAAAAGTTAGCAATAATCTTGAAATTGGGTTCTCTTTCAAGCATTAATTTCAAAAGTAATATACCATCAATTCCTCCAAGTGGATGATTTGAAATGGTAATATATGCGCCATCTTTAGGTAAACGTTTTAAATCTTCTTCAGGAATTTCAAATTTGATTTCCATTTCATCTAAAATCCCGTTTAAAAAAGCGACGTCTTCTAAATGTTTATTATGATCGTAAATTTTATTAAGGGTAGAGATCTTAAGAACCTTCATAAGAATCCAGCCTGAAAAAGTACCAAAAACTCCGTACTTATCAACATTTATTGCCTTTGCAACTTCTTTCGCGGTAACTAAACCCATGTACTATTTTTAATTTATTAGAGCAGCGAACAAAGATAACAAAAAACTCTACTTTTCGTTGATTCAAACACAAACTTTCCACTTTTTTATTACATTTGGAATCCTAAAAAAAAACTGTAATGAAAATTATTTCTTATAATGTGAACGGAATTCGCGCCGCGATTTCTAAAGGTTTTATAGAATGGCTGCAACATGCAAATCCAGATGTAATTTGCCTTCAGGAAATAAAAGCGACTCAAGAGCAAATTCCTGTCGACGATATTACTGCTGCCGGATATCCGTACCAATATTATTATCCTGCGACAAAAAAGGGCTACAGTGGCGTGGCTATCTTATCTAAAATAAAACCGAACAACATTGTTTACGGAACAGGAATTCATCATATGGATTTTGAAGGCCGTAATCTTCGTGCTGATTTTGATGATTGTTCTGTAATGAGTTTATACCTTCCGTCAGGAACAAATATTGAAAGATTAGATCATAAATTTATGTTTATGGATGATTTTCAGACATATGTTAACGAACTGAAACTAACAATTCCGAATTTGATTATCTGTGGTGATTATAACATCTGCCATGAAGCGATAGATATTCATGATCCGGTCCGAAATAAAACCGTTTCTGGGTTTTTGCCGCAAGAGCGCGCTTGGTTAGACAGTTTTATGAAATCTGGCTTTGTCGACAGTTTTCGTCATTTTAATAAAGAACCGCATCAGTATTCTTGGTGGAGTTACCGTGCTGGAGCCAGAGGAAATAATAAAGGGTGGCGTATCGATTATAATTTAGTAAGCGATTCGATGCAGCACAGATTAAAACGTGCCGTTATCCTTCCAGACGCTGTACATTCAGATCATTGTCCGGTTTTGGTTGAGATTGAGTAAAGTTTGGTACTGTTCTTGCTGAAAGAATATCAATTTAAATTCGAAATTATACCCCAAATAAAAACCAAAAAGTAAAATGATTAAAAAAGCCTCTATCGGAATGCTAGTTTTAGCTTTGTCTATGACTTCTTGCGTATCCAAAAAAATTTACAACGATCTTGAAACAAAATATTCAGATCTAAAAAAAGAAAATCGTTCGCTTGCTGATCAAAACGCAGATTTAGATAAAGCAAAAAATCAATTAGAATTAGATCGTGATAAATTAACCAAAGATTTAGCCAGTACAAAAGATGACCTTGCTAAGCAAAAAGCTGATCTAGCTGCTGAGCAAAAGAAATACAAAGTATTGCAGGATTCTTATAATGCGTTAGAGAAAAACAGTAACGATGCATTAGAAAGCAATATGGCTAAAAACCGAGATTTGTTAGCACAGTTAGAAGCAAAATCTAAAAAATTAGCAGAAGAGCAAGCACGTTTAGATAAAACAGCAAGCCGCTTAAACGAACTTGAAGCTATGATTGCTGCAAAAGAAGAAGCAATGCGCAAACTAAAAGAAACTTTATCTAAAGCTTTAAATGGTTTTGAAGGAAAAGGTCTTACCGTGGAACAAAAAAACGGAAAAGTATACGTTTCTATGGAAAATAAATTGCTTTTCAATTCAGGTAGCTGGGCAGTTGGTGTTGAAGGCAGAAAAGCTGTTGTAGAATTAGGAAAAGTTTTGGGTGATAATCCAGATCTTTCAGTTCTTATTGAAGGACATACAGATGATGATCCGTACGCAGGTTCTGGACCAATTGCTGATAACTGGGATTTGTCAACTAAAAGAGCTACAGCGATTGTAAATATTTTAGGAGAAAACAAAAAAATCAACAAGCAGAAATTAACTGCAGCAGGACGAAGCGAATATTCTCCGCTTGCCAGCAATGCAACTCCAGAAGGAAAAGCCAAAAACCGCAGAATCGAAATCATCTTAACACCAAGATTAGATGAAATCGCTGAGATGCTTAATAGTATTAATTAAGAGGCTAAGTTTCTGAGATACCAAGTTTCTAAGATTTAAAAAGGCGCAAAGTTTTATTTTGCGCCTTTTCTTATTAATAAAAATCAAACTTAGAGTCTTAGCAATTTAGAAACTTCGTACCTCAAAAAAAACTTGTGGTTTTTTTAACTTTTGTCAAATTTTCATTTGAGTATAGCATCGTATCTTTGAAGCTTATAAAACAAAGAAAAAAAACTTAGAATCTTAGTCACTTAGAAACTTAGCTGCTTAGAAAATGAAATACACAACTTTACCCAATACAGATATAAAAGTTAGTAAAATATGTCTTGGAACTATGACTTTCGGACAACAAAATACAGAAGCTGAAGGTCATGCTCAAATGGATTATGCACTTGAAAAAGGTGTAAACTTTTTTGATACAGCCGAAATGTACTCTGTTCCGGCAAATGAAGCAACTTATGGAAGTACAGAAAAGATCATAGGAACTTGGTTTAAGAAATCAGGAAATCGTGAAAAAATAGTTTTGGCTTCTAAAATTGCAGGTCCAAATGCTAATTTTGGCTATATGCGCGAAAAACTGGATTTCTCTCCGACAAGTATTAAATATGCCGTTGAAAACAGCTTAAAACGCCTTCAAACAGATTATATCGACTTATATCAGATGCATTGGCCAGAGCGTAAAACCAATTGTTTTGGACAAAGAGCTTTTACTGGTTTTGAGGATTCTTGGCAAGATAATTTCAGAGAAGTTCTTGAAACTTTCGACGGCTTGATTAAAGAAGGAAAAATTAAACATATTGGTGTTTCAAATGAAAATTCTTGGGGAATGATGCGCTTTTTAGAAGAAAGCAAATACCAAAATCTTCCGAGAATTAAAACCGTTCAAAATCCGTATAATTTATTGAATCGTCTTTTTGAAGTAAATTCTGCAGAAGTTTCAAAATATGAAAATGTTGGTTTATTGGCTTATTCTCCTTTGGCTTTTGGAACTTTAACGGGTAAATTTTTAACTGGCGATGAACATCCAAATGCGAGAATTAATCTTTTTCCGCAATATACACGTTACGCAAGCGAACAATGTACGGAAGCAACAAAATTGTATCAGGAAATCGCTCATAAACACGGATTAACGTTAACACAGTTGGCAATGGGTTTTGTTTTACAGCAACCGTTTTTGACAAGTGCGATTATTGGAGCAACAACTTTGGAACAATTAAAAGAAAATATTGACACAATTGACGTTGTGCTTTCTAAAGAAATTATAGCTGAAATCAATAAAGTACAAGCAGTAATTCCTGATCCAGCGCCGTAGTTAAAGATTTAGAATAAATATTAATTCCACAAATTTTCACGGACTAATCTGTGTTAATTTGTGGAATTTTTTTATTTAAAGATTTGCTTTCTGAATTATAGAAGAGTTAGTGAAATCTGTTTTATTAAAATTTACAAATCAAATTCTTCTCCTATAGACAAAGAATCGTTTTTAACCGCAGTTGAATCTGGAGCTTTTATTCTGATTAATGAACGTGCATTTCCAGAAATGTAAACTGGCAATAACCCAATCGTGTCTTCAGGAATTAAAAGTCCTCGGCGAAACATTAAGTTTCTTAAGAATTTTTGATTCTTGATGGCGTAATCTTTCAAATTACCTTGATCATTAAACTGATACATGAATTTTCTCGGTTTCGGAATAATCGTTGCCAAAAATAAACATTCATCTACGTTTAAAGCCGAAGGACTTTTTTGAAAATAAAAATGACTCGCTTCACCAATTCCGTACACATTTGGTCCCCATTCGATAATATTGAAATAAACCTCGAGCATTCTTTCTTTGCTTACAATTCGGTTGTTTTCTAAAATGTAGACTAAAAGAATTTCTTCAAGCTTTCGCGAAAGCGTTTTTTCACGCGTTAAAAATACGTTTTTAATCAGCTGCATGCTGATTGTGCTGGCACCGCGTGAGAATTTTTTGGTTCTGATATTCTTAAGAATAGATTGTTTAAAAGCTTCATTAATAAAACCTCGATGCGAAAAGAACGAAGGGTCTTCTGTAGTTAAAACACATTTTCTCAAATAAGGTGAGATCTGGTCTAAAGGCGTGTAATTCGGATTTGCATTTCCAACCAAAATTGGGCGCTGCAAAACGTTTTGAATTATGGCGCGATAAACAAATTCACCATTTAATTTATTTAAGTCGGCTTCGCCATATTTAGTGATTCTTAAATCTTCCTTATTCAATTTGCTATCGAAAACCAAATTATTCGGTTTGTTTTTGTTGAATTTGAAATCTAATTTATAATCAAAATTTCCGGTAGCCTGCATACCTTGAAAATGAGTAAATAAACCGTCTGGCAATGAAACAATAAATTCCTGCGCCAACATTTTTGGGATATTGACTTTTAAAGTGTAAACGGTGTCTTTTTCTGTGTTGTAAGAAACATATGGATGCAGTTTAATCTTGTTCAACTGTACAGTTGATGTGCTGTCGATGGAAATAAAATCATCTCCCAATAAAAATCGATAATCAAAACGTGCATTTTTGATGACTACATCTTTACTTGCAATTTTTGGGTGATTGATTTTAAGATTCGCGATAGAAGTGTAGCCGTCTATATGAAGTTCGCTTCCGTCTTTTTCGATGTTTTCGACATTTAAGCGAATGGAATCAAAACTTGCTTTTAGGTTATAACGTTCATCTAAATACGGAACACGAATTGCGCCAGTATCTAAATTAAAGAAACGAATATCAGCTTTTTTATTTCTTGGGTCAGCAAATCCTTTTATGTTCCAGCGCTGATCAAAATTTTTGCTCTGAACATGAAGATTGGTTTCGAGCTGTTTGTTGTCTAAAACAAGTTTATTTACTGCGATAGACGTTTTTTTGCCGTTATCATCAATTCTGAAATTTAGGTTTTCCAATTTCATATCGGTCGGAACCAAATTCAATAATTTTGAAATAATTCGGTACGCAAAAGTGGCGTATTTTCGTTTTTCATTACTATCAGTATCAGCTTTGTCTCTTTTTAAAAAAGCATCAAAATTTCGAACTTTTCCTTTTTTAACCAGTTGAATGTAGCCGTTGTTAACTTTTAAAGTTCCAACTTGTACATCGCCAATCAGTAAATTTGCTAAGCTGATACTGGTTTCAATTTTTTGAATATGAAAAAGGGTATCAGCGTTTTTTGGAACCAGTATGACATCGGTCAATTTAATTCCGGATAAACCACTAAATGAAGCCGATTTTACAGAAAAATCACTGTTATAATCTACAGCCATTTTGTGGGTTACTTTAGCAATTGCCTGTTTTAAAAGCGAATCACGAAAAAAGTAAAGTCCAACACAAAGCAAGATAAATATCAGGGCAAATATTTTTAGTGCTTTGAATATTTTTTGTTTAGGAAAAGTCATAAAGTAGGTTTGTAAAAAATTAACCAAATAAAATACTGGCAACATCTTCAATTTTAGCTACAAGCTCAATTTTGATTCCGGTATTTTTTAAGGCAATTTTATTGTACTTAGATACAAATATAGTGGTGAATCCTAGTTTTTCTGCTTCTTGAATGCGCTGGTCAACTCGGTTTACAGGACGAATTTCACCTGAAAGTCCGACTTCGCCCGCAAAGCAAAATCCTTTAGTAACTGGAATATCTTCGTTTGAAGATAAAATTGCAGCAACAACAGCCAAATCAATCGCTGGATCATCAACAGAAATCCCGCCTGTTACGTTTAGGAAAACATCTTTTGCACCTAAACGAAAACCAGCTCTTTTTTCTAAAACAGCCAAAATCATGTTTAATCTTTTAGCATTATAGCCAGTTGTGCTCCTTTGTGGCGTTCCGTAAACCGCTGTACTTACTAAGGACTGTATTTCGATCATTAACGGACGCATACCTTCCATGGTTGTAGCAATTGCAGTTCCCGACATTTCTTCGTCTTTATGCGAAATCAATATTTCTGACGGATTGCTTACTTCACGTAAACCGCTTCCTAACATTTCATAAATTCCCAATTCAGCTGTAGAGCCAAAGCGGTTTTTTAACGATCGCAAAATGCGGTAAACGTGATTTCGATCGCCTTCAAATTGTAAAACGGTATCGACCATATGTTCCAGAATTTTTGGTCCGGCGATGTTTCCGTCTTTCGTAATATGTCCAATTAAAATAACAGGAATATTGGTTTCTTTAGCAAATTTTATTAATTCAGCAGTTGTTTCTCTAATTTGAGAAATACTTCCGGCGGTCGATTCGATATAATCAGTATGCAAAGTCTGAATCGAATCTATGATCACAATTTCAGGCTGAATTGCTTCAATCTGTTTAAAAATATTTTGCGTTTTAGTCTCCGTAAGAATATAGCAGTTGTCGCTGTTTGGTGTGATTCTTTCGGCACGCATTTTTATTTGCTTCTGACTTTCCTCACCAGAAACATATAAAGTTTTATAAGGTAATTTTAATGAAATTTGAAGCAAAAGTGTACTTTTTCCAATTCCTGGTTCACCGCCTAAAAGTGTTAGAGATCCTGGAACGATACCGCCTCCTAAAACACGATTCAATTCGCCGTCGGTCGTGTCCATTCTGACTTCTTGAGCCGAATCAATTTCGTTAATTTTTAAAGGTCTTGGTGCTTTGTTTGCTGGAGTTGGTTCACTTTTCCAAGCTACTTTTTCTTGTTTCTGAATAATTTCTTCAGCAATAGTATTCCATTCTTTGCAGGCATTGCACTGTCCTTGCCATTTGGCATATTGAGTTCCGCAATTTTGACAAAAAAAGGAAGTTTTAACTTTTGACATTATTTAGTTTTTTTTGAAAGTGTATTCATTTCGTCGATTTTCTCATACATTAAATCCTTATTCAAATCTCCGATTGGCTCCATTTGAGAAGCATTCTGATATTTTTTTGAAGCATGTTTTGGATCACCCATTTTTTCATACATCAATCCCAATTCATATTCTCCCAACATCGCTTTTGGATAGTTTATATTTCCAATTTCGGCCATTTTTCCTAATTCGTCATAGGCATTTTTCTTCAAAATAAGATTTTCAATTACTTTGAAATCACTCATACGAACCGGAATCTGAACTCCCATAACCTTAGACATCGTATTGTATTTATTTTCTAAATAATCTGCATAACCAGATTCAAGAATCGCAATTTTATCGTTGTATTCTGCAGAATTAATTGGTCTGTAAATTTCAAAAATTTGATACAAAGCACTCGGAATAGAGTGTAAAACCTCTGTATAATGTGTTGTGTTTTTGAATACATCATACTTATAATTCACTAACGGATTATTTGCGATTTTAATATTGCTGTCTAATTTTTCTATCGGTTCTTTTATTTTTTTGATGTCGCCATCGCCTACAGATAGGTAGTAAAAGAAAGGCTCTTCGACTTTAGCAAATTTTTCTGGAATTCGAACTTCCATTTTAGGAGCAAGTTCTGGGCTCAAGCAGATGTATGCGTTAAAAAGAGGTTTCTCTTTGTATAAATAAAAGTTGATAAAACTCGCGGTAATATCATGACCCGCAATAATGCGAAATGGAGTTGTGCGGTATTTTTTTTCAATATAAGGAACTAATTCGCCTCCAATAAATTCAAAAAACGCTGCCCCTTTTTCAAAAGGAAGTCCAGTATTTTGGTCGATAGTAGTATCATCATAACGTTCTCCATCTTTATTTTGATGAACTCCAATGATAATCATCTCAGGCAAATCATCCCAATAAGCACCATAACTGATAGCTCCAGAAAAAGGATCAAATAAATAATCACCGTCTAATAAATAAATAACAGGATATTTTTTTTCAGGATTAGCTTCATAAGACGCAGGAAGTCCGATGGTTATTCTTCTTTCTTCTCCAAGTTTTTCAGATTTGATGTTGTCGAATTTTTTCTGAGCAAAAGCAGAAATAGAGATTAAAATAAATAGCAGGTAAACTTTTTTCATGATTTGTGGCATTTCAGTGAATTAAAAAGTATTGAAATAGTGTAGCAATATAATACTTTATTTGCTTTTTTCTTACAATGAGATTTTAAAAAGCAATGAAGTTTCAACTTAAAATCTATTTAATTTTAGGCAAAGGCAATGTTCTTTGTTCAAAAATAATTTTGACAAATCTTAGAAGAGTATTAAAAATAAAAATAAGGTTAGGTTAACGAATTATCGTCTTCATTAGGAAAAATGATCCATGGTTTGAAGGTTTTTGCTTCTTCAAAATCAAGGGTTGCATATGAGATAATGATAATAATATCGTCTTTTTGAACTTTCCTAGCAGCTGGACCATTCAGTGTGATATCACCTGAATTTTTTTCTCCTTTGATAGCATAAGTTTCAAAACGTTCGCCATTATTAATGTTAACAATAGATACTTTTTCGCCTTCAATAATATTTGAGGCTTCTAGTAAAGTTTCATCAATAGTAATACTGCCAATATAATTTAAATCAGCTCCAGTTACTTTTACACGATGAATTTTTGATTTTATAACTTGAATTTGCATGTTGCAAAGGTAAATTAATTTAATGAAATGGTATCAATCAACCTTATAGAATTAACAAATACCGCTATAAACGCACGGTAATTTTTGTCTTTACTTTTATGATCGATAGGTAATAATGTAGATTCGTCAGCAATTACGAAATATTCGAGCTCAAATTTTTTGTTGTCTTTAAAAGAATTTTCTACAAATTCGATCGTTTCTTGAGGGCTTTTGGTTTGAAATATTTCTTTTGCTTCCGTTAATGTTTTGTAGATTATCGCGGCTTCTTTACGTTCTTCCTGAGTTAATCGTTCATTTCTAGAACTCATCGCCAGTAGATTTTCTTCTCTATAAATAGGACATCCAACAACATTTACGGGCAAATGGTTTTTCTCAACCATTTTCTTTACAATTTGCAGCTGTTGAAAATCTTTCTCGCCAAAATAGGCATTTGTAGGGGTAACGATTTCAAATAGCCTTTTTACGATGGTGCCAACGCCGTTAAAATGTCCTGGTCTGAATTTTCCTTCCATTTGGTTTTCTAATCCATCAAAATCAAATGATTGCGAAATAGTGTGCCCTTCATATATATCTTCTACAGAAGGTGCATATAAAATTATTTTGTCACTTAAACCTCGCATTTTTTTTACATCTTCTTCAAGTGTTCTTGGGTATTTTTCGAGGTCTTCAGGGTTGTTAAATTGAGTTGGATTTACAAAAATACTTACAACAGTATCGTCGTTTTCTTTAAGTGATCGCTGCATTAAAGCCAAATGCCCTTGGTGTAAAGCGCCCATTGTTGGTACAAATCCGATCGTGGAATTTGCAGTTTTGATAGTTTTCAAATAGGCTATCAAAGCTACTTTACCGTAGAAAATATGCATGGCAGTATTATTAAAATTTAGTGCAAACATAATATATTAGTTATAAACTGCATAAAATTTTGTAATTTTGCGACGTTTTTATTACCAAAAATTAAGTAAAATACTATTATGAAAGATAAGAGGATATTATACGTATCATCTGAAGTCGTGCCTTATTTGGCTGAAAATGAGGTTTCTTTAATGTCTTATGACGTTCCGAAAATGATTAACGATCAAGGAGGTCAGATAAGAATTTTCATGCCCAGATATGGAAATATCAACGAAAGAAGACACCAGTTACATGAAGTGATCAGGCTTTCAGGAATGAATTTGGTAGTGAATGACTTAGATATGCCATTGATTATTAAGGTAGCTTCAATTCCGAAAGAAAGAATTCAGGTTTACTTTATCGATAATGATGAATATTTTAAGCGTAAAGCAACTTTTGCTGACGAAGAAGGTGTTTTATATCCTGATAATGATGAGAGAGCAATATTTTTTGCAAAAGGAGTTGTTGAAACAGTGAAAAAATTGAATTGGGTTCCTGATATAATTCATGTTCACGGTTGGCTGGCTGCAATGTTGCCAATTTATATGAAACACTATTATAAAAATGAAGCTTTATTTTCTGAAACTAAAATTGTGACGTCTGTTTACGGTCAGTCTTTCGATGAAAATTTAGATTTAGAAATGATAAATAAGGTTAAATTTGATGGAGTTCCTCATGATTCTATTGCTGATTTAGAAACGCCTAATTACGAAAATATCCTCAAGGCTAGTATATTACATTCTGATGCTGTGATTATAGCGTCTGAAAACGTATCCCCAAGTTTAACAAAATTTATAGAATCTTCAGGAAAACCTTTTTTACCTTTCGCCACGAAAGATGCATTCGCTGAAGCGTATACAAATTTCTATAAAAGTATGGGTCTTTAAATTTTAACTTTATTATTAAACATGTATAATACTTCTTTTATTAAGAAAATTCTAATAGTTGCAACAGTTGTTCTTTTATATTCTTGCGATAAAGATTTTAATGCGATTGGTGATGATTTAATCGGAGATAATCATTTTGGTTTAACGCCAGAAAATTACGATGTGCTTGCATATAATCAAGAAGTAACTCCAATTCAATCAAATGGATTGCCAATTAATGCTTTGGGTATATACGATAATCCTGTTTTTGGTACAACAACAGCAAATTATAATACACAAGTAGCTTTAAGTGAATATGCTCCAACAATTGGTGATGCACCAGAAATAGAGAGTGTAGTTTTGAGTGTGCCTTATTTTAGTCATATCACCGCTGCAGACCCAAAAGGAGGTAGTGTATATGCCTTAGATTCTATTTTTGGAGATCCAAAAGGGAAGATTAAATTAAGTGTTTACGAATCTGGTGTTCAAACACGTGCAAGTTATTTTGATACAGGTAATCAATTGGTGCAATTGTACTATACTGATGAAAATGCTAATTTTGATAATTTCAAAAAAACGTTATTAAATGACGGAAAAGCTTCTGAAAACACTGAATTTTTCTTTGATGCTGCACAAAAAATTGACTCAACTGTAGATGCAACAACAAAAAAAGTAACGGTAACCTATTCTGCGCCAGAAATGCGTTTGCATTTAAATAATGCATTTTTTCAAGCTAAAATTTTAAATGCGCCTGCTTCAAAATTATCTTCTGCAGATGTTTTTCAAGAATATTTTAGAGGATTGTATTTTAAAGTTGAAAAATCTGGCAGCAATACAAGCAATATGGCATTGATTGATTTTGCGAAAAGCGGAAAAATTACAATAAAGTATAAAGCTAGAACGGCAATTACTACTGATCCTGAAGCTACAATGGAGGATAAAACTTTAGTGCTTACTTTAACAGGGAGTACGGTAAACTTGCTTCAAGATGCAAAAAATGCTGTCTATGATAATGCAATAAAAAATCCAAATGTTACAGAAGGAGATGATAGGCTTTATTTAAAAGGAGGTCAAGGTTCTGTTGCGGTTATTGATCTTTTTGATAAAACAGATTTAATAGGATACAACAGCGATGGTGTGTTGCAAAATGCCCCAAACGGTGTTTCAGACGCATTAGATGAAATTAGAAATAACGTTACAACTAAAAAATGGTTGGTTAACGAAGCTAATCTTGTTTTTTATATCGATTCAGACAATATGTCAAAAGCAGATCCAGTAACTAAGTTATTAGCTGATGAACCAAAAAGAGTTTATTTGTATGATTTAACTAATAATCTTCCTTTGATAGATTATTCTGACGGAACTTCGGGGGTTTTAACTCCAACAGATCCAAAATCTACTAAATATGTTTTTGGCGGTATTATTGATATTGATGCTACTACAAAACGAGGAAAAACATATAAGGTAAGAATAACAAATCACGTTCGAAATCTTGTAAAAGACGCTACAGCAGTTAATGTTAAACTAGGTTTAGCTGTTACGCAAGATATCAGTATTATTGCTTCAAATAAATTAAAAGCGAAAAACAGCGTTATTTCTGAAGCGCCAAGAGGCTCAGTAATTAGTCCGGCAGGGACAATCTTGTATGGAGGAAAATCTTCTGCAGGAGATAAAAAACTGAAACTTGAAATTTACTACACGAAACCAAATTAATAAATATATATGTGTGGAATTGTTGGATATATCGGTCATAGAGAGGCGTATCCTATTGTTATCAAGGGATTAAAGCGACTCGAGTACAGAGGATATGATAGCGCCGGTGTTATGTTGTTTGACAACGAAGCTGGGGTAAAACTTTGTAAAACAAAAGGTAAAGTTTCGGATCTTGAGGCTAAGGCAAAAGACAATTTTACAACAAATGGAACTATAGGAATTGGACATACACGTTGGGCAACTCATGGTGTTCCGAATGATGTAAACTCGCATCCTCATCTTTCTAATTCTGGTGAATTGGTAATTATTCACAACGGAATTATTGAGAATTATGCACCGCTTAAAGAAGAATTAAAAAAAAGAGGTTATACTTTTAAATCTGATACGGATACAGAAGTTTTAGTAAACTTAATTGAAGAAGTTCAGAAAAAAGAAAATATTAAACTTGGTAAAGCGGTTCAAATTGCTTTAAACCAAGTTGTAGGAGCATATGCAATTGCTGTTTTTGATAAAAAAAATCCAAATGAAATTGTTGCAGCAAGATTAGGAAGCCCGTTAGCTATTGGTGTTGGTGAAGGAGAATATTTTATTGCTTCAGATGCTTCGCCTTTTATTGAATATACTGCAAATGCAATTTATCTTGAAGATGGTGAAATGGCAAACATTAGATTGCATAAGCCTCTTAAGGTTAGAAAAATAAAAGACGACTCGTTAGTAGATCCTTATATCCAAGAGCTTCAAATGAATTTGGAGCAAATTGAAAAAGGCGGTTACGACCATTTTATGCTAAAAGAAATCTACGAACAGCCAAGTGTAATTAAAGATACTTACAGAGGAAGACTTCATGCAAATGAAGGAATAGTTCAGATGGCAGGTGTTGAGGATAATCTTGAAAAATTTCTTAACGCTGATAGAATTATTATTGTTGCTTGTGGTACTTCATGGCACGCAGGTTTAGTTGCAGAATACATTTTTGAGGAGTTTACTCGTATTCCTGTTGAAGTAGAATATGCTTCTGAATTTAGATACAGAAACCCAATCATTAATAAAAACGATGTTGTAATTGCTATTTCTCAATCAGGAGAAACTGCAGATACAATGGCGGCTATTAAATTGGCTAAAGAAAACGGAGCATTCGTTTTTGGAGTTTGTAACGTTGTTGGTTCGTCTATCTCTAGAGAAAGCCATGCAGGTGCTTACACACATGCAGGACCAGAAATTGGAGTAGCTTCAACTAAAGCTTTTACAACTCAAATCACAGTGTTGACTATGATCGCTTTGAGATTAGGAAAAGCAAAAGGAACTTTATCAAATACAGATTTTCATACTTATTTGCAAGAATTAGAGATAATTCCCGAAAAAGTAGCTGAGGCATTAGAAACTAACGACAGAGCAAAAGAAATTGCTGCAGCTTTTAAAGATGCGCCAAACTGTTTGTACTTAGGTCGTGGATATAATTTTCCAGTAGCTCTTGAAGGAGCCTTAAAGCTTAAAGAAATTTCATATATTCACGCTGAAGGTTATCCTGCAGCCGAGATGAAACACGGTCCGATTGCTTTAATTGATGAACATATGCCCGTTATTGTAATTGCACCTAAACAAGGTCACTACGATAAAATTGTAAGTAATATTCAAGAGATTAAATCAAGAAGCGGTAAAATTATTGCCGTTGTTACTAAAGGAGATACACAAGTTCGTGAATTAGCTGATTATGTAATCGAAATTCCAGAAACTTCAGATGCTTTATCTCCATTAATTACGACTATACCATTGCAATTACTTTCTTACTATATTGCTGTAATGAGAGGTTGTAATGTAGATCAGCCTCGTAACTTGGCAAAGTCTGTTACGGTAGAATAATATATGTAAACATACAAATGTTAAAAAAGCGAGATTTAGGTCTCGCTTTTTTTTATTGTCATATTTTTTTTCTAACCCCTGTATTTTTATTGAATCCTCATTTTTTTTCTTAAATTTTATATGTATGCATACTATTTAAGATTTGAAAAGGTTTGTTGTTGCCGTTAGTTTAATAAAAGTCAATGTGAAAAAGTTAAAATACTAACTAAAAAGATGCGTATTATTAATTTTTTTTAACGTTTTTTTATTAATATTAAAATTATTTGTATTTTGGCTAGATAAACTAACCAAAAACTAACCAAAATGAGAGTGTATTTACTAATTATGTTGTTTTTCTGCGGAGTTTCCTTTGCGCAGAACACAATTACTGGTTCTGTTACCGATAGTAACAAACAATCTATTCCTGGTGCGAATGTTAATGTAGTTGGAAGTTCAACAGGAACTTCAACTGACTTTGATGGCACATTTAAATTAAGTACTACCGCGAAGCCGCCTTTTACAATTAAAGTATCGGCAGTGGGTTTTGAAACTAAAACGATTAGTATTACATCGCTGAATCAAAAAGTTGATGTGATTCTAAAAGATGAAGAAACAAAACTGGATGAAATCGTAGTTTCTGCTTCAAGAACTCCAGAAAGAGTAATTGAATCGCCAGTTACAATTGAGAGGATGGGAATTCAGGAAATTAAAAATACTACGGCAGCTACTTTTTATGATGGATTAGAAAACCTTAAAGAGGTCCATTTTAATACCAGCAGTATTTCATTTAAATCGATTAATACCCGTGGTTTTGCTTCTGTGGCCAATACTCGTTTTATGCAATTGGTTGATGGAATGGATAACTCGTCACCAGCACTAAACTTTGTACTAGGTAACTTAATTGGTATATCGGATATTGATGTGGCTAATGTGGAGCTTTTGCCTGGAGCATCTTCTGCACTTTACGGAGCAAATGCTTTTAACGGTATAATGTTTATGAACAGTAAAAGTCCTTTTACAAATGAAGGAATTAGTGTTTACTACAAATATGGCCAGACTACTCAAAATGCAGCTGGAACAAATGATTACAATGATTTTGGAATTAGAGCAGCAAAAGCATTTACACAGCATTTTGCCTTAAAAGCCAACTTTACTTATATGGAGGCAACTGAATGGATTGCTGCTGATACAAGAAGTATGACTGGAGGTTCTGTTGGGCATGCAATGAATCAAAATTATGATGGATTAAATATTTACGGAGACGAGGTTACTACTTTTATTCCAAATGTTGGACAAGTAAGCAGAACTGGATACCGTGAACAAGATTTAACAGATAACAAGGTTAAAAATGTCAAAGCCGATTTTTCTGCACATATCAAACCTTTTAATGATAGTGAGACAGAAGTTATCTTGCAATATAAAATTGGGTTAGGTAGTACAATCTATCAAGGAGCTAATAGATATGCGCTGAAAGGCTTTATGATGCAACAAGGAAAAATTGAAGTAAAAGGAAAGAACTTTTTCGTTAGAGCATATGCTACAGATGAAGATGCAGGAAATTCATACGATATGAGATTCGCAGCATGGAATGTTAATAGAGCAGCAAAATCTGATACAAACTGGTTTACTGATTATGGAAGATCTTTTCAATTGTCTTCTGCTGTACTTGGACTTAATGCAAATGACGCCGCAAATTATGCTAGAAACTTCGCAGATTATAATGTTTCGCCAGGTTTAAATTTGGTGCCAAATACCGATCCTAATAATCCTAGTGCTCCAAGATCGGCGAGATTTGAGCCGGGTTCTCCTCAATTTAAAACTGCTTTATCAACTGTAGTTTCTAATCCTGATTTAACTCAAGGGGCTAAATTTATTGATCACTCAAAATTATACCATACAGATGTGAATTATAATTTTAGAGATATTATTAAATGGGCTGAAATTCAAGTTGGTGGTTCTTGGAGAAAATACATAATGGATTCTGAAGGAACTATCTTTACAGATTATGATGGTCCTATTGATTATAAAGAATACGGCGCTTACGGACAATTGACTAAAAAATTCATGGAAGATAGATTGAAATTCACAGGATCTTTACGTTATGATAAAAGTCAAAACTTTGATGGAAAAATTTCACCAAGAGTTTCATTCGTTTATTCTGCTGGAGAGTCTAAAAGACATAACTTCAGATTGTCTTACCAAACAGGTTTCCGTAATCCAACAACGCAAGATCAGTATATTGGTTTAGATTTAGGTCCATTTGCTTTGATTGGTTCAGCTCCTGAAAATTTAGATCGTTTTCAAGAAACTGTAAATGTAAGTGCTGCAGGTCAGGCAGTAGCTGGGCAACCTGCAACTATCGCGATGTCTGGTCAAAATGCATATCATAACGCTTATACTGTGGCTTCTGTTCAGGCTTTTGCTGCTTCTGCAAATCCAGCAGATCTTAAAGTTGCGAATATTGGATTGGTAAAACCGGAGCAAGTTCAAGCTTTTGAAGTTGGGTATCGGTCAGTAGTTCAAAATGATTTGTCAATCGATTTGAATGCTTATTATAATATTTATAATGATTTCATGAATACGGCGAGAGTAATATCTCCTTATTACGGAACAGTAGGTACAGATTCTTCTAATCCTGCAGTACAGCAAACTTATCAAGCGTTAGCATTTGGTGACAGAAGAGTTTATCAAGTTTATACGAATACCACAGCTCAAATTTCTTCTTTTGGTTTTGGAGTTGGTTTATCTAAAAAAGTGTATAAAGATTTTGAGGTAGGAGTTAATTATAACTATGCGCAATTTGACTTTGATCAATCAGAAGATCCAAGTTTTGTGGCTGGATTTAATACGCCTAAACACAGGATTAAAGCGTCACTTGGTAATGCTAAAGTGATCAAAAATTTAGGTTTTAATGTAAATGTGAGATGGAATACAGAATATTTATGGCAATCTTCTTTCGGAGACGGAATGATTCCAGAAAATACTGTTCTTGATGCTCAAATTAATTATGCTTTTCCAAAACTTAAATCAGTACTTAAAGTTGGGGCAACTAATCTTTTTGGATCAGATTATCTTCAAGTGATTGGAGCTGGAGCAATTGGCCAAATGTGGTTTGCTTCTTGGACAATCAATCCATAATTAAAAGCATTTAATTGAATGAAGCAGGTTTTTCTTTCTTTTTTTATTATTCAATAAAAGTAAAATGAAAGAAGTATTAATTTTAAACTTAATGACATGAAAAAAAATATAAAATGGCTTTTATTGGTTTCTTTAACCTTTATGGCATGTAATAATGATGAAAGTGATGCGCCGGTAGAGGTGCCTGTTGTTCCTGGATCAGCAGTTTTTACAAAATATGTGGCGCTCGGAGATTCTTTTGCTGCGGGTTATAGTGATAATGCGCTGTTTAAAAAAGGCCAAGAAGGAGCTTATACTAATATTTTGGCACAGCAATTTGTTGCTGCCGGCGGAGGTGCTTTTGCAACTCCGTTTATGAATGATAATATTGGTGGTTTGCTTGTAGGAGGAAAGGTTGCGGCGGGAACACGTTTGTATTTCAACGGAGTTGGACCGGTAAATGTTTCGGGTACACCAACTACTGAAGTGACAGCGCATCTTACAGGTTCGTTTGGTAATTTAGGTGTTCCGGGTGCTAAGAGTTTTCATTTATTAGCCGCAGGTTATGGTAATGTGGCTGGATTGGCAACAGGAGCTTCAAATCCTTATTTTGTTCGATTTGCCAGTGCGCCTTCAACAACAGTTTTGGCTGATGCGGTAGCGCAGAATCCGACTTTTTTCTCTTTATTTATTGGTGGAAATGATGTTTTAGCTTATGCAACTTCTGGTGGAATTGGAAAAGACCAAACAGGAAATGCAAATCCAGCGACTTATGGAGGAAACGATATTACAGATCCAGCAGTTTTTGCAAGTGTTTACAATAATTTGGTTACAGGTCTAACTTCGAAAGGAGCAAAAGGAGTGGTGGCTAATTTGCCATACATTACAGCTTTGCCTTATTTTACAACTGTTCCTTACAATCCGCTTACGGCTAAATCGCTGGGTGGTGATAATGAAGCAGTGGGTAAAGCAACTATTCAAGCTTTGAATGCACAATTATATGGACCATTAAAACAAGCATTGACTGCGTTTAGTGCAGGAGACAGAATTAATTTGTTGTCTGAAACTGCTGCTAATCCGGTTTTAATAAAAGATGAATCGCTGACTAATTTATCAGCTCAGTTAACGGCTGCATTTACACCAACATTAGGAGCTCAGACTGCGGCTTTTTATGGAGCTGTTTTTGGACAGGCAAGACAAGCTAAAGCTACAGATCTTGTAGTTTTGCCAACAAGAACTGCAATTGGTGCTGCGCCAGTGGCTGAGGATTCTGGTCTTGGAATTGCACCGCCTGCTCCATTAAATAAATTTGGAGTAACTTATCCTTTGCAGGATAAACACGTACTAATTCCGACGGAAATTGCTGAGATTAAAAAAGCAACAGACGCTTATAATGTAACAATCGAAGCCGTTGCCAAAGAAAAAGGTTTGGCTTTTGTTGATACGAGAGCGACTTTAACCCAGTTATCAAGTGGAGGAATTCGATTTGGGAATTTCAGTATGACTTCTACATATGTTACCGGAGGAGCTTTTTCTTTAGATGGAGTTCATCCAAGTGCAAGAGGTTATGGTTTAATCGCAAATATTTTTATAGATGCAATTAACAAACAATACGGTTCGACTTTGCGTCATGTTGATTTGGCTTTATATCCAATTCAATATCCCGCATCTTTATAATAAAGCCAATTTTTTTAGTAAGAAAGTCACGCGTTTCTAAAATGTAGTGGCTTTTTTTATTTTTGCTAAAAAATGCTATTTTCGGTTTTTGAAGCCTGACTTTTAGGAATCAAACAAAATCGTAGTATTTTTTATAAAAAAAATATTGATTTTATATTTTAAAAAATTATCTTTGCGCTCTGAAAAAAGAGGTATTTTCGATAAACCTAAATAGCTATTTAATAAATACATAAGTAATGTCAAAAGTAATAGGAAAAGTTGCTCAAATCATTGGACCAGTAGTTGACGTAGTTTTCAACGGTAAGGATGTTGAACTTCCAAAAATTTATGATTCACTAGAAGTCACTAAAAAAGATGGAACATTATTAGTTCTAGAAGTACAATCTCATATTGGAGAAAACACTGTTCGTACCATTTCTATGGACTCAACAGATGGTTTGTCAAGAGGATATGAAGTAGTTGGAACTGGTAATCCAATCCAAATGCCAATCGGTCCAGATGTATATGGAAGATTATTCAATGTAATTGGAGATGCAATTGATGGTTTAGGAAACTTGCCAAAAACTGGAGAAAACGGTTTGTCTATTCACAGACAAGCTCCTAAATTCGAAGATTTATCAACTTCATCTGAAGTTTTATTCACAGGTATTAAAGTAATCGATTTGATTGAGCCTTACGCAAAAGGGGGTAAAATTGGATTGTTTGGTGGTGCAGGTGTTGGTAAAACAGTATTGATTCAGGAGTTGATCAACAATATCGCAAAAGGTCACGGTGGACTTTCAGTATTCGCAGGAGTAGGTGAAAGAACACGTGAAGGAAATGACTTGCTTCGTGAGATGTTAGAGTCAGGAATTATTAAATATGGTGATGATTTCATGCACTCTATGGAAAATGGAGGATGGGATTTGTCTAAAGTAGATATGCCAGGAATGAGAGAGTCTAAAGCTACTTTCGTTTTCGGACAAATGAATGAGCCTCCTGGAGCTCGTGCTCGTGTAGCACTTTCAGGATTATCTATCGCTGAGTATTTCCGTGATGGAGCTGGAACTGATCAAGGTAAAGACGTATTGTTTTTCGTTGATAACATCTTCCGTTTTACACAAGCAGGTTCTGAGGTATCAGCACTTTTAGGTCGTATGCCTTCTGCAGTAGGATACCAACCAACTTTGGCAACAGAGATGGGAGCTATGCAAGAGCGTATTACATCTACAAACAAAGGATCTATTACATCTGTACAAGCGGTTTACGTTCCTGCGGATGACTTAACTGACCCGGCGCCGGCAACAACGTTTGCTCACTTAGATGCTACAACAGTATTGTCTCGTAAAATTGCTGAGTTAGGTATTTATCCTGCGGTTGACCCGTTAGATTCTACTTCAAGAATTTTAACTCCTCAAATTTTAGGAAATGAGCACTACGACTGTGCACAAAGAGTAAAAGAAATTCTTCAAAAATACAAGCAATTGCAAGATATTATCGCGATCTTAGGTATGGAAGAATTATCTGAAGAAGATAAATTATCAGTATCTAGAGCACGTCGTGTTCAACGTTTCTTGTCTCAGCCTTTCCACGTAGCGGAGCAATTTACAGGTATTCCTGGAGTATTGGTTGATATTAAAGATACTATCAAAGGTTTCAACATGATTATCGATGGTGAATTAGATCATCTTCCTGAAGCAGCTTTCAACTTGAAAGGTTCTATTCAAGATGCTATCGAAGCTGGAGAAAAAATGTTGGCTGAAGCTTAATATAATTATGAATTATGAGTTATAAATTATGAGTTTCAACTCACTTATAACTCATAACTTATAACTCATAACTAAAAAAAAAAATGATTTTAGAAATAGTATCACCAGAAGCAAAATTATTTTCAGGAGAAGTAACATCTGTTACATTGCCTGGAGTTGATGGAAGCTTTCAAATTTTGAACAATCACGCTCCTATTGTTTCTATTTTAGAAAAAGGAACTATTAAAATTGCAGCTTCAAACTTCAATTTTTCTAAAGAGGTAGCGACTAAATTCAAGAAAGTAAACGATCAGACTTATACATTAGAGATTACATCGGGTACTATCGAGATGAAAGATAATAAAGTAATTGTTTTAGTTGATTAAGACAATTTCAAAATAAATGAAAAAGCCAAACATTATTGTTTGGCTTTTTTTATTTTTAGAGCATGGAAGAAAATCAAAGAGAGGAATTAATTTATATTTCAAAAAGACCTTTTTGGCACTATCTAATTACCTTTTTTTTCTATTTTTTATTATCGTTTATGTTTCTTGAAATGGTAGATCTTTTTTATTTAGGAAAGGTTTTATACGGATTAAGATTCACACTTGCTGTTTTAGTGATTTTTATATGTGCAGCTGGATTAACTTTTACTAAAAAAGTATATACAAATACTGACTTAAAAACAGTTCGATTTAATTTTACATTGTTTAAAATTCAGTTAGGCAAGGATATAATTTTTAAGGATGTTAAATATGTATCGGTTTATAAAAATTATTCAGATAGAGATTTTGAAATTAAAATTTGGCTTTCTGACACGAAAAAGAAAACAGTTTCAGTATACCTAAATTCGGAAGCGGCTTTTACACTAGCCTATTGCATTGCTGTTGGATTAGATGTAAATTTACTTGATGCTACTGAAAAAGGAAACTTCAAATGGATTGAAAAAGAAAATCTGAAATAATGTTTGATTTGATTTTCATAACTTTGTTTTTATGAAATTACCAGAAAATCTTATTCAAAGGCTTGAAAACAGGAAGCAAAATAATTCGTTGAGACAATTGCCAAGCTTTAATAATCTTGTCGATTTTTCTTCTAACGATTATATCGGATTTTCGAAATCAGAATCGATTTTTAAATTAACACATCATTATTTAGTCGAAAATGAGATTATTCAGAACGGGGCTACAGGTTCAAGATTAATTTCTGGCAACCATTCTTTATATCAAATTGCGGAAAATTTCATTTCGCATTTTCATGAGGCTGAATCGGCTTTAATTTTTAATTCGGGTTATGATGCCAATGTTGGTTTTTTTAGCGCTGTACCACAACGAAACGATGTTATTCTATATGATGAACTAAGTCATGCTTCTATTCGGGACGGAATTACAATGTCGAATGCCAAATCATATAAATTCAATCATAATGATTTTGAAGATTTAGAACGTCTTATACTTAAATTTCCAGACACAAATATCTACATCATTACTGAAACCGTTTTTTCTATGGATGGTGATAGTCCAAATCTTGAAGAATTAGCGCAGCTTTCAGAAAAATACAATTGCTATTTAGTGGTTGATGAAGCACATACTCTAGGTGTTTTTGATGAAAAAGGAGAAGGCTTAAGTCAATATCTGCACTTGCACAATAGAATTTTTGCCCGAATTATGACTTTTGGAAAAGCTTTGGGCTGTCACGGCGCTGCAATTTTAGGTAGTTCAGAACTTAAGGAATATTTGATAAACTTCTCCAGAAGTTTTATTTACACAACAGGATTGTCTCCACATTCTGTAGCCACAATTTTAATTGCCTATCAACAATTAGAAATCGAAGCACAAACTATAGATAAACTGCGCCAGAATATAATTTTGTTTAATCAGCAGAAAAATTTATTAGGCTTAAAGCCGATGTTTGTTAGAAGCAAGTCTGCCATTCAATCTGCGATTGTTCCCGGTAATGAAAATGTCAAAAGATTAGCGCAACAGTTGCAAGATAGAGGTTTCGATGTAAAACCAATTCTGTCGCCAACAGTTCCAGAAGGTCAGGAACGTCTGCGTTTTTGTATTCACAGTTATAATTCTGAAGAAGAAATTAATCAAGTACTAGAATTATTAAGAAATTCCATTTTTTAGTTTTCTATTCAACAGAGAGAGTAACGACTGAGAAAATAAAGAATTATTTTTTGTGTTTTCTCTGTTTTTTTCTTTTTGAATTCCTGTGTAATAGCTGAATTTCCGTACTTTTTGAAAAAAGTTTAAATTTTTTTTGTAACGTTTTGATTATTCGATTACTTACGAGCCGTAATCAAATAAAC
This sequence comes from Flavobacterium sp. JLP, assembly GCF_015350755.1. NCBI lineage: Bacteria > Pseudomonadati > Bacteroidota > Flavobacteriia > Flavobacteriales > Flavobacteriaceae > Flavobacterium > Flavobacterium sp. JLP. Next base: position 5,756 of record NZ_JADKPS010000002.1, on the reverse strand, counting down.
CAAATAATTATGAAAACTATAATCACTTTTGTAAAAAAAATCATTTGTAATTTATTGCTTGTTTTAACTTCCATTCAGGTAACTTATTCTTTAGTAAATCATTTTTTCTATAGCAAACCATATCCTGATTTTACAATAATAATTATTTGTCTGCTTATAGCAACTTATGCTTCTATAAAAAGAGAAAAATACAGCAAACTATAATTTGGAGTTTCAATCATCAAAATCATCAATCAATAATCAACTTAAAATCAATCAAAATGAAAAATTTATTTAAAGCAGCAGTAGTGGCAATCGCCATTATTTTTAGTGGAGCAACTCAAGCACAGACAACAGTTACAAAACTTGAAAATTCTCTTTTGTGGGAAGTATCAGGAAACGGATTATCGAAACCTTCTTATCTATACGGAACCATTCATATGATTTGCGGAGGAGATTATTTTCTTACTGAAAAAACAAAAAAAGCATTCGAAGCATCAAATAAATTAGTGCTAGAAATCAATTTCGCTGATCCGAAAGAGATGACAGAGATGCAAAAACTGGCTATGGGAAAAGAACCATTAAGCAAAAAGTTAAGTCCAGAACAATTGTCTAAATTAGATGAGATTTTGAAAAAGACAACTGGAATGACGGTGCAACAAGTAGATGCTTTTAGCTTAATGACAGTAATGAGTTTAATCTCAATGAAATCTTTTGGCTGTACAGATATAAAACTTTATGAAATGGAATTTATTGATCAAGCCAAAAAAAGAAATATTGAAATAGGCGGACTTGAAACGGTTAAATCTCAGTTTGCAATACTTGAAAATGCTTATTCAAATAACGAAATGATTGCCATGCTAAGTGAATCCACTCCAGAAGAAACATCTAAATTAGTAACGGCTTATAAAATGGAGAACATTGATGAATTGCATGAATTTAGTACGGATGAAAGATTTGCAAGTGAAAAAACCAGAAAAACAATTTTAGATGACAGAAACAGCAATTGGATTAATCAAATGCCAATATTAATGAAAAAAGAATCTGTGTTTTTTGCTTTTGGAGCGGCACATTTAGGAGGAGAATTTGGAGTGATTAATTTGTTAAGAAAAGCAGGATATAGTGTAAAACCGGTAATGAACTAGAAAAGTTTTGAAAGAGAAAGAACAAGAGTTTTTAAAACGGATAGAAAGTCACAAAGGAATTTTGTACAAGGTTTCTAAAATGTACATGGATAATTTTGATGATCAGCAAGATCTTTTTCAAGAAATTGTTTGTCAGCTTTGGAAATCGTACGACACTTTTAGAAATGAAAGTCAGTTTTCGACTTGGATGTATCGCGTCGCAGTAAATACAGCAATTGTTTTTCTTAGAAAAGAAAAGCGAAAAGTAGATAAGTATGAAATTGCTTCTGAAAATATTAAAGACGAAGAAGGCGATTCGCATATAAAAGAAAGTCAGCTTGATCATTTTTATAAAGCAGTTCAGAAACTTGAAAAAATTGACAAAGCCATTATTTTTTATCAGTTAGAAGGTTTCTCGCATAAAGAAATTGGAGAAAACCTTGGAATTTCTGAAGGGAATGCCCGCGTAAAACTGAACAGAGCAAAAGAAAAATTAAAAGAAATAATTAAAAATCAAGGATATGGATTTTAACGATATACAAAATGCATGGAATAACGAAAAGACAGAAAATGTCGTTCTTCCAAATAATTTAGAAAAAATACAATCGGCAAATACGCCACTGGATAAAATCAAAAAGAATTTAAAAAACGAATTTATTTATCAAATACTTTCAATTATTTTTATAGGATTTATTCCCATATTATGCAATTTTCCGCAAAAAGGAATCGTTTTGTTTTATCTGCTTTATAGCCTTTTTACTGCCGTAAGCCTTTATTATTTGATAAAACTATATTTATTTTATAAGAGATTAGGCTCGATAGAATTAAAAACGAAAGACAGTTTGTATGAAACTTATTTTGACATAAGACTTAATATGGAATTGTATAAAACTTTTGGATTTGCCTTGACACCTTTTTTAATTTTATATTTGATCGGCCTTTTTTATTTTCAATTATCTAAAATTCCTGGTTTTTTGTCAAATGAAATTACAAATTATCAATTAGCAGTATTGGCCTCAGTAGTTATTTTTACTATGCTTTTTATGGGAATTATGCTGGAATGGTGGGTTCAAAAATTTTACGGTAAATACGCCAAAGAAATCAAAAAAGTGATCGACGAATTAAAAGAAGAATAAACAAAAATAGAACCCATTGTAATGATGGGTTTCTTTTTTATTGGTATTTTGCAGAGAATATTACACAGAGACTCACAGGGAAAATGCAGAGATCCCCAAAATTATTTATTCTTTGTGTAGCTTTGTGTAGCTTTGTGAATCTCTGCGTAACAAAATCATGAAAATATTTATAACAGGAATTTCTACCGATGTTGGTAAAACCATAGTTGCTACAATTGTGGTTGAAGCTTTAGAAGCTGACTATTGGAAACCTATTCAGGCTGGTGATTTAGGCAATTCTGACAGTCATAAAATCAAATCTAAAATCTCCAATCAAAAATCTAAAATTTTTGAAAATGCTTATCAGTTAAATACGCCAGCGAGTCCGCATTGGGCAGCGGAAATTGATGGAATTACAATTGATGTCAGTCAAATTCAAGAACCAGAAACAGATAATAATTTAGTTATTGAAGGAGCTGGAGGGATTTTTGTTCCGTTGAACGAAAAAGAAACTATTATTGATTTGATTAAACCGGATTATAAAATTATTGTTGTTTCAAGACATTATCTTGGCAGCATTAATCATACTTTATTGACAGTTGAAGCAATTCAGAATCGAGGTTTGCAAGTTTCCGGAATTATCTTCAGCGGCAGCGAAAACAAACCGACTGAAAGTTTAATCTTGAATAAAACAGGAATAAAATGCATTGGAAGAATTGACGAAGAACCGTACTTCGATCAAAATGTAATTAAAGAATACGCCGATTTGTTCCGACAAAACCTTGTTAATTTATAGAGCAAAGAATATAGAATAAAGAAAACAGACTTTTCTATCTTTGTCAAAACTACAGTGGTTTAGTCTTTGCTCTATACTCTGTTTTCTATATCCTAAAAAATGACTTTATCTGAAAAAGACAGCCAATATCTTTGGCATCCGTATACGCAGCACAAAACTTCTCAAACGCCAATTGTAATATCGAGAGGTGAAGGCGCGTTGCTGTGGGATGAAAATAATAAAGTATACATCGATGCGATTGCCTCTTGGTGGGTAAATCCGTTTGGCCACAGTAATAAATTTATTGCTGATTCGATCTATAAACAGCTGACCACTTTAGAACATGTTTTATTTGGAGGTTTTACACATGAACCCGCGATAAAAGTTGCAGAAAAACTCATGGAAATTTTGCCTAAAAACCAAGAGAAAATCTTCTTTTCTGATAATGGTTCGACAGCAGTTGAAGTAGCTATAAAAGTAGCTTTGCAATATTTCTTTAATAAAAATGAAAAACGAACCAAGATAATTGCTTTTGAAAATGCTTTTCACGGAGATACTTTTGCAGCAATGGCGGCAAGTGGCATTTCATTTTATACCCAAGCTTTTCAAGGAATGTTTATTGATGTTGTTCGGATTCCTGTTCCAGTAAAAGGAAAGGAACAAATTAGTTTTGATGCTTTAAAAAATGCAATTCAAAATCATAATTGTGCCGGATTTATTTTCGAACCTTTAGTTCAGGGTGCAGCCGGAATGGTAATGTACGAGCCAGAAGCATTAGCAAAACTAATTAGGATTTGTAAAGAAAACCAAGTTTTAACTATTGCAGATGAAGTTATGACCGGTTTTGGGAAAACAGGAAAAACATTTGCAATGGATTATGTTTCTGAAGAAGCAGATATGATTTGTTTGTCGAAAGCTTTGACTGGAGGAACAATACCTATGGCAATTACAACTTTTACTAAAGACATTTTTGATGCTTTTTTTGATGATGATATTAATAAAGCTTTGTTTCATGGGCACACCTTCACGGCGAATCCAACTGGTTGTGCAGCGGCTTTGGCAAGTATAGATTTATTGCAAACATCGGAAATGCAGCAGAACATCAAAAGAATTAATGCGAGTCATTTAGATTTTCAAAAGAAAATTGAAAATCATTCAAAAGTAATTACAGCCAGAACCTTAGGCGTTATCTTTGCCGTCGAAATCAAATCAGATTCTGAAGAAAGTTACTACGGCTCAATGCGCACAAAACTCTATAATTTCTTTATCGAAAATGGAGTAATTTTGAGACCAGTTGGCAACATTGTTTATATTTTGCCACCTTATATTATAACCGATGATCAACTTCAAGAAGTATATAAAACTATTGAAGAAGCGATTGAAATGGTATAGGTTTTTCAATCATATAAGAGATATAAATTCAATAAAAAAGTTTGGTCTAGTTGGTCTTATTACATTTGCTTATATCTCTTATATGGTTATAATAAAGTTCTAATTTTTCGCGAACTTGCACGTTTAAAAATCAGTAACATTGAAAACAAAAATCTCCATAACAGCTTTCTCTTCCATTTCTTCTCTAGGAAATAATACTGATGAAGTTTGGAAAAAATATCTTGATGGCCAACATTGCTTTTCCAAACAATTTATAGATCAGCAAGAGACTTCTGTTGCTGTTCTTGATGTTGCATCGAAGGAGCTTATTAAAACAATTCGGGAATCAGATTCTAAATATAAGTTTTTAGATGATTCGGTTTTATTTGCATTAGCAGTTTCACGAAAAGCTATTGAAGAGGCAGGCTGGAATTCAAAGGCTGTTTTTGGAATCAATATTGGTTCTTCACGTGGTGCTACTGATTTATTTGAAAAGCATTACAAAGAATATATAGATACGGGAAAAGCACAGACTTTGGCTTCTCCAACAACTACTTTAGGAAATATCTCCTCTTGGGTTGCACATGATTTACAAAATCATGGTCCAGAAATATCGCATTCTATAACTTGTTCGACAGCACTTCATGCAGTTTTAAATGGAATTGCCTGGCTGCAATCAGGAATGGCAGATAAGTTTTTAGTAGGAGGGAGCGAAGCGCCTTTGACTGATTTTACAATTGCCCAGATGCGTGCGCTCAAAATATATTCAAAAATTAATCAAGATGAACAAGCTTGGCCAAATCTCGCTTTTGATTTTCAGAAAACCCAAAACACCATGATTTTGGGTGAAGGCGCAGCGGTTTGCTGTTTAGAAGCAGGAGAAAAAGACAATGCAATCGCTTATGTTACTGGTGTTGGTTATGCAACCGAAATCCTAGAGCATAATATTTCTATTTCTGCAGAAGCGGACTGTTTTCAGAAATCCATGAAAATGGCTTTAAAAGACGAAAAATTAGAAGATATTGATGTAATCGTCATGCACGCACCAGGAACAATAAAAGGTGATTTGACAGAATTGCGCGCTGTAGAAAAAGTTTTTGGATCTAAATTGCCGTTATTGACAACCAACAAATGGAAAGTCGGGCATACCTTTGGCGCATCTGGAATGTTGAGCTTAGAATTAGCACTTTTTATGATGCAGCATGATACATTTATTGGAGTGCCTTTTTCAGAAGTAAAAACTCAGGCAAAATCGATTAAAAAAGTTTTGATAAACGCTGTAGGTTTTGGTGGAAACGCAGTAAGTATTTTGATTGAAAAACGATAGTAAACAAAAAATCCATTCTGTTTTGCAGAATGGATTTTTTTTAAATCTTATTATTTTATTGAAAG